>JANQNP010000006.1 GCA_028279505.1 Dehalococcoidia bacterium
TATTTCTTTTCGGGGGCAAGCCCCCGACGACCCCCCGGCCGCGACGCGCTTCGCGGTCGCGCTGGGATCGGGGGCACCGGCCAACACAGCCACCTGAGCGTCGTTCGCCCCACCGAACGAACCCGATGAACTCGCTGGGGCTGAACGATGCTCCGATGAGCAGTGGGGCTTCGGCGACTGACCGGGCTGCGCCAGCCAGAGTCGAGGCTCTTCGTTGCCATGATCGCAGCTGGCGTCACGAGTTCCGGGTGCTCGGTGCGATCGGGCAAGGGTGTGTGATAGCTCGGGCTATCGAAACGACATCGCCCGCTGGTCGGGGTCGGGGGCGATGGGCGAAGCGTTCGTTGTTGATGGCGCATACTGGCGCGACGGGAAGAGGCGAACTCAATGAGCGATGACAACGTGCTGGTCACCTCGGTCGAGGATGGGATCGGGCGGTTGCGGTTGAACCGGCCGGACAAGCGGAACGCGCTCAACGAGCCACTGGCGCGGGCCATCCTCGAGGGGATGGAGCGGATGGATGCGGACGACGCGGTCCACGTGATCCTGATCGAGGGGACCGACGGGGCGTTCTGCGCCGGGGCGGACATGGGTGAGGCGCTGGCGGCGGCCGAGGCCGGCGACCGGCGGTTCAACCCGTCGCACGATGCGGCGTCGCGGGTGGCGTCCTCGGAGAAGCCGACGATCGCGAAGATCGATGGGCCGGCCTACGGGGCGGGCGCGTTGCTGGCGTGTGGGTGCGATCTGCGGGTGATGTCGGACCGCTCGAAGATGCGGTTCCCAGGGTCGGACTACGGGCTGGTCGTGGGGGCCGCAGACCTGACGCCGCTGGTGGGGCCGGTGCTGGCGAAGGAGCTGATCTTCACCTCGCGGGTGGTGGAGGCGGAGGAGGCGCTGCGGCTGGGCCTCGTGAACCGCGTGGTGCCCTCGGAGGAGATCGAGGCGACGGCGGTGGAGCTGGCGACGCAGGTAGCGGCGGCTTCGCCGCTGGCGGCGCGCTGGGCGAAGCAGGTGATCAACGCGGCGGCGAGCGGCGGCGACGCGCACGGGCTCGAGGCGCAGGCCGACCTCGTGCTGCGCGGGGGCGCCGACCACATGGCACGGTTCGGGCGGGCGACGTCCCGGATCGTCGGACGCTCGAAGTAGGAGCACGAGAGATGACGACCGAGGCGTCCCAACCGTCCGAGGCTCGCGAGCTGAGCGAGGAGGAGCAGCGGGTTCGCGGCTACCTGGTCGACCAAGCCGGGAAGCGCGACTGGATCGATCTCTGGCCACGGATGATCGCGGAGCGCGGCGCGCTGCTGCAGGTGATCGACCGCGTCAGCGACGAACAGGCCGACTGGTCGCCGGGCGGGGACGAGTGGAGCACCCGCCAGGTGGTCGAGCACGTGCTCGCCGTCTCGCGCGGCACGCTGCAGCTGATCGAAGACCTCGCGGCCGGGCGCGGCGAGGACGAGCGCGAGGAGCGGCCGGCGACGAAGATGCCGACGTCGTTCAAGCGGCTGCGATCGCACCTCGTCGAGCACTCGGTGAAGCTGGCGTCGCTGCCGGAGCGGCTGCCGGGGATCGTGAACCTGCAGATGACCTCGCCGCACTCGAGCTTCGGCGAGCTGAACGCGCGCGAGTGGTTCCTGTTCAACCGGATTCACGACACCGATCACCTGAAACAGATCGAGGCGATCCAGGCGGCCGACGGCTACCCGAGTGGCTGACGAACTCGGGTTCGGGGAGCTGCACGCGCGAGCTGCGCAGACCGTCGCACGGTTGACCGAGCGCGGGCTGCGGATGGCGACCGCGGAGTCGACCGTTGGGGGCCTCGTGGGGTTCGCGGTCACCTCGGTGCCCGGGGCGTCGAAGGTGTTCATCGGCGGGATCACGGCGTACGGGGGCGGGTCGAAGACCTCGTTGCTGGGGGTGCCGGAGGAGACGTTGCGCGAGCACGGCTCCGTCGCGGAGCCGACCGTGCTGGCGATGGCGCGCGGTGCGCGGGAGGCGTTCGGGGTCGACCTGGCGGTGGCGGAGTCAGGGATCGCGAGCCCGACGCAGAACAGCGAGCGGCCGGGCGGGCTGTACTACATTGGCCTCGTGGCGGACGGGGTGGAACGGGCGGAGCGGCACCTGTTCGAGGGCGAGCGGGTCGCGACGATGCGGCAGGCGGCGCTGGTTGCCCTCGATCTGATCGACGGGTACCTCGAGGAGCGCGACTAGGGCCGGAGGCGAGGCGGATCCGCCTCGGTGTTCGCGAGCAAGCAGCGGGGGTTCGCATGACGCAGGAGGAACGCGGGCCGGTCTACGCGCCGGAGCTCGAGGGCGGCGAGTGGCTGCAGGGCGACCCGGTGACGATCCGAGGCTCCGGCAAGCCGGTCTTGATCGACTTCTGGGACTACACCTGCGTGAACTGCCTGCGGACGCTGCCCTACGTGACCGAGTGGCACCGGCGCTACGCGGAGCACGGGCTGCAGATCGTCGGCGTGCACACGCCGGAGTTCTCATTCGCGAAGAACCCCGAGCATGTAAAGCGGGCGATCGCGGCGCAGGCGATCGAGTACCCGGTGGTGCTGGATGCCGACCTGAAGATCTGGCAGGCCTTCGCCAACAAGTACTGGCCGGCGAAGTACTTCATCAACGTCGAGGGGAAGATCCAGGCGCGTCACTACGGCGAAGGCGCCTACGGGGAGTCCGAGCAGCTGATCCAGGCGCTGCTGTCCCAGCAGGAGGGGTTCGACGCGGCGCTGCCGGAGATCATGGAGCCGGTGCGCGCTGAGGATGCCCCGGGGGCCGTCTGCTACCGCGTGACGCCGGAGCTCTACTGCGGCCTGCAGCGCGGGGCGATCGGGAACGTGCTGGGGATCGCGCCGGACCAGCCGGCGACGTACGTCGACCCCAGGAAGCACGTGGAGGGGATGCTCTACTTCGAGGGGGACTGGATTCTCCAGGGGGAGAGCGCGGCGCGGCCGTACGGGGCACGTAAGACAAGCCGGATGCACCTCGATTACATGGCGGCGGACCTCAACCTGGTGCTGCACCCACCGATCACGGGCGAGACCGGGGAGCTGCGCGTGTTCCTCGATGGGGCGCCGATCGCGGCGACGGCCGGGGAGGACGTGACCGACGGCGTGGTGCGCGTGGACGTGCCGAGGATGTACAACCTCGTGCGGGACCACGACGTGGAACGGCACTCGCTGATGCTGGAGACCGACGCGGACGGGCTCGCGGCGTTCGCGTTCACATTCACGTCCTGTGTCACGCCGCCGCCTGACGAGGCTCCGGGCGAGGCGCCAGCGGAGGGGAGCTAGCGATGCCGAGCGCGGCGATCAACGGGATCGAGCTGTTCTACGACGAGCAGAACCCGCACGAGCATGACGAGACGGTCGTGTTCCTGCACGGGGCCGGCGGGAACCACGTGTCGTGGTGGCAGCAGGTGCCGATCTTCCGGGAGACCTACCGCTGCATCTCGATCGACCACCGAGGGTTCGGCCGCTCGCTCGATCCGTCGGGCGAGGGGAGCCAGCGGTTCGTCGATGACCTCGAGGCGTTGCTCGACAAATTGGGGATCGAGCGCGCGGCGCTCGTCGCGCAGTCGATGGGCGGACGGTCGGCGCTCGGGTTCGCGGTACGGCGGCCGGAGCGGGTGTCGGCGCTGGTGATGGCCGACACCTGGGGGTTCTTCAACTGGCCGGAGCTACTCGAGCAGGTGGCGGCGATCCGCGAACGGCAGTCCGACGCGAACGCGCCGCTGACCGCGCGCGCCCTCGGTAGTGCGTTCCAGGCGCGAAACGCCGCGGGGACGTTCCTGTACCGGCAGATCTTTGACCTCAACCCCCCGCGCGCGGCGCAGTCGGATGACCCGAACGCGCCGACGAAGGAGGCGGTGGCGGGGCTGACGGTTCCGACGCTGTTCCTCGTGGGTAGCGAAGATGGGCTGACGCCGCCCGAGATCATTTGGCAGGTCCATGAGATTGTGCCGGGGTCGCGGTACGAGGAGGTGGCGGGGTGCGGGCACTCCGTCTACTTCGAGGACCCGGAGACGTTCAACCGAATCGTCGGTACGTTCCTCGCGGAGCACGTACGCGGGTAGCGGCCCAACCGGCGGTTCCGGCGAAGGGGACGAGAGCAGGACGATGCGAAAACTGAACGTCTTCTTCGACGTGGACAACACGCTGATCATGTGGGACGGCAAGCTGCGGAACCACGCACACGAGGTGTTCACGAAGCTGCGCGAGGACGGGCACACGATCTACGTGTGGTCCGGCGTGGGGATCCGCCGCTGGGACATGCGCCGGCACAAGCTGGACGAGTTCGTCGAGGACTACTTCCTGAAGCCGCTCGAGGATCACCACGAGCGGTTGAAGACGTACGACGTGCACGTGTTCCCGGACTACGTGATCGACGATCACAAGAGCGTGGTTGATGCGTTCTTCGGGTATCACATTCCGGACATGGCCGGGCCGGACGACCGAGAGCTCCTCGAGGTGTACGCGCACATCACCGAGGTGGCGCAGCAGGAGGTCGACGAGGGCTAGGGGCGCCCTCGGAGGCTCCGCCGGGGCGCGCGGCGGGCGCGCGCCGGAGATGGGGGCGCGGGCTTCGCCCGCGTCCGTTTTCGCCGGAAGGCCCACCCGCCCGCCCTTTGTCGAAATGAAGGGGTCGCCGCGCGGTCTCTCGCCTGCGGCGAGCCCTTCGGGACGACCGCACGGCTCCCCCGTTCATTTCGACCGGATCTCACTCTCGGACCTCAAGCGAGGGCTGTCGGGCCCGAAGGCGACGAGACCGCCAACGCAGCCGAGCTACGGGTCGGGGGTGTCTAGCTGTTGTCGTTGAGGTCGACGTTGCCCTGGAGCATGGCGGCGATGCGGCCGCGTTCGAGCATGGCGGCGGCGGGGGCGGATTCGGCGGCGGCGTCCTGGGCCTGGGCGTAGGTGCCGAGGGCGATGCGGACGCGGTTGTCTTCGTTCATGCGGAGAAGTGGCTCGACGATCGAGTAGATCGAGCAGCCTTCGCGGCGGTCGGGGGAGCCGCTGGCGTAGACAGACCAGTCAATCGCGTTCTCGCGGATGTCGTAGTGGGAGAAGAGGCGGTAGTCGAGGTCCCAGCGCTCGGGGTCCTGGAAGCAGGGGTAGTCCCAGTCGATGGCGATCGGGCGGTCGGAGATGCTGATCGGGTCGAGGGCGACGAGCCAGAGCGAGGTGGCGAGCGCGAGCGGGGTCTGGCCGTAGCGGCCGCCCGACGCGGTCCACGAGAGCGCGTAGGCCGAGGCCATGGCGTTGGTCACGCGCTGGTCGACGTGGAGGCCGGCCGCGAGGAGGGTGCGGGTGACGAGGACGTGCGCGATGAACCGCGCCTCCTCGTCGGTGGTGGTCTCCTCGCCGGTCGGGAGCGTGAGGGCGGCGTCCTCGTCGGGGGCGAAGCAGGCGAAGGTGGAGCGGAGGCCGCAGTCGTGGCCGACGGCCCCCGGCTGTCCGAGGGTGTCGAGCAGGCGATCGAGGGCGCTCGGGTCGTCGACCGCGCCGCGGTCGCGGGCAGCCGGCCAGAGTTCGAGGGCGAGCGTCAGGGCCTCGTGATCTGCCACGGAAGGAGCGTCGCAGCGGCACGCGGATCGTGTCAACGCGGCAGTGAGCGCGATCCGGGCTACGCTCGATCGGTGAATTCGGCGGCGCTCTGGGTTCTCTCCGCGGTGACCGTGCTGGCGCTCGCTGCTGTCGCCTGCGGTGACGATGACCCCGCGAACTCGACGCCGGTGCCGGCGTTTACGCGGGCACCGACGGAGGGGACGCCGACCGGGGGAACGCCCACTGAGGGGGCGGGGCAGCCCTCGGGGGGTGGCACGGCGACGGCGTCAGCGACCGCGGCGGCGACGCCGCACGTGGTGGTGACGGCGAGCCCGGATGAGCCGGTGGCCTCGACGGCGTCGATCCCGGCGAGCGAGCTGCCGCTGGCGGTGATGACGGCGGGTGACGGCAGCGAGCACGTGCTGCCGATCGAGGTGCCGGGCCGGAGCGAGTACGGCATCGGGCTGTCGGGCCGCCTCGAACTGGGCGAGCGCGGGATGCTGTTCTGGTACGCCGAACCGACGACGCAGTCGTTCTGGATGCGGAACACGTACTACGACCTGTCGATCGCGTTCGTCGACGGCGACGGGATGATCGTGGAGATCCTGACGCTGGAGGCGGAGTCGTTGGAGACGCGCGGCCCCGGCGCCGAGTACCGCTACGCGATCGAGGCGCCGGCGGGCTGGTTCGAGGAGCGCGGGATCGGCGCGGGCGACCGAGCGGTGTTGGACTTCGAGATCCCCGACTTCCTGCGGCAGTAACGACCGGCGTGGTGGCTATACTCTGCCGAGCGCGGGCCGGACGGGCCGTGACCACCACGGGGAGCACCGATGCCGGATTTCACGATTGAACATGGCGGTCTCGAGATCGCGGGGTACCTCTCGGAGCCCGACGACGAGGAGCCCACAGCCGGCCTAATCGTGATCCAGGAGTGGTGGGGGCTGACGGACGACATCAAGGAGATCGCGGACCGGTACTCGGCCGCGGGCTACCTGGCGTTCGCGCCCGACCTCTACCACGGGCAGGCGGCGACCGAGCCGGACGAGGCGCGCAAGCTGGCGATGGCGATGGAGCGCGACATCGCGGCGCAGGAGATCGACACCGCGATCGCCTGGATGAAAGAGGAGCAGGGCCTCGCGAAGGTCGGGTGCGTCGGCTATTGCATGGGCGGCGGGCTGACACTGGCGACGGCGATTCGACCGACCTCGAATGTGGACGCCGTGCACGTGTACTACGGGGGTGGGATGCCCTCGGCGGAGCAGATCGCGACGATCACGGTACCGGTGCTGGGGTCGTACGGCGGCGAGGACGCCGGGATCCCGGTCGATCAGGTGGACATGCTGCGCGCGACGCTCGAGGAGCAGGGCGTGCCGAACGACATCAAGGTGTACCCAGGCGCGGAGCACTCGTTCTTCAACGACACACGACCGGCGTATCACGAAGCGGCCGCGATGGACTCGTGGATGAAGTCCGTCGAGTGGTTCGAGGAGTACCTCGCGAGCTAGCGCCCGATGGAGGCACGTTGTCAGCGCGGCAGCGTGGCCCAGTAGTCGCCGGCCCGCTCGTACATCACTGACCAGATATCAGTGTCGGGAGCGGTTCGAGCGGCCTCGCGAATCTCGTCGCTCGCGTCCGGGCTGAAGGCGACGACGTAGCCGTCGAAGTACTCGACATCCCCGCCGCCGATCTGCCGGAGGCGCGATCCGTACTGGTACGGGTCTTCCCACGGTTGGTAGAGGAGCCACCACACCGCCTCGTGACGTGCATCTCCTTCACCCTCGAAGAAGACGAAGTGGACGGCGAAGTCCTGATCGCCCGGACCGAAGCCGTAGGAGCAGTTCTGAGACGGACCGGAGCCGAGCGCTACCAGTTCGCTCGGGAAGTTCGTCTGAGCGAAGAACCAGCCCAGACGGCTCTCGGACGACTCCAGGTTGAAGACCTGCTGACACGGGTTCCAGTCGGGGCCAACGAACTCTGGCTGATCCGGATCCGGCACCGTCACAGCCGCGAACACGACGGCGGCGGCAATGGCGAACAGGCCGAGGATGGTCAGACGGCTTCGGTCGAACAGGCCGTTCATACTGACAGCAGTCTAACGGACCGGGATGGGGCCTAGTACCACTCCGTCTCGACGATCTTCGAGGCGTGCTCGGCGAGGGTGAGGAGGAGGCGCTCGTCGTGGTCGTCGAACATGCGGCCGTCGCGGCGATCGGTGACGTAAAGAGCGCCGCGGACTTCACCGTTGGCCCAGATGGCGACGCCGATCAGCTTCTCCATCTCGGGGTGGTTCGAGGGGAAGCCGAAGGCGCGGGCGTGGTCCTCGACGTTCTCGAAGCGGACGGGCCGGCCGTCGAAGCGTAGCGAGCCGAGGGGGCCGTGGCCCTGCGGCGGGGTCTTGAGGCGGCGGAGGGTGGCGTCGTCGAGACCGGAGACGACGAAGCCCTCGGTGTTGTCGTGCTCATCGGTGATGGCGAGCGCGGCGTACTCGGCGCCGGTGAGGGAGCGCGCGAGGTCGCAGACGACCTGGAGCGCCTCGTCCGGGCGGTGGCGCGGGCGCAGGGTGCGGTTCGCCCGGGCGAGCGCGCGGAGGGCGCGGGCCTCGGGATCCTTGCGGCGGCGAAGGAGGTCGGTGAGCGCCATATAGCGAGCGTACGGAGACTCAGGAGGGTGGTCGACCGCCGAGGCGGGCGGGGCGATGGCGGCGGCTATTCGACGGAGGGTAGCTCGCGGTGGCGGACGTCCGCGTCCGAGGGCGCGGGCGGGCGGAGCGAGATGGTCTCGCCCGGCAGATGGCCGTTGCCATTGCCGTTGTCGTGCGCACTCGAGGGTGGGTCGGCGTCGACCTCGGATGATTCGACTGGCGCCTCGGAGGGTTCGACGGACGCCGACTCGGCGCGCGCGGAGTCGGCGCGGCGGGGGGTGGCGCGGGGGTGACGATCGACGGCGTGACCGCTAGAGGGGAAGAAGCGGAGCGTGCCGGGGACTACGACGATGGCGAGGCGAGTACCGACCGCGGGCGGTTGGAGGTCCCACTCCCAGCGGGTGACCACGGAGCGCGCGCCGGTGTCATCCAGCCGGAGGCGGACCCGCCACGCCGGGCCCTCGGGGATGGCGCGCTCTACGGTGCCGACGAGGCCGGCGCCGAGATCCTGGTCGGCCGGGATCGCGAACATGGCCGAGGGGTGTGCCATGGCGGTGGCGGTCGGTTCGATCGGCGGCATCTCCGGGCCGGGGAGCGAGCCGACGCCGGGCTCGTGCAGCTCGCCATCTTCCCAGGTGCCCTCGATCAGCCGCTGGTAGCCGACCAGCTCGGCGACGATCGTCGAGGAGGGCGAGGCGAGCACGCGCGGGGTGGGACCGAGCTGGAGGACGCGGCCGCGCATAAAGACGGCGGTGACGTCTGCGAAGGCGGCGGCCTCGCGGATGTCCTGGGTGGCGACGAGGGCGGTGACGCCGAAGTCGTGCAGCAGGTCGCCGAGCAGGTCGCGCCAGAGCGAACGCTGGAGCTCGCCGAGCATGGCGGCGGGCTCGTCCAGCAGCAGCAGGTCCGGTCGGGGCGCGATCGCGCGGGCGAGGGCGACCCGGCCGCGTGCCTCGGGCGAGAGTTCGGCCACCCGGCGGTGGGCGTGATCGGCGAGGCCGATGTGGCCGAGCAGCTCGGTGGCGTGCTGGTCGCACTGCTCGTCGGACCAGCCGCGGGCGCGCATGCCGAAGGCGACGTTGGCGAGGGCGGTCTGGGCCTCGAAGAGGGCGAGGTTCTGGAAGATGAGGCCGATGCGGCGTTCGTGAGCGGGTCGGTTGAGGACGGAGACGCCGTCGATCAGCACGTCGCCGCGGTCGAGCGGATCGAGGCCAGCGATGGCGCGGAGCAGGGCGGTCTTGCCGGTGCCGGCGGGTCCGACGAGGGCCGCGATGCGGCCGTCGTCGATCTCGAGCGAGACGCCGTTGAGCGCCGGGGCGCCCGGTTGGGCGCGGCGCGCGAGCGAGCGGACGGCGAGCGAGGCCACGTCAGAACTCCGTGATCTCCCGGGACCGCCGGTATTCGATGGTAACGAAGAGGATCGTCACGAGTAGAGCGAGACACCCCGCGAGTGCGAAGGCGCGCCCATCAGCGGTCGCCGATCGCTGCTCCAACGCGAGCGCGATCGCGGCCGAGGCCGGGGCGGTATCGAGGCGCTGGAGCAGCAGCGCGGCGCCGACTTCGCCCATCGACCAGGTGAGCGTGAGCACGCCGGCGATGGCGAGCTGGGCGCGGATCGAACCGGCGGCGAGGCGATTCCAGCTCTCCCAGCGGGAGGCGCCGAGGAGGGTCGCGGCCTCGAACTGGGAGCGCAGTCGTGAGCGTGCGCCCGGCAGGAGCACGCGGATCAGCAGCGGCAGGGCGATGCCGACGTGGACGAACAGCAGCCAGAGCGAGCTGTCGAGGCCGGCCATTCGCAGGCCCGAGGCGAGCGCGACGGAGAGCAGCAGCGGCAACAGCAACGCCGTCTCCACCGCCACGGCGGCCCAGCCTCGGAGGGGGGCGATCACGATGGCGATCGCCAGGCCGAGCGGGAGCGCGATCAGGAACGCGGCGACGCCGAGGATCAGCGAGCGCTGGATCGCGTCGAGCGCGTCGACCTCGAAGGGGCGAGCGTCCTCGAAGATCGCGGCGATGTTGCCGCCGGTGACCTGCTCGCTCGCGCCGATCGTGACGGTGCCGTGGAGCAGGGCAACGATCGGGGCGAGGACCGTGGCGGCCGCGAGGAGGAATGAGCCGGCAAGCAGGACACGTTCGCGGGGAGCGAGCTGGGCGAGCGCGCGGTACTCGACGTCGCCGGCGAAGGTCGCGTGATCCGGTCGGTAGCGCACGAAGACGGCGAGGGCCGCACCGACGATCAGGACGAGCACCACGGCGGCACCCGCGGCGGGTGGGGCGACCTCGGTGCCCTCGGTGGAGCCGACCAGCAGCGGGAGCGCGGTCCTCGAACCTGACGTGAGCAGGTGGGCGGTGGCGAAGGCGCTGACGGCGAGCGCGAACGCGAGCGCCCAGGCGGCAAGCACCGGGCGGCCGAGCGCCGGGACGAGGTGCCAGCGGATCATCTGCCACTCGTTCAGGCCGAGCGTGCGCGCGGTCTCGGACTCGCGGGGGTCGAGGGCGAGCCAGGCGCCGCCACCGAGGCGGACGCCGACCGCGAGCCCGAAGCTGGCGTTCACGACGGGCAGGAGGACCGGGTGCGCGGGCAGCATCCACGACGCGCCGAGGGCGATGCCCAGCGGCGGGAGCACGATGGGGACGGTGAGCAGGGCGCGGACGAGGCGCCGCGCCGGCACGGCGAGCCGGGCGAGCGACCAACCGATCGGGATCGAGAGCGCGACGCCGAGCGTGGCGGCCAACGCGCCCTGCCAGAGACTGAACCAGGTCGCCGACGCGGTCCGGGTGGACCACGCCTCGGAGGCGCGGGCGTCGAAGAGCAGGGGGGCGAGCGGCCAGAGCAGGAGCGTCGCGGCGAGGAGGCCGAGGGCGATGCGCGCGCCGGCGGGCAGCGAGCGCACGTTGAGCTGCCGGGCGAGCGACCGATCGGGGTCGGGGATGTCACGAGCGAGTGCGGTCACGTGGCCAATCCTAGTGGGCGGCCGGGACCGGTGACCTCGGGGCGCTCACCCACCTCGTCCCTCCTCGTCAACGACATCGAGGATCAGCGCGGCGTGGTCGCTCAGGATCTCGCGACGGGCGGCGCGCTCGCCGCGCGGCTTGCCCCACTGGTAGCGGACGTGCGTCAGCCGGTCGTGCAGACCCGGGTTGAGGAAGGCCTGGTCGAGCCGGAAGCCGTTGCCTCCGTTCGGGGAGTACCAGGTGAAGGCGCGGCGCTCGCCGTGGAGGTGGCGGAAGGCGTCGCGCCAGCCGGCCGCGTCGAGGCCGCGGAGCCAGCCGTCCTCGACGGGTCCGAAGGTGGGGACCTCCTCGTCGAGCCCGGCGCGGCCGGAGTTGGTGTCGCCAATCAGCATCGCCGGGCCGCCGCGCCAGCGGCGTGCGACGGAGAGGGCGGAGGCGAGGTAGCGATCCTTGCGACCGGTGACGCGGTTCGGGACGTGCATGGCGGCGAGGTCGAAGGGTTGCGGGGCATCGACAGTAGCGAGCAGCCAGCGACGGGGCTCGACCGGGGCGGCGCGGAGGGTGCGGAGGCGGATCGGCCAGCGGGAGGCGACGAGCAGGCCGTTCACGGCCGGTGCGTCGCCGCCGGCGGTGGTGTGCTGGTGCGCGAGGCCGCGACGGGCGAGCCGTTCCGCGAGCCAGGTGCTGGGTGGGGTCCCTCGGAACTCGCTGAGCACGACGATGTCCGGCCGCCAGCGCCGGAGCTGGTCGGCGATGTGCTCGACCCGCTTGCCACCGCCGGCGCGGATGTTCCAGCCAATGACGCGCATCCGTGCGCCGGCCCCTCGGCGGTTAGACCTGGCCGGCGTCGAACTCGATGCGGCCGCGGGCGATGTTGAGGCGGAGGATGTCGGAGGCGCCGCCGGTGAAGCGGGCGGAACGCACCTCGCGGTAGGCACGCTCGAGCGGGTGGCCCTCGACGAGCGCGCCGCCGCTGGCGAGCTGGACGGCCTGGTCGACGATGAAGCCGGCCTGCTCGGTGCAGAAGACCTTGGCGGCCATCACCTCGTTGATCGCGGCCTCCTCGTCTTCCTCGACGAGGCGCGCGGTGCGGTAGAGGACGCTGCGCGCGGCGTAGGCGGCGATGCGGATGTCGGCGTAGCGAAGGCGGATGCCCTCGCGGTCGGCGAGGCGCTGACCGCTGCGGTGCGGCTGCTGGATGTGCTGGTCGATGAAGTCCACGGCCCAGACTCCGAGACCGGTCGTCTGGGCGGCGACGGCGAGCCGCTCGTGGCCAATGTTGCCGAGGGCGCGCGGCATCCCCTCGCCGACGGTGCCGATCACGTGCCACGCCGGCACGCGCGCGCCGTCGAAGGAGAGCTCGACGTGTGAGCCGCCCTCGAGGCTGTGGAACTCGCGGTCGATGGTGACGCCGTCAGTCTCGCGGTCGATGATCAGCATCGCGGGGCCGGCGGGCTGCGAGGAGCCCTCGGCGGCTTCGACGTTCACGAGGGCGGCGTAGTAGTCGGCGGTGGCGCCGCCGGTGACGTAGGACTTGTGGCCGGTGACGAGTAGGTCGTCGCCGTCCCAGGTGGCCCAGGTCGGCTTGCCGGCTTTCTCGCCGCTGGCCTCGGTGAAGGCGAAGGAGCCGCGCTTCTCGCCGCGGAGCACCGGGTCGAGGTAGTGCTCCTTGAGCTGGCCCTCGGCGGAGGCGAGCATGCCGGGCCCAGGGCCGAAGACGTAGCGCGCGAGCCGGAGGTGGCCGGCGGCCAGCGCTTCGCGCAGCGCCGTCTGCGCCAGCGGGCCGGCGGCGGTCCCGCCGAATTCGACGGGCTGGGTGAGCGACCACATGCCGGCCTCACGCGAGCGTTCGCGGACCTGCTGGATCAGCTCGGGCGGGATCGGCGCGCGCGGATCCTCGGGGAGCTGATCCTCGAGCGGACAGAGCT
This sequence comes from Dehalococcoidia bacterium, assembly GCA_028279505.1. Taxonomy (GTDB): domain Bacteria; phylum Chloroflexota; class Dehalococcoidia; order UBA2979; family UBA2979; genus UBA6627. The sequence continues at coordinate 13,074 of JANQNP010000006.1, forward strand.
CGTCGTTGACCAGCGTGACCATGCGGTCGCGCAGGACTTCGATGGCGGTGGGGAGCGATTCGGGCATGGGGCACCTCGTGAGCCGAGGCTACTCGGCGGCCCCGGTCGCGAGCCAGCCGGCCCGCTCGCCGCTAGACCGCGTCGCCGAGGGAGGCGGCGATCTCGTCGACGAGGGCGCTCAGATCCTGCGAGGCGTCGAGCGCGAGGTGCGCGCCCTCCGAAGCCCCGATCGACTCGAAGGTGGCGGCCTGCAACTCGAAGACGGCGGCCGTCGCGTCCGAGGTGGCGAGCGGATCCGAGGCGCGTTCGGCGATCCGGGCGAGCGCGGTCTCGTCGGTGATGCACAGCTCGGCGATCAGCGCCGGGGCGCCGTTCGCGTGCGCGACCTCGAGGGCGGCGGCGCGATCGCGTGCCCTCGAGTGCGTCGCGTCGAGGACGACGGGCCGACCGGCGGCGAGGTGCGCGGCGGCGCGCTCGCGCATGGCCTCGTAGGTGCGGTCGTTCATCGCGGGACCATAGACCTCGTCGGTGCGATCCGGGGGGACGTGCTCGCGCGGGGAGATGCCGACCAGCTCCTTGCGGACGACGTCGGAGGAGACGTAGGCGGCGCCGATACGCGCGGCGAGCGAAGCGCCGACGGTGGACTTGCCGGTGCCGGAGCGACCGGCGAGGACGACCATCACCGGGTCAGCGGCGCGCTCGACGTACTTCGCGGCGAGCGCGAAGTAGCGGCGGGCGGAGTCGGCGAGCGCGCGTCGCTGGGCCGGTTCGATCTCGGCCGCCTGCGAGCCCATCGACTCGACCTTGCCTCGGACGAAGGCGCGGAACGCGCGGTGGAGCGGCTGGAGCACGGGCATCGTCTCGTCGCCGACCGCGGCGATGTAGCGCCCGGCGAGCTCGTCGCCGAGCTCTGGGCGGCCGCGCGCCTCGAGGTCCATCGACAGGAAGGCGACGTCGTAGCCGACGTCGAGCAGCCGGAACTGGAACCACTCGGTGAACTCGAGGCAGTCGACGATCACGATCTCGTCGTCGAGCAGGTAGACGTGCATCGCGTGGAGGTCGCCGTGGCCGTCGACGACCCGTCCCGCGGCGAGGCGCTGATCGAACAACCTCGACTCGCGCTCGATCAACGCCGTGGCGTAATCGCGCATGGCGTTCGCGTCCGCTGGATCCCATGTCTCGCCGATGAACGGCTCGGCCTCACCCTGCTCGCGTGCCCACCAGCCGCGCTCGGCCTCGCCGCCCGCGAAGGTAGGGTCGTTCGGGACGACGGTCGCGCCGGCGTGGAAGGTCACGAGGGTGGCTGCGAGCCGCCGCACGAGGTCGGGCGGCACCGCCTCGACGTCGATCAGGTTGGCGAGGATGCGGTCGTCGGGCAGCCGCGCCATCTCGACGGCCCACTCGACCACGGACGCGTCGGCGGGTGGATCGCCCTCGAGGATCTCGTGATGGCCGTCGGGGTAGCGCACGACGGGGTGAACGCCGCGGTAGACGTCGGCGGCGAGGCGGCGGTTCAGCTCGACCTCGCGGAGGCAGAACTGGTGGCGGGTCTCGGCGTCGAGCTGGTTCACGAAGCCGAAGTCGACGGGCTTCTTCGTCTTGTAGACGCGGTCGCCGGCGATGAAGACGTAGGAGATGTGGGTCTGGATCAGCTCGACGGCCGCGGGCGCGTTCGGGAACGCTGCCGGATCGAGGAGTGCGCGCACGTAGTCGGGTAGCGCGTCGGCGCCCGCATCGTCGGCGTCCAGTGGCGGAGGTTCCTCGGGGGTATCGGTCGTCACGGGCGGACGGTAGGGACGCGGCGAGTGTCGCGTCAAGCCATCTGCAGGGCCAGACAAGCCGTGGCGGGGGCGGATGGTACGCTGCCACGCCGAACGTGATGCAGCAGTGAACAGGTCGCCGGCGCGATGTCCGAACCGTGGCAGCATTTCCTCCAGTCGCAGCGGCTGAAGCTCAGCTACTGGACCTGGGGCGACGCCGCCAATCCGCCGCTAATCCTGGTCCACGGTGGGCGTGACCACGCGCGGTCGTGGGACTTCGTCGCCGAGCGACTCACCGATCGCTACCACGTGCTCGCGTGCGACCTGCGAGGACACGGCGACTCCGAGTGGTCTCGTGGGTCGCACTACGGGACGCCCGAGCACGTGCTCGACCTCGTGTCGTTGATCGACCTCGTGGGTGGGCGGGCGACGGTGGTGGGGCACTCGTTCGGCGGGGCGATCACGCTGCTGGCGGCGAGCGCGTTCCCCGATCACTTCGAGCGCGTCGTGTCGATCGAGGGCGCGGGCGCGTGGGCGAGCAACGACGCGATCACGCCGGACCAGTTCCGGACGTGGGCGAAGCAGTCGCGCGGCACGGAGCAGCGCAGCCCTCGGGTGTATCCGAGCATCGAGGAGGCGCGGGACCGGATGCGCGAAGCGAACCCGCGACTGACCTCGGAGATGGCGATGCACCTCGCGCGGTGGGGGACGAACGGGATCGACGGCGGGTACGTGTGGAAGTTCGATCCGTGGCTGTACGCGCGGTCGGAGCTACACAACCTGCGGTTCGAGGAGATCGAGACGCTGTGGCGCGACCTGCGCGCGCCGGTGCTGCACCTCTCCGGGTCCGAGTCGCACTTCGACCGCAGCTCGGTGAACGGGCAGCCGGTGGAGTCGTACTTCGCCGATGCCCAGGCGCTCACAATCGAGGGCGCGGGGCACTGGGCGCATCACGATCAGCTCGATGCGACGGTCGCGGCGATCCGCGAGTTCCTCGGGTTGCCGGCGGCTGACGAGGCCGCCGAATCCTAGTTTTCCCTTAGGGAGTTTTTGACGAAGCGTCCGTAGACTGTTGTCACCAGTCTCACGCGATCCGTAGAACCCTCAGGAGCGCGGATGGAGCCGGCGACGCCGACGACACCCGAATCCCAGACCGAACCGCCTGACTCGGCAGCCACACCGCCCTCGGAGGTCGGTCCGCGCTGCTTCGAGTGCGGGATCGATCTGAGCAGCGACGAGCGGTACCGCGAGGTCGGCGTTTGCGGATCGTGTGGAGCGCGTATGGCCATCTCCGCCAGCCAGTGGATCGAGTTGCTGTTCGATCAAGACTCGTTCGACGAACACTTCGCCGGACTGACGACGCCCGACCCGCTGCACTTCTCGGACTCGCGCCCGTACCCGGAACGGATCGAGGAGGCGCGCACGAAGAGCGGCGGCGACGAGGCCGTCCACATCGGCAGCGCGCGCGTCGGCGGGATCGAGGTGGTGGCGGCCGTGAGCGACTTCCGCTTCATCGGCGGCTCGATGGGCTTCGTCCAGGGCGAGCGCGTGGCGACGGCGATGGACCGCGCGCGACGCGCGCACCGGCCGTTCGTGACCGTGACCTGCTCGGGTGGCGCGCGCATGCAGGAGGGCATGATCGCCCTGCTCCAGATGTCGAAGACCGCCGCCGCGGCGCAGCGGCTCCACGAGGCGGGCGTGCCGATCATCACGATCCTCGCCGACCCCACGACCGGCGGCGTGTACGCGTCGTATGCGAGCCAGGGGGACGTGATCCTCGCGGAGAGCGAAGCCCTGATCGGGTTCGCCGGGCCGCGCGTGCGCGCCGTGAAGCACGTGGACGAGAAGCGGGAGACGCTCTACGCGGAAGACCTGCTGGAGGGCGGCCTCGTCGACGCGGTGCTGCCGCGCGACGCGATCCGCGACCAGCTGATCCGTGTCCTCGCGCTGCTGCGCGAGCCGGTCGCACCGAACACCGACCTGCTGCCGCCGCCCGTCGAGGTCCGCCACCTGGAGCGCGGCTGGACCGTCGTCGAGCGGGCGCGGCACCAGGACCGCCCTCGGGCGATGCAGTACATCGAGCGGATCGCAGCGGACTTCGTTCCGCTGCGGGGTGACCGCTCGGGCGTCGATGACCCGGCGCTCCTCGGTGGGCTCGCGCGGATCGGCGATACGAACTGCGTGGTGATCGCGCAGGGTCGCGGCGACCGACAGCTCGATGGCGACCGCCACGACGGGCGGATGAACGCCGCCGGGTACCGCAAGGCGAAGCGGCTGATGCAGCTCGCCGATCGATTGCAGCTGCCGTTGATCACGTTCGTCGATACGCCGGGTGCGCACGATGGGATCGCCGACGAGGCGAGTGGCCTCGCGGGGTCGATCTCGGACTGTCTGGCGCAGATGAGCGCGCTGACGACGCCCTCGGTGGCGGTGGTGATCGGCGAGGGTGGGTCTGGCGGCGCGCTGGCGCTGACGATGGCCGACCGCATCCTTATGCAACAAAACGCGATGTACGCGATCACGTCGCCCGAGGGGGCGGCGGCGATCCTGTTCCGCGACCGTGAACGAGCCGCCGAGGTGGCCGAGGCGCTGGGCGTTTCGGCCGGCGAGCTGCACGAGCTGGGCGTGATCGACGAGATCGTGCCGGAGCCCGCCGGCGGCGCGCACGTCGACCCAGACGGGGCGATCCGGATGCTCGAGCCGACGGTGCGACGTGCACTGGCCGAGGTGATGAAGGGCCGCGGGACGAACCGCCGGCAGCAACGCGAAGAGCGGTTGCGCGGCCTCGGTGGCGAGCAGGGTCCCGGACCGCGGTTGCTGCGCAACATCGGCGACGTGCTGGGCGACGCCCTCGGTGGGGCCGCTGGCCGAGCCGGGGCGATTGGGTCGCGGCTGCGACGCAACCGCAACGGCGACGAGGATGGCGCGGACTCCGAGCCGGTGCCGGAGGCTGAGCCGGTTAGCTAACGCGCTCGTCGCGGGCGGCGGTATTCCGCCGCTTCCGACTCCAACAGACCCGGTTGCGGGGCTCGACTAGTCGGGCTGGTAGAGGTCGAGCTGCTCCTTGGTGAGTTCTTCCTCGAACTCATCGAGCACGCGCTGGAACTCGTCGAACTCCCATTCGCCGACGAAGGTGATGGCCTTGCCGTCGCGGCCGGCGCGTCCGGTGCGGCCGATGCGGTGGACGTACTCCTCGGCGTTCTGGGGGACGTCGAAGTTGACGACGTGGGTGATCTCGGGGATGTCGAGCCCGCGAGCCGCGACGTTGGTGGCGATCAGGATGTCGAGGTCGCCGTCGCGGAAGCGTTGGACGACGCGGTCGCGGCGGCGCTGGTCCATGTCGCCGTGCAGCGAGCCGACCCGCACCCCTCGGCGCTCGAGGTCCTGCGCGAGGCGGTCAACGCCGCGCTTCATCTTGCAGAAGACGAGCGTGCGGCCCTTGAGCTCGCGCTCGACGAGCTCGCGGAGCCCCGCGCTCTTGTCGCGCTGCGCGACCTCGAAGTAGATCTGCTCGATCGAGTCGACGGTGCTCAGCTCCGAGTCGACCTTCGCGGTGACGGGGTCGTCCATGAACTGCCAGATCAGGCGGCGGATCGAGGTGGGCATGGTCGCGGAGAAGAGCGCGGTCTGGCGGCGCTTCGGGGTGCGGCCCAGGATGCGGCGGATGTCCGGCAGGAAGCCGATGTCCAGCATCTGGTCGGCCTCGTCGAGGACGGCGTAGCTCACCTGGCGGAGACTCAGCGTCTCGCGGCGGAGGTGGTCGATGATGCGGCCGGGGGTGCCGACGACGATCTGCGGCTGCTCGCGGAGCGCGGCGAAGTCGCGCTTGAGGGCGTGGCCGCCGAGGAGGCCGACGGTGCGGAGGCCGTAGGAGCGGCCGAGGTCGGTGAGGACCTCGAGCACCTGCTGGGCGAGCTCGCGGGTGGGGACGAGGACGATCGCCTGGACCTCGTCGAGGTCGGGGTCGATGCGCTCGACCATCGGGAGGCCGAAGGCGAGTGTCTTGCCGCTGCCGGTCTGGGCGAGGCCGACGACGTCGTTGCCGTCGACGAGCTCGGGGATGGCGCGGGCCTGGATCGGCGTCGGGTCGGAGAAGCCGAGGCGCGCGATCGCGGTGAGCGATTCGTCGCTGAGGCCGAGATCGGCGAAGGCCGCCGGGATCTCGAGTTCTTCCTCGGAGTCCTCGATCGCCTGCTCGACGATCTCGGGCAGCTCCTCGATCGCGGCGATCGCGTGGTCGTGGTCGACGGGGACCTCGTCGTCCTCTTCGGCTTCGGCCCTGGCGAGGGCCGCTTCGCGGGCCTCGCGCGCCTCGCGACGCTCGCGCTCGCGGCGGCCGCCGCGGCGGCCACGGCGACGGCGGGGGCGATCCTCGGTGGGCTCGTCGGTCTCGGCGGCGTCGGGGGCCTCAACGGCGTCGGCGACGGCTTCGAGTTCGTCGGTGTCTTCGTCGGCGGTCACTTCCTCGCGGTCGCGGACGGGGAGGTCATCATCCTCGGCGGGTCCGTCGTCCACCCAGTCGCGGTCGGGCTTGGAGCCGCCGAGGGTGCGCGGGATGCCGCTCAGGGAGCGGGCGCCGCCGACGATGACGCGCTCGGTGGAGCGGATGCCACTCGGCCGGCGGCGGCGGGCCGGCAGGATGTCGCCGGCGCCGCCCTCGTCGATCGAGCGGAAGGCGACGTCCTCGGGTAGCGGGACCTCGAGGGATTCGCGCGAGGGACGGAAGCCGCGGCGCTGGCCGGCGCGCTGGCGGCGCTGGTTCGACTGCTGGCGGTCGCGCTCGCCGCGGGCGACGCCGCCCCACTTGTAGCTGTCCTTCTTGGCGGCACCGCCCCCGCCGCCACCGCCAGCGCGGCCGCCGTTGCGACCGCCATCGCGACGTTTCTGGTCGTTTCCGCCGGCGTTGCGGTCGCCACGCGCCTCGCCGCCGCGGTTGCGACCACGGCCGCCGCGTGAGCGGCCACCGGAGCGGCCGTTACCGCGATCGGATCCGGAGCGATCGTCCGATCGAGCGTCGCCGCGCCCTCGGTCGCTCGAGCCGGAGCGGTCACGCTCCGCGACGGCGGCATCGCCGCCGCGGGCACGGCCGTTGCCGTTGCCGTTGCTGGCGTCGCCGGAGCCCTTGCCACGACCACGGCCGCCGCGGCGGCCGCGACGGCGGCGTCCCTGGCCCTGGGCGGAGCGTTCCTCGGTCTGGGTCGTGTCGGAGCGGGTCTCGTTCGAGCGGGAGCGGGTCTGGGTGGGAGCTTCTGCTGGTGCGGCTGAGTCGGATCCACCGAGCAGCCGCCGGACAATGCCGGAAAGCGGCGTCATACGGTTCGTGTTCTCCAGGTGTTGTGTCGCGAGTCAGGTGTGAGGAGGTGGCTCGCGGGCGCGCGCAGCGGTTGCGCGGCGAGGTATTGCATTACGTACAGGCTAGCAGTAGGGCGTGGATGCCGCGACCGGCGGAACCCCGACGTGGATCAGATGGCCCAGCAGCGCGCCCGCACCATCGCGGGGCTATTCGGCCTCGACGGCGACCTTGGTGACGCGGTCGACGACGCCGAGGATGGCGTGGACCTCGACGGTGTCGCCGACCTCGAGGTCGCCTTCGATCATGTCGTGGGAGAGGCGCGCCTGGATCGGGCGGGGCGCGCCGTCGGGCGTCATGATCAGCTGGAAGTACGGCGTGCCGTGGAGTTCGTACGGCTGGATGCCGTTGAGTGTCGCGCGCATCTGATCCCCCTGAAACGAGCCGGCCGGATGCCTCGGCGCGGCGCCAGCCGAGGGTAGCGCCGAACCTCGATGCGCACGATGGGTCGCGCGAGCCGATCGCGGAGTGGCTACGCTCGATCGTGATGAGCGCATCGCCGACCTCGAGGGCTGGCAGCCCGCATCCCGGGCTGTGCGCGGCCTGCCGCTGGGCGGGCCGCGTTGACTCGGCGCGCGGGTCGAGCTTTCTCCGCTGCGGGCGGTCGGACGACGATCCTCGGTACCCACGCTACCCGGCGCTGCCAGTGCTGGAATGCGACGGATTCGAGGACGATCCAAGGTAGGCTCGACGGGCGCGTGGCGGGCGGGCGACGCCCTGCCGCCGCGAGCCGGCGAGCCGTTCGAGGAGCCCTCCATGACCGACCTCCGCGAGATCGAGACGAACGGGATCCGGCTCCGCGTGGCGGAGGCGGGACCGGCCTCGGGCGATGCGGTGGTACTGCTCCACGGTTGGCCCGAGTCCTGGTACTCGTGGCGGCACCAGATCCCGGCGCTCGCCGATGCGGGCTACCACGTCCTCGCGCCGGATATGCGGGGCTTCGGCGGCAGTGATGCACCGCACGAGGTCGAGGCGTACGCGATCCAGGAGATCGTCGCGGACGTCGTGGGCCTAGTGGACGCGGCGGGCGCGGAGCAGGCGACGGTGATCGGTCACGACTGGGGATCGATTGTGGCCTGGCAGGTCGCGCTGCTGGCTGAGGACCGCGTCCGGGCGGTTGGCGGGCTCAGCGTGCCCTATGTGGGGCGCGGGACCAGGTCGCCGATCGCGGGCTGGCAGGCGCAACACGGCGAGAACTTCTTCTACATCCTGTACTTCCAGGAGGACGGCGTCGCCGAGGCGGAGTTCGACGCGGACCCGCGCGGCATCCTGATCCGCCTGTACGCGGGCGCCGGCGAGGGTGAGCCGCCGATCGCCGGCCCGCGGATGAGCGCCGGCGGCTGGATCGGGCGGATCGCCGAGCCGTCGTCGCTCCCCGACTGGCTCAGCGAGGAGGACCTGTCGTACTACGTGGACGAGTTCACGCGCGCCGGCTTCCGCGGCGGGATCAACTACTACCGGAACTTCCACCACAACTGGGAGAGCACGCCTGAACTGACCGGCAAGCCGGTCGCGCAGCCGGCGCTGTTCCTCGCGGGTGCCGACGACGTCGTGGTGAGCTGGTTCGGCGACAACCTCGAGGCTCCGATGCGCCGCGCCGTGCCGGATCTGCGGTCGTTCTCCCTGCTGCCCGGCGCCGGGCACTGGGTGCAGCAGGAACGACCGTCCGAGGTGAACACTGCGCTTCTCGAGTTCCTCGGTGGGCTCAACTGAGCGAGCCGGGCGCGGCGAGCGCGCGGAGGCGACGAGGGGACTAAGGCATGGCGGACGAACCGAATCGGCCGATCGCGCCGCGGATCAAGACGACGCGGCAGCCGGCACTCCTCGAACGGATCGGGGGGCGCGAGGTGATCGAGCGGGTGGTCGACGGCTTCTACGACCAGGTCGAAGCCGACGAGGAGCTGCGGCCGCTGTTTCCGGAGGACCTGGGGCCGGGTCGCGAGAAGCAGAAGTGGTTCCTCGAGCAGTGGCTGGGTGGTGAGCCGCTGTACAGCCAGCGGTTCGGGCACCCTCGATTGCGGCGCCGGCACTTCCCGTTCGTGATCACGGAGCGCAGCGCCGGGCGCTGGTTGCGGCACATGATCCAGGCGTTCCGCGATCAGGGGGTCGACGAGCCGGAGATCGCGGAGATCGTGGCGGTGTTCGGCCCGATGGCGAAGCACATGGTGAACGCCGACGAGGACGTCCCGCGCGACCCCATCGGCGACATATTTCTTACCTGAGGGTTTTCAACCCCTGCTGACCCTTCGGGGTCGGTGATCGACGGGTCGGGGTCTGGCGACTCGTCCGAGCCACAATCGCGGGATCGGGGGATCGCTGACGGGAGGGCCGCGGCTCGTGGTCGGTGGGACGAGCTAGTTCAGCGGGGGCTTTTCGGCGACGTGCATGGCGATCGTGCCGAGCATGAGCGAGCGGGCGCGAGTGACGTTGAAGCCGGCACGGGTGAGGCGGGCGGTGAACTCCTCGGGTGTGTCGAAGTGGTCGACGGAGACGGGCAGGTACTTGTAGGCGCTGCCGTGGCCGGAGATCAGGCGGCCCATGACCGGGACGACGCGGGTGAAGTGGAAGCGCGCGAAGGGGCGGAGGGGGCCCGGCTTCATCTTCGTGATCTCGAGGTTGGCGAGCCGTCCGCCGGGCTTGAGGACGCGCCAGGCTTCTGCGATGGCGGCGTCGAGGTCAGGGATGTTGCGGACGACGAAGGCGGAGCACCAGCCGTCGACGCTCTCGTCCGGGAGCGGGAGACGGGTGGCATCGCCCGCGCCGAAGCCGGTGGTGCGCGTGGCCTCGGGACGGTCGAGCGCCTTCTGGCGGGCGATCGGGAGCATCGGGACGGCGACGTCGAGGCCGATGACCTCGGAAGCCCCGGCGTTCACGCAGGCGAAGCTCAGGTCGCCGGTGCCGCAGCCGACGTCGACGATGCGGTCGCCGGGGGCGACGAGGGCCTCGGCGGCGAGGCGGCGCCATGCGTGGTGGCGACCGCCGGTCATGAGGGTGTTCATCAGGTCGTAGCGACCGGCGATCGAGCCGAACATGCCTCGGACGTAGCCGGCGCGATCGGCCTCGGCTTCGAAGAGGGCCTCGGGATCGCGAGGTGGATCGGTCGGCTGGGCGGTCATACAGCGAGCGTACGGTAGGTCGAGCCAGGGGGCAGTTTCGGCTCGGTGCGCTTCGATTTCGCGAGCCTCCAGCGAGTCAAATGCTCACGCGCCTGAGTCGAACTAGCGTGCTACATCGGCTATCCTGCCGACCACTCTCCCCCGGCGGTACGAGATGGTCGTTCGACTCCTTCCGTGGCAGCCCGAGTACGGGTCCGCGTTGCCGTTCGACTCCGAAACGGCGCCGGATCCGATGGATCCGGTCGACCTCACCGTGGAGCGTCCGGTCTGGGCGCCCGTGACCCCGGATCCCGCGCCGCCGGCTGCTGTCCAGATCGTCGATGGGGTGCGCCGCGCCGAGTCGCACGCGATGGACGACGGACCGGACGGCGAGCCGGTGTTCGGGCTGTTCGGGTCGTACGCGGTGGGCGGGGTGCGCTGCGACGGGCGGGCGCGGATCCTCGAGGAGTCGATCCTGGTGCGACGGCGCTATCTGCACGCGGGGCCGGACGCCCTACCCGACCGGACGATCGTGTCGGGGGCGGCGACGGTGCACTTCGAGGCGCACCGGGTGCCGAGCGCGACGACGGCGCAGGCGCTGGTGGGTGCGCTCAACCGCGCGATGCTCGACGAGGAGGCCCTGCTCGCGGCGGAGCTGTCGCGCGACGAATCGGTGGTGACGCTGCTCGACGGGCCGTTGCGGCCGTTGCGCTCGCCGGGTCGTCGCGTTGTTGGTTATGTCAAACGAATCCAGCAGTGGTATGTGAGTGCGACCGAGCGTGACCTGCTGCCCACCCTCGCGCCGGGCGAGCGCACGCCGCTGTTTCTGATTCCGCCGGGATCCGGGCTGGAGGCGGGGCACGCCGAGGGGCGCTACTCCTGGTTCCTGCGGCTGCGGCACCTCAACCCGCTCTACCACCCGCTCGGCGGGGTGATGCGCCTCGAAACGTCGGGGGCGCTGCCGCTCTCCGAGGCCGTGGCGCTGGCCGATGACACGACGCGGACGCTGCCCGGGCTGTCCTCGGTGCCGGGGCACGACCCGCGAGCGCCGCACAACCTCGTGCCGGTGGGCGCCCTCGAGGCCGCGCTGACGCACCGGCTTGGCGACCGGCGCTGGGTGCAGCGGCTGCTGACCGCGAATGTGGGGCGCGAGGCGCACGCGGCGGTGTACGCGTGACGCTCGCCGATCGGACGACGAACGGCGCGGCGCCCGAGGCGCTGGTCGCGGCCGTCGATGCAGAATCGGCGCGCGACCCGGCGTTCCGTGGGTTCGTACTCGGGACGGAGCAAGAGTCGTCGTCGCCGCTCGGGTTCTCGGTGTTCGTAGCGCCCGACCGGTTCCTCCAGCTCGATGACGTGGTGCGGGTGCGGACGAGGCTGCCCGACGAGCGTGAGATCGACGTCTACGGGGTGGTGGACGAGGTGTCCGCGCGGCACGAGGGGGTGCAATTCACCTCGGATGTGTCGCTGGTGCGGGACGGGATTCTGCCGGCCGAGCCGATCGTGTCGGCGCACGTGGCGGTGACGCGCGTTGATCCGGAGATCTACGTGCCGCCGATGCCCGGGGCGGTGGTCAGCCTCGCGGATGGCGAAGCCCGCGGGCGGGCGCTGTTCTTCGATGCGATGGAGCGGCGCTTCCCGTTCGGGTTGTCGCGGGGCGACCTCGCGGACGTCGAGGCGGTGCACGGCAATCTGGACTTCCTCGACGGCCGCAAGGGCGCGCACGTCAACATCTCGGGTATCTCCGGCGTGGCGACGAAGACTTCGTATGCGACGTACCTCCTCTACTCGCTGTTCGAGGGGCGGCGGCTCGGGGAGCTGACCACGAATGCGCGGGCGCTGATCTTCAACGTGAAGGGCGAGGACCTGCTCTTCCTCGACCGGCCCAACAAGCGGCTGGAGGAGGACGCGGAGCTGCGGCCGGCGTACGAGGCGCTCGACCTACCCGCGGGGCCGTTTGGGTCGGTCGGGTTCTACGCGCCGGTGCGGCGCGGCGAGCAGCCGCTGCCGGATACCGGATCCCGATCCGAAGGTGTGACCGGCTTCTTCTGGAGCCTCCGGGAGTTCTGCGAGCGCGGCTACCTGCGCTTCCTCTTCGTCGACGCGGACACGGAGCAGACGCAGGTCGCGGGACTCGTCGACACGGTCGCTTCGCACTTGCGGATCGAGGCACGGAAGAGTGCATCGGACCGGATGAGCATCGACGGCGTCGAGGTGACGACCTTCGATGAGCTGGTCGATGCGATCGAGACGCACCTGGACACGGACCCGGACTCGATGGTGCCGTCGTGGGCGGGGCGCGGGTACGGGCAGGCCTCGGTGGGGACGATCCGCGCGTTCATGCGGCGGCTGCAGGCCGGGTCGCGGCACCTCGGACACCTCGTGCGCGGGCCGGAGTATGGGGATCCTCGGACGCACCGGATCGAGCGCGACCAGCAGATCACGGTGGTGGACCTGCACCGGCTGCACGACCGCGCGCAGCGATTCGTGGTGGGGGTGCTGCTGGCGGAGCTCCTCGAGGAGCGCGAAGCCCTCGGAGCGGCGGAGCATGCACCGCCGGTGTTCGTCGTGGTGGACGAGCTGAACAAGTACGCACCGCGTGACGGGCACAGTCCGATCAAGGAGACGCTGCTCGACATCGCGGAGCGCGGTCGCTCGCTCGGGGTGATCCTGATCGGGGCGCAGCAGACGGCTTCCGAGGTGGAGCAGCGGATCGTCGCGAACGCGTCGTTCCGGATCGTCGGCAGGCTCGACACCGCCGAGGCCCAGCGCAGTGAGTACCGGTTCCTCGGAAGCACCTGGCGGCAGCGGGCGACGCTGCTGACGCCGGGCTCGATGATCGTGCAGCAGCCGGAGATCCCGGTGCCGCTGCTGATCCGGTTCCCACACCCCTCGTGGGCGACGCGGAAGTCCGAGGTGGCTTCGGGCGCGGTGGCGGCGGCGCCGGGCGGCGAGCGCGACATCATGGCGCGCTTCGACGACGTCCCGGCGCTGGACTAGGCGGCCCCCGTGCGCTTCCTGCACACCGCCGACTGGCACCTCGGCCGGCAGATCCGAGGCAAGAGCCGCGCCGCCGAGTTCGAGGCGGTGCTCGCCGAGATCGTGGAGATCGCGGCGGCCGAGGAGGTCGACGCACTCCTCGTCGCTGGCGATATCTGGGACACGGCGTCGCCGTCGCCGGACGCGGACCGCCTGCTCTTCGACGCGCTCCGGCAGCTCATCCAGCGCGACATCGAGGTGGTGCTGGTCTCTGGGAACCACGACAGCCCTCGGAAGTTGGAGGCGATCGGGCGGCTCGCGGAGATGCTGCACGTGCAGACCCGCGCGTACATCCGGCCGCCGCAGGCCGGGGGCCTCGTGACGATCGAGCGCGGCGGGGAACGAGCGGAGATCGCCACGATCCCGTGGGTGCCGGAGGGGCGCGCGCTGGACGGGGTGGAACTCCTCGATGAGGAGTTCAAGACGCGAGGGGTGTACGAGGACTCCGTCGAGGAGATCTACCGACAGCTCGCGAGCGGGTTCAGCGACGGGGCGATCCAGCTGATGGTCGGGCACCTGTTCGTGGACGGGGCGCTGCTGGCGCGCGTCGACGGATCGGAGCGGCGGCTGCACATCGAGCAGTCGTACGGGGTGAAGGCGTCGCGGCTGCCCTCCAACCCGCAATACATCGCGCTCGGGCACATTCACCAGCCGCAGGTGGTGGTGGACGCGCCGAACGGCGCGACCGCCTACAGCGGCTCGATCCTCCAGCTCGACTTCGGCGAGATCGGGCAGGAGAAGGTGGTGCGGATCATCGACGCGGCGCCGGGGCGGCCGGTCGAACACCGCACGGTGCCGCTGACCGCGGGCCGCCAACTCATCGAGTTGCGCGGGAACCTCGGCGAGGTGCTTGCTGCCGGGGAGGCGGCCGGAGACGCCTACATCCGGGTGGTGCTCGACGTGGAGCGGCCGGAGCCGGGGCTCGCGCAGCGGGTGCGCGATGCGCTGCCTGGAGCGGTCGACGTGCGGCTCGACTACGACCGATCGGACGACGAGGGCGCGGACGTCGACTTCGCCGACCTCGCGCCTGAGGAGCTGTTCGTTCGCTACTACCAACGCCAGCACGGCGCGGTGCCGGCCGATGAGCTGCTCGGGCTGTTCCGCGAGCTGGTGACGGAAGCGGCGGCGACCTCGTGAGGCCGATCCGCCTCGAACTGCGCGGGTTCACCGCCTTCCGTGAGCGGACGGTCGTGGACTTCGAGGGGCGGCAGCTGTTCGCGATCACAGGGCCGACCGGGGCCGGGAAGTCGTCGCTCCTCGATGCGATGACCTGGGCGTTGTTCGGCCGCGTGCCTCGGGTGGGGGCATCGACGCGGCAGTTGGTCTCGCACGGTGCGAGCTCGATGCAGGTGCGCTTCGACTTCGCAACGCGCGACGAGGTCTACCGGGTGGTGCGCAAGGCGCCGGCGGTGACCGGGACGCGACTCGAGCAGCGGCAGGCCGACGGGAGCTGGCGGCACCTCGCCGACCGCGCGACCGACGTCACCCGCGAGGTCGTGCGGCTGCTGGGGATGGACTTCACGACCTTCACGCGGACGGTGCTGCTTCCGCAGGGCGAGTTCGACGCGTTCCTGAAGGGCGAGCAGAGCGAGCGGCGCGCGATCCTCACGCGGCTGTTGGGCCTCGGGATCTACGACGAGGCGCGGAAGATCGCGAACGAGCGAGCGAAGAGCGCGCGTGAGCGCAGCGCGACGATCGAGGCGCAGCTTGGGCAGCTCAACCTCGCTTCGCCGGAGAAGATCGCGGCGCTCGAGGTCGAGCACACCGCGGCGAAGGAGCGACTGGCGGAGCTGGCCGAACGCCGTGAGGCGCTGCGAGGCCTCGGTGACCTCGCGCGAGCGGCGCGTGACGCGGAGCAGGCGCAGCGCGACGCCGAGGGGACGGCGGCGACCGCAAGAGAGGCACTGGCGACCGCGGAGCAGGCGCTCGCGGCGGCCTCGGAGGCGGTCGGGGAGGCGGAGCGACGCTGCGACGCGCTCAGTCGGGAGCTGGCGGAGCTCAAGTACGACGCGAAGGCGCACCAGCAGCTGCTCGCGCAGATCGAGCGAATCAACCTGCGCGAGGCGGCCGAGCGCGAGCTGGCGGAGGCGAAGCAGCGCCTCGAGGCGGCGACGACGGCGCACACGGCGGCCGTCGAGGAGGCGGCGAGTGCGACGACTGCCGCGACGGAAGCGACGGCGACCGCCGAGGCGGCTGACCGCGCGCTCGAGGAGGCAACGACCGCCCTCGGGTGCGCGACCGGCGCGGCGCGGGTGGCGCTCACCGCGCTGGAGACCACCGTCGCGAAGGCGAGCGCGGAGCTGGAGGCGGCGAAGCGGGAGCGGGCGACGCTGGCCGAGCAGTTGCCGAAGCTGCAGGCGGCGGCGCGTCAGCTCACTGAACGGACGAGCGCGCGCGAGGCGGCGGCGACGGAGCTGGCAGCGGCGACGACCGCTCGTGAGCAGGCCGAGCAAGCGGCGACGGCAGCCGAGGGGCAGATGGCCCTCGATGGGACCGCCCTCGAGTCGGCGCGCGCGGCGCTGGCCGAGGCGCGGCACGCGGACCTGGCGGCGACGCTGCGGGCGGACCTGAAGCTCGGGGACCCGTGCCCGGTGTGCGGCGAGCCCCTGAAGCAGCTCCCGATGGAGTTCGGCGCGGCGGATCTCGAGGCGGCCGAGGCCGCCGTTCGCGAAGCCGAACGGGTGCTCGAGGAGCATCGGCGCACGTCTACAGAGGCCCGCACCGCCCTCGCCGCTGCGACCGCGCGTGCGGATGGGTTGGCGCAGACGGTGGCGTCGGCGGATGAGCTGCTGGCGGCGATTGACGGCGAGCTGGTTGAGCTGGCGACGTCGCGCGCGGGGCTGCCCAAGACGCTCGAGGAACGGCGTGCCGCCCTCGGAAGTGCCGAGCGGCGGGAGGCGACCGCCGGCGAGGCGGCGACTGCGGTGGCGGCGCAGCGCGACGCGCTGCGGCTCGCGCTGGCGGCGGTGCCGGACGAGGTCGTGGCTGCGGAAGTCGAGGAAGCGATCGCGGATCCGGCGGCGGTGGTGGCAGCCCTCGAGGGGTGGCGCGCGGCGCGGACGGCGGCGACGCAGGCCGCTGCGCAGCTGCAAACGCAGCAGGCCGCGCAGGCGAAGTTCCAAGGGGCGATCGCCGCGGCGGGGGCGCACGTCGAGGCGGCGACGGTGGCGGTGACGCAGGCCGAGCAGCGGCTGGCCAGTCACGGGAGCGGGCCGGCGGGCAGCGAGGTGAGCGCGCTGCGGGAGGCCCTCCAGGCTGCCGAGACGAAGTCGAAGCGAGCGGAGCAGCTCGACGGGGAGATCTCGACGGCGCGCGCGGCGATCGCGGCGGCGATTGCGACGCGCACGGCGACCGAAGCTGAACGGACAAGACGTGCGGAAGCCGTGACTGCAGCTGAGCAGCAGTCGCAGGCCGCGAGTAACGCAGCCACGGCCGCCGAATCGGCGCTCGGAGAGAAGTGGCGCGAGGCGATCGGCGGCGAGTCGACGCCGAGCTTCGAGGAGCTGCGTGAGCTGATGCTCGCGCACGACGCGGAGCAGCAGGCGGCAGGGATCAAGGCCGGGGTGCTCGGCGAGCAGATCGAGCAGGCGAAGCGGGAGAGCGTCGACGCGGAGCGAATGCGGGGTGAGATCGCCGGGGACACCGCGACCGCGGAGCTGAACGGCGCGCTGGCGCGAGAGCTGCAGGGCGACCGATTCGTTGGCTACGTGCAGCGCGAAGCGATGCAGCTACTGGCCGCCGACGCGTCGTACCGGCTCGTCGGGTTCACCAACGGGCGCTACGAACTAGCCTCGGAGGACAACGAGTTCATGGTCGTCGACCGCCTCAACGGGGACGAACGGCGGTCGGTGAAGACGCTGTCCGGGGGCGAGACGTTCCTCGCGAGTCTCGCGCTCGCGCTGTCGTTGTCCGAGCACCTGCCGCAGCTGGCCGGGCTCGGCGGCGCGGTGTCGCTGGAGTCGTTGTTCCTCGATGAGGGGTTCGGCGCGCTGGACAGCGACTCGCTCGACCTGGCGGTGCAGGGGCTCGAGACGCTGGCCAACGGGCGGCGGATGATCGGGGTGATCTCGCACGTGCAGGAGATGGCCGAGCGGCTGCCTGAGCAGATCGAGGTCGTGCCGAGCGGGAACGCCAGCGCGGTGCGCGGCTAGGCCGACGGTTCGCGACACCTCGGAACTCGCGGACGCCTCGCAGTCGTTAGGCTCGGCGACCTGCAGACGAAGCGAGGGAGCCGATGAACGCGAAGCACCTGGAGCTGTGCGCGAGCGCGGAGTGGGCCGAGACGGTTCAGAAGTACATCCTGCCGTGGGTGCTCGATGGGGTGGACCTGGGCGATGACGTGCTCGAGATCGGGCCCGGCCCCGGTCGCACGACCGACGTGATCGCGGAGGCGGTGCCGAAGCTCACGGCGGTCGAGCTGGACGAAGAGCTCGCGAGCGCTCTCGCGGCTCGCGTGCCGGCACATGTCGAGGTGATCCAGGCCGACGCGACGGAGATGCCGCTGCCGGACGGGCGGTTCAGCGCGGTGCTCTCGCTGACGATGCTGCACCACGTGCCGACGCCGGAGCTGCAGGACGCGATCTTCGCCGAGGTGGCGCGGGTGCTGCGGCCGGGCGGCATCTTCACGGGGCAGGACAGCCGCGACAGCGAGGAGTTCCGCGAGCTGCATATCGACGACATCTGCGTGCCGATCGATCCGGAGACGCTGGAGGCGCGGTTGACCGCCGCCGGGTTCAGCGAGGTGCTCGTCCAACCGAACGAGTACGCGACGCGCTTCCGCGCGGTGCGGAGCTGACGTGGCGACGGTGGCGCGCCTCTACCAGTTCCCGGTGAAGGGAATGACGCCCGCGCCGGTCGAGCAGCTCTCGATCCGCGCGTCCGGTGCGGTCGAGGGTGACCGGGTGCTGGGCTTCTTGTTCGGCAACGCCGGCGAGGAGGAACGGCCCGGCTGGTGGAACAAGAACTCGTTCGTGTCGATGCAGAACACACCAGGCCTCGGGCGGGTCGATTGCCGCTTCGACAGCGCGACCAGCCGGCTCGTGCTGACGCACGACGGGCGCGAGGTGGCGAGCGGCGACGTCCGCGAGGGCGGCGACCGCGGTCGCCTGGAGGCGGCCGTCGCGGCGCTGGTCGAGGGGTTCGAGGAGAGTCCGCTGGCGGGGCACCCGGAGCGGACGCCGCTCCGGCTCGTCGGGGACGGGACGGAGCCACGGTTCCATGACCGCACGGCGAAGCACATCACGCTGGTGGCCAGCGCGAGCATCGAGGCGCTGGCGGAGCGGATCGGCGATTCAGTCGACGAACGCCGCTTCCGGATGAACGCGACGATCGACGGAGTCGAGCCGTGGGCGGAGCTGGACTGGATCGGGCAGACGATCCAGATCGGTGGCGCGGCCTTCGAGGTGACGGGGCCGGTCGTGCGTTGTCTCGCGACACACGCGAACCCGGTCACGGGGGAGCGGGACCAGGATGTGATGCAGACGCTGACGCGCGAGTTCGGGCAGGAGCGGCCGACGATGGGGGTGCTGGCGGTACCGCGCGCGGCCTCGACGTTGCGCGTCGGCGACGAGGTGGCCACGCCGTAGCGAGGCGACGCGCCTCGCCAACCCGCCAGACCGTTCGACCGCTAGACGGTCTTGACCTCGTGGAGCTGGAAGCCGCGCTCCTCGTCGCCCGTGCGCTCGTCGTAGTCGACCCAGACGCTGGCCGGGAAGCCGGTCTGGTCGTAGGTGGCGGTGATCTGCACGGCCTGGCGGTCGATCGCGTCCTGGATGAAGTCGAAGAGGCCGTCGACGGTCTGGTATTCCTCGAGCTGGTCGCGCGGTAGCTCGGGTCCACCGGTGAAGTTGCCGGAGAACACGCGGCTTCCGCGCACCTGGAGGTCGACCGGCGCGAGCTGGGCCGGCGGGCAGAAGCAGCGCCAGTTGAAGAGCATGTCGTAGTCGTCCTGGCCGAAGACCGCCCAGCGCGCGCGGGCGGCGGCGAGGGCCTCGGCGGGGTCGGTGAAGCTATTGGGGTCGGCCAGCGATGCGCCCTCGCTGACCCGGAGCGAGATGGTGTGGTGGCCGGTGGCGCCGTCCGGCGCGGGCGGCTGGCGTTCGGCGGTCTGCACCTTGCCCTCGCCGTCGGTCGCGCGGACCTCGACGCGGTACTCGCCGGTCTGAGCGGGCCACTGGTAGACCCACTGGCGCCAGGTGCTCTGGGAGAGCTTCTCGCCGAGCTCGGCCGCGACCCACTCGCCCTCGGACGCGTCGCCGTCGCGGGGGCTGATGCGCACCTCGACGCGGTCGATGCTGCGGATGCCGCCCCAGGCGACGCCGCCGATCGGGACGCGGCCGGGCTCGACCTCGCGGCCGTTGCGCGGGGTGTCGATGCGGGACTGGGTCTTGATCGGGGCGATTTTGGACCAGCCGCGCGGAATCCAGTAGGCGTCGTAGCCCTCGAGGGTGTTGAGTTCGATCTCCTTCAGCCACTTGGTGGCGGAGACGTAGCCGTAGAGGCCCGGGACGACGAGGCGCGCCGGGAAGCCGTGCGCGGCGGGCAGCGGCTCGCCGTTCATCGCGATGGCGACCATCGCGGGGCGACCGTCGAGCGCGACCTCGGTGGGGAAACCGGTCGTGAAGTTGTCGACGGAGCGGCCGACGATCTGCGTTGCGCCCTCCCGCACGCCGGCGCGCTCGAGCAGGCTCGCCAGCGGCACGCCGCGCCAGATGGCGTTGCCGACGAGGTTGTCGCCGACCTCGTTGGAGACGCAGGCGAGCGTGACCGCCTCCTCCATCGTCGCCTGCTCGAGGAGCTCGTCGAAGGTGAGCTCGAAGGGGTTGTCGACCATGCCGGTGATGGAGAGCTTCCAGTCGGCGGTGTCGACGCGGGGGACCACGAGGGCGGTGTCGATCCGATAGAACTTGTCGTTCGGTGTGATCAGCGGCGAGATGCCGTCGACCTCGAAGCCGTTCGTGCCGACCTCGATCTCGGTCGGGGGGAGCGCGACGGCCTCGCGCTGCGCCTCGACGTCGACGGCCGGGCCGAGGATGCCGCGGCCCGTGAACGCGGCCAGCGCGGCGCCGCCGGTGGCGCCGGCGGCGAAGCCGAGGAAACGACGACGGTCGGCGAGGCCGCGGCCTGGGACGGTTGGTGAGGCCTCGGAGGCGGCCGGACCGCTGGCGGGGACGGCGGCGGCGAGCAGCGCCTGGAGGGCGAGGTAGCCAGCGACGCCAGCGAAGAGGGCGGTGAAGATCGCGATCGAGGTGTCGGTCAGTGGGTCGCGCGCGGCGGCGGCGGCGCCGATGGCGCCGAAGATGGCGAAGCCGAGCAGGCCGACGATGCTCCAGCGACCGGCGAGCGGACCGAGGGCGGCGCCGAGGACGAGCGAGATCACGGTGACGCTGGCGAGCAGGAACGGCTTGTCGTTCGTGCCGAGGAGGTCGATCGCCCACTTGACCACGGGGCCGGGCGTGCGCTCGACGACGACGTCGCCGACCTCGACGATCAGCGACGCGCCGCCGGTCAGCCCGGCGGCCAGCTCGGCAGCACCGAGCGCGACCGCAGCCGCGATCAGGCCGGCGAGCATGTCAGCGGGGCGACTTCGGATCACGGTCACGGTCCTCGGAAGTGGGCCTGGCCTCGGGCGGGGCCTCGGTCTGCGTCTCATCAATTACACGCGATCGACCATCGTCAGTTGTTACGAAGATTGCGTGTGCGGTCGAGCAGGGCAGCCGAGGGTCCCTTGGTCGGTCGGAATCGGGCGGTTTGACGGGCTCGTTGGCCTCGGACCCTCGTACAATGCGGCTGATGACCGAGGACACGCCGCCGTTCGATCTCGACGCGATGCAGGACGGGATGTCCGGCGTCGATGCCCTGCCGCGTGACCGCGAACAGCTCCTCCCGGCGCTCCAGGCGATGCACGACGCGCTGCACTGGCTGCCGCGCGAGGCGATCAGCTACGTCGCCAGCCACATCCGCGTGCCGCTGTCCGAGGTGTACGCGACGACGACTGCCTACTCCGAGCTGCGGCTCGAGCCGCCCGTGCCCGGTCAGTGGCACGTCTGCACCGGGGTGGCATGCGACCTCGCGGGCGCGGATGCGCTGCTGGAGGCCGCGCCGACGGCCGCGCGGATCGACTGCCAGTTCCTCTGCGCGCTTGCGCCGGTGGTCACCGACGAGCATGAGCGCCTCTTCGGCCGGGTGACCGCCGACGAGCTGCGAGAGCGGGCCGGCGCATGACGACGACCTCGATCGAGCCGCTCGCCCGGCTGCGGGAGCAGTACCCGGCCGCGAAGCTGCCGCGGATCCTCGTGCATCGGGGCACCGCGGGCGACGCGCTCCGGGCGGAGCGATACCTCGACGAGCTGCGGGACGCCCTCGGAGACCGCGCTGACGCCGTGTACGAAGCCGCGTCGGACGGGGCGAACTGGGCGGCGCCATCGGCGACGGTGTTCCAGGGCACGTACACGCGCCGCTTCGACCGGCTCGACCTCAACGGGATCGACGAGGTGGTCGCCTGCTTCAACGGCGACTGCGGCGACGAGGCGAACTACGCCGGCACCGGCGGGCGCGGGCTGACCGCGCGCCTCGGGCGGAACAACGGCTCGCTGGGCGACGTGCTGGCACAAGGGGCGTACGTAGCGCTCGACCGGGCGCTCGACATGACGGCGGATCAGCTCCTCGACGCGATCGAGGCGGGCGGGTTCACCGGTCGCGGCGGCGCTCACTTCCCGGTGGCGTCGAAGTGGCGCTTCGCCGGCGCGCATCGCGACGAGCCTCGGATGCTGGTGGTCAATGCCGAGGAGGGCGAGCCCGGGGTGTTCAAGGACCGGCACCTGCTGGAGGGTGACCCGCATCGGCTGATCGAGGGGATCCTGCTGGCGCATCACGCGGTGGGGTTCGAGCGGGCCTACGTCTACATCAACGGGCAGGCACGGATCGCACGCGCGTCGTTCGAGCGCGCGCTGGAGCAGGCGCGCGAGGCGAGGATCCTCGACGGGAGCGCCTGGGAGCGGTCCTTTGACCTTGAGATCCACGTGCGCTCCGGGGCAGGCGGGTACGTCTGCGGCGAGGAGTCGGTGATCCTCAACAGCATCGAAGGCGAGCGGCCGGTGCCGCGATACAAGCCGCCGTTCGCGACCGACCGGGGGCTGTTCGACCGACCGACGGTGATCAATAACGCAGAGACGCTTTGCGCGGTGACGACGGTGTTCGACAACCCGCCGCCACCGACCAAGCTGGTGTCGCTGTCGGGCGACGTGCCGCGGCCGGGGCTCTACGAGGTGCCGGTGGACGGGGCGACGACCTGGGCGGGACTGCTCGCCATGGCCGGCGCCAACCCTGGCGACACGCAGGCGATCCTGCTCGGCGGCCCGTCCGGCACCTTCGTGATGCCCGAGCAGTTCGAGGACGCGCTGGAGATGCGCGGCCTCGGCGCCGGCGGGACGGTGGTCCTCGGGCGTGACGCCGACCTCGCGCGGGTCACGCGCGAACTGGCGGCGTACAACATGCGCGAGTCGTGTGGGGAGTGCACGCCGTGCCGCGAGGGCACCGTGCGGATGGTGCAGCTGCTCGAATCACCGCGCGAACATCGCGAAGAGATCGCCTCGCTGATCGAGGTGCTGACCGAAGGCTCGCTCTGCCAGCTCGGCGGGATGGCAGGGCGACCGGTGGAGTCCGCCCTCGAACAGTTCCCCGCCGCGTTCGACCAATAACCACACACTGGACGTGCCGACGGGAGTCCGCGCATGACCACGACCGCAAGCAGCGCACCGCTGGAGGTGATCGAGGCGTTCGTCTCGGTCACGATCGACGGACAGGAGGTGCGCGTCCCGCAGAGTGGGATGCTCCTCGATGCCGTGAAGGCCGCCGGGACGCCGCTCCCCAACCTCTGCAAGCCAGACGACCGCGGGCCGCTGGGCGCGTGCCGGACCTGCCTCGTGGAGGTCGAGGGCGCGCCTCGCCTCGCGGCGGCGTGTCACACGCCGGTGGCGGACGGTGCGGTGGTGCACACCACCTCGGAACGGGCGGCGCGCGTGCGGCGCGGCGTCCTCGATCTGACGATCGGGATGTCGGCGGATGGACGTGGCGCCGGACAGGCGGCGGAGCAGGCGCGGGCGCACGGCCTCGAGGTGTCGTCGTTCACGCCGCGGCCGCGCGAACCGCGCGACGACTCGAACGTGTTCTTCACGCTGAACATGCCGGACTGCATCCTCTGCGGCCGGTGCATCGACGCCTGCCAGGACACGCAGCACATCGGCGCGATCGGGATCAACGGGCGCGGCGAGACCGCGCACATCGGGGCCGCGTTCGACTCGCTCTGGGAGGAGTCGACGTGCACCTCGTGCGGTCAGTGCGTCTCGCAGTGCCCGACGGGCGCGTTGCTGCCGAAGACCGGTGTCCCGGCGACGGCGTCGCACCGCCTCGAGACCGAGGACGAGGTGTTCAACACGACGTGTCCGTACTGCGGCGTCGGCTGCGGGCTGCAGGTACACAAGTCCGACGGGCGGATCACGTGGGTGGACGGCGAGGCCGACAACGCCTCGTCGCAGGGGATGACCTGCGTGAAGGGGCGGTTTGGCCTCGACTACGTGCACGCGCCGGACCGGCTGACGACGCCACTGGTGCGCCGGGACGGTGAACTGCAGCCGGCGAGCTGGGACTACGCACTCGACCTGGTCGCGCAGCGGTTCACGGCCGCCATGGGTTCGTTCGCCTCGATCGCTTCGGCGAAGGCGACGAACGAGGACGGCTACATCCAACAGAAGTTCACGCGCGCGGTGATGGGGACGAACTCGATCGACCACTGCTCGCGGCTGTGCCATGCGCCCTCGGTGGTGGCGCTGATGGAGCAGGTGGGGTCGGGGGCGACGAGCAACTCGTACGAGGACTACGACCACGCGGGGACGCTGCTGGTCGTCGGCAGCGACACGTCGCAGAACCACCCGGTGGTGGCGTCGCGGCTGCGCCGCGC
The DNA here is from genome assembly GCA_028279505.1 of Dehalococcoidia bacterium. Lineage (GTDB taxonomy): Bacteria > Chloroflexota > Dehalococcoidia > UBA2979 > UBA2979 > UBA6627. The sequence continues at coordinate 37,275 of JANQNP010000006.1, forward strand.
GATCGAGGATCGCGGGGCCTCGTTGATCGTGGTGAACCCGATCAAGATCGACCTGGTCGACAGCGCCGAGGTGCACCTGCAGCCGCGGCCGGGGACGGACGTGGCGCTGTTCAACGCGATGGCGCACGTGATCCTCGAGGAGGGTCTGGAGAACCGCGACTTCATCGAGGCGCGGACCGAGGACTTCGAGGCGTGGCGGCGGGTCGTCGACCAGGTGACGCCGGAGGTGGCCGCGGAGATCTGCGGCGTGCCCGCCGACGACATTCGGATCGCGGCGCGGCTGTATGCGCGCCCTCGGCCGGGACGCGACGGCGAGGAGCGCGGGTCCTGTCTGATCTGGGGGATGGGCGTCACCCAGCACACGATGGGATCTGACAACGCGCGGTCGCTGATCAATCTCGCGCTGCTGTGCGGGCAGGTCGGCGGATTCGGCAACGGGATCTCGCCGCTGCGCGGGCAGAATAACGTGCAGGGCTGCTCTGACTCCGGCTGCCTGCCGAACGTGCTGCCGGGCTACGAGGCGGTCGATGACCTCGAGGTCAACGCGCGCTGGTCGGAGGCGTGGGACGCGGACCTGCCGACGGAGCCGGGCCTGCAGTCGACGGCGATGATCGGGGCGATGCTCGATGGGTCGCTGACGACGATGTACGTCGTGGGCGAGAACCCGCTGCTGTCGGACCCGTACCTCGCGCACGCGCGCGAGGCGTTCAGCCAACTCGACTTCCTGGTGGTGCAGGACATCTTCATGCACGAGACGGCCGAGGTGGCCGACGTGGTCCTGCCCGCGGCCTCGTTCGCCGAGAAGTTCGGCACGTTCACCAACAGCGAGCGGCGCGTGCAGCTGGTGCGGCCGATCGTCGAGTCGCCCGGCGAGGCACGCGAGGACTGGGCAATCACGAACGAGATCGCGCGCCGCGTGCTCAAGCTGCTCGAGCGGCCCGAGGACGGGTTCGGCCACGAGTCGGCCGCGGAGATCTTCGCGGAGATGGCCTCGCTGACGCCAATCGTCGCCGGACTGTCGCATGAGCGGATCGACGCGGAGGGCGGGATCCAGTGGCCGGTGCCGGACGCCGAGCACCCCGGGACGCCTCGGTTGTTCGCTGACGAGTTCCCGCGCGGCAAGGGCAAGTTCGTCGCGGTGGAGCAGGGGCCGCCGGCGGCGGAGCTGCCCTCGAAACGGTTCCCGTTCACGCTGATCACCGGGCGCTCGCTCTACCACTGGCACGGCGGCGTGATCACGCGGCAGGTGCCGGGGCTGGTGGAGATGGTGCCGGTGGTGGCCGTGGACATGCACCCGGACGATGCGCAGCAGCTCGGCGTCTCCGACGGGGACGACGTGCAGCTCGCGTCGAGGCGCGGCGAGATCATCGCGGAGGTCCACGTCGGCGACCGGATGCAGCGCGGCGAGCTGTTCGTACCGTTCGTGCAGCTCGAGGGGATGGCCGCGAACTTCCTGACGAACGACCAGCTCGACGCGGCAGCCGGGATTCCGGAGTACAAGGCGTGCGCGGTGCGCGTGGAGGCGCCGGGGACGCCGTCGCGGAAGGGTCGGGGACCTCGGATGCAACGGAAGCAGGGCACGGAGATCCGACCCGCGTAGCGTGGTCGGCGGGTCGGCCTCTGGCTGAGAGGTCGGCCGTCTGACAGACTCCGTCGCGTGAACGAGATGCGACTGCCGGATCACATCGACCAGCGCGAGGTCCTCGGGCTGATGATCGAGCACGCGCGGAACGCGATCCTGCTGATCGGCCAGGGGCGGCGCCCGCTCTACGCGAACCAGGCGTTCCTCGATATGAGCGGGTACAGCTACGACGACTGGATGGCGCTCGAGCGCACCTCGCCGCTGACGCCCGAGAGCGACCAGGTGACGACCGGCAACAGCCTGAACCAGGCGCTGCAGGGCGAGTCGACCCCGTTCCGCCCTCGGTCGGTGGTCCGTCAGGACGGCACTGAGCTGTGGGTCGAGGCTTGCGTCACCGGGATCCCGGTCGGGGGCGAACGTCTGCTGCTCGCCGAGTTCCGGCCGACGACCGCGCCACCGCCCGCCGGTCTGACGCCGTGGGTGCCGAGTGATCCGGAGACGCTCTAAGAGACGCGCGGCCTGCGAATCACGATCGCGGCGAAGAACGACACCAGCGAGATGATCAGCGCGCCGAAGAACGCCGACCAGAACCCGTCCACGGTGAAGTCCAGATCGAGCTGACCCGCCACCCAGGCGGTCGCGCCGAGCAGCGCCGTGTTGATGACGAGGATGAAGAGCCCGAACGTCGCGAAGATCAGGCAGAAGGAGACGACGAGCGCGACTCGCTTCAGCAGGATGTTCACGATCGCGAAGATCGCCGTGACCGCGATCAGCGACGGCCAGTCGCCGATCTCGATGCCGGGGACGATCACGCTCGCCAGGAACAGCCCCGCGGCGTTGACGGCGAAGCGAAGCAGCAGGACGCCGAACGACGAATCGCTCGGGTCGCGCGAGTCGAAGCGGTAGACCCGCACGCCGTTGCTCACGGCGCCTCCGATGCGAGCCGCTCGAGGTCGGCGAGATGCTCGGCGTAGTGTCCGTAGGTGTTGCCGACGATCGTGTGACGTGCCTCGAAGCCGAGCCAGGGCGCCCTCTCCGGGTCGTTCAGATCCTCGCTGGTGAGACTCGCGATCAGCATCTCGACCGCGTCCGCGGTGCGCGCGAACTCGCTCCGCACCTCGTCGAGCGGGGTGTCACGACTGGCCTCCCAGTCGTGAGCATTCAGCTCGTCGAGCTGCTCGAAGGTGAAGTCCGGTTCGGGACGCTCGCGGAACTTGCCGGCGGCGCCCTCCTCGAACCAGCGCACCATCCGCCGCTGCCAGGCGGTGAGGTGCGCGAGGTAGTCCTTGGCGGTCCAGCCCTCGGCGGACTCGGCGCTCCACGCGGTGGTCTGACCGGCGAGCGCGTCGACCCGAGCGCGCGCGTCGCGGAAGGCGGCGAGGCACTCCTCGGCCGATACCGGACCCTTCGGGTCGCCGGAAACCATGAGCTAGACCTCCTCGAGGCTGACCGCGCGCCCTTCCTCGCGTGAGCGGGCGACGGCCTCGGTGATGCGCATGTAGTGGAGCCCGTCCTCGAAGCTGGTCAGCTCCACGGGCTTGTGGTCGCGGATCGAGTCGACGAAGTCCTGCTCGACGTTCCAGCCGATCGCAGTGCCCTCGTCGGGGGTGATCTGCTCTGACTCGCCGCCGACGCGGGACAGGGTCAGGTCGTCGCCGCCCCGCCAGTGGAGCGTCGCGTCGGAGCCGTAGACGGAGATCGAGGGCGGCGGCGCGTCGTGCGCGACGGTGCTGATGCGGTAGGTGACGCGCGTGCCACCTCGGAGTTCGGCGAAGACGCCGAGGCTGTCCGGCACGTCGACCCAGACGTCGGTGCCGCTCACCTCGTCGCGGCGCCGGCGTACGAAGGTGGCGGCGTCAGCGACGACGCGCTCGGTGGCGCCGAGCCAGCGGGAGACCATCTCCGAGAAGATCCCGAACATCATCGTGTTCATGCCGGAGAACTCGGTCTGGTGCCGCCAGTGGAGCGGGCCATCCTCGGCGACGCCGGAGCCGTTGAGGACATCGACGTGGGCCTCGCGGATTGCGCCGAGCGTGTTCTCGCGGAGCAGGCGGCGCACCGTGCGCCAAACGAGCAGGTCCATCGGGGCAGGCACGAGTTGGGCAACGAGGTCGTCACGCATGCGCGAGGCGGCGAGCATCTCGCGAGCCTCGGTGGCGTTCATCGCCATCCGCGCCTCGCAGAGGACGTGCTTGCCGGCCTCGAGGGCGCGGACGGTGTACTCGCGGTGGCGGTACGGCCAGGTACCGATGCAGACGGCATCGACGTCGTTGGCCTCGAAGATGGCGGCCGGGTCGCTCTCGACGCGCGCGATGCCGAACTCGTCAGCGACGCGCTGGCCGCTCACGGCGGTGCGGTTGCAGACGGCGACGGCCTGGACGTCCTCAATGGCGAGCAGGCCGGGCAGGTGTCGAAGCGTCGTGTTGCCGCCGGCGCCGATGAACGCCACGCGAAGCGGATCTGCCATCTCGGTCCTCCTGAGGGTCGTTGTGTCGTTGAAACGCTCGCCCGGCGCGCGCCGGCGATCGGCTGCGACGCGCGGGCTCACCCGCTGGACGATACAGGATTCTCCAGTGAGAACCGCCCGTGAAATCGGCGCCTCGCGACGGTCGTTTGACGGCGGGTCGCAGCGCTCTACACTCCGGCGAGGGCGCCAGCACGACGCCCGTCGCGGCGGGGACGGTTCCGTGACCAACGACAGGCCAGCCGGCGGCGAACCGCCGCGGAGCGAGGGCCTCGCTCAGCTCGCTCACTCCGCCGAGGGCGGGGTGAACGCCGTGCTGCGTTCGGTCGGGTCGCTGCTGGTCACCCTGGGTGGCGTGCAACGCCAGCCAGACGCTCAGGCACCCGCCGCGGCTCCGGCGGCACCGGCGTTCGTGACGCCACCGATCGCCACACCGGCCCCCCAGCCATCGGCCCCGGCACCCGCTGCGCCGGCGTCCTCTGCCCCGGCACCGACACCGGCTGCGCCCACCCCCCGGTTCGCCGGAACTCTCGAGGGCGCAGACGACATCGACCTCGTGCTCTCGGACGCGCGCGAGCGGGCGCGACAGGTAATCGACGAGTCGGTTGAGCAGGCGCGCGAGATGCTCGCAGAGCGTAACGACCCCGGCTCCGCGGTGATCCAGCAGCTCAGCGCGAGCGTCGACCGCCTCGGGAGCGACGTGTCCAGTCTGCGGACCTCCGTCGACGACCGCGTCGGCGCGATCGACGGCCGCCTCGGGAGCATCGAACGCGGGCTCGCGAGCGTCGCGGAACGCCTCGGTGAGTTCGACACCCGGTTCGAGGGGATCCGGCGCGCGGGCGACGGCACGACGGAGCGGCTGACTGCGATCGAGCGGCGGATGGCCCGGCTCGACTCGTCGGTCGAAACGATCGACGGGCGGCTCGAGCAGATCGAGGCGCAGCTCGCCGAGCTGTCGGCCCGCCCGCCGCAGGCGGCGGCACCGGCCGCTCCGCCTACCGCACCTCGCCAGGCGGAGTCACCCTCGGAAGCCGCGCCCGCGCGGCCGGTCGTGTCGCAGCCGGCGGTCGCGAAGCCATCGGCCGTCGAGCCGCCGAAGGCGAAGCCGGCGGCGGCACCTCAGGCCGCATCGCCTCCGAGCGTCACGCCACCTCGCGAGGCCGCGCCGCCGGCGGAGGCGCCGACGCCGAAGCCCGACGCTCCCGAGTCGAAGCCACCGCAGGCCTCAACGGCGCCTCCGTCTGCCCCCGCGCCAGCCAAGACTCCCGCGCCCGCGGACGAGCCGAGCGGTCGCGAGCCCTCGACGGTCACGCCCGCGAAGCCGCAGAACGGGACGGCGGCGGTGCCGCCGCCCGTCGCGCCCGCGGAGCCGGCTGTCAGCGAGGTCGTCGCCAAGCCAGCACCCGAGGCGGTGCCGGAGCCCGCCCCTGCGGCACCAGTGCCAGCGCCGGCACCCGCAGCCACGCCGCCCGTCGAGGCGACGCCACCCGCCGCGCGGCAGACCGCCGGCACCTCGGGAGCCGCGACGCTCGTCGCCGATCCGGGGGTGGTGCGGTTCGAGCCGGCCGGGGGGTCGCTGGTCGTGCGGGTGTTCCCAATCTCGGGGTTCCAGGGGCTGATGCGAGTGCAGGATGCGCTCGCGCGAGTGGAGGCGGTGCGGGCCGCGACCGTCGAGGCCTACGCCCAGGGCGAGGCACGGCTGCGCGTGCAGCTCGGCTCCACCGCACTTTCGAACGACCTCGCGGGCGGGTTGCACGAACGCCTGAGCCAGGTGGCACGGGTGCGCGCGGCCTCGGTCGCCGACCGGAGCGTTCTGATCGTCCTCGAATAGCGCCAGACCGCCCCTCCGGGGAGGACCGTTCGCCTTGACCTCTTCCACCGCGCCAGCACGTGTCGCGCGCGAGTCGCGACCTCCGGCCAGCGGCGGGCGGAAGCTCGCGGTCGGCGCGGTGCTGGTCGCGATCGGGGTGCTCGTCGTCAACGGGGCGGTGCTCTACGCGGTCCTCGATCGGATCGACATCGGGATCTTCGCGGTGCAGGTGCTGCTCACGCTGCTGCTGCTCGTGGCGGCGCTGCTGCACATCCGGCAGCTCACGCGCGACCGGCGGCGCTTCGCGCTCAGCACGATCCTGGCCGACCTCGCCTCGGAGCCGAGCGGCATCGAGGTGACCGCGCAGGAGGCGCTGGCGACGCTGCTAGCGAACGACGTCGCGGAGGCGGGGGTGATCGCCCTCGCGGATGACGACTCCGAGGAGGAGATGCGCGCCGTCGCGGCCGACGGGTACCCGGCCAACTGGCTCGCCGACGCGCGACCGCGGGCGCTCCCCGCGCGCGGGGCGACGGTCTCGGTCGGGCGCGACCAGGACGAGCACCCCTGGATCTCGGTGCTCACGCCCTCGATCGGCGCACGCCCGTGGGTCGCGCACATCCCGCTGCACAGTGGGGGGAACGCGATCGGCCTCCTGCTCCTGAGCGGGCGGCGTGAAGGGGTGCTCGAGGACGAGACGCTGCTGGAGCGGCTTGGCGCCCAACTGGCGACCGCCCTCGATCATGCCGCCATGTACGAGGCGTCGTACGAGCGGGAGCAGCGGCTGGAGGCGCTCGACCAGGCGCGGCGGGAGTTCATCGGCGCGCTCGCGCACGAGGTGCGGACGCCGCTCACGTCGATCCAGGCGTTCGCCGATCTGCTGCAGCTGCAGCCGATGGCGATGGACGAAACGGCGGAGCAGCTCGTGAACTCGCTGAACCAGGGGGTGCAGCGGTTGAACCTCCTCGTGAACGACCTGCTCGACCTCGGGCAGTCGGAGTCGGCGGGGTTCACGGTGACGCCGACCGCGGTGGAGCTGCCGGCGCTGTTCGCCGAGATCGAGACGCTGCTGCGGCCGGCCTACCTGCTGCGCGAGCAGACGCTTTCGGTCGAGATCGGCGAGAACGGCGCCGCCGTCGAAGCGGATCGGCAGCGCCTCGAACAGGTGCTGCTGAACCTGCTGTCGAACGCGCATCGCTACACGCCGCCGGGCGGCGCGATCGCGCTGCGGACCGCAGCGACCGCCGGTCGCGTGCGGATCGAGGTCGACGATTCCGGCGACGGGATTCCCGAGACGCTCCGCGAGCGGATCTTCGATCCGTACTACCGCGTCGATCGCAACGACGGGACGGTGCACGGGTCGGGGCTCGGCCTCGCCGTGGCGCGCCGGCTGATCGAGCTGCAGTCGGGCCGGATCTGGGTCGAGGACGCGCCGGACGGCGGAGCGCGGTTCTGCGTCGAGCTTCCGAGGGCTGCCGGGGCCGAGGCGGGCAGCTGACGCCGGCGTGGGATAATCAGCCCTCATGCGCCTGACCCACCTCTCGCTGTCGAACGTCCGCACCTATCAGCGGCTCGAGCTGGACCTCGATCGTGGGATCCACGTGATCGCGGGCGAGAACGCGGCCGGCAAGTCGAATCTGCTGGACGCAGTCGCGATGCTCGCGACGACGCGCAGCCACCGAGGCGGGAACGACCTCGATCTGATCAACTGGACGGCGCTGGCCGAGGAGCCGCTACCCGGCGCGCGGCTGCTCGGCACCGTCGAGGGCGAAGCGGGCAGCGCGACGGTGGAGATCGCCGTGGTCGCCGGCGAGCCGGCGGCGGACGGGACGCGGCGCGCGTCGCGGCGCTTCCGCCTGAATGGCGTCGCGCGGCGCGCGTCCGACGTGATCGGGCAGCTCCGGGTCGTAATGTTCTCCGCCGACGACCTCGTGATCATCTCGGGGTCGCCGTCGGGGCGGCGGCGCTACCTCGATCTGACGATCTCGCAGTTCGACCCTGCCTACGTGCGGGCGGCGCAGCGCTACAACCGGGTGCTGCAGCAGCGGAACAGCCTGTTGCGCACCCTCCGCGAGCGGCGCGGGAACCTCGAGGAGCTCGCGTTCTGGGACGATGAGCTGGTGACGGCGGGCACCGTGATCGTCCAGGCGCGCGCGCGGGCGCTGGCACACCTCGGGCAGGACGCCGCTGAGCGCTACCCGACGCTCGGCGCGCCGGACGAGGCGCTCGCGGTCTGCTACCGGCCGGCGCTGCCGGATGAGCTGATCGAGGCGACCCTGGCCTCCGACTTCGAGGAGCGGTTCCGGGCGGCGACCGAGGCCGGCCGGCAGGACGACGTGTGGCGTGGCGCGACGCGGATCGGGCCGCACCGCGACGACATCTCGTTCCAGATCGACGGGCATGAGGCGTCCGTCTCCGCGTCGCGCGGTCAGCAGCGGACCGCGGCGCTCGCGCTCCGGCTCTCCGAGGTGGCGCTCTCCTCGGACACGACCGGCGACCCGCCGGTGCTGTTGCTCGACGACATCTTCTCCGAGCTGGACGCTCGACACCGAGACCGCGTGATGCACACGGCGTACGCGGTCGACCAGGTGCTGATCACGACGCCCGACCCGGACCGCCCGGGCGCAGACGAGCTGCCGGACGCGGTTCGCTACCAGCTCACGGAGGGCGTGCTGACCCGGCTCTAGCCACCGTTTCCGCTGAACAGTGGATTGACGCCGGCGGGCACCAGCATCGTCAGCGACAGCGGATCGACGCTGAGGCGGAGGGGCGCCTCCGGCCCGGCGGTGCCGATGAACTCGCCGTCTGCCTGCACCGGGAGCGGCCCCGTCGGCCGGAACTCGGCGTCGGGCGTGCGAACGTAGCGAATGCCCTCGGCGTTGGCGGAGCGGAGGTGGCCGCGGATCGCGCGTACGAGGACGCTGGTACGGCGGAGCGCGTGGCGATGCAGCGGACCGACGGCGTCCTCGAACGTGACGAGGTCGAGCTGGCCGTCGTCCATCACGGCGTCGTCGGCGATGCGCAGCACGGAGCCGAAGAGGCGCGTGTTGCCGGCGAGCAGCATCAGCAGCGGGGCGCTGCGCTCCTCGTCGCCGACGGTGAGCACCGTCTTCACCGAACGCGCGCCGAGCGCACGCAGGCCGGGCCAGCCGAAGGCAGCGCGACCGAACCGCCGCTTCATCCCCGGGTGCTCTTCGACCGCAGCGACGACGGCGGCGTCGATGCCGGCGCTGCACATCAGGAGGAAGCGGCGCGGCTCCTCATCGCCGATGCGCGCGACGCCCGTGTCGACGCGGACGCGCCGACCGGCCTCGAGCAGTCCGAGCGCGGCGACGGGGTCGGCGCCGACGCCGATCTCGCGCGCCCACACGTTCGCGGTGCCGCCGGGCAGCACGCCAAGCGCGGTGTCGGAGCCGACGAGGCCATTCGCCACCTCGTTGAGCGTGCCGTCGCCGCCGCATGCGACCACCACCTCGACGGCGCCGGCTGCGGCCTCGGCGGCGAGGCGGGCCGCGTCGCCTCGGGCGGTGGTGTCGCGGACCGTCACGGTCCAGCCGGCGTGGCGAACGGCCTCGATTGCCTCGCTGAGCGTGGCGTCGGTGGGGGGCCGGCGGGCGCCGGGGTTGCGGATGATCGTCGCGCGGCGGGTGGGGGGCGGCGCGGCGTCCGGCATCGACGGATCGTATCGAGCGTCAGCCGACGCGCTAGGCCGTAGCGGACGCCGCCCTAGAATCGAGCGCGAGTCGAGCGGGCCAGGAGAGAGCACCGGCGAAAGCGAATGATCGACGTCACGCGGGTCGACCACATCAGCATGGCGGTGCACGAGCTGGATCCGCAGATCGAGCTGCTCGAACGGCTCTTCGGGTTCCGGTACCGCGGCCGGTTTGCGCAGGACGGCTACGTCGGTGCCGAGCTGGAGGTGCCGGGCCGGTCCGGGATCGCATGGGAGGTTCTGGCGCCGGACGGGACCGGGTCGTACCTGCACCGCTTTCTCGACGGCGAGAACGGGCCCGGCCTGCACCACCTCGCGATGCAGGTCGGCGACATGGACGCCTCGGTGGAGACGATGCGCTCGCTGGGGATCGAGCCGTGGGGCTACGAGGCGGGAGCGCGCGGCGGCCACGCGGAGGGCGCGGGGGAGGCACCCGCGCCGGCCGAGGGCCTCGAGGACGGTGGATCGAACGCGGTCGCCTACATCCACCCACGGGCCGGCGGCGCCGGGTTCCTGTTTCAGCTCTACGCCGGGGAGCCGTGGCACCTCCCCGACCCGTTCGAGGACGAGCGGTCCGACTCGCTGGGGATCGTCGCGGTGAACGCGATCGGGCACGCGCACCACAGCCGCCAGGAGCTGGGCGACTGGTATGAGCGGCTGTTCGGCTTCGAGACGGTTCATCGATCGGCGATCGGGAGCGACGAGGCGAGCTTCAGTTCGCGCGTCCTCGAAAGCCCCGGCGGGCAGCTGCGGGTCGAGGTGATGCAGCCGATCCGCGAGGACTCGTTTCTCCAGCGGTTCCTCGACCGGCGCGGGGCGGCGGTACACCACGTGTCGTTCGAGGTGCGTGACCTCGCACAGGCGATCCGCGCCTGCGAGCGCAACGGTGTGCGTGTCCTCGGTCAGCGGTCCGGGCAGTCCGGCGAGGCGTCGTGGCAGGAGGCGTTCCTGGCGCCGGAGCACACGGGCGGGATGCTGGTGCAGGTGTTCTCGTGGGAGGCGCTGCCGTCGGTCGCGCAGCCGCTCCCGCCGATCGAGGACGATCAGCCCTCGGTCTGACGCGCGCCCAACCGCTCGACGGCCTGCTGCGAGCCGTAGACCATCAGCCGGTCCCCGTCGTGGAGGGTCTCCGAGCCGGTGGGGCCGATCACGATCTCGCCGTCGCCTCGGCCAGCGTGCTCCACGCCGAGGAGGCTCAGTCCCCACGAGGGGTCGAACGCCTCGGCGATCGTGCGGTTGTCGAGGCCGCTTCCCGGCGCGACCACGATCTCGGCGAGGATCTTCTCGTCCGGCGTCTCGCGGGCAGCGAGGATGTCGACGAAGTCGAGCATCAGCGGCTGGACGACGCTGAGCGCCATCCGGAATCCGGCCATCTGGTAGGGGGAGATCACGCGGTCGGCGCCGGCGGAGATCATGCGACGTTCGGCGTCGTTGCCGCCGGCGCGAGCGACGATGAACATGTCCGGGTTCAACGTCCGCGCGGTCAGCACGATATAGGTGTTGCCGACGTCGGAGTCGGCGGCGGCGACGAGGGCGCGCGCTCGCTCGATGTGCGCGGCCTGGAGGACGGGCTCCTCGGTGGCGTCGCCTTCGACGACGGCGCTACCGGCGTGGCTGGCAGCGTCGAGGGCTTCGCGACGCATGTCGACGACGACGTGCTCGACGCCGTGTTCGGTGAGCTCGCTGGTGATCTTCTGGCCGACCCGACCGTAGCCGCAGACGATGACGTGGTTCTGCATGCGCTGGACCCTTCGCCCGCTGCGGCGCCGCCCGACCAGCTCTCCGACCTCGCCCGCGACGACCAGCTCAACGATCGCGGTGGCCGTGTAGAACATCAAGCCGATGCCCGCGAGGATGAAGACGATCGTGAAGATGCGGCCGCTGTCGTCGAGCGGTTGTACCTCCTCGTAGCCGACCGTGGAGAGCGTCACGACCGTCTGGTAGACGGACTCGAGGAGGGTGAAGTCCTCGACGAGCCAGTACCAGACGATGCCGACGCCGAAGACGATCGCCAGCGCGGAGACGGGCACGATCAGTCGCTGCACTCAGCGCTCCGAGGCGAGGCGGTCAGCCCACCGGCGGGCTAGCGGCCGGAGATCTTCTTCCGCTTGTGCTGGACGTAGTCGACGAGAATGTACTCGCCGAGCTGGTCCGGCGTCGTGTAGAAGACGCGACCGCCGTTGATCTTCGCGAGCTGGTTCACGAACTCCTTGAGGTAGTAGTTCCGGTCCAGCATGAAGGTGTTGATGGTGATCTCTTGCTGGGTGACCCGCTTCACCGCCTTGAGCGTCTCGCGGATGGTGATCGGGCTCGGCGGGTAGGCGAACTGCGAGCGCCCTCGTTCGAGGTGAGCCGTCGGCTCACCGTCGGAGATCATCAGGATCTGGCGGGTGCCACCTCGATGCTTCGCGAGCAGGCGCTCGGCGATCATCAGGGCGTGGTGCATGTTCGTGCCGAGCACGGACTCGTCCCAGCGGACGTAGGGGAGGTCCTGCGGCTTCAGCTCCCGGGCGTAGGCCGAGAAGCCGATGATGTAGAGGCTGTCGCGCGGGTACTGCGCCTTGATCAGGTTCTGCAGCGCGAGCGCGACCTTCTTGGCGGCCTGGAACGAACCTCGGAGGGCCATCGACCAGGAGAGGTCGACCATCAAGACGGTGGCCGTCTGGGTGACGAGCTCCGAGCGGTAGATCTCGAAGTCGTCCGGGCTGAGCTGGACCGGAGTGGCCGGTCCCTCGCGTTCGATCGCGTTCATGATCGTCTTGCGCATGTCCAGGTGGAACGGGTCGCCAAACTCGTAGGGCTTCGTCTCGTCGAGGCGCTCGCCGTGGCGGCCCGATTGCGGCACCGGGTGGTTGCCGATCCCCTGGTTCTTGAGCTGGCGGAAGATCTCGGTCAGCGCGTTCTGGCCGATCATCCGCGTGCCGCGCGGGGTGAGCTGCCACTCGTCGCCTTCCTTGCGGATGTAGCCGGCGTTCTCGAGGACCTCGAGCAGCTGCTTCAGCTCCTCGAAGGTCTCGACCGCCTCGTCGCCGAGCAGCTCGCGAAGCTGGTCGATGTCGACGTCGTCGAGCTCGCCGGTGTACTGGGCGCGCTCGAGGCCGCTCTCGAGGCCGTCGATGTTCTGCATCTCGTTCATGAGCTGCATCGCGGCCTGGAGGTCGATCTCCTCGTC
>JANQNP010000029.1 GCA_028279505.1 Dehalococcoidia bacterium
TCCTCCCAAGTCACGTCACGGCCGACGGCCGTGCCCCTTCCGGGCGCAGAGCGCTCGTCTCGCCCTCGCCTCAACCAACGCAGGGCGCCAGGCCGTCGCCGTGCCACCCTCGAACGACCGCCGCGCTCCCGCTACGACGAGACCGCCAACGCGGCCGCCGCCGCGTCGGCAACCAACACCTCATCCACCAACCCGTACGCCCGCGCCTCCTCGGCATCCATGAACCGATCCCGGTCAAAGTCCCGCTCGATCTCCTCGAGCGGCCGCCCAGTCCGATCCGCCAGAAACGCCCGCATCCGGTCATTCAAACGCTTCAGCTCCGCCGCCTGGATCGCCACGTCGCTCGCCTGCCCCTGCGCCCCACCGAGTGCCTGGTGCATGTGCACCGTCGCGCTCGGCAGCGCGTACCGCTTCCCCCGCGCCCCAGCCGCGAGGATCGCCGTCCCCATACTCGCCGTGAACCCGACCGCGATCGTCGAGACGTCCGCGCGGATCAGCTCCATCGCATCGATGATCGCCAGCCCCGGGTAGATCTCCCCGCCCGGCGACTGCACGTACAGCGAGATGTCGCGATCCGGGTCCTCGCGGTCGAGCCAGAGCAGCTGCGCGACGATCGAGTTCGCGATGTTCGCGTCGACCGCCTGCCCCAGGTAGACGACCCGTTCCTTCAGCAGCAGCGAGTAGATGTCGTAGGCGCGCTCACCGCGCGGCCCGGCCTCGACCACCATCGGAATCGTCGCTCGTGGCGCCTCGTTCATCGCGGACCTCCTCGCTCAACGCTGTCGATACATTCGTGACGACGAATTAGTTATCCCAAATCATATAAGCACACGCCGATGAGTCCCGCTACACTGACACCATGACCACCGACGCCGTCCAGGCCTTCGCCGACCCCAGCCGCCGAGCGATCCTCGACTGCCTCCTCGCCGGCGAGCGCCCCGTTTCCGAGGTCGTCGCAACCCTCGGCCTCTCGCAGCCCGCCGTCTCGCAGCACCTCCGCGTGCTCCTCGACGCGCGGCTCGTCACCGTCCGCCGCGACGGCCGCCGCCGCCTCTACCAGGCGTCGAGCGAGGGCCTCGAGGCCCTGCACACCGAGGTTGAGCGCTACTGGCAGGCGGCGCTCACGCAGATGAAGCAAGACCTCGAGGGCAATGCCCCCCGCGCCGCACCCAGCGATCGGAGCGAACGATGAGCGACAACGACCGGCCGATCGAGGTCGACGAGTACATCGAGGCGCCACCATCCGAGGCGTTCGAGTACCTCACCGACCCCGAGCGCCGCGCCTTCGGCGACGGCCAGATCGAGCTGGGCGACGAGATTGAGCGCGACGCGCCGTCGCGCATCGCCTGGCAGGTCACGACGGTCGACGGCGAATCGCAGCGCAACGGCACCGTCGAGATCGAGGTCGCGCCAGAGGGGACCGGGTCCCGCGTCCGCGTCATCCATGAGATCGCGGGCGCCGCCAGTCGTGGCCCACGCGCCGAGCTGGCGCTGGCGAGCTAGAGGTCGTCCGAGTCCGCCATCGTCAGGTGGATCCGCGCGTTCGGGTCGTTGAGGAACTCGAGCATCTCCGGCTCGACGCGTCGCGGCGCAATCACCTCACCACCGACGTGGCCAACATCGAAGAACCCGCACCGCACTAGCGCCTCGCGATAGGGATGTCGCCGCGGAAGCCGCGTCGTGATCACCGTCGCCTCGCCGTCCTGCGCGAGCGAGATCGCGTCGCGAATCAGCGCCTCTGCCAGGTCGACGCGCCCCGGTAGTGTGAGGATGTCACCAATTTGGGCGCTCCCGTTCAGCACGCGCGTCACGGCGAAGCCGAGCGTCTCGCCCTCGTGCTCCGCGAGCCGAACGGTGAAGGGCCCAGCCCGCTCATCGCAGTACCGCCAGTTGAGATAGTCCAGCGGTCGCTCCGCGGCGAAGTCGAACTGGCGCAGCGTCTCCTGCACGAACGCCGCGTGCTCGGCCTCGAATCGCGGCAGCGTCCGGATCGTCCACGCCCCGGGTCGCGGCGCGGGCCGCCTCGCGAAGAGCGACCGCGCATAGAGGCCAGTGCGGCGCGCGACGTCGAGCGGGCGGGTCAGCCACGTTGCCTCCTGCTCGCGCAGCACCGCGGACGTGCGACTCACTCGCCCCTCGGCGGTCGGTGACTGGGCGCTGCGGCGCCGCGAACCGAGCCACTCTCTGACCCGCTGGAGCGGCCGCAGGTGCCGCACGAAGTCGTGCGTCATGTTGGCCGGCGCGTAGTTGCCGCCCTCGACCGCCAGGTGACGATCCGCCGGGTGCGTCACGTAGCCAACGCCGATGTCCTCTGCCGGGTGCCACTCCTGCTGCCCGAGGTGGCGAAACGCCCGCTGCACTCCTTGCCCTTGCCAGTCCGGCGAGAGGCTGAGGTCATAGCCGCCACGGCTCACTAGCCGGCGACCCTGTGTCCACCAGATCCGCCGCACTCCGCCGGTGAACCCAACGATCGTCCCGTCTTCCTCGATCGTGTTGTGGATCGTCGCCCCGGTCGGGCGGTCCCGGAACTTCCAATCAAAGTGGTCCTCCGGGCGAACCGGTAGCTCGAACCAGCTCACCTCGTCGTTGAAGGCGCGACGCACGAGCGCCAGGATCTCGTCGCGCTGCTCCGAGGTCAGATCCCGCGAGCTGTACCATCGCCGGCGCAGCGGGAAGCCCGGGATCTCGTAGCTGCCGTCGAACGGCGCGAGCGGATCAACGGCGTCAGGCACGTCCTGCGGCATCGGCAACCTTCCGAGGGCGCTCATCCGGCCGCCGCTCGACGGCCCGGCCACCCGCGAGGCCACAGCCTACCCGCTGCTACCATCGCGCTCGTGCGCATCGTCTTCTTCGGCTCCCCCGACTACGCCGTCCCGTCGCTCCGCGCCTGCCTCGCCCTCCCGGGCGCCGAGGTGGTCGCGGTCGTCACGCAGCCGGATCGGCCGCGCGGCCGCAGCGGCCGCGCGCTCGCCACGCCGGTCAAGCAACTCGCCGAGGAAGCTGGTATCGAGGAGCTCCTTCAACCGGAGAAGACCCGCCGCGACACCACGGAACGTCTCGCCGCGCTCGCCCCGGACGTCGGCGTCGTCGCCGCGTACGGGAACATCCTGCCGACACACCTCCTCGAGGCGTTCCCCCACGACCTCCTGAACGTGCACGCGTCGCTGCTTCCGAGGCACCGCGGCGCCGCGCCGGTGGCCGCCGCGATCCTCTCCGGCGACACTGAGACTGGCGCGACCATCATGAAGGTCGTGCGCGAGTTGGACGCCGGCCCCGTCCTCGGCGAAGTCCGTACCCCGATCGGCCCGCTCGACACCGCCGGCGAGCTCACCGACCGCATCGCGCAGCTCGGCGCCGACCGCCTCGCCGAGCTCCTCCCACCCTGGGTCGCCGGTGAGATCGATCCGGTCCCCCAGGACGAAGCCCTGATGACCTACGCCCCGCGCCTCACGAAGGCCGATGGTTATGTCGATTGGAACCAACCATCCGAGGCCATTTCACGGCTGATCCGCGCCTTCCACCCCTGGCCGTCCGCAACCTCGACTTATGACGACCAGCCCATCACCATCCACGACGCATGGCCACTCCCCGACCTGCGGACCGACGCCGCACCCGGCACCGTCGTCGCCGGCGACGGTCGCGAGCTCACCTCGCTGCTCCCCGGCCGCACCGCCCGCGCCCTCGTCGCTTGCGGGACCGGCGCCATCGCCCTCCTCCGCATCCAGCGCCCCGGCCGCCAGGCGCAGGACATCGAGACCTACCTCAACGGCGACCAATCGTTCATCGGTGTCACGCTCGGCTAACCGAGGGCGCCCCAAGCCGTAGACTCGATCGGGTGAAACCGCACCTCCTCGACCTCAACCTCGACGAACTCGAAGCGCGCCTCGCCGAGTGGGGCGAGCCCCGCTACCGCGCCGAGCAGATCGCGCGTTGGGTCCTCCGCGAGGGCGCAACCACCTTCGAAGTGATGACCAACCTCCCCGCCGCCCTCCGCACCCGCCTCTCCGAGGAGTTCGCGCTCACCACGCCCCCAATCCTCGCGACCCGCGCTGCCGACGACGGCTCCACCACGAAGGTGCTCCTCGACCTCGGCAACGGCGAAGCGATCGAAGCCGTCCGCATGGACTACGACCCCGACCCCTCCGAGGGCGCTGCCACCAACGAGGAGACTCCCTCAGCCGCGCGCACGACGGTGTGCGTCTCCACCCAGGCCGGCTGCGCCATGGCCTGCATCTTCTGCGCCACCGGCCAGCAGGGCTTCACCCGCAACCTCACCCCGGCCGAGATCGTCGCCCAGGTGCTCCACTTCTCCCGCGAGCGCCGCGTCACCAACGTCGTCTTCATGGGAATGGGCGAGCCGCTCGCCAACTACGAGGGCATGATCCGCGCCATCCGCTGGCTCACCGACCCACGCGGCCTCAACATGCGTCAGCGAGGCATCACCGTCTCCACCGTCGGCCTGACCCGCCCGATCGAGCGCCTCACACAGGAGCAGCTCCAGATCGGCCTCACCATCTCGCTCCACGCCCCCGACGACGAACTCCGCCGCCACCTCATCCCGACGGCGGGCGGCGTCACCATCGACGCGCTCCTCGAGGCCGGCGCCAACTACCAGCGCACGACCGGCCGGCGCGTCACCTACGCCTATGCACTCCTCGAGGGCGTCAACGACACGCCGGAGCAGGCTCGCGCGCTCGCCGCCCGCCTCCGCGGGAAGCCCGTCCACGTCAACCTGATCCCGTACAACCCCACCGCCGGCGACGACCTCCGCCGCCCCGGACGCGACCGCGTCCGCGCCTTCCGCCAAGAACTCCTCGAGGCCGGCGTCAACGCCACCGTCCGCATCGAACGCGGCGTCGAGATCGCCGCCGCTTGCGGCCAGCTCCGCACCGACGTCGCGAACACTGCCCCGCTCGCCCCACTCGAGGTCAGCGCGCCCAGCTAGCCATCCGCTCGCCGCGCCACTGTCGTCGCAGGAGCTGCGGCGTCCGCCCGGAGCGACGTCCGACGCACATCAGCCGCCAGCGCTCGGCGAGCTACGCGCGAAATCGATTCTGTGATCGCGCGTCAGAAACCACGACGACAAGATCCGAGCGCGGGTAAAGGCCGTGATGGGGGTGCAACCCCCATCACTCACATAGGGCGGGCGGGTGGGATCTCCGAGACCGAGCGATGCAATCGCCCGCCTCGAGCAGTCGAGGTGACGCGAGGAGCTAGTCCTCCTCGCCGCCTTCCTCGGCAGCCTCGTCGCCCTCGGCACCCTCTTCGCCCTCCGGCACGACACCCTCTTCGCCCTCGGGCACCTCTTCCTCTTCCTCGACCTCGAGCCGCGGCCGCGCAATCTGCGCGATCGCCTGCTCCATGTCGGAGAGGATCGTCACCCCGGCGGGCACGACGATGTCGGAGACGCTGAGCGACTGGTCGAGCTCCTCGAGGCTGTCGATCGCCACCTCGATCGCCTCGGGCATCTCGTTCGGCAGCGCCTCCACGGAGACCATGTCGAGCGCCTGCACGAACACGCCGCCGTAGGTGTGCACGGCCGGCGCCTCGCCGGTGAAGTGAATCGGCACGTCGGCCTGAATCGTCCGCGTCAGGTCCACCTGGAAGAAGTCGATGTGCTGAAGAGTGCCCGTCACCGGGTGGCGCGCGATGTCGCGGACCACCACCGGTCGCGCGTCGCCGTCGCCGAGCTGGACCTCGATCAGTGTGTTGCGACCGTGCGCGTTCAGCATCTCGCGCGCTCGCGTCCACGGCAGCTGGACGGCCACCGACTCGAGGCCGCGCCCGTAGATGTTGCCCGGGATCGTCCCCTCGCGGCGCAGCCGCTTCACGGCCTTGCCGGTCAGCGAACGCGGCTCAACAACGTAGGTATCCGGCATCGGTCGTGCTCCAGGGTGACGAAACGGGGAGGGCGCGACGCGCCCAGAGCAATCGACGCTAGCAACGCCTGATCAGCCGGTCAAGATTGACCCTTCGGGTCAAACCAGACCTCCCGTACGATGCCCCGATGGACAGTCTCCTCGGCGTCGACGTCGGCGGCACCTTCACCGACTTCCTGCTCTGGCAGGACGGCCAGTTCCGCGCCCACAAGCGCCCGTCGACGCCCGACGATCCGTCGCGCGCGGTCCTCGAGGGCATCGACGCGCTCGAGGTCGCCCCGGACCTGATCATCCACGGCTCGACCGTCGCCACCAACGCCGTCCTCACCCGCCGAGGCGCGCGCACCGCGCTGGTCACCACCGCCGGCATGCGCGACCTGCTCGTCATCGGCCGGCAGAACCGCGAGGACATCTACGACCTCGAACCGGAGACCCCCGAGCCGCTGGTTCCCGAGGAGCTCCGCTTCGAGCTCTCCGCCGCGCTCGATCACCACGGCGCCGTGGACCGGCCGTTCGACCCCGCGCAGGCGCGCCACCTTCTCGAGGCCGCCCGCGCCGGCGGTGCCGAGGCGCTCGCCGTCTCGCTCCTCTACGCCTACGCCAACCCGGAACTCGAAAAAGCCTTCGCCGAGGTCGCCACGGAGTTCGAGGCAGAAGACGGCCTCTACCTCTCCGTCTCCTCCCGCGTCTCGCCCGAGTACCGCGAGGTCGAGCGCACCGCCACCACCGTGCTCAACGCTTACGTCGGCCCGGTGATGGCGCGCTACATCCAGCGCCTCTCCGATGGCCTCGAGGAGCGCGGCTGCGGCCCGCTACGCATCGTGCAGTCGGACGGCGGCTCCGCCGACGCACGCCGCGCCGCCCAGCTCCCGGTCGCCACCCTCCTCTCCGGCCCCTCCGCCGGCGTCGCCGGCGCGTTCGAGATCTCGAGGTCGGCCAGCTTCGACCGCATCATCACCTTCGACATGGGCGGCACCTCCACGGATGTCGCGCTCTGCGACGGCGCCATCCCCACGCGACCGGACGTCGTCGTCGCCGGCTTTCCGGCCCGCACCCCCGTCGTCGACGTGCACACCGTCGGTGCCGGCGGCGGATCGATCGCGCGCCTCGACGCGGGCGGCGCGCTCCGCGTCGGCCCGCAGTCGGCTGGCGCCGACCCCGGCCCCGCCAGCTACGGCCGCGGCGAGGACTTCACCGTCACCGACGCCCAGGTCGTCCTCGGCCGCCTCGCCGGGGGCGGCCTCCTCGACGGCTCGATGACCCTCGACGTCGACCGCGCCCACGCTGCCGGCGCCCCGCTCATCGAGGCGTTCGGGACCATCGAGGCTGCGGCCCAGGCCGTCGTCTCCGTCGCCGTCGCGAACATGGAGGCAGCGCTCCGCGTTGTCTCCGTCCAGCGCGGTCACGACCCGCGCGAATTCACGCTCGTCGCCTTCGGCGGCGCCGGCCCGCTGCACGCCTGCGCGCTCGCGGACGCCCTCGAGATGCCGCGCGTCCTCGTGCCGCTCCTGCCCGGCGTCCTCGCCGCGCAGGGCGCCGTCTGGAGCGATGTCACCGGCACCCGCTCCCGCTCCGTGCTCACCGCCTTCGAGGAACCCACCTTCCCGGCGCTCACCGCCGCGCTCCACGCCGTCGGTGAGGAGGTCCGCGCCGAGCCCGGCCTCGACGCAGCCGAGCTCCACTACGGCTTCGACATGCGCTACACCGGCCAGTCCTACGAACTCACAATCGACGCCGACCCCGCGGACCCGGGGTCGTCAGGTGCGGCCTTCCACGCCCTCCACGAGCAGCGCTTCGCGCACAGCGACCTCGACGCCGCCGTCGAAGTGGTCAACGTTCGCGCCACTGCGGTCGTCGCCGGCGCGGGCGAACCCGCCCGCCCCACCTTCGCCGAGACCGAAGCAATCCCCGAGGTCACGCCGGTCTGGTTCGACGGTCAGCAGCACGACACCCCGAACCTCCGCCGTGAGCAGCTCCGCCCCGGCGCCCGCCTGGATGGCCCCGCCGTCATCCACCAGCTCGACACCACCACGCTCGTCGAGCCCGGCTGGACCGCCACCGCCGACGACGACGGCAACCTCGTACTGGAGCGTGCCCGATGACCTCTGACGCCATCCAGCCCCCCGAGGCGCTGAGCGCCGCGGATCTCGCGATCGCCGACGCCGTCCTCACGTCGATCGCCGAGGAGATGGGCGAGGCCCTCGGCCGCACCGCGTACTCGCCCAACATCAAGGAACGCCGCGACTTCTCGTGCGGGGTCTTCGACGCCGAGGGCCAGATGGTCGCCCAGGCCGCCCACATGCCCGTCCACCTCGGCGCCATGCCCGCGGCCGTCCGCGCCGTCATGGAGCTGGCCCCGTTCGAGGCGGGCGACGTACTCGCCGTCAACGACCCCTTCCGAGGCGGCACCCACCTGCCGGACATCACCACCGTCTCCCCTGTCTTCATCGGCGCAGAGCCGATCGGCTTCGCTGCCACGCGCGCCCACCACGCCGACATCGGCGGCATGGCGCCCGGCTCGATGCCCGTGGCCCGCGAGCTCCTCCAGGAGGGCATCGTCATCCCGCCGATCCGCCTCGTCGACGGCGGCACGAGGAACGAGTCAGCCTTCGCCCTGATCGTCCGCAACTCCCGCGCCCCCGAGGAGCGTCGTGGTGACCTCCGCGCCCAGCTCGCGGCCACCGCCGTCGGCGCGAGACGCCTCGAGGCGGCGGCCGACCGCTTCACCCTGCCCGGACTCCTCGAGCGGTTCGCGGCACTCCTCGATCACGGCGAGCGCGTCGTCCGATCGGTGATCGCCGGCATCCCCGACGGCGCCTACCGGTTCGAGGACCACATGGAGGTCGGCCCCGACGGCCTCGCGATCCGCGTCGACCTCGAGGTCGACGGCGACGAAGCGCACTTTGACTTCTCGGCCAGCGATCCGGAGACCGAGGTCGCCTCCGTCAACGCCGTCGCCACCGTCACCCGCTCCGCCTGCTACTACACGATCCGTTGCCTCGCCGGCCCGGATGCGCCCCGTAACGAGGGCTGCTACCGCCCGATTCGCTTCACGCTCCCGGAGCGCAGCGTCGTCGCAGCCGGCCCGCCGCGCGCCGTCTCGGCCGGGAACGTCGAAACGAGCCAGCGCATCACAGACGTCGCCCTCGGCGCCCTCGCGCAGGCGGTCCCGGACCGGATCCCCGCCGCCTCGTCCGGCACGATGAACAACATCACCATCGGCGGCTACGACAGCGCGCGGCAGCGCCCCTACGCCTACTACGAGACCATCGCGGGCGGCGCCGGCGGTGGCCCCAACCGCGTTGGCCGCTCAGGCGTGCACACCCACATGACCAACACGATGAACACCCCCGTCGAGGCGCTCCCCCTCGCCTACCCCTTCACCGTCGAGCGCTACGAACTCCGCCGCGGCACCGGCGGCGCGGGCGAGCACCCCGGCGGCGACGGGGTCGTCCGCGAGTACCACTTCCACGACCTCGCCACCGTCTCAATCGTCAGCGAACGCCGCCAGTTCGCCCCCTGGCCACTCAACGGCGGCGCCCCCGGCACCCGAGGCCGCAACACCCTCATCCGCGCGGACGGCACCACCGAGGACCTCGGTCCTCGTGCCGAGGTCGACGTCGGCCCGGGCGACCGCGTCCGCGTAGAGACGCCCGGCGGCGGAGGTTGGGGCCGAAGCCGCATCGAGGAGTAGCCGCGGCGGAGGCTGGGGCCGAAGCCGCATCGACGAGTAACCACGGCGGAGCCGCCAGCCCCTAGCGCTCGAGCCGTATCTGGGGGCGGGTTCCTCGGGTGACCCCGAACACGCGACGCATCGATGCGTGGCTATACTGATTACGCAACCGAACGCCTCTCACCCGGCGCACGACAGGCCACCCCATGTCGGACCGACTTGAGCGCGAGATCGAGGAAATCCTCGACAAGATCGAGCACTTTCCGACCCCGGAGTCGCGACGCGCCCGTGCCCGGAAGCGCTACTTCCGGCGCCTCGGCGCCGCGATCGGTGAGCGACAGCGCGCCCTCGCCTCCCAGCTCGGCCGGATCTCGATCTCACAGGTCCTGCTGATCTCCTTCCTCATGATCCTGGGATCGCTCTTCCTCCGCCGCGCACTCGGCCCGGCCTCCACCTGGATCCTCGTCGCCGGCGTCATCCTCTTCGTCACCAGCTTCGCAATCATGGTCTTCTCGCGCGGATCGGGCGGTGGCGGAGGCTCGAACTCCTCGCAACGCTGGCGCGGCCGCGAGATCCAGACCGGTTACCCGCAAGACAGCCCGCTCGCCCGGCTCCGCCGCTGGTGGGACGGCCGGCGCGCCCGTAGACGCTAGCGACGAGGACACCCAGACGACCGGTCCGGCTCCCACCCGGAGAGACCGCCTCGTGAACATCAACCCTCGCCGGCTAACCGCCGTCGCCGCAGTCGTGGCCGCACTCCTCGTCGCCGCCTGTTCCAGCAGCGACGGCGCAACCACCTCACCCACGTCCACACCCACCGAGGCCCCCGACCGAACCACCTCAACGGCGACCCCAGCACCCGAGGCCACGACGCCCGAGCCGACCGCCTCCCCCACGACGACCCCACCGCCGGCCTTGGGCGAGACTAACGAGGGCCAGACCGCCGACGTCGCCAACGTCGTCGCCCACGTCAACGCGCTCGTCACCGACATCGGCATTCGCGCCGCCGGCACCGAGGGCGAGCGCGAGGCCGCGGCCTACATCGCCGGCGTCCTCGAGGACGCCGGCTACGACACGGAGATCGAGTCATTCCCGATCACGACCCGCGACGACAACTCCACCGTCGGTATCGACGGCCAGGAGCTGGCGATCCGCCCGTTCATGATGAATGGCTCCGCCTCCGGGGAGGCCACGGGCCCGCTCCTCTACGCCGGCCTCGGCGCTCCCGAGGACCTCGCCCCCCTCGATGTTGCCGGACGAGTCCTGCTGCTCGACCGCGGCGTCCTCCCCTTCGGCGAGAAGGCACGGAACGCCGAACTCGCCGGTGCCGCCGCCGTGATCGTCGCGAACGACGAGGCCGGCCCCTACAACGGCAACCTCGGCGACCGCCCCTCGACGATCCCCGTCCTCGCCGTCACCCGCGCCGAGGGCGAGTTGCTCCGCCCGTTCGCTGACATGGGCATCACGGTGTCCGTCCGCGCGTCGATCGCCACGATCACCGTCGACTCGCAGAACGTCGTCGGCCGCGCGGGCGACGTCTGTC
This sequence comes from Dehalococcoidia bacterium, assembly GCA_028279505.1. GTDB lineage: Bacteria > Chloroflexota > Dehalococcoidia > UBA2979 > UBA2979 > UBA6627. The sequence continues at coordinate 11,096 of JANQNP010000029.1, forward strand.
GCTTCTACATCGGCGGCCACTACGACTCGGTGGCCGTCGGCCCGGGCGCAAACGACAACGCGTCCGGTACCGCGCTCATCCTCGAACTCGCGCGCGCCCACCGCCTCGATGGTCTCTGCGTCGTGGCCTTCGGCGCCGAGGAGATCGGCCTCTTCGGCTCGCGCGCGTTCGTCGCCGAGCACAGCTTGGCCGACGCCCTCTTCATGCTGAACTTCGACATGGCCGGGCGAGTCGACGACGCCCTGATCATCGGCGACGCCGCGCTCACCGAGCTCCTGCTCCCGGCCGTCGAGGACCTGCCGATCCGCGCCGGTCAATTCCCGCCGTTCGCCTCCTCCGATCACATCAGCTTCCTCGACGCTGGCGTCGCGGCGGTCACCATCACCAGCGGCAACGACCCGCGGATCCACACTGCGGAGGACGACATCGACAACGTCTCATCCCAGTCGCTAGCGACGATGCTCGAGGTCGGCTCACGCGCGCTGACCGCTGCGCTCGCCGCGGCAGGCTAGTAGCCGCCCTCGCTGGCCTTCCCCTCGGCCGTTCGCTTACGCTCAATCGCGCTCCCCGCGAAAGGACCGCATGGCGCGCCTCACGCTCCGCCCGACGCTCACCGGCGTCGCGGTCACCCTCATCGCCCTCGCCGTCGCCTGTGGCGGCGGATCGGACGACCCAACCGCGACGCCCGGCCCCAGCGGCGGAGGCGACGCGCCGATCCCAACCGCCTCGCCGCTCGCGGCCGTACCGGCGCCGACCATCCTCGACACCAGCGGCAGCGTCGGCACCGAGGAGCCCGCACCGGACGTCACCTACGTCGTCGTCGCGGGCGACACCCTGTCGAGGATCGCCCAGGAGTTCGACACCACCGTTGACGCGCTCCTCGAGGCGAACGACCTTGACGGCCCGAACATCTTCGTCGGCCAGCAGCTCGTCATCCCAGGTGCCTCGGGTGGCGCCGGCGCCCCGGCCACCCCGACGCCACCGCCGAGCACCGGCGTCCAGACCTACATCGTCCAGGCCGGCGACAGCGGGTTCGGCATCGCCCTCGAGTTCGACACCACCCTCGAGGCGCTGGCCGCCGCCAACGGCCTGTCGGTCGACGACCTGGCGAATCTCCAGATCGGCCAGGAACTGCTCATCCCCGCGCCCTAGATCCAGACGAAACAGAACCAAACCAAACGTGGTTCGAACCACCTAGCGTCGTACCCGGAACTCAGGGATACTCTCGGCACTTCCGAATCGAACCCGTCCCGCCCGGCGCAGGAGCGCCGCACGGCGACCGCGCGCGCCTCGATGAGGCCCGACTCGCAGGAGGAACGATGGCCATCGAGGACAGCCTCGAATACCTCGGACAGCTCAAGGAGCGCGCGCTGCTCGGCGGCGGCCAGCGCCGCATCGATGCCCAGCACGAGCGCGGCAAGCTCACCGCCCGCGAGCGGATCCAGGCACTGCTCGACCCCGGTTCCTTCGAGGAGCTCGACGCACTCGCCGTCCACCTCGAGGACGATGCCAACGGCGACGCAGAGCGATTCTACGGCGACGCAGTCGTCACCGGCTGGGGCCGCATCGACGGGCGCAGCGTCGGCGTCTTCGCCCAGGACTTCACGGTGGCCGGGGGTTCCCTCGGCGAGGTCGTCGGCGAGAAGATCGCCAAGGCGATGGATCTGGCCACGAAGACCGGCATCCCGATGATCGGACTGAACGACTCGGGTGGCGCTCGCATCCAGGAGGGCGTCGGCTCCCTCGCCGGCTACGGCGACATCTTCCTCCGGAACGTCCGCGCCTCCGGCGTCATCCCGCAGCTCAGCGTCATTCTCGGCCCCTGCGCCGGCGGCGCCGTCTACTCGCCCGCGCTGACCGACTTCATCTTCATGGTCGAGGGCACCTCCCAGATGTTCCTCACCGGCCCCGACGTCATCCAGAGCGTCACCGGCGAGGTCGCCACCTTCGAGGAGCTCGGCGGCGCCCAGTCACACGCCAGCAAGTCCGGCGTCGCCCACTTCGCTGTCGAGGGTGAGGACGAGGTCCTCGAGGAGGTCCGCCGCCTGCTCTCATTCCTCCCCAGCAACAACATGGACGAGCCACCCACCGTCGATACCGGCGATCCCACCGACCGCCGCATGGACGACGTGCTGAGCGTCCTCCCCGCCGAGGCGTCCAACCCCTACGACGTGCGCGACATCATCGAGCGCCTCGTCGACAACGGTGATTTCATGGAGGTTCACGAGTTCTTCGCACAGAACATCACCGTGGGCCTGGCCCGCATCGGCGGACACAGCGTGGGCGTCGTCGCCAACCAGCCGCTCTTCCTCGCCGGCGTGTTGGACATCGACTCCTCGCGCAAGGCCGCGCGCTTCGTTCGCTTCTGCGACGCCTTCAACATCCCGATCGTCACCCTCGTCGACGTCCCGGGCTTCCTCCCCGGCGTCTCGCAGGAGTACGGCGGCATCATCAGCCACGGCGCGAAGCTCGTCTTCGCGTACGCCGAGGCGACGGTCCCGAAGGTCACCGTCATCCTCCGCAAGGCCTTCGGCGGCGCATACGACGCCATGGGTTCGAAGCACCTGGGCGCGGACGTGAACTACGCCTGGGCCGGAGCCGCGGTCGCCGTCATGGCCGGCAGCCAGGCGGTGAACATCATCAACCGGCGCGAGCTCCAGGCCGCCGAGGACCAGGATGCCGAGCGCGCCCGCCTCGTCGCTGAGTACGAGACGGAGCTCGAGCACCCCTACATCGCCGCCGCCAAGGGCTACATCGACGACGTGATCGACCCGCGCGATACCCGGAGCAAGGTTGCGAGCGCCCTCGAGGTGCTCCGCCACAAGTCCGAGGTCGTCCCGCCCAAGAAGCACGGCTCGATCCCGCTCTAGCCCCCCGCGAACGCGCTCCAACCGGCCCAATCGGCGTCCTGAACGTCATCTGTCCGGTTGCTCTCCGGCTGCCGATGATCTCGGGGCAATCGGAGGAACGCGATGCAGTCGCTGACGGCGCTGATCCGCGGTACGCGGGCTGATGATCCGCTCGCCCTGGCCCTCGAGGCGCTCCTCGATTCGGGGCTGATCATCTTCAGCCGCGACACCCAGGGGAACTTCGTCCAGCTGAGCGAGGTGCTCAGCGACCGCGTCGGCATCATCGCCGACGCCGGTACCAGTCAACCCCGCAACCTCCGCGTCTTCGACGAGAACGGGCGTCTGCTGCCCGGCTCCGAGTACCCGGCCGCGATCACTCGCCGCACCGGCGAGGCTCAGCGAGACGTGCTACGTCGCCTCGTCTCCGACGACGACCGCGAGATCTGGCTCAAGATGAGCACCCTCCCGCTCGAGCGAGGCCCCGAAGGCTGGAGCGTCCTCACCGTCGGCACCGACGTCACCGACCTTCAGGAGCAGATCACGACCGCCCAGCGAGAGGTCGCCGCTCGCGGCGCGCTCCTCGAGCTCAGCACGCGGCTCACCCCGGAGCGAACGACCATCGAGGAGCTGATCGCCGCGTTCGCTGATCCGCTGGAGCTGCTGCTGCCGGAGCGAAACGTCTTCCTCGCGCTGCGCGACGGCGATGAGTTCGAGACGACCCCGCTCGTCCACGGCTACGGCAATCCGATCATCCCGAGCCGTGCGCGCTACACCGAGGACCAGCGCACCCGCTGGACCTCCCGCTCGGCGCACGTCAACCTCGACGTGCAGGACACCGACATCTACGGCGCCCGCGTGGTCGCCGAGTTCTCCTACCAGGTCCGCTCAATCGTGATCGCCCCCTGCTACCCGCACGGCGGCGACCGCGTCGGCGCGATCGTGGCGCTCGCGGATAGCCCGGGCGCCTTCACCGACGACCAGATCGCGACGCTCGAGACCGCCGCTCGGATGCTCGGCGGCGCCCTGAGCAACGCCGTCCCGCTGGCCCAGGCGAGCTAGCGCCTCACCTCGCTCTGACCGCACGTTGGCGTGCGAATCGTTACGCGCGAGTAGCCGATCCACGACGTATACTCTGGCGGGTTCCGCGCCCTCTTCAGATTGACCGGAGCCGACGGGGCTGCACGCCCGTCGCGTATTGGCGCGTCAACGCGCAGCGGAAGGTATTCCATGGCGAAGATCAACGTTCAAAACCCCGTCGTCGAGCTCGACGGCGACGAGATGACCCGCATCATCTGGGGCTTCATCCGCGAACGGCTGATCCTCCCCTACCTGGACATCCAACTGGAGTACTACGACCTCGGCATCGAATCGCGCGACGCCACCGACGACCAGATCACCATCGACTCCGCCGAGGCGATCAAGCGCCACGGCGTCGGCGTGAAGTGCGCGACCATCACCCCCGACGAAGCGCGCGTCGAGGAGTTCGGCCTCAAGCAGATGTGGCGCTCGCCCAACGGCACCATCCGCAACATCCTCGGCGGCACCGTCTTCCGCGAGCCGATCATCGCCAAGAACATCCCCAAGATCGTCCCCAACTGGGAGCAGCCGATCGTGATCGGCCGCCACGCCCACGGCGACCAGTACCGCGCCACCGACTTCCTCGTCCCCGGCGCCGGCAAGCTGACGATGAAGTTCGAACCCGCCGGCGGCGGCGAAGCCACCGAGTACGAGGTAATGCAGTTCGAAGACGCCGGCATCGCCATGGGGATGTACAACCTCGACGAGTCGATCCGCGGCTTCGCCCGCTCTTCGTTCAACTACGCGCTGCAGCGCAACTACCCCGCCTACCTCTCCACGAAGAACACCATCCTCAAGGCCTACGATGGCCGCTTCATGGACCTCTTCCAGGAGGTCTTCGACAACGAGTTCAAGACGCAGTTCGAGGCGGCCGGCCTCACCTATGAGCACCGGCTGATCGACGACATGGTCGCCCAGGCTCTCAAGTGGAACGGCGGCATCGTCTGGGCCTGCAAGAACTACGACGGCGACGTCCAGTCCGACATAGTCGCCCAGGGCTTCGGCTCGCTCGGCCTCATGAGCTCGGTGTTGATGACCCCGGACGGCCAGGTCGTGGAGGCCGAGGCGGCGCACGGCACCGTCACCCGCCACTACCGCCAGCACCAGCAGGGTCTCGAAACCTCGACGAACCCGATCGCCTCGATCTTCGCCTGGACGCGTGGCCTCGCGCACCGCGCGAAGCTCGACGGCAACGACGACCTCGCCGGCTTCGCGACCACCCTCGAGGAGGTCTGCGTCAACACCGTCGAGAACGGCTCGATGACCAAGGACCTCGCCCTCCTCGTCGGCCCCGACCAGGAGTGGCTCACGACCAACGAGTTCCTCGCCAAGCTCGACGAGGGCCTCCAGGCGCGGATGAACTAGCGCCCAACACCACAAACGCGCCGCGCCGCCCAGAGATCATGGGCCGCGCGGCTGACGAAGGGACTCCACCACCGTGCGCAAGAAGGTGACCATCGTCGGCGCCGGCAACACCGGCTCCACCATGGCGCAGATCCTCGCGAGCCGCGGCTACGCCGACGTCGTGCTCGTCGACATCGTCGAGGGCCTGCCACAGGGCAAGGCGCTCGACATCTCCGAGTCCGGCCCCTGGGTCCGCTTCAGCGGCAGCGTCAGCGGCACCAACGACTGGGCCGACACCGCCGGCTCCGAGGTGGTCGTCGTCACCTCCGGCGTCGCCCGCAAGCCCGGCATGACCCGCGAGGATCTGCTGAACACCAACGCCGGCATCGTCCGCAGCGTGGTCAGCAACGCCGTCGAGCACTCGCCGGACGCCACCCTCGTCATCTTCGCCAACCCGATGGACGCCATGTGCCACGTTGCCCTCGACGCCAGCGGCTTCGACCGCACGAGGGTCGTCGGCCAGGGCGGCATGCTCGACACCGGCCGCTACCGCACCTTCATCGCGATGGAGACCGGATCCTCGGTGAAGGACGTCAGCGCCTGGGTCCTCGGCGGCCACACCGAGGCCACCATGGTCCCGCTCGTCTCGAACGCCACCGTGGGCGGCGTCCCGCTCGACAAGCTGATGTCGCAGGAGCGGATCGACGCCGTCGTCGCGCGCACCATGCGCGGCGGCGCCGAGATCGTCGGAGT
>JANQNP010000033.1 GCA_028279505.1 Dehalococcoidia bacterium
CGGCCGCGGTCGAGGCCTCGCTCGGCTGCGGCAACCCGGTGGCGATCGCCGAGCTCAACGCCGGCGAGCGCGTGCTCGACCTCGGCTCCGGCGGGGGCATCGACTGCTTCCTCTCCGCGCAGCAGGTCGGCCCCGACGGCGAGGTCTGGGGCCTGGACATGACGCCCTCGATGGTGCGCCTGGCGCGGCGGAACGCGGAGAAGGTCGAGGCGACCAACGTTCACTTCCGCCTCGGCGAGATCGAGGACATGCCGTTCGAGGCCGACCAGTTTGACGCGATCATCTCGAACTGCGTGATCAACCTGTCGACCGACAAGGCCCAGGTGTTCCGCGAGGCCTTCCGCGTGTTGAAGCCGGGCGGCCGGCTCCGCGTCTCCGACATGGTCTGGACGAAGGACGTACCCCTCGAGGACCGCGGCGACACCGAGGCGTGGGCCGGCTGCGTCGCCGGCGCGCTCCCGCTGTCGGAGTACCTCGGAGCGATCGAAGCCGCTGGGTTCGTCGACGCCGGCGCCGACTACGAGGCGAATGACCGAGGCATCGCGTCCGCCTACGTGTCGGCGGTGAAGCCCGCGTAGCTTCGCTCCGCGACCCAGGACCAGGGCCGGCGGCGCGAGCTGCCGGCCCTCGTTGTGTCTGTTGACCTCGGGTGGCTACTCCGGGCGTCGATCGACAGGCCCTCCGCTCGTCAGATCGATGTAGCGCCGCCTGATCAGTGCGGCGACAGAGGTATGACAGCGATGTCACCCAAAGTGGGGACTCGGCAGTGAAAGACGAGGCATAGCCTCGATCTGTGAACTGAGGAACAAGCCCGCCACAGCGCTCGTTCAGTCGACACCGAGGCGCGGCGGCTGCGGATCCGAGGAGGCGATCATGACCCTGTCACCGACGCAGATCGCCCGATCGCGACCGCGGATCCCGGTGCTGTACGAGGCGCTGGGCGTCCTGGCGGCGTACTTCGCCTACTTCGCGGTCCGCGGTGCCACCGAGAGCGAGTTCGAGCGCGCGCTGGGCCACGCGGAGCTGATCAAGGCCTTCGAGGAGCGCCTCGGCATCTTCCTCGAGCCGAGCTGGCAGGCCGCCATCCTCGACAAGCAGTGGATCGTGGACGTCTCGAACTGGGTCTACGTCTGGGGCCACTGGCCGGTGATCGCCGGCGTCGCCTTCTGGCTATACCGCTCCCACCGCGACCGCTACCGCCTCGTCCGCAACGCGATGCTGATCTCCGGTGGGATCGGCCTCGTGATCTTCACGACCTTCCCGGTCGCGCCGCCGCGGCTGGCCGACATGGGCTTGGTCGACACGGTCGTCCAGCGCTCCGACTTCTACCGCGTCCTGCAGCCGCCGGCGCTGACGAACCAGTACGCGGCCGTGCCGAGCCTGCACTTCGGCTGGAACCTCCTGATCGGGATCGCCATCTTCCGAGGTTCAACCCACCTCGGTTGGCGCGTGGTCGGCGTGCTGTCGCCGGTGGCGATGTTCGCTGCGGTCGTGCTGACCGGGAACCACTACATCATCGACACCGTCGTCGGCGGCACGGTTGCCCTCGTTGGCCTCCGCGCGGCGTACGTCATCGCGCAGCCGGCGACGCCCGAGCGCCGAGGACTGCGGGCCATTCGTGCTCGCGCGGCTGCGGCCCTCCGACGGCCGCCCGCCTCGGTGGGCGCGACCGAGCAGCCGGTGCCTGCGCCCTGGCCAGCTGAGCTCGGGGCTGCCGTGGCGCCGATTGGCGCCGGAGTGCCGAGCGCCCTGGGCGTGCGCACGATGAGCGGCTGCGCGCCGGGGATGCCGTGCGGCCCCACGAGCCGCTCGCCGCTGGCGACGCGCCGTCTCGGGGACTCGGCCACCATCCTCGATCTGTCGGAGCCGGTGCCGCCCGAGTCGCGGCCGGCGACGCCGAAGGTGAGCGCCGACCAGTCCGTCGCGCGGTCCGCGTCGATGCAGGCGCGCGCCGCCCTCGATGGCCCGACCGTCGAGACGGGTGTCGACGCTGACACCGCACCGCTCGAGGGCGGCTCCCCCGTCACCGGCTAGGCGCTGGGTCCGCCGATCGGCGAGCGCTCGATCCACGCGAACTTGATTCGAGATTCACGGGAGGTTCATCCCGCGCCGGTTCCCTGTGTGCATCCGCCACAACGAAATGGAGCCATGCACATGGGATGGAAGCAGCAGGTGCTCGCACCGGCAGCGGGCGGCGTTCTGCTCGTCGGTGGGGCGCTCGGGTTGACCAGCTTCGCCGGCGCGCAGTCGCCCACCGCGACGCCGGCGCCGACCGAGACGGCCGCCGCCACGGAGTCGCGGGACCTCGATCGCAAGCGAGCGGTCGAGGCGTTCCGGTTCTTGCCCTCGGGTCTCGCCGGCGAGCTCGGCGAGGGGTTCACGCTTCGCGCTGCCGGCGGCAACTTCGATTGGGGTTTCGACCTCGATGGTCACTTCGGCGACGAGGAGCTGACGCCCGAGGAGATCGCCGCGATCAACGCGGAGACCGAGGCCCTCGTCGCGTACCTCGCCGAGCGCGGGTTCACGGTCGGGACGGTCGCCGACGAGTCCGGGCTGCTCGACCTCGATTTCGATGCTCTCGGCGACGTCGATGAGGACGCGCTGTGGGACGCGATCGAAGCGTTCGAACGCGAGCAGTTCGCAGCTGAGGTCGCCGGCTGGACCGACGAGGAGAAGGCCGAGTGGAACGCCGAGGTCGATGAGATCGTCGCCTTCCTCGCGGGGATCGGTATCGCGGTCGAGACTGAGGAGATCGCGCCCGGCGTACGTGACGTTGCCTGGGACGCCGCGTTCGAGGCGGTGCTCGAGTCTGACCTCGGCGAGCTGTTGGAGCAGTTCGACGGGCTGGACCTCGAAGGCCTCGAGTTCGGCGACCTCGATCTCGGCGAGCTGCTCGAGGAGTTCGACCTCGCTGAGTTCGACCACCTCTTCGAGCTGACGCCGGAGCTGATCGACGAGCTGAACGCCGAGACGGACGCGCTCGTCGAGCACCTCCGCAACGCCGGTTTCGACGTGACCGTCGACACCGACGAGGACGGCCTGCGGTACTTCGACTTCGAAGACGCTGCGAACGAGGAGCAGATCGAGCAGGCGATCGACGAGTTCTTCCGCGCTCGTTTCGCCGAGGAGGTCGCGGCCTGGTCCGACGAGGAGCGGGCCGAGTGGAACGCGATGATCGACGAGACCGTCGCCGAGCTGGCGAAAGCCGGCATCACGGTGACCACCCACGACATCATCCCCGGCGTGCGCGACATCACGGGGTCGGAGTTCCTCGACGGGTTGTTCTGCGAGGACCACGATGACGAGGAAGACTACGACGAGGATGAGGGTGGCGACGCTGAAGACGACAGACAGGAGGATGCGGCCGCCTAGGCAGCCGCACCGCTAACGAGGTCGCCGGGATCGGCCCCGATGCCAGTCGGGGCCGTCCCTGCGACCATTGCGTCATGAACGGTCGAATCGTCGTCGCCGAAGACGACGCCCAGCAGGCGTCGATCGTGAAGCTGTACCTCGAGCAGGACGGCTACTCGGTCGTGGTGGTCGAGGACGGGCTCGCGGCGCTCGAGGCGGTGCGGGCCCGGGAGCCGGACCTGCTGATCCTCGATGTGATGATGCCGAAGCTCGACGGGCTCGATGTCTGCCGCGTGCTGCGGCAGGAGTCCGACCTCCCGATCCTGCTGCTGACCGCGCGGGTCGAGGAGGAGGACATCCTCGTCGGGCTCGACCTGGGCGCCGACGACTACCTGACCAAGCCGTACCGGCCTCGGGAGCTGATGGCGCGAGTGCGGGCGCTACTCCGCCGGACGGCGCGGGGCGCGCGCGACGAGCAGCAGGTCGTGCGGTTCGCCGACCTCGAGATCGACCGGGGGCGGCGCGCAGTCACGTCCGAGGGCGGTTCGGTGTCGCTGACGGCGGCGGAGTTCGATCTGCTGTTCGTCCTGGCGTCCTCGCCCGGGCACGTGTTCAGCCGCTCGCAGCTGCTCGAGCGGATGCACGGGTTCGACCAGCCCGGGCTCGAGCGGACCGTCGACGCGCACGTGAAGAACCTGCGGCGGAAGCTGGGCGACGATCCCCGGGCGCCGCGCTACGTGGCGACGGTGGTGGGGGTCGGCTACAAGGCCCCGCTGGATGGGTAGCCTCAAGGGCCGCGTCCTGCTGCTGACGGTAGGCGTGGCGCTGCTGGCGGTGGCGCTCACCGCGTGGGCAGTGGTGTCGGTCACGCAGGACGCGCTCGTCGACAGCATCGACGAGCGGCAGGACGCCGAGGTCGCGATCACTGAAGAGCTGACGTTCGCTGCGCTCACCTTCGAGGACTGGCGCGATGCCCAGGATCTCGTGGATGAGCTGGCAGCCGACTTCGATACGCGGATCGTGGTGACGGACCTCGACGGCCGTGAGCTGGTGTCGAGCGGACCCGGGCCGCTGCCGCCGATCGCGGGGCTGATCGATCCGGCGAGTCCGCTCGCGCAGTTCGGCGAGGTGGAGGGACTCGAGGACCTCGAGTTCCTGTTCGAGGAGTGCGTCAACGAGCTGGGCTTCGAGTTCGACCTCGACGATCTCGACCTCGAGACGCTGTTGTTCTCGCCGATCGGCGATGCCGAGGCGGAGGTAATCGAGGCCTGCTTCGACGACGCGGTTGGCCTGGCGCTGTCGTTCGCGACCGGCGAGGTTCCCGAACCGGCGTTGTTGTTCATCGAGTCGCGGGTGGAGCGGCCGATCCCGTGGTTCCGGCTGGGACTGATCGGGATGGTCGTTTTGGCGCTGGCGATTGCCGGCGCGACGGCGGCCAGCGCGATCGTCTCGCGGCCGATCGCCCGCCTCACGCGGGCGACCCAGTCGATCGGCACGGGTGAGCTGGGTACGCGCGTCGAGACCGATGCGCCGGACGAGGTGCGGGCGCTCGCGGAGTCGTTCAACGAGATGGCGGAGGAACTGGAGCGCGCGGACGCGCGGCGGAAGCAGCTGACCTCGGACGTGGCGCACGAGTTGCGGACGCCGGTGACCAACATCATCGGGCGGCTGGAAGCGGTCGCGGACGGGCTGCTGGAGGCGACGCCGGAGGAGCTGGAGGTCGTGTCGGCCGAGGCGCTGCGGCTGCGGGCGTTGATCGACGACCTCGGCGAGCTGGCGCGGATCGACGACGGTGTCCTTCAGCTGGAGCAGGTGCCGGTCGACCTCGGGGCCCTGGCGACCTCGATGGTTGAAGCGTTCTCGGCACGGGCAGCTGAGCAGGGGGTCGAGCTGAGCTGCGATTGCCCGCGGGTGGAAGCGGTCGTGGACGGCGGGCGGATCGGGCAGATCGTCGGAAACCTGCTCGACAACGCGCTGACGGCGGCCGGCGAGGGTGGGCGCGTGTCGATTGCGGCGCGTGAGGACGGCGCGAGCGCGGTCCTCGAGGTGCGGGACGACGGAGCCGGCATCGACGAGGCGCTATTGCCGACGATCTTCGATCGGTTCCGCCGAGGCGACGCGTCGCGCACGCCAGGGGCGGCCGGACGCGGCCTCGGACTGTCGATCGCGCGGGCGCTGGCTCGCGCGCACGGGGGCGACCTGACGGCGGCGAACGCGCCTGAAGGCGGCGCGGTGTTCACGCTGACGCTGCCGGGGGACGGCGGGACCTCGGCGGAGAGTTAGGCCTCGCGAGGTGCGCGGTCGAGGACCGTGACGCACTCGATGTGCTGCGTGTGGGGGAACATGTCGACGGGCTGGACCTCGATGAGGTCGAAGCCGCCGTCGACGAAGATGCGCAGGTCGCGCGCGAGCGTGGCCGGGTCGCAGCTGACGTAGACCACGCGGCTCGCGCGCGAGGCGATCATCGCCTCGATGGTCGACGCTTCGAGGCCCGATCTCGGCGGGTCGATGATGACGACATCGGGTGAAGGCTGCAGGCCGGGGAGCAACGACTCCACGTTGCCCGCGAGCCGCTCCACGTTGTCGAGACCGTCGAGGTTGATCGCGCCGTCGCTGTCAGCGGCCGCGGACGACTCGATGGTGATGACCTGGCCAACCTCGGGCGCGAGTTGGGCCGCGAAGGTGCCGACACCGGCGTAGGCGTCGACGACGACGTTCGGCTGGGCCTCGAGCACGCGCTCGATCACGAGACGGAGCAGCAGCTCGGCCTGGCGAGTGTTGACCTGAAAGAAGGCGGCGGCGGAGATGCGGTAGTCCCGCTCGCCGAGACGCTCGTGGTACGAGCGCTGACCGCTCGACGGCCGAGAGGCCGGAGTCCTCGGGCGCCACTGCAGATGCGGCTGGATCAGGTAGTCGTCGGTCTGCTCGGCGACACGGATCGAGACCTGCCGGGTCTGCATCGTCCGGTCCTGGATCTCGGTGAGCAGCTGATTCGCTCGGTCGGACGCGATCTCGCACTGGTCGATGCGCAGGAATCGGTGGGTGCCGCGCTGCATGAAGCCGACCTGGCCGTCGCGGCGCACGGTGTAGCGCATGTGGTTGCGGTAGTGCCACGGGTCGTCCATGCCGAGCATGCCGAGCACCTTCGACTCGGCCTCGGTAGCGTCGAAGTGGCCGATGCGCGTGAGCTGGTCGCGGACGACGCCGGTCTTCAGGTTGAGCTGCTCGGGGTACGCGATGTGCTGGAGCTGACAGCCGCCACAGCGGCCGAAGTAGCCGCAGGGCGCCTCAACGCGGTGCTCTGAGGCGCGGAGCACGAGGACGGCCGTGGCCTCGATGAAGCCGGGCGCGTCGTGCGTAATCTCGGCGATCACGCGCTCCCCAGGGATGCCGTACTCGACGAAGACGACGCGCCCGTCCTCGGCGTGCCCGAGCGCGCGGCCTCCGTTGGCGAAACCGGTGAGTTCGAGCTCGATCGGCACGAGCGGGCGGTTGTGGGCGCGCGAATCCTTGCGCCGGCGTGCCTTCGGCACGGGCTGCGGGACCATCGGCGTCGGGCTGCGCGGCTGTTCGAGCGTGGTCATGAGAGGACGATCGTACGGGCGACGCGGCGCTGAGACGACCGGCTGATCCCGGGCGTCGATACGATGCCTCGGCAAGCCGCTCACAGCCAGGAGTTTCGATGCCCGACACAAGCTCGCGCCCGACGCCGCTGAAGCAGCTCCTGCGGGAGGTACTGCCGATCCCGACCGCGACCTACCAGGAGCAGCGGGTGGTCGCGTACCTCGACGGGTTCGCGGAGGAACGAGGGCTGGACTTCAGGCAGGACCGATTCGGCAACGTGTACGTCAGCTATCGGCGCGGGCGCGTGCGGCGGCCGATGGTCCTCGAGGCGCACATGGACCATCCGGGGTTCGTGGTGACGCGGGCGAGGGGACGGCGGCTCGACCTGGAATTCCGAGGTGGGTTGGCCGGGGAGTACGGAAAGGGCGAGCACGTCCGGGTGTACGGGGCGGCGCTGCCGGCGGCCGGCGTGCGGGCCGAACTGACTTCGGTGGCGGTTTCGAAGCCCCCGCGGCCAGGGTTGCCACGGCGCGTCGTGGGCGCCAAGGCGCAGCTCGAGCGGGCGGCGGAGGTGGCGGCGGGCGACCTGGCACTGTGGGATGTCGAGGGCTGCCAGTTCCGCGGGAAGATCGTGCGTGCACGGCAGTGTGACGACCTCGCGGGGGCGGTGACCATCCTCGCGACGCTCGATCGGTTGGCCGCGGAAGGGCGGACTGGGCACCTGATTGGGATGTTCACGCGTGCCGAGGAGGTTGGGCTCGAAGGGGCTGCTGCCGCGGCGGCGGCGCGGGAGCTGCCCGAGGACGCGCTGGTGGTGGCGCTGGAGACGTCATCCTCGGCGGGTGGACGCGCCGAGCAGGGTGGCGGTCCGATCATCCGCGTGGGCGACCGGGCGCACATCTTCTCGCCGGCGATGACCATGTGGATGGTGCGGCTCGCTGAGGAGATCGCAGCCGAGCGGCCGGGCTTCCGCTACCAGCGGAAGCTGATGGACGCCGGCGGGACTGAGGCGACGGCGTTCGACCTCCTCGGCTACGAGACCGGGGCGGCCTGTCTGGCCCTCGGGAACTGGCACAACGCGGGCCCGAACGGCCGCGTGCGCGCCGAGACGGTGCACCTCGATGACGTCGAGGGACTGACCCAGCTCTGCGAAGCGATGGTGGCGAACGTCGGAAGCTTCGAGCGCACGGTCGACGACGCCCGCAAGCGGTGGCGCGCGATCGGTCGCGGCGCGGGCAAGCGGCTACAGCAGAACCGCGGCTAGCGGCGCCGGCGCCAGCACCACGATCGCAAAGCCGATCAGCAGCCCCAGGAGGAGGGCCTGGACCGCCCAGTGGAACGTCCGGAAGTGGACCCACATCGCCTCGAGCGAGTCGATGAGGTTCTGCCAGGACGGACCCACGGCGTGGGGACCGCTAGGAAGAGGTCGCTTCGCCGACAGTGGGGATGGTCTTCAGCTCGGCGACGATCTCCTTGATCTGCTCCTCCTCATCGGGGTTCTGCGGGTCGACCTCGAAGCTGATCTGAGTGTTGATGCCGGCGTACTTCTCACGCATCTTGCCGGCGATCACGTCCCAGGTGCCGACGACGGCGAACTCCTCGACCATCTCATCGGTGATGACGTCGACCATGTCGTCCCACTGGCCGTCGATCGACATGCGGTGGAGGAGGGCGGCCTCGTCGTCCCAGCCGTGGAGCTTCATGACGTTCGAGTAAGAGCGGGTCGAGCCGTAGAACGAGATGCGGCGCTTCACGACCTGTCGAGCAGCGTCGACCTCTTCCTCGTTGCGACCGGTGGCGAGCATGCCGCCGCCGCGGATCTGTAGCTCGGCGGGATTCTTGCCCGCGCGCCCGGCCCCGTCATGGACGGCGGGGATCAGCACCTCTTGGATGTACTTGAAGGTGCTGAATCCGTGGATCGCGATCCCGTCGCAGACCTCCCCGGCGAGGCGGGCATTGAACGGGTTCACCGCCGAGACGATGACCTTGATGTCGGGGTGCTCGATCGGGCCGGGATTGAAGAACGGGCTCGTGAGTTTGTACTGGTAGTACTCCCCCTCGTAGGCCGGCTTGGTGCCGTTCTGCCACGAGTCCCAGATCGCCCGCATGCAGTTGATGTAGTCGCGAAGGTGAGGCCCAGGAGGCGCCCACGGCACCGAGAACCGGCGCTCGTTGTGCCCCTTCACCTGCGTGCCAAGGCCGAGGACGAAGCGGCCGCCCGAGTAGTTCGAGAGGTCCCAGGCGAGGTTGGCCGTGATGTGCGGCACCCTCGGGAAGGCGATCGCCACCGAGGTTGCGAACTGCATGCGCTCCGTGTGCTCGGCGACCAGCATCAACGGGAGGAAAGGGTTGTGCTGCGTCTCGCCGACGGAAACAGAGTTGATGCCGAGCTGCTCCAGGTCGCGAACCCGGTCGGGGATCGTGTGCATGTCAGCGCTGTTCACGCCAGTGTTCACGAGCATCGTCATCGAATCGTTCCTCTCCCGGTGCGGGCGTTCTCGTTGGAGTCAGTCATCGCGTTCGAGGACGGACCACACGGATTCCTCGGTCTCCCGATCGACGCGGCCCTCGCGCAGCAACCGGACGACGAGGCGGCTATCGAACCCACGCGCTCGAAGGTGCTGGCGAAGCTGCTCGACTCGTTCGCCGACGCCGAGGACCACAGCGAGCAGAAACTCCCACTCCGGAGGCGTGCAGAGCACCTGCACACTCCCGCAGGCGACCGGGACACGTGCATCCCAGAGCGACGGGATCTCCATCGGCTTCAGACTGTCATAGCGCCCGTGAAAGACCGGATCAGAGAAGACGAAGACCGGAACGCCGTGACGCAGGAAGTGGATCCTCGTGGCGGCGAGGCGATCCCCGCGATCCCAGCGCGTCTGGAGCTGCAGCATGCCCGCGAGTGCCTCGACCGTATTCGCCGAGGTCATGAATTCGAGGTTGGGCGATTCGATCGGCGCCTGCTGCAGCCGGAGGGCGCTGCCGCCGATCAGTGCCCACGGCGCATCATCCGCCGCCTCTTCGATCACCCGGACGAGCGGACCGAGGACCTCGTTCTGTCCCTCGACGTCGCAGTCGAAACTCACGAGGCACGCCCCGAGTCTGGGGTGCATCCGGAGCGGGCGCGCGAGCACGCGATGCTAGGATGAGCAACAACGAGGACAGCGCGCGTGCGCGTTCCTGCGGCCAGCATGTCGAGCATCATACTCCGCTGCGGCCTGCGGTTCGTTGGATGGGCACGCTGTACTCAGAACGTGGACTCCGAGGGAGGGCACCGTGCCGAAGCAGGTCACGAACGTCGCCGCGGATGACGCGCTGACGACCATCTATCGACTCTCCCACGACGAGGGCGAAGAAGCGATCGCGGCCCGCATCGCCGAGCGCCTCGGGACGAAGCCCGCCTCCGTGGCGGGCATGCTCTCGAGGCTCCGCCGTGACTCGCTGGTGCGCATGGACGCGAGGAAGCGGATCCACCTCACGAAGGCCGGCTTCGAGCGCGCCGAGCGAATGGTGCGCCGGCACCGCCTGGCCGAGTGCCTGCTCGTCGACGTCATGGGCCTGGAGTGGTGGCGCGCCTACGAGGAAGCCCACCTCATGGAGCACTCGATCTCCGACGTGACCGAGCCGCTGATCGTCAAGCTGCTTGGTGAGCGCCAGCTATCGCCGTTCGGCTACCCGATCCCGGACGAGGCGACCGGTTCCGGGCCGATGTCGACCCTCCGGCTCAGCGATCTGGAAGCTGGCGAGCAGGGCGTGGTCGAGCGTGTGTTCGAGGAGGACGAGGACCTGCTCCGCTTCTTCGACGAGGAGGGCATTCGCCCGAGCGCGAAGGTGGCCGTCCGAGAGGTCGCGCCATACCTCGGGACGGTGACGCCCAGCGTTGAGGGTGGCGGGAGCGGCAAGCACGAGCTGGTGATCGGCTCGGATGCCGCCCGCCTGATCTGGCTGGACGACGGCTCCTCGAAGAACGGCAGTCGCTGAGCGCCGTGCCCGGCGAGACCGTCCCACTCCCTGGCGACCACGACCCGATCGCCGGACCTCGGCTGACCTTCCGCCCGATCGAGGAGGGCGACCTCCCCGACCTGATGCGGTGGCTCGCTGATCCCGAGGTCATCGAGTTCTACGGCGATGCACCCGCGACCATCGAGGCGGCGCGCGACGACTACCTCGAGGCCGACGTGAACCCGGTCTGGCGGTTCGTGATCGAAGAGGACGGCCGCGGCGTCGGCGAGATCCAGTACGGACACGACTACCCGGGCGACGACTACGCCTGGAAGGCCGGCATCGACATCTTCATCGGCGAGCCCGACGCTCGTGATCGCGGCGTTGGCACCGAGGCGATCCGCACGATGCTCCAGCATCTCTTCGAGGTGCAGTCGCTTCACCTCGTCACGATCGATCCCGAGGTCGCGAACGCCCGAGGTATCCGCGCCTACGAGAAGGCGGGCTTCCGCCTCGACGGGGTACTCCGACACCACGCCTTCGAGCACGGTGAGTACGTCGACACCCACTTCATGTCGATCCTCGAGGACGAGTGGCCCGCGGCTCGCGCTCGCTGGGAAACGGAGCGTGCCGCGGTGAGCGATCAGCCCCGGTGATGGGTGCTACTGATCTCGTGAGCTGCGAACGGTAGGGTCGAGCGATGGAGATCGAGTTCTCACCCCAGGCGCTGGATCTCGTGCGTGACCGCGGGGGCCGCGCAGCGCTCGACTTCATCCCGCCGATCGGTTGAAGCGGCCACATCGAGGTGTCGGTCGACACCTACCTCAAAGGCAAGAACCTCGCGAAGTATCAGCCGGTCTCGGTCGGCGGCGACGTTGAGCTACTGGTGACCCCGGTCCTCACGCAGTGGGCGAGCCGCGTCGAGGTCGAGGTGAACCGCTTCCTCTTCTGGAAGCGGTTCGACGTCTTCGCGGATCACGTCCACCGACCGACCTGAGCGCACTGACTCCCGACCCGCCGTTGGCGGGCGAACCTCCCGAGGCCTGAACAACCACCCGTCGTGCGGTCGGTCGCCGTCAGAACGGCGGTGGGCCGAAGCCCATCACGTCGAGTTCCTCGTGCGCCTCGGGGCTGGCGAAGAGGTGGACGCGCGGCGCGCCGTGCGGCGTGACGCGTCCCTCCCCGCCATCGACGAGCCGGAGCGTATAGGTGTACTCGGCACTCGGGAGGTGAGGCGGTTCGGCGCGGGCGGGCGCCTCGAGGCGACCGCCCCATTGGACGCCTCGACCGGGCTGTGCGTGTTGCCAGAGTTCGGCGGCCACACTGGCGATGACATCTCCGTTCGCGTCAAGCAGATCGGCGCTTCCGTTCCAGGTGCGCTCGGTGATGGCGTCCATGCCGTGGTCGCGTGCGAGTTGGGACATGTTCGGACTCCCTTCCGCAGCGGTGCGGGTCTGTGGGGAGGAGCAGTGCGCGCAGCCTAGCATCGGACGTGTGTCGGGCTTGTTACGCCCGGAACGAGTTGCTGACGAGGCTGTCAGATTGGGCTCTGCGCTCAGTGCCGAGCCTGCCCGATGGGTGCGGAAAGCAGCAGGGGCGCGGCCGAAGCCGCGCCCCTGGGTGATGAACCTCGACGAGGTGGCTAACTACAGCCAGTCGTCGTCCCGCAGGCCATGCACTTCAGGCAGGTGCCGTTGCGGACCATCATCAGCTGGCCGCAATCGGGACAGGGGTCGCCTTCGAAGCCAGACTGGCGCGCCTGCTCGATGGAGATCGTCTCGCGCTCGGCGACAACGGTCGTCACCTCGACGACGCTCGAGGCGGCGAGGCCGGCCGTGAGCTGAGGCGTAGCGCCGTTGCTGGCAACCGCATTGGTCTCGGCGACCGGGCTGGCGACGACCGGTGTCGCCACGACCTCGGAAGCACCGTTGATCGAGGGCGCTGCCGGGGCAGCAGCCGCCGCTGGCGCCGGCGTGCCCTGCGTCCCGACGTCGACCGGGACGTCGTCGTCGGCGCTCGGGTCGGTCGCGAGGTCGACCGGCCCGAGGTGGGCGAGATCCTCGCGACCGAGGTAGGTGACCGCCAGCTCGCGGAAGATGTAGTCGATGATCGAGCTGGAGAACTGGATGCGGTCGTGCCCGGTGACCATCCCGTTCGGCTCGAACTTCGTGAAGACGAAGGTGTCGACGAATTTCTCGAGCGGGACGCCGTACTGGAGGCCCATCGAGACGGCGATGGCGAAGCAGTTCATCAGGCTGCGGAACGCGGCGCCGTCCTTGGCCGTGTCGATGAACACCTCACCGAGGCGCGGTGCGCCACCGTTCGCCGGCTCGAACTCGCCGGTGTGGATGTAGATCGTGTGCCCGCCAACCTTGGCCTTCTGCGAGTAACCGCTGCGGCGTGACGGGAGCTTCTCGCGCTCGCCGCGGCGCATCTCGTCCAGCATCCGCTGAGCGGCGACGACGGCGGGGTGCTCCTGGGCGGCCGCTGCTTCCTCGTCCTCCTCGTCGAGGCCGTCGAAGTCATCGAAGGCGGAGGCGGCGAGGGGCTGCGAGAGCTTGGAGCCGTCGCGGTAGAGGGCGAGCGCCTTGACCATCGAGGTCGCGGCGGCGGCGTAGACGTCCTTGACGTCTTCGACGGTCGCTTCCTCAGGCATGTTGATCGTCTTGCTGATGGCGCCGGAGATGAACGGCTGTGCCACGGCCATGGTGCGGACGTGGGCCATCGGCTCGATGTAGCGCGTGCCGTACTTGCCGCACTTGTTGGCGCAGTCGAAGACCGCGTAGTGCTCCTCGCGGAGGTGCGGCGCGCCCTCGGTGGTCATGCGTCCCAGGATGTGGTCGTTCGCGGCTTCGATCTGCTCGGAGCTGAAGCCGAGCTCGCGGAGCATGTCGAAGCCCGGCTCGTCGAGCTGCTCCTCGCTGAAGCCGAGCGCGTTGATGCAGAACTCGTCGCCAAGCTGGAAGCGGTTGAAGACGAAGCTGATGTGGAACGCCGTCGACAGCGCCTCATCGAGCGAGTCGAGCACGGGCTGGGTGAAGCCGCGCTCGGCCAGCGAGATGCGGTTGATGACCGGCGCGCCCTCGAGGTGCTGTGTGCCGACCGCGTAGGCGACGATGTCATCCGCCTGGCTGCGGGTGTAGCCCAGGCGGCGGAGCGCGGTGGGCACCGATTCGTTGATGATGCGGAAGTAGCCGCCGCCGGCGAGCTTCTTGAACTTCACGAGGGCAAAGTCCGGCTCGACGCCAGTGGTGTCGCAGTCCATCAGCAGCCCGATCGTGCCGGTCGGCGCGATCAGCGTGGTCTGCGCGTTGCGGTAGCCGTGCTCCTCACCGAGGACGAGCGCGCGATCCCAGGCGCTGCGGGCGGCGTCGAGCAGCTCCGGCGGGCAGAACGTCTCGTTGATGCCGTGCGGCAGGACGGTCAGCGCCTCGTAGTCCGCGGCCGGCGCGTGGTAGGCGGCGCGGCGGTGGTTGCGGATGACGCGGAGCATCGCGTCGCGGTTCTCGGCGTAGCGCGGGAAGGCGCCCAGCTCGCCGGCCATCTCGGCGGAGGTGGCGTAGGACTCGCCGGTGAGGACCGCCGTGAGCGCTCCGGTCCAGGCGAGCGCCTCGGGCGAGTCGTACGGGATCCCCTCGAGCATGAGCAGGGTGCCGAGGTTGGCGTAGCCGAGACCAAGCGTGCGGTAGTCGTAGGACAGCTCGGCGATGATCTCACTCGGGTACTGCGCCATCAGCACGGAGATCTCGAGGACGATCGTCCAGAGCCGGATCGCGTGGCGGTAGCCCTCGAGGTCGAACTCACCGCTGTCGAGGTCGGTGAAGGCGATCAGGTTGAGCGACGCCAGGTTGCAGGCGGTGTCGTCGAGGAACATGTACTCGCTGCACGGGTTCGAGCCGTTGATGCGGCCGCCGGCGGGCGAGGTGTGCCACTCGTTGATGGTGGTGTCGAACTGGAGGCCGGGGTCGGCGGACTGCCAGGCGGCGCTGCCGATGCGGTTCCAGAGGTCGCGGGCGCGCACGGTCTTGTGGACGGCGCCGTCGGTGCGGCGGACGAGGTCCCAGTCGCGGTCCTCGTTGACCGCGTCCATGAACTCGGAGGTCACACGGACCGAGTTGTTGGAGTTCTGGCCGGAGACCGTGATGTAGGCCTCGCCCTGCCAGTCGGTGTCGAACTCGCGGAAGTCGATCTCCTCCTCGCCCTGGGCGACGAGCTGTAGGACGCGCTGGACGAAGGCCTCCGGCACGCCGTCGCGGCGGGCGCGGTTGACAGCCTTGCGGAGCGCGCGGTTCGCGGTCGGGTCGAGGCCCTCGGCGGAGGCGTCGAGCACGTGCTGGAGGTGGCGCCGGATCATGCGGGAGCCGGCGACCATGGCGGCCACCTTCTGCTCCTCGTTGACCTTCCAGTCGATGAAGTCCTCGACGTCCGGGTGGTCGGCGTTGACGATCACCATCTTGGCGGCGCGGCGGGTGGTGCCGCCGGACTTGATCGCGCCGGCGGCGCGGTCGCCGATCTTGAGGAAGGACATCAGGCCGGACGACTTGCCGCCGCCGGAGAGGTCCTCGTTCTCACCGCGGATCGAGGAGAAGTTCGACCCGGTGCCGGAGCCGTACTTGAAGATGCGGGCTTCGCGGGTCCAGAGGTCCATGATCCCGCCCTCGTTGACGAGGTCGTCCTGGACGGACTGGATGAAGCAGGCGTGCGGCTGCGGGCGCGCATAGGCGCTGCTGGAGCGGGTCATCTTCCCGCTGTCGGGGTCGACGTAGGAGTGGCCCTGGGCAGGACCCTCGATGCCGTAGGCCCAGTGGAGGCCGGTGTTGAACCACTGCGGCGAGTTCGGCGCGGTGCGCTGGGTCGCCATCATGTGGGAGAGCTCGTCGTAGAAGGCGCGCGCGTCCTGCTCGGTGTCGAAGTAGCCGTAGCGCTGGCCCCAGTAGGTCCAGGTGCCGGCGAGGCGATGGAACGCCTGGCGCGCGTCACGCTCACCGATCATCTCCGTGCCCTCGACGGGGACGGAGGACTGCAGCCAGACGGGGACGCCGTCTTCCTCCACGCGGCGCGACTCGACGGGGACGCCGGCCTTGCGGAAGTACTTCTGCGCCATGATGTCGGTCGCCACTTGCGAGAACTGCGCCGGCATCTGGATGTCGTTGGCCTCGAAGACGACGGAGCCGTCGGGGTTCACGATCTTCGAGGTGCGCGACTCAAAGGGGACGCCCTCGTAGGGGTCGCGGCCGGCAGTGGTGAAGCGGCGAGAGATGCGCATATGGCACGGGTCCGTTCAGCCGCGGGCGTGGGAGCGGGCGGCGGTAGTTGAGGCCTGCGGGCGGGGTGCTGGGGAGCGCCCGGCGAGCCCGATTCGAGGCCGAAAATTGTGTACCCGCGTTAGCGCGTTTGGCGTTGCGGGACAAGGATGATGCGCGTGATCGAAGTGCCTTGTCAAGGCTTTCGGGCAGACGAGTACTTACGTTAACAGTACTGGTGTTCTATGTCTTGTGACAACTGTCACGAAACCCCGATCCAGCCCCGAAAATGGGGCCGATCGGGGTGCAGCGTCGACGAGCGTGGCTAGCTGGTCGCGCTACCGACGATCGCCTCGATCTCGTCCGGGTCCTTCGGGATGTGGCCGCTGAGGTTGGTGTGGCCATCCGCGGTGATGAGGATGTCGTCCTCGATCCGGATGCCAATCCCTCGGTACTGCTCGGGGACGTCCTCGTTCTCCGGGTTGAGGTAGATCCCGGGCTCCACGGTGAAGCACATGCCGGGCTTGAGCGTGACCGACTCGTCGCCATCGCGGTAGCGACCGACGTCGTGGACGTCCATGCCGAGCCAGTGCGAGGTGGAGTGCATGTAGTGCGGCCGGTACGCGTCTTCCTCGATCAGCTGGTCGACGTCGCCCTCGAGGATGCCGAGCTCGACGAGACCCTCGACGATCACGCGGAGGCTGGCCTGATGGACGCCATCGAACGGGAGGCCGGGCTGCGACGCGGCGATGCCGGCTTCCTGGGCGCGGAGCACCACGTCGTAGACGGCGCGCTGCTCAGGCGAGAACTTGCCGCCGACCGGCCAGGTGCGGGTGACGTCGGCGGTGTAGTAATCCCACTCGGCGCCAGCGTCGATCAGGAGCAGATCGCCCGCGCCCAGTTCCTTGCGGTTGGTCGTGTAGTGGAGGACGCAGGAGTCGTGGGCGCCCGCGACGATCGAGGGGTAGCCGTTGCGGCGTGACCCCAGGCGGCGGAACTCCGCCTCCATCAGCGCCTGGACCTCGTACTCGTGCATCCCGGGCTGCGTCGCCTTCATCGCCAGATCGAAGCCGTGACCGGTGAGCGTGACCGCGCGGTTGATCGCCGCCGCCTCGACCTCGGACTTGTGGAGGCGCATCTCGTCGACGAGCGGACTGGGGTCGCGCAGCCCCTCGAGCGTCTTCGCGCCGCGCTGGGCGCCCTGGCGACGGCGGGCGACGTACTTCGAGACGAGCGCGTCGACCTCCTCGTCGGTGCCGAGCGGGTAGTAGAGGTGCTCGACCTCGGCGAGCAGCTCGGGCAGGCGCTCCGACAGCTCCTCGATCGGGTAGGCCTCGTCAGCGCCGTAGTTGGCGATGGCGCCGTCGATGCCCGCGCGTGCGCCGACCCATATCGCCATCTCGGGGTCGTGTGGGCGAACGAACATGACGAACGGCGCCTCGGCGCCGGGGCGAAGGAGCGCGACGCTGTCCGGTTCGTCGAAGCCGGTGAGGTAGTAGAACGTCGAGTCCTGTCGGAACTCGAAGTACACGTCCGAGTTGCGGATGAGCTCCCGGGCGGAGACGAAGATGGCTGCCGTGTGGTCGGCCTGGGCGCGCATCGCTTCCATCAGCTCCGCGCGGCGTTCGGCGAACATGCGACCTCGTTTCTATCGCGTTTACCGGATCACTGTAGCCCGCCCTCTAGGATGACGGGGTTGGCGCGGCGATCACGAACGGGATGGCGTTGATGACCCAGGGAGCAGGGCCGGGCGGCCTTGGAAGTGCGAGTGGGTGGGGCATCGACGGCCCGTTCCCGAAGATCGCGGTGGGCGGGCTGCTGGGGCTGCTGCTCGCGTTGCTGCTTGGGCTCTGCGTCGGGCTCCCCGGTGACGACGATGACGCTGACGAGCCGACGCCCACACCGAGTGCCGCTGCCGGCGACGAGCAGTCGGATCCGACGGAGACCGCCTCAGCGACCGCGGTACCTGACGAGACGAGCTCGGACGATGCGGCGCGGAGCATGCGAGTCGGGAACATCGAACTCGAGTTGAAAGACGCACGCCACCCGTACGACACGACGCAGCACGCAGGATCGAACACCGCGAATGTCCGAATCGACCTCGAAGCGCGCGCCATCGGCGACGGGGGTGGGTACTTCACGGCGTTCGAGCTGACGCTCGCTGATGACGCCGGTGAGGAGCATCCGAACTCGAGCTGCCTCGATTGCCCGGGCAACCTCGACTCGCTCGAACTGGGCGAGGGCGAGTCCGGCGAGGGCTCGGCGTACTTCGAGTTGCCGGAGGGAAGGACGCCGTCGGAGCTGATCTACCGCGGCAGCGCCTCTGGCGAGGAAGGTCGGATCGACCTCGAATAGTTGCGCCCCCCGCGACTATCCGAACGCGCCAAAGGCGGTACGAGCGGCGACGATGAACAGGCCGAAGGCCAGGGCGCGCATCAGCGGACCTTCGCCGAGTGATCGACGGAGCCGTTGACCGAACGGGTTGGCGATGACCACGCCGAGACCGAGCCATGGGATGTCCTGCATCGCGCCGCCAGCGTCGCCGAGCGCGAAGTGGAACAGCACGACCGCGGCGGAGTAGATGGCCGTCTTCACCTGGACCGTCGGAACGGCGATGGCGTGGGGGATCTGCATGATGCGAGTCATGATCGGAACGCCGATCGGTCCGCCGCCAATGCCCGCGAGCGCGGAGACGAACGCCATGCCGACGTTCGGCGCGATGCTCCGCCGCACCGGGATCCGGTAATCGAAGGTCATGCCGTCGCGATCCACGAGATGGCGTGGGACGCCGATGCCGTCCGCCGTCGGCGATGGCGAGGTCGGCTTGAGGATGATGTAAAGCGCAAGAACCACGAGCAGGATCGCGAAGCCGATCGCGAACGCCTCCCGAGGGAGCGCGACCGTCCCCAGGGCGCCGACGAATCCGGCGGGCACGGCGATCGCGGAGATCCACAGCGCGACGGGAACGTCGACCCGGCGTTCCGGGAGAACAATCGCGGATGAGGCGACGCTCGTGATGACCACAGCCGTCAGCGAGGCCGTGGTCACGACCTCCGGTTCCGCATCGGGGTATCGGATCAGCAGCAGTGGGGCGATCAAGAAGCCGCCGCCGGCGCCGATCGAGATCGAGTAGGCGCCGATCACGGCGCCGACGACGACCAGCAACACGGCCTCTTCGATCGGGAGCATCGGGCGAGGCTAGGGGAGGTCGGCGCTGGGCGCCTCAACGCCGGTCACACACCGATGCGCTGGGTCTCGAACGAGGGCTCCGCGCGTCAGTTCGCGCTGCGTAGCAGCTCCTCGGGATACGTCGTGCCGACGAGGCCTTTCTCGATCAGCGCGTCGTACTCCTCGCGGGAATACCCGAGCAGGTCGAGATAGACGTCGTCGTTGTCCTCGCCGAGGGCTGGGGGCGGACGGCGAATCTGGTTCGGGGTGTCCTGCATCTTGAAGAGGAGACCAGGGTGGCGGTGCGTGCCTGCCGCGGCCTGGGTGATCTCTTCGAACCAGCCGCGCGCGGCGAGTTGCTCGGACTCGAGCGCCTCGAGTTCGTCCATGACCGGCCCAGCGATCACGCCGCGGCCCTGGAGCGCGTGGAACAGCTCGAACTTGTCCCACGAGCTCGTCGCCTCGCCGATCGCGGCGTCGAGGTCGCGTCGGTGCTCCATGCGAGCCTCGTTGGTCGCGAAGCGATCGTCCCTGTGGAGCTGGATCCCGAGCACGTCGTTGAGCGTGACGAACTCCTCGTCGGTCTCGATGTCGATCGCGATCCAGTTGTCGTCCCCGGTCGCCGGATAGATCCCGTGCGGGGCGTGCGTCGGGTGACTGTTCCCCTGGCTGGGGGCGACGCGGTTGTTGTAGGTGTACTCGAGGATCCACTCCCCGAGGACGGGCAGGAACGCCTCGGCGAGCGGCATCTCGATCTGCTGCCCCTGCCCGGTCCGCTCCCGGTGGCGAACCGCTGCGGTCACCGCAAACGCACCCATGACCCCCGCGATCGCGTCCGCGGTGAACGCATCGCCCGTGTAGTCCGGCCCGAGGTCCTCATACCCGCGCAAGTGGTGATGCCCGATCATCCCCTCGACGTGCGTCCCGAACCCGCGGAAGTTCTTGTACGGCCCATCCAACCCAAACGCCGGCATCCGCAGCATGATCATGTTTGGGTTCACCCTCCGCAGCTCCTCGTAGGTGATGCCCGCTTTCTCGATGGTCTCGGGGACGTTGTTCTCGACGAGGACGTCGCACTCCTTGATCAGGCGGAGGAAGGTGTCGTGCCCGTCGGGCGAGGTGATATCGCAGGTGATGGCGCGCTTGTTGCGGGCGTGTGCGTTGAAGGCGGCGCTGCGGTTCCACGGGTCGGAGCCAGGGTCGAGGTCCGGCGTGAGCGCGAAGGTGGTGCCGCTCTGCGCGGAGAGGCGCTGCACCTCGGGCGACTGCCGCTGGAGGCTGAGCCGCGAGTAAGGCTGGACGCGGTTCATCGGCTCGACGCGGATCACGTCGGCCCCCCACTCCGCGAGGAGTTGTGTGACGTGCGGGCCGGCCCAGACGACCGTGACGGCGGCGACGCGCACGCCCTCGAGGGGGAGCCGGTGGGTGTTGTCGTTGGTCATGCCGTGACCTCGCTCAGGGTGCCGATCGTGCCGCTGGCGGCGAGGGCGTGGTACTCGTCGCGAGTGAGGCCGAGTTCGTCGATGAGGACGGTCTCGTTGTGCTCGCCGAGGAGCGGCGCGGGACGTGCCGGGTTGCGAGGGGACTCGGAGAGGATGAGTTGGCGGCCGGCGTGCTCGGCCGGGCCGGCAATGGGGTGGTCAACGGTGTCCCAGACACCGCGGCCCCGGTAATGGGGGTCGTTGAGGAGATCCTCGGTGGTGTAGACCGCGCCGCCGAGGGCGCCGATCGCCTGCGTGGCGATGACGACCTCTTGCTTCGTGCGCTGGAGCAGCCACGTGAGGTAGGTCGCTTCGACCTCGTCGATGAACTCCTGTGGCATCTGGGGTGGGGGTAGCTTCGACTCGGGGCGGTCGTTCAGGTGGCCGCCCTCGATTAGCTCGAGGAACCTCGCGAAGTAGCGGGGCGAGGCGCCGAGGATATTGACGTAGCCGTCAGCGACAGGACGGACGCCGCTGGCGACGCGCTCACCGCTGCCCTGGCGCTTGCCCGGATAGCCAGCGTAGGCGGCGCTGAGGAGCGACGGCGTGCGACGGTCGCGGAAGCCGGACTGCGTCTCGTAGATCGCGAGGTCGATACGGTCGCCGGCACCGCCGTCCTCGACGCGGAGGCAGAGCATCATTGCGCCATAGGCGGCGCTAATGCCGGCGTGGACGTGACCGACATAGCCGCCGCTCTTCACCGGCTCGCGGTCGGGCGTCCCGTTGAGATGGAGCGGACCGCCCATCGCCTGGAGGGTGAGTTCGGAGCCTCGGTAGTTGCGCCACGGACCGGTAAGACCGAACGGCGTGATCGAGACCATCACCAGGTCGTTGCGGCCCTCCGAGAGTGCGTCCCAGCCGAGGCCGATCTCGTCGAGGACGTCGGGGCCGCGGTCGTCGATCACGATGTCGGACGTGGCGGCGAGCTGACGGACGACGTCGCGCCCGGCTTCCTGATCGAGGTCGATCGTGACGCTGCGCTTGTTCGCGTTCAGGTGCAGAGACAGGAGCGAGGTTTCGACGCTCGGGCGATCACCGGCGAAGGGTGCATGGTGGCGGATCGGATCGCCCTCGGGAGCCTCGACGCGGGTGACGGTGGCGCCGTAGTCGGCGAGCAGCCGGCCGCAAAAGGAGCCAGCGACCCAGTCGCTGAGGTCGAGGACGCGGATGCCGTCGAGCAGGGCAGGCAGCGGTGCGCTCCCTCGGTGGGTGCGTAATCACGCACGTTCTCGATGTGGAGGGCCGCACAATAGCACGCCGGGGCGGGCGGTCACGGGGCGGAACCGGACGGTGACGGAGTCGTGGTACCCCCGCCAGGATTCGAACCTGGGCACACGGCTTAGGAGGCCGATGCTCTATCCCCTGAGCTACGGAGGCGCGGACTCCATCATAAGTCGCATGCGGGCACGATCTCGCCCGCCCGATCCCCACTCAGGTGGTGGACTCGAGGTATGCGAGGACTGCGCGACCCCTCGGCGAGAGCTCATAGCCACGCTCCAGGCTGATCGTCAGGCCGAGAGTCTTGAGCTTGCGGACGTTGGCCTTGAAGGGCTGCGTCTCGAAGCCTATGGCAGCGGCGAGCTGGTGCGAGACCGTCGCCGGGTTGGCGTCGATCTGGTCGAGGGTCTCGCGGACCCAACTGCGACGGCTGCGTGCGTCCATCTTCTGGAGCCGCTCGGCGATGGAGGCGAGTTCCGACTGATCGAGGTCGGCGTTGGCGGCGAGCGCCGTGCGGGGATCGACGAGCTGGCCGACGAAGTGGAAGTCGATGCGGTACAGGGTGGCGCCATCCCGATCGGGAGCTGCGGTGCGTAGCTCCTCGATGGAGTCGAAGCCTGAGCGGGTCGCGTCCTCAGCGGTGAGGTCTTCATTGTCGATCGGGGTGACGCTGTCGACCTCGATGGTGCTGGCGCCTGGAAGGCGGTAGCGACCGCCGGGCCGCGCCTGCGGTCGCTTCCAACGACGGATGGTGCGAGTGACCTCACCGCGCGCGATCGGGTCGTGGAATCGGCGGCTGAACAGCATCAGCTGCAGTTTAGGTTGAGTCGCAGGGTGCGGGGAGCGGCGCTAGGCGGCGTCGACGGGACGGCCGGAGGCTGCGTTGTCTCCTTCGGTTAGCGTAGCCGCTTCCGTCGCGTCCTCGGCATCTTCGGATTGCGCCTCGTCTGCTCCGAGTGCCTCGTCAGACGACGGTTCGCTCGACGCCGGGGAGACGACGCTGGGGACGCCCTCGGAGGACTGCGGGGCTGCGGTCGGTCGAGCGAGCGAAGGGCGGCTGACGCGCAGCGGGCCGGCGGGGCGATGCGTCTGCCTGTCGCGAGTGTCGTCGACTGGCGCATCGTTTGGGTGATGATCGGGCTCAGCTGAGGCGGGCGGGGACGCGTTGGTGCTGACCGGCTCCTCGGGGACATCGGCGATCGAGGTTGTAGACGCTGACAGAGGCGTCGGCTCGGACTCAGTTTTAGCTGGTGCTTCTTCAACATGAGCCTTGACGAAGGCGTCGGCCGGCAACGGTTCGCCGACAGCCTCGAAAGAGCACCCGAGGGAGACCTGCAGTGCGCGGGCGGCCTCGGTGCGGGAATGGCGCGCAGTGACCGGGAGGCGGAGATCCTGTGCGGCCTCGACCGCGTCGGAGAGGATGTTGCGTGCCTCACTGCTCGTGCCTGCGGCCGCGAAGTCGACGGTGACGCTCGAAACTCCGAGCTGCGCGAGGTCCTGCGAGGCAGCCATGCCGTAGTCGTCGAGGTGAACGCCGATCCCCATGCTCCGCAGGTTGCGGATGAAGGCGGCGGCCGTGAGCGGGTCCTGAAGGGCGTGCGGCTCCGCGACTTCGACCTTGAGCCGGTCGAGCGCAAGGTTCGCGCTGGTCAGGCCCCGATCGATTGCGGCAAGCGGCTCCGACTCGACGATCTGCTCGAGGGTGACCGGGACGATGAGCTGTGCCGAGGGGAACCGGCGATCGATTCGATCCTTGACGAACCCGCAGCTCTGCTCGAGCAGGAACTCAAGCAGGGCCGCGCCGAGCTCCGGGTGATCCTGCGTGGCAGTGTGGATGTCCCGGGCCACCATCAAGCCGCGCTGTGGGTGCTGCCAGAAGAGGTGAGCCTCGACGGCGCTCAGGGCGTGGGCGTCCAGGTCGATCACTGGGACGTAGCGGACCTGGAGCTGACCGCGTTCAAAGGCTTTGGCGAGCTCGCCGGCGATTCGCGTTCGCCAACGCTCGGGCGGTGGTGCCGCTTCAAAGACGTCGCGTCGCGCTCGTTGGGCGCCGGTGGTCACGGTGCGGCGAACTGAGGTTGCTCGCTCGCCGATGACGTTGAAGCTGTCGGTGGCGGCAGGTGCGCGGTCCCGGACGGTGTCGACGAGTTCGCGCGTCCGCTCGAGGGTGACGTCGACGGCGCGTCCAGCAATGTCGTCAGCGCGCTCGATGACGGGCTTCGCGCGCTCAGCGATGCGTTCGCGGTGCACCTTGGTTCGCACCCAGCCCATGATGACGGCGGTGCGGGCGCGCCGATAGCGCCGGTCGGCGGCCTTGATGCCGGCCCACGTGGCGTTCACCGCGATGACGGTCAATCTCCAGCCCGCCAACGCGCGACGGCGGATTGACAGATAGGTGTGCCTGGGGACCACGGCCGCATTGCCCCACCACCGGAACGCCCGGCGCGCGGCTCTCGGTGTCGTGCGTCGTGCCCAGCGGCGCGTGTGGTACTCGACCGAGGTGAGGGCCAGGCCGGCGACGAGGGCAGTGATCGCGAATCCGGCGATTACGCCGCCGCTGACCATTGTGTCGCGAGGCGGCCATGGCAGCGCGGCGATACGGTTCCGCAGCTCCTCGAGGGGTGTCGGCTCAGGTGGAGGTGGCAGCTCTTGCGGCGGGTAGATTTCTGGCCAGCGTTCGGCGGGCGTCAGGGCGAAGAGGTCGACGACGGTCGTGCTCGCGCCTGGAATGACCAGCTCCTGGCCCACCTCGATGAGCGCAGCGTTCTCGATGTTGTTGATTTCGATCAGCTCGTCGAGTTCAACCTCGAACCGGCGGGCGATCTCAGAGAGGAAGTCGCCCGAGACGACGGTGTAGGTGAGTGGCTCCTCGATCGGGGCCGCGGTGACCTCGGCCACCGGCGTCGTGCTGACCGCGCGCGGCGACGCCTGGTCTGTGCACGCGACACTGGTCGCGAGCAGCAGGCCACCGAGCATGGAGAGCGTCGATGCGATCTGTCTCATTTGATCGGGTGATCATCGGCCGAAATCCGGTGCTTCGTTACCTGACGACCGCCAGAAGATAGAGAGACAGCGCTGGGATGGGTCGGCACCGCCGTCCGGCCGCAGCGCCGGGGTGGCAGAACGTGCCGAGGCTCTTGAAAGAGGGTCCTACTGAGACCTTGGCCGAATCGGCGTGACGTGATCGGGAGCGACGGGCGATCCTTCGATCTCAGCGATCAGCGGGTCGACGAGTTCGGTCGTCGCATCGACCGCTTCACGCATTCGCTCGCCCCAGAACTCGCGGATCGGCTGCAGCTCGTCGGTCTCGAAGCGACGCTCGTTCATCTCGTAGCTGTCGTTGAGGTAGAGGACGGTGTCGAGCGGCGGATCGACGTCGGAGGCGCTGGTGACGGTGGCGTCGAAGGCGAGCAGTCCATCACGCAGTGCGTTCCGTAGCGGCTGATCGTGGCGCCAGACGCGATCGAGGATCGGCTTCCCGTATCGGGACTCGCCGATGATGACGTACGGCGTGCCGCTGCGGACCTCGACCCAGTTGCCTTCCGGGTACAAGAGGTAGAGGTGGGGCTCGTCGTCCTCTTCGAGCTGGCCGCCGATGATGCAGTGCAGGTCGAATGCCAGGCCGCCCTCGATCAGCCAACGGCTGTCTTCCTCGCGTACCCGACGTACCTCCTCGGCGAGTGCGTTCGCCGCCTCGTACATCTTGACGAGGCCGGGCTCATCCTGGTCCAGGCGCTCCTCGAAGTAGGTGATCGCCTTGTCGCGGATGGAGCGCAGTCCGCTGGTCAGAACGAACATCGCGTGGCGCTCGCCCTGGTGGACGGTGATCTTCTTGGCTAGCGATGCCTCGGTTCCGCTGGTGATACGGGTGTCGGCGATCGCCAGGAGTCCCTCGTCGCATTTCATGCCGAGACAGAAGGTCATCGCGTGAGTGCCTTGCTACTTCGGAGCTACTGCTGGGTGTCGTTGGCTCGGACGCTGAGCGTGGTGCGCCAGCCTTCGGTGGCGACACCGGCGAATGTACCTCGGATCGGCGGCACGTCGTCGTAGTCACGGCCTACCGCCGTGACTACGTAGCGGCCGTCCTGGGCTGTGTCGTTCGCGGGATCGAAGCCGTGCCAGCGGCCGTCCGCGAGCAGCTGGACCCAGGCGTGTGATGCTTCGCTTGCCGCCTCGCCTTGCTCCGGGGCGAGATAACCGCTCACGTAGCGAGCGGGGATCCCGCGCTGGCGGAGCGCGGCCAGCATCAGGTGGCTGAAGTCCTGACATACGCCGCGCTTGAGGGCGAGTAGATCCAGCGCGGTCGCTGCAACATCGGTCGAACCGACCTCGAAGACGAACCGCGCGCCGAGGAGTTCGCAGAGCGCGCGGCCGGTCGCGACCGGATCTAGGTCAGCGGGAATCGGGTCGGCGAGCGCGATGATCGCCGGGTCGCGTGGAGCCCGGTCCGTCGGCGCGAGATAAAGGTGCTGTAGGAGCGGGCTCACGGCATCGATCGCCGAGGCGTCCCCCAGTTCCGAGGGCGTCGTCTCCACGTCAGCGTTGAGCTTCACCGTGATCTGGTCGATCTCCTCGAGGAAATCGACGTGGTGGTAGGTGTTTCCGAACATGTCGCGGAGGGCGTGCGGTTTTGCCTCGGGCGTGAGCGAGAGCGTGCCCGCCTCGAGCCGCTGCCCGAATCCGTCGGCGGGGAGCACCCGCAGCTCGGTGTGAAGCAGGCGGACGGGCTCGGAGTAGTGATAGGTCGACTCCCAGTCCAGGTGAACGCGCATGGTTAGCGAACCGTGGACGGGAGGACGTGGAAGATGTGCTCCGTGAGGAGCTGGTCGACGGCCGCCAGCCGACTCTGGAAGCCGTCGAGGAACTCGTGGAGACCATCGCGGATCAGTGAATCTTCGTCGGTGGCGGCGAGGTCGAGTTCGAGGACCGCGAGCTCTCGTGAGGCGTGGACGGCCTGCGCGCGTGGCGTCTGCGCGGTGGCGGCCTCGTAGTGACGCTGCATCGCGCGGATGCAGAACAGCAGGCTTCGTGGGAAGCGCTCGTTCAGGACGAGCATCGCGGCGACCCTCGGTCCCGTGATCGGGCCCCGGTAGGTGAGGCGGAACGCCTGCCAGGCCGAGGCGGAGCGGAGCACGGACATCCACTGCACGCGGTCGATGGTCCCGCCGACCTCGACCGGATCGGGAAGCAGGATGAAGTACTTCGCATCGATGATGCGGCTAGACATATCGGCGCGTTCCATGAAGAGGCCGCAGCGGAACCAGTTACGCCCCTCGTCCAAGAGGACCGTGTTGTCGAAGAGTCCGAACGTCGTGGCGACAGAGCGTTTCACCGTCTCGTAGAACTCGTGCATCCCGGCAGACGACACTGAGCCGACCCGCTGGACGGTGAGATAGAGCTGGTTGATCTCCTCCCAGACCTCGCGAGAGATGTGCTCGCGTAGCTCGCGCGCGATGCGCCGTGCGTTGCCGACCGTCGAGCGCAGGGAGTTGGGATTGTCCAGCGAGAGGATCAGGAACTCGCCGGCAGTGATCGTCGGGTCCGCGGCCTGTGCCGCCTCGAAGCGCTCGGCGGCGCCGGTGGTGACGATGACGGCGGACCAGGTCTGCTGGTCGGCGGCTGGCTCGATGCCTGACTCGACCGAGACGTGGTGGGAGACGTCGGCCAGCCGCGCCACGTTCTCAGCGCGCTCGAGGTAGCGTCCGAGCCAGTAGAGGTTCTCGGCGACGCGGCTCAGCATCGCCCTAGGTCCTTTGCACCATCGGCGTGACTGGCTCCTCGATGGGGGTGGCGTCAGCGCCGTTCTCCGGCGACAGGGCAACCTCGGAGGTGGCGAGCACGGCGAGGCGTGCCGCGGCCTCGAGATCCGCGGCGTCCAGCTCGGGGGCTTCGCCCCTCAGGATCCAGGTGTCTTTGCTGCCACCGCCTTGGGACGAGTTCACGACGTAAGACCCTTCGACGAGTGCTACGCGCGTCAAGCCGCCGGGGAGTACCCAAGTGCTGCTACCGGTCAGCGCGAAGGGACGGAGGTCGGCGCGGCGCGCCCGGAACTTGCCCTGCTGGTAGGTCGGAATCGTGCTGAACTCCTGCAGCGGCTGGGCGATCCACCCACGCGGATCGGCGCGGACGCGTTCCTCGAGATCTTCGAGTTCAGCCGTCGAGGCTTGCGGGCCGATCACGATGCCGTAACCACCGGACGCGCTGGCGGGCTTCACGACGAGGTCGCCGAGGTTCGCGCACATGAACTCGAGGTCGTCTTCGAGCGCGCCGACGTAGGTGTCGATGTTCGGGAGGATCGGCTCTTCACTCAGGTAGTAGCGGATGAAGTCCGGTACGAAGCGGTACACCACCTTGTCGTCCGCGACGCCGGTGCCGAGGGCGTTCGCGAGCGTGACGTTGCCGGCGCGATACGCATCCGCGAGCCCTGCGACTCCGAGGACCGAGTCGGGCCGGAAGGCGAGGGGATCGAGGAAGTCGTCGTCGACCCGTCGGTAGATGACGTGGATGCGCTCGAGGCCGGTGGTCTCGCGGAGGTAGACGAGGTTGTCGTGCACGATGAGATCGCGACCCTCGACCAGCGGGATCCCCATTTGCTGCGCGAGGAACGAGTGCTCGAAGTAGGCCGAGTTGTAGGCGCCTGGCGTGAGGACGACCGCTCGCGCCTCGTCCCGCGCGATGTTGTCCGGCCGGACGTCGATCAGCATGTCGAGTAGCCGCTCCGGGTAGTCGCTGACCGGTGCGACCGCTCGCTCGAAGAGGTCGGGGACCGAGTTGAGCATCACCCGTCGATTTTCGAGGACATAAGACACGCCGGATGGCGTGCGGACGTTGTCCTCAAGCACCCGGAACTGGCCATCCTGATCGCGGATCAGGTCGCTGCCGGAGATGTGTACATAGACGCCGAGCGGTGGGCGGAAGCCGACCATTCGCGTCGTGAAGCCGGGGGCCTCGAACAGGACGTCGGCTGGAATGACGCCGTCGGTCACGCAGCGTTGCTGATCGTAGATGTCGGCGAGGAACGCGTTCAGCGCGCGGACGCGTTGGGCCAATCCTCGTTCGACCAGTTGCCACTCCGTCGCGGCGATGATCCGTGGGATCAGCGAGAACGGGAAGATCCGCTCCGTACCCTCGTCGTCTCGGTAGACGGTGAATGTGATGCCCGAGTTCAGTAGGTCGAGATCCGCGCGCTGTTGGCGATCCTCGATCGTTTCGGAGGTCCAGCTGACCAGCCGATCAGCGAACTTGGCGTATGCGGGGCGTATCGAGCCATCGGGCGCGAACATCTCGTCCGGGCCCGGCAGTGCCTCGTAGTGCATGAGTAGATCGGACGCCGGGGCAATCACCGCAGCAGCATACGGGTCACAGCGATCCGGTGGCGCGCGATCGTTCAGTCTCGGACCGTGGATCGGGCCGTCCGGCCCCGGACCCTTGGGTCGACTATCGAGCCTGTGGCGAGTTCACTCCGCCCGCGCGCATCTGCTGTGTCACGCCGCCGGCTGCACGCATCTGTTGCGTCGCCGTGGCTTGCTCGCTCCGGGTGGGCGCGAGCGGCTGTGCTGACTGTGCGGTGGGGTGTTGCGTCACTGGTGTTCCTCCACTGCACTCGCAGCATCGCGCACGCGGATGACGCGCGTGTTCCGCGCATATTGCCGATGTGTAACGAGGTTGTCACGTCGTGTGGACGTGATCTGATCACATGAGCTAGCGATTGGTGAACGAGGCCTGGGGACGCGGGAGCCCGTTCAGGCGGTGGTGGGCGAAGCCTCGGTGACCGACTCGAAGAGCTCGACGCGGGGGTGATCGAGGAGGATGCCCTCCATCGAGCCTCCACCGCGGTGCCCCTTGGTGAACGCTTCGCTTTCAGTCCACGCCTCGAAGTGGGCGCGCGACTCCCACGTGCTGTGACTGACGTAGTGCCCTTCGTCGTCGCTGCGGAGCAGGACGAAGTGGACGAAGCCGGGAACATCACCGAGGTAGGTCTCGCGCTCCCGCCACGTGCGCTCGAAGTCCTCGGCACGTTCCGGGTTCACGGAGAAGTTGTTCATCGCGACGAACATGTGGAAGCCCTCGGTGTGCGCGGCGTCGTGGTGCTCCGATGCTAGCGCGGGTCGAGGGAGAGCGGGCGCGCCGCCGCGCTACGCGGCGGGGCGATATCGAAGGCTAGTGGCTGAGCTTCATCACACCCGCGGCGCGAGCGATCGCCTCGGGGCGTGGCCAAAGTGAGCGGAGTTCGCGGGCGAGGCGGGTCTCGGAGGCCTGGTCGCCGGTGCGCCGCGCGGTCTCGAGGCCGCGGCGGAGGCCGCGCCAGAGAAGCAGGTAGTCGCGATACGAAGCTTCGACGTAAGCGAGCTGGTCATCCTCGGGGACGTCGAGCACGCGCTCGTCGGTGGCGTTGGCGGCCGTGCCTTCGGTCGTCGGGGCCGGGGCGAGGGTGGCGGTGCTAGTCATCGTGGTCTCCGTTCCGCTGTCACCGCTGGCTGCGGTGGGTGATGTGCTCGAAGCGTAGGCGGGGCGTGGCTTCGAACACGTAACGGATTGATGAAGCTGCTGTTACGACTCTTCGTCGGCGCCTGCGGGTCCGGGTTTGCTGGCTATTCGTTGTTCTCGAGCAGCTCCACCCAGTTGCCGTCGGGATCCTCGATCATCGAGATGCGGACGCCGGGTCGGATCTCGCGGGGCTCGACTGGGATGGTGTAGCCGGCCTCGCGGCAGGTGTTGGTGAGCGCGTCGAGATCGGGGACGCTGATCGTCCAGTAGCGGATGCCGCTGGCACCCGCGAGGCCACCCGGCGGGTTCGAGGCTGCCGGGAGCTCGTCCGGGCTGACGAGCTTGACCATCGTGGTGCCGCACATCAGGCGGTGCATGGTGCCGCCGCCACCGGGCGTGTCCGCGACGTGCTCAAACCCGAGCGTGTCCCGGTAGAACTTCAGGGCCGCCTCGCTGTCGCGAACGATGATCCCGATGTCGATCGAATCCTTCGTCACCTCGATGGCCATCGTCATGCTCCCCGCTGCTCGTCTCAGTGGAGCTGAAGTCTAGCCACTCGCGGCCCTCGGCTGTTCCAGGCCGGCGAGGATCTCGGCCCAGCGCTCGATCAGGACGAGGTGCCCGGTGTCTCCGGCGGCCTCGAGGGTCGCTCCGCTGATCTGCCCGTCGTAGTAGGCGCCGTGCGCCGGCGGGATAATGACATCTCCGTCGCCGTACCAGAGCTGGACCGGCGCCTCGATGCTGTCGAGGTCGAAGGCCCAGGGCGAGACGTTGGTGGCGACGATGTCAGTTGCCATTCCGAGCGCACCTTGCTCGAGGGCGACCGTGAGCATCGCTTCGAGCGCGTCGCGAACGCGGGATTGCGTGAGCGTGCGCTCGTCGGCGGGTCCGACCGCGATCGAGTTCAGCGCCGCCGCCGGATCCTCAGCGAAGCCAGCGAGGATGGGCGCCAGCGTGCTGACCGCGGAGGCGGGGTCGCCGCGTAACGAGTCGAGCAGTCCTCGGAACTCTTCGGGTACCCATGGCACCTCGTCGTTCGGGGCCGGTGTGCCCACGAT
The DNA here is from genome assembly GCA_028279505.1 of Dehalococcoidia bacterium. Classification (GTDB taxonomy): domain Bacteria; phylum Chloroflexota; class Dehalococcoidia; order UBA2979; family UBA2979; genus UBA6627. The sequence goes on from JANQNP010000033.1 coordinate 31,513, forward strand.
CGCGACCGTTTCGACGAGTGCCGGGTGGCGAGCGGCGAGCGCGAGCGCGCCGATGCCGCCGTTCGACCAGCCGACCACTGAGGCACGCCGGACCTCGAGGTAGTGGAGTGCCTCGGAGAGGTCGTCCGCGAGAGCTGCCCAGCTTGGCGTCGCGCCTGCCGGGAGTGGCGACGAGGCGCCGTAGCCGGGGCGGTCGACGACGAGGAGTCGGACATCGGCCGCGGCCGTCGCGCGCGGGTCCGGGTCGAAATAGCGCGATCCCGGCGCCGAGGGGAGGAGGACGACGGGCTTGCCCTCGGGACGTCCGAACTCCTCGAGGGCGAGCGTCCGGCCGTCGGGGAGCTGGATCGCGTGGGTTGGCCGTTCGTGCTCGGTAGCTGGGTGATCGTGGGCGGAGGTGTTGCTGTTCTTGTTCATGTAGAACAGAGTGGCGGGGTCTCGGTGACACCAGCCTGTCACCGTTTCTGGTTCGATCGAGGGGGAGTGATGGAGCGACGAGCGATCAATCCGTGGCCGTGGCCGGGCGGTGCGTTCGGGTTCGTGCACGGGAATGAGGTGCGCGCGGCCGAGCGCGTGCTGATGGTCTCGGGACAGACTTCGACGGGTGCGGACGGGCAGCCGGTGCACGCCGGCGATATGGCTGCGCAGATGGCGCAGGCAGTCGACAACCTCGAGGCGGTGCTGCACGAGGCCGGGCTCGGCCTGTCCGACCTCGTGCGGCTCAACTACTACACGACGGACCTCGACGCGTTCGGCGCGGCGGCGACGATGGGGCTCGAGAAGATCGCCGCGTCGGGATGCCAGGTGGCGTCGACGCTGCTCGAGGTGCAGCGGCTGTTTCACCCCGACCTGCTGGTCGAGATCGAGGCGACAGCGGCCTCATGAGGCGGCGACAGCAGCAACTGGCCTCGGGCGGTACACGGTGAACCGGACGGACCGGCTCTATGCACTCGCCGAGGAGTTGCGATTCGCGGGGGAGCGAGGGCGCACGTCGGCGGAGCTGGCGGAGCAGTTCGAGGTGTCGACGCGGACGGTGAAGCGGGACCTCGCGGCGCTGCAACAGGCCGGGATGCCGATCTGGAGCGAGGGTGGGCCCGGTGGCGGCTACCGACTGCTGCCGAGCTCGACTGACCTGCCACCGGTGACGTTCACGCCCGGTGAGGCGGTCGCGATTGCCGTCGCCCTCGGGAGTCAGCCGCATCTGCCGTTCGCAACGGACGGGCGAGCGGCGCTGACCAAGCTGCTCGATGCGATGCGGCCGGAGGGCCGGGCGCAAGCGAGCGGGCTGGCGTCAAGGGTGTGGGTGCGAGGCGGCGCCGACGGTCGCGGCGCGGCGGCGCGGGTCCTCGATGAGGTGCTGCGCGACGGACGGGTCGCGCTGATCGACTACGTGGACGGGGCGGGCGAGCGCTCGGAGCAGAGACCAGTGGAGCCGATGGCGTTCGTACAGTCGTTCGGCCGTTGGTACCTGCTGGCGTGGTGCCGCTGGCGGAAGGCCGGGCGGTGGTTCCGCCTCGACCGCATCGAGCGGGCGGTGGCGACCCGCCGTCGCGCGGCGGAACGGACGATCCTCGATGTGTTTGGGGAGCCGCCGCCGGATGCCGGACCGATCTCGCGCCGGTGGCCCGATGCCCGTGCTGGGACTCAAGGACGACCGTCGCGATACCCCGTCGATCTCACGGTGTCATCATAGTGTCAAAAAGACGCTATGATGACTTCCGACTTGATCGTCAGAGGGGCACTAGATGTCGATTGATGGCCTGTGGCGTCTGAGCGTTGAGACGCCAAGCGGTGAGTTCAAGGGCACGTTGGAACTCGCCGGCGGGCGAGAGGTGTCAGTACGGATGGCCAACACGCTCGGTGCGATCGATTGCACCGGCACGCTCCGGAGTGGCCGACTCGAGTTCAGCTATGTCTACCCCGAGGAGATGGGACGACTCGCGGGGATGTTAGGCACGTTCTCGGGGGCGGTGACCGGGGATGAGATCGCCGGCGAGATGTTCCTCGACGGTGAGCCGTATGCACCGTGGACCGCGATCCGCGCCTGAATCACGAGGCGCGGTGGAAGAGACAGACGACCGACGGCGCATCGCACCGCCGATCGCCTGGTTGAAATCCCGGACGAAAGTAGCTCAGGCGCCGGGCTGCTTGACAACCCGGATGTACGGGAGCGGCTGCTCCCAGCCATCCGGGTATTTTTCCTTCGCTGCCTCGTCGCTCACGGACGGGACGATGATGACGTCGTCGCCCTGATTCCAGTTCGCTGGCGTCGCGACCTGCTCCTTCGCCGTGAGCTGGACGGAGTCGACGATCCGAAGGATCTCGTCGAAGTTGCGGCCCGTCGTCATCGGGTAGGTCAGGTTGACCTTGATCTTCTTGTCGGGACCGATCAGGAAGACCGAGCGCGCGGTCTGGTTGTCGGCGGCGGTGCGGCCCTCGGACGTGTCGCCCGCGTCGGCGGGGAGCATGTCGTAGAGCTTGGCGATCTCCAGCCCCGGGTCACCGATCAGCGGGTAGTTCACCGCGGTGCCCGAATGGGCCTCGATGTCCTTCGACCACGCCTCGTGGTCGCTGACGCCGTCGATGCTCAGGCCGATCAGCTTGACGTTTCGCTTATCGAACTCCGGCTTCAGGTTGGCCACGGTCCCGAGTTCGGTGGTGCAGACAGGGGTGAAATCCTTTGGGTGGGAGAACAGGAGCGCCCAGCCGTCGCCGATCCAGTCGTGGAAGCTGATCTCACCTTCGGTTGTTGCGGTCTTGAAGTCTGGGGCGGTGTCGTTGATCCGCACTGACATGCGTAAGTCCTCTCGATTCGCTGCCCAGAATAGAGCAGGCACCCGCAGGCTAGGACTCTCTCGCCAGGCGTTCTGGGAACCACGCTCACCAAGGCTTGTCGGCAATCCGGCGCAGACCGGTCGGCCGTTTGGCCGACGCCGCCGTGCGCCGCCGCACTCGGCAAAGACTCCTGCCTCGGGAGGTGCTAGAGCAGGCCCCTACAGTAGGCCCAGGGTGCCGTAGACGGCACGGTTGATCCGCGCCGATCGGCGATCGCCGGTGGTGGTGCTCTTCATCTGGTTCGGCACGTAGACGAGGCAGACGCGCGCGTCCATGTCGACGGTGACGATCGAGCCACCCCAGCCGCCCCAGTAGCAGGTGCGCGGGCTCGGGGTGATCGGCGCCTCCTGCTGCCAGAGGCCGTAGCCCATGCCGTGGCGGACCGGGTTGCCCGAGAAGAGGTCCGGGCCGTTCGTCTGTTCCTCGAACACAGCCTCGCAGCCCTCGGCCGAGAGGATCCGGACGCCCTCGAACGCCCCGCCGTTCGCCATGACCGACTGCACGCGCATCACGGAGCGGGCGTTGCCGATGCCGCCCGCCGAGGGGATCTCGGCGCGACGCCACGCCTCAGTACGCGGTTCGAGCCCCGTGACGGGTGGATTGCCGTTGGAACGCGCGCCCACTGATGTATCGCCGGCACGCATCGCGTCGCTCGGAAGGTCCGGCGGCGGGAGCATCTCGCCGACGCGTGCATCCTCGGAGGGCGGCAGGCCGATGTGGAAGTCGGCGCCGAGCGGCTCGGCGATCTCTTCGCGGAAGAACGTGCCGAGGCTCTTGCCGTTGATGCGCCGCACCACCTCGCCGATCATGTAGCCGCGGGTCCAGGCGTGGTAGCCGGAGGCGCTGCCTGGCTCCCAGGCGGGCGCCTGCGCCGCGAGCAGCGAGGTGGCTCGGTCCCAGTCGTAGAGCACCTCAACCGGCTGGATCTCGTCCCACGCAGAGAGGCCGGAGGCGTGGCCCATCACGTGGCGGACCTCGAGTTCCTCTTTGCCGTTCTGGGCGAACGCGGGCCAGTACCGGGCGACCGGGGCGTGGAAGTCGAGCTCGCCTCGGTCAGCGAGGACGAGGGCGCAGAGGGCCGTCATGGTCTTGGTCGTGGAGTAGACGTTGACGATCGTGTCGCGCTCCCACGGGCGGGTGCGGGCCTCATCAGCGTGGCCGGCCCAGAGGTCGACGACGACCTCGCCCTCGACGGAAACGGCGACGCAGGCGCCGACGTCGAGCTCTTCCTCGAAGTTGCGTGCGAACGCGTCGCGCACGGCCTCGAACTTGGGGTCGACGGTGCCGTGAATCTCGGTCATCGGGTGGGCTCCTCGGAGGGTGGGATGCTCGCGGGAGACTAGCAGGGAGCGGCGAGATCGTGCGTTGAATAAGGCCCTGGACCTCCCTACCGTCGATCGCAAGGCCCGACTTCCCGGGGCACCCAGGTCTGCCGATCGCCCAAGGAGGCGCAATGGTTCCGCGGTGTGAGACGGTCCTGTCAAGGTGCGCCGACCTGGATGACGCGTGCTGACCTGCCCCCACTGCGACGGGACTCTGGCGCTAGAACGAGACGAGTACGGGATCGACATCGTTTGCGTGCAGGGGGCGCACCGCTGGTACGAGGCCCGGCACGTCCGAGGACCGCAAGCGACTGTCGAGGAAGACCCGATGCGCCACCTGCCCCGAGTGTCGAAGCAGCATCGGGGAGACCTTCGGAGCTTCGAGGACCACGAGTTCGCAGCCTGACGTTCGACGCTGATTGAGTCCTTGATTAGCGATCGCCGGGTGACGAGTCTCGGGGTATGACTCCCAAACAGGCAGCGTTCGTCGACGAGTACCTGGTGGACTTCAACGCAACGCGGGCCGCGATCCGCGCCGGTTACAGCGAGCGGTCCGCCTACAACATCGGCTACTGCAACCTGCGGCACCCGGAGATCACGGTGGCGCTTGAGGTGCGGCTGGCTGCGCTCGCGATCGATCCAGCATCGGTTGGCGTTAGGCCCTCGGAGTCGGAGAGCACTGAGGGGGAGGTGGGGGACGTGAACCCCGAAGCGGTCGAGTCACCTCCGGACGACTCGCATTCTGGGGACGCCGCGCAGCCGGGTGCGTCGGTGCAGGTTTCTCAGCTCTCGCAGGGGTGGGTGCTAGCGCAGCTGGTCGAGGTCGTCGACAGATGCATGCGTGAGGTGCCCGTGCGCGACCGGGCGGGGCGCGAGACCGGGGAGTGGACCTTCAAACCTCGGGAGGCGCTGTCGGCGCTGACGTTGATCGGCAAGCACCTGGGGATGTTCTCGGCGCGTCTCGATGTGCGGTTCCTCCGGGAGCAGGCTGAGGCGGTCGCCGCTGAGTACGACCTCGATCCCAACGAGGTGGTGGCCGAGGCCCAGAAATGGCTCGACGGGCGCCGTGGTCGCTGACGGCGTTCTCGCGCTGTCCTCCGTCGTGCCGCCTCAATATAGAGGTGCAGCACGCCCCGCCTCGGGTGGGCGATGACGGCACCGCCGGAGCTGGCCGAGCCTCGCGAGGGGCGAGCGGGCCTCGGGATCGACGCGCGGCCGGAGGAGCTGGCGGCTTCGCTCGCCGCGCAGGCGCTGCGGCATCGGCGCGAGCGTGGGCACGGGCGGTACCTGGACGACCCGGTGGGGTTCATCTGCGGGCCGCTGCACGAGGAGCTGTGGTCGAAGCAGCGCGAGATCGCGGAGGCGGTGCGCGACCACCGGCACGTGGCGGTGCGGTCCGCGCACGACACCGGGAAGAGCTTCATCGCCTCGAGGTTGGCGGCGTGGTGGCTGGCGGTGCACGAGCCGGGCGAGGCGTTCGTGGTGACGACGGCGCCGACGTTCGCGCAGGTGCGGGCGATCCTCTGGCGCGAGATCCATCGCGCGCACCAGCGGGGGCGGCTGCCGGGGCGGGTGAACCAGACCGAGTGGTGGATCGACGGCGAGATCGTCGCCTACGGGCGGAAGCCGGCGGACTACGACGAGCACGCGTTCCAGGGCATCCACGCGCGGTACGTCCTGGTGATTCTGGACGAGGCGTGCGGGATTCCTCGGAGCCTGTGGACGGCGGTCGAGACGCTCGCGACGAACGAGCACTCGCGGGTGCTGGCGATCGGGAACCCGGACACGCCGCTCAGCCAGTTCAAGCACGTGTGCGACGAGGACTCAGGCTGGCACGTGATCCACGTCGACGGCCTCCAGTCGCCGAACTTCACCGACGAGGTGGTGTCGGACTCGCTGAGCGAGTTGCTGCTGTCGCCGACATGGGTGGGGGAGCGGCGGGAGGAGTGGGGCGTCGACTCGGCGCTGTGGTCCTCGAAGGTGCGGGGCGAGTTTCCAGTGGTGCCGGCGGGGCAGGTGTACCAGGAGCTGTCGGCGAGCCAGCAGTGGTACGGCGAGCTGCCGGTGTTCTCGCGGATCGTCGGTGGGGCGGACATCGGCGGCGCGAACGATGCCGCACACATGACGGCGGGCGTCCTCGCGGGGGTGGTCGCGGCTCAACCGAAGGGTGAGCGGCAGGTCGCGCCCGAGGGGGCGCTGATCCGGTTCGCCCACTTCGAGGATGCCGGGCCGAACGTGCACGACCGCTTCGTTGACTGGCTGCGGAGCTGGGAGCACCGGCTCTCGAGGCGGGTCGAGCTGCGGATGGATAAGAGCCAAATGTTCGGGATCTCGATGCTGCAGCAGCAGGGGTTCCAGGTGCAGCCCTCGAAGGGCGGCGCGGACTCGGTGTGGATGGGGATCAACCTGCAGCGGCGGCGGATGGCCGACGGCACCTCGTTCTTCACGGAGGAGCTGACGCGGGCACCTGTGCGAGGCGACGGGACACCGGGCCTCGGGCGGTCGTGGTTCTCGAGGATGACGAACGTGCGCTGGGCGCAGCAGCCGGACGAGGACCGCGCCGTGCCCGGGGTGCCAATCAAACGTGACGACGACACGGCTGACGCGGACCGCTACCTCCACGAGGCGGTGGACGGGTTCCCGACGGCGCGTGGACCGGCGGTGTCGAAGCGGACGCTCGGCGGCCGCAAGCGAGCGAGGAGTGCCGTATGAGCGACTCGACCAAGATCACCAAGACTGAGTCCGAGGGCGATGACGCCTCAGAAGACTCGCCCTCGATGGAGTGGACCGCCGAGCAGATCGGCTCGGCGCTGCGGGAGCTGCACCGCGAGTACGCGCCGCACCTGATGCGGATGCGCGTGCGGCGGATGCTGCTCGAGCTGGCGGACGACGCGAAGCACGACGACCGGACCGGCACGCACCTGCCGAAGCCGTACGACAAGTCGCGGCTGATCCTAAAGACACTGATCGGCGACGCGCAGGACGTGGTGCAGAACTACACCGCGCGGGTGTCGGCGAACGAGCCGCAGACCTCGGTGGTGCCGGTTGCCCTCGGCCGGAGCTCCGTCGCGAAGCGCGTCGAGGAGCGCGCCGCTGAGCAGGAGCGGCTGCTGATGTCGCAGTGGGCGGCGGTGCACGGCCGGCTGGCTCAGCGGCAGGCGGCGTGGTCGCAGGCGTGGGGCCGCGCCGGGTGGTACCTGACGCTGCCGCGCGACGCCTCGTGGGGGTTGCCGGACCGGCGCTACTTCGAGGACCTGACCGACGACGAGGTCGCGCAGATGCGCGAGCGCGGCGAGGTGGTCTCGACCAGTGACGAGGATGGCGTTGCAACGCTCGTCGAGAGCGCGGAGAGCTGGCTCGAGCGGCGGCGAGCGGCGGCGCAGGCGCGGGCGATCTCGGGGCGGTCGCTGTTCACCCTCGAGGAGTTCGGGCCGGACATGGTGCTGCCGCGCTACGACCGCGATGGCACGGCGGCACGGAGCCTGAAGTACGGCTTCGTGATCGAGGAAGTGCCGGCCTCGGACTTCCGGCCGGGCACGGAGCTGGCGAAGGCGGCGGCGCAGCAGGCGGGCGTCGCCGAGGAGGACGTCGAGCGGTTCGGGCTGTACCTCGGCAAGGACGGGAAGATCGCGGGCGGGGTGACCCGCGGCGGTGAGCCGGGCTCACAGTCGGGCGTCGCCGAGAAGTGGACGCTGGCGCGGTTCCTGACGCGCGACGAGGTCTACTACTTCGTCACCCAGAACCCGGAGTCCGGCAGCGGCGAGATCATCTGGCACGACACCCACGGCGGCGGGCAGGTGCCGCTGATCCCAGTGCCGGGGATGTACACCGACTCGAGCGCGCCGGGCGCGGAGTTCGCGAGCCTGATGGAGTCGGTGTTCGCACTGACGCCGATCATCAACCAGATCGAGACGCTGCTGAGCAACGTGGCGACGTGGAACGCGCTCGGGCGGTTCGTGATCGAGGACCCGAGCGGGCAGCTGTTCGCGGACGACAGCGGCGACCCGTTGATCATGTCGACCGAGGACATGGTGGGGCTCGACCCGCAGGACGTGAGCGTGGTGAAGGGCCACATCCGCCAGCTCACGATCGACGCGGGGATGCTGTTCCAGCTCCTCGACTTCTATTCGCACCGGCTCGACCGCTCGAAGCCGGCGCCGGTGACCGAGGGCCAGTCGGCGGCGACGGCGGCGGCGTGGCAGGTGCGGCAGCTGCTCGAGTCGAGCGGTGAGCTGCTGGAGCAGGCGGTCTCGAACCACGCGGAGGCGGTGAAGCAGGTCCAGCTGCTCTGGGTGCGCTGGATGCGAATGCTGGACGAGCCGATCTACGCGTTCGCTGCGCCGGGCCACCGCCGCGACGGCCGCTCTGTCCGAGGGCTGATCGAGTTCGAGCCGAGCGACCTCGTGGAGTCGATCCGCGTCGAGCAGTCCTCGCAGTCGGCGCAGCAGCGGGTGGTGCTGCGGCAGGCGGGTATCGAGCTGCTGCAGGCGGGCCGGATCGACGAGCACGAGTTCTACGAGCACTACGATCTGGCCGAGGACCCCGAAGAGGCGATCGTGCGCGCCTGGGCGCAGCGCGCGGTGGACATCGTGATGCTGGGCAACACCAGCGGCGTCGACGAGGACTCGGTGCTAGCGGACATCGTGAATGCGGTGCGCGGCCGGCTGACGATGGAGCTGCTGGAGCGCTCGCCAAACTTCGCACTCGCGCAAGCGGAGGGCATGGCCGCTGCGGCCGACCAAGCCGCCGCCGCCGCCGCCGCTGGTCCGCCGCAACCCTCGACGTCGGGCATGGCGGCCGACGGAAACGTTGCCGCCGCGATGGGCGTACGCGAGCCGGGCTTCGGGATGCCGCTCGACCTACCCGGCAACCCGTTGCAGGGCCTCGGTGGCCCGCCCTTCTCCGGGGCGGGGCTGGGCCCGGTCACCGCGCAGGGCGGCTCAGCGCTCGAGGGGCTGGCCTAGATGTTCACCGCGCGTCCCGAGGTAATGGACCGCATCGTCGACCACGCGGCGTCCGAGGTGATGCGACGCGCCCTCGGCGTGGCCGACTCGATCACCGGCGCCGCCGGCGAGGCCTACGGCGACGAGCCGCTGCGCGGCGCGAGCTTCCTCGCGTACTACGCCGACCTCGATAGCCGGGGCGTCCTCGAGAGCTTGCGGGTGGTCAGCCCGGAGCTGGCGACGCGGCTGGATCGGGCGTTCGAGCGCGAGGTTGGGGGACTGTTGGGGGTGTAGGGATCGGGGGCGGCGCTTCAGCGCAGCTCCTTCAGCGCCCGAATGACGTTGTTGGTCTGAGCTTCGAGATCGCAGGTCCAGATCTCGAAGACGGTCCATCCTTCCTCACGCAAGGCTTGGCGCGTTCGCGCATCTCGGGCCCTTGTTCTGGCCACCTTTTTCGCCCAGTAGTCGCGGTTCGATCTCGGAAGACGTCCTCGGCGACAGGCATGGCCGTGCCAGAAGCAACCGTGAACGAAGATGACCGTTCGGTATCGCGGAAGTACAATGTCGGGCGTCCCGGGTAGGCTTCCGACATTGCGGCGGTAGCGAAAGCCGGCACTATGCAGCCGCCGCCTCACGCGCAGTTCCTCTGCTGTGTCCTTGTTTCGGACACGACTCATCCGTCGGTGAACCGCGGGTGGTACAGATGACGCGTCAGCCAACCGCTATTGACCTTTTCTCGGGCGCCGGCGGCGCGACTCAGGGGCTAAGGGATGCCGGCTTCCAGGTACTCGCCGCTGTCGAGAACGATCCCGCGGCCGCGGCCACGTATCACGCAAACCATCCCGATGTCGTTCCATGGTTCGACGATATCCGGAACGTGCCGATTGGTAACCTCCGCGTCGCCCTGGGGCTCCAGCGTGGCCAGCTGACGCTCCTCAAGTCGTGCCCTCCGTGCCAAGGCTTCTCGACGCTTGGGAATCGAGACCGACAAGACCCGATCAACGACCTGGTCGACGAGTTCTGGCCTTGGATTCAAGAGTTCCGGCCGGCCGCGTTCATCGTCGAGAACGTTAGGGGCCTCGCCGGCGACTTCCGGATGGCTAGGCTGAAGCGACGTGCGCGCGGAACCGGATATCGAGTACGTGAGTACCTCGTCGACGCCGCAGACTTCGGTGTCCCACAACGACGGCGTCGCCTGATCGTCGCCGGCGTTAGGGGGCCGATGACGCCGCCCGAAGATCTCGAAGCAGCGCTGGACGGCGAGTTTGACATCGCTCCACAGACGGCCGCCGATGTCTTCGCGGTCGCGGCGGAGCTCGACCCGGTCCTTGATCCGACACATCGCGCACGGACGCCCACACCGTCTGTTCTCCGCCGACTCGAGGCGATCCCCCCCGGCGGGGACCGATTCTCGTTGCCTGAGGACTTGCAGCTGGATTGCCATAAGTCGCTGCCGGGGAGACGGGCGACGGCCTCATACGGCCGGATCAAACTCGATGCCCCCGGTCCGACGATGACCACCCGCTGCACCACCCCAGCGTGTGGCCAGTTCGTGCACCCCGTTGAACACCGGGGGATCACGCTGCGCGAAGCCGCTCTCTTCCAGACCTTCCCGGCAACCTACGAGTTCAGTGGGTCCTACGGGGATGTCGAGCGCCAGATCGGCAATGCAGTTCCGGTCCGTCTCGCCCACGCCCTTGGCGTCGCCGTCCGCGCAGCGTTGGGAATCTGACGAAATGTCTCGTTCATAGCTTACGCGCACGTCTCAGCGCGGCTCTATGTATACCTTCCTACCTTCGCGTAGTATCGCGGTTCTGGAGGGATTCGGGCGATGCCTGAAGAGACCGATCTGAAGCTCCGGTTTGTCGGGTCGCTCGTCGAGCAATTGGGTGCTCAGATGTACCCGAGCGCGACGGCGACGATTGCCGAGCTCATCTCGAATGCTTGGGATGCGGACGCACAGAACGTGTGGGTTGAGATTCCCTTTGGGAAGTCGTGGGCCGAGAACATGGAGATCGTCGTCCTCGACGATGGAATTGGCATGTCGCACAGGGATGCCCGAGACAAGTATCTCCAAGCAGGTCGCAAGCGCCGCGTTGAAGAGAAGACCGACCTCACCGTCGGTGGGCGAAGAGTCCACGGGCGAAAGGGAATTGGAAAGCTCGCAGCGTTCGGAACTGCGAGGATTCTCGAATGCGTTACCACGAACGAAGGGGATACCACAGCGTTCCGGCTCGACTACGACGAGATCCGGAAGCTACAGGCGGGAGCCGACTACACCGTCGAGCCAGCGGAGGACACCTCTCCTATAGTCCGCCCTGACGGCACTGCCGTCGAAAGCGGGACTCGCATCCGTTTGACGAAGCTCAAACTGAAGCGAGCGATCAACGCGGATCAGTTTCGTGAGTCAATGTCTCGACGCTTCGCGTTTGCGCAGGCGGAGATGTCCATCCGTATCAATGGGGAGGTGTTGGAGCGATTCTCGTACCCGGTTCAGTTTCGCTTTCCCGATGACGGGAAGCCGTCAGACGACGTAACCATTGCCGATGATGGATGGGCCGAGGAGACGATCGCTGAGGGACTTCCGGTCCGATGGTGGATCGGGTTCACAGAGAAGCCCATCAAGGATCAGACGCTCATGGGCATCTCCGTCCTCTCTCGCGGAAAAATGGTGCAGCGCCCCTTCCTCTTCCAGCGAGCTCAGGGTGTCGAAGGGCAGCTTGGTCAAGAGTATCTGGTTGGCGAGGTAGTCGCTGAGTGGCTCGATGAAGGGGAGGACATCGAGACTGACCGGATCCAAGCCAACCGTGATCAACTGCAACTGGAAGACCGAGAGCTAGAGCCCTTCGTCGAATGGGGGCGTGGCCTTGTTCGTTGGGCTCTGAGGAAGAGAAACGAGCTTCGACAGAAGGCTGCTGAAGACGCCTTCAAAGCGAGTGAAGAACTCGAAGAATTGCTGAAGCCGTTCACCCCCGATGAACGCAGGGCGCTGATGAATGTCGCCCGGGCGACGTCCACCCTCGACGAGATGGATGCCGATGATGTCTTCACGGTAGTTCGGACCGTCGTAGATGCCCGTGACGACGTCATTGTCCGTCAGATGTGGCAGGAAATTGGGAAGGAAGAACCCGATGTCCAGAGTAGGATCTGGCAGGTGGTGCATCGATTTGGACTCATCGACGCTAGAAGGAATCAGACAATAATCGAGGCCAGGCTCAACACCATTGATCTGTTGAAATTTTACATCAAAGGTGGAGCTTCAGAGGTTCCAACTATTCACGACCATATCAAGGAGCACACGTGGCTCCTTGATCCACGATGGCATCTGCTGGGAGATGAGGTGGACGTCTCGACCTGGGGGATCGATTTTACTCCTGAAGTGGACGAGGAGACCGGGAATCAACTCGACTTCTTGTTCGCGCTCAGCCCTCCATCTCCTTCTGAGCTAGACGAGGTACTCATAGTCGAGATCAAGAGGGGTACCCATCCCAACGGAACTACTCGAAGAGCGAGTCTTCCGGAGGTCAACAAGTTCCACGGCTATGTCCTTGCTGCCCAAGCGTTCTACGAGAAGTCGACGGATAGTCCCCGTATTACCGGCATGATGGTGGCCGAGGGATATACGCAACAAGCCGATCAGACGAGAAAGAGCTTTGAGACGATTCCCGATCCGCGCCTCCGATTCCGCACCTGGCAGCGAGTGATCGACGACACAGAGCGACTGCACACCGGGTGGCTAGCCCTAGCGAAGCGTCGTGGGGATGAGCCGGAGGGTTCGCCGACGCCAGATGAGCACGTGGGCAAGGACTGAACTGAGGGACCCGTGCCGCGCTAGGTGTTCAGCCCGATTGTGAGAGCACCCGACGGCGTAGAATCCGCCGCATGCTTGAAAGTGCTCGCGAGCTGATCGCGAGGGTGGCGCTGCTCGGGGTGTCCGAGGAGGACTCCGAGGAGGAGCGGCTGCGGCAGGCGGCGACGATGCTGGTCGCCGTCATCATGTTGGGGTTGTCGCCGGTGTGGGTGGGGACCTACCTGCTGATCGGGCGGCTGTGGTCGGCGGCGATTCCCGGGTCGTATGCGTCGCTGTCGGCGGGGATGATCACGTGGATCGCCTGGCGAGGGTCGAACCGGCTGTTCGCTGAGCGCCGCTCGAGGGCGGGTTAGCCCTCGCGCTTGGGGTGGGGGTGGGGTCTAAGATCGAGGGCCCGCCCACCCCCGCTTGAAGGCGAAGCCCGCATGCGCCAGGTCCCAGGTCCGAGGGTTGTTGCGTGCCTGCCGTGGGGTGGGGCGCTGGTGGTGGCGACGCTGGTCGCGGTGATGGCGCTGACGGTGGGTTGCGCGGGGAGCGCTGCCGCGCAGGAGGGGCCGACCGTCGAGGTGGACCCGCTGGGCGCGGAGCCGGGCGAGTTCATCGTGGTGATGGGGGCGGGGTTCCCGGTCGGCGAGACGGTGACCGTGTTCTTCGGCGAGACGCCGATCCTGACGACGACGATTGGTGAATCGGGGGCGTTCGAGGTGCCGGCGGCGGTGCCGCTGACGGTGGAGCCGGGGCCGTTCCTGATCTCGGTGACGGGGAGCCTTGGGTCTGAGTTCGTGCTGACCTACCAGGTCGTGGCACCGGTGTTGACGCCGACGCCGACCGCGACGGGGCTCACATTCGAGGTGTTGCCGGAGGCGGCGCTTCCGGGGGAGACGATCACTGTGACCGGCGGCGGGTTTGAGGGCGGTGAGGCGGTGACGGTCAGCTTCGATGGCGTCGAGCTGGCGACGGTGGGGGCGACGCTCAGCGGTGCCTGGCTGGCGAACGTTGTGGTGCCGGTGACGACGGAGCCCGGCCCGCACACGATCACGGTGCGCGGGGCTCGCGGGGTGGAGTTGTCACTCGAGTACACGGTCGAGGCGCCGGCGACGCCGTCCGTGACGCCCTCGCCAGTCACGACCGCGGAGCCGACGGTTGCGGTGACCGCAACGCCCTCGGGTGGTGGGGTGACTGCGACGCCGGGGTCCGGAGATGGGACGCCCGCGGCCCCCGGCGACGGTGGTGATAGCGCCGGTGACGGCGCCTCGGACGGTGGGGCCGTCGAGGGGGCTCGCGGGACGTGGGATGACCTGCCTGTGGTGTTCCTCGGGGTGATGGCGGTGGTCGCCGGGGCGCTGGCATGGGGCTTCTGGCGCTGGGCGCGTCGTGAGGTCGGGGGCGAGGCGTTGGAGCAGATGGCGCGGTTCGACGACGTTGATCCGCCTGCCGAGGGAGCGGCCAGGCCCGGAAGCTAGTCGTCGGCGTTGTCCGCGCTGATTGAGATCCACGTAGATCCGACACCGCGCTGGTGCACTCCGGACCCTTGGCGGTCGCCGAGTTCCGACGCAGCCCAATACATCCGGACGGTCTCAAGCAGGGCTAGGCGGGCCCGGATGAGGCGCGCATCGCCGAGAGGGTGCGGAGGGCGGCGGTGAGGTCGCGGATCTCCTCGGCGCCACGAGCGAGCGGGGATGCAATGGCGCCGTCGGCAGTAACGAGGACGGCGGTAGGCGTGCCGGAGGCTCGGTAGCTCGAGGACACCTCGTGCTCTCGCTGAACGAGGAAGTTCGAGAGCGCGTGCTCGTCGCTGCGTTCGCGGTTCGCGGTGGCGTCGCCGGTGCCGATCACGGCGACGGTCAGCGCGTCGGTGTGGTCACGCTGCCACTCGGCGAGCTCGGGGTAGAACTCCTGGCAGGGCGCACAGGTCGGCGAAGTGAAGGCGAGCAGGACTGGCAGGCCGGGCGCGCGGAGCTCGTCGAGCGTTGCTTTGGCCTCGGCGGTTGACGGCTGACCCGTGGCCCCGTTCGACGAAGCGCCCGAGATGCCGGGGGCACCGACAGAGAGCGTGCTGACGGCGGGGAGCGCGAACGTCGGTGCGGGGTCGCCAACAGGGAGGCCGGGCTTGGGCATGTCGCGCTCGAGGATCTCGAGGCGGCGGCGGTAGGCGAGGATGCGCGAGAGCAGCACCATGACGAGGCCGAGCACCGCGATGGAGAGCGCGATCGCGATCCCGCCGAGCGCGAGCGTGGCCTGTTCGAGCCTCGTGAGGTCAGTGACCCAGCCGTAGCCTTCCTGGTCGGGGCCGGCCGCGACGGCGACGAGCGCGATCGCGATGAAGCCCGCATTCCTCGCGAGGGTGGAGAGACCGACGGGGCCGCCGCCGAGCTGGCCGAAGCAGTGGCAGTCGGGCGCTCGGCCTCGGGCGATGCTGAGGGCGATGGCGGCTGAGAAGATCGCGAGCAGCAGTAGCGCGCCGATCGCGCCGAACCAGCCGGTCACCGGCGGGATCAGCGCAAGGGCGACCGCGATCTCGACGACCGGGAGCAGCAGAGCAGCGGGCCCGGCGAGCCGAACCGGCGCGCCGAAATCGCGCATCGCCTGCCGCGCTCCCTCGCGATCGAGGAGCTTACCGACGGCCGCGGTGACGAAGATCGCGGCGAGCGCGATCCGGACGGCGAGCAGGAAGATGGTCATCCGTGCCTCGTTCCGAGCGCTCCGCTTGCGCCGGGTGGTGCCCCGTCCGCGGACCTGACACACGCGCGCTCAGCCGAGAGCGGGCGCTGAGGCGGTGATGATAATCCGTCGCGCCGAAGCGCGGGGGTTGAGGGCGTCGCCGTCGAACGACGGGAGAGTCGCGACCCGAGGTTTTCGTTGTCTCGACCGGGGCGGCGGGAGGCTGATCGTTGGTGCCACTGGTTATCCACAGCAAGCGGGGTTATCCACGCTATCCACACACCGAGGACCCTGGAACTGGGGATGACATACATGGTCGCGGGGAACGTGTCTGCGCCGTTTAGCGGTTTTCTTGAGGGTCCGCGAGATACGTGAGGTCGCTGTTCTGCGATCGTCAGACAGCGGGCTTGCGCACGACGGCGTACTGGTAGTGGAGCTCCCCAGGGGTGGGATCCTCCCAGGTGTCGAACCGCTCCAGCGTCCCGTAGCGCTCGAGGATTGCGCGCCATCGCTGGTCGCTGCGCGAGCTGAAGAACCGTGGTGTCTCGATACCTCTATATAGCCGGTGCTGTTCCGAGTCGATGCCGCCCCACACGCCGATCGCGATCGGTGCCCCCGGTACGAGGACGCGCATCACCTCGGTCAGCGCCTCATTGATGCGGGTGTCGGGGACGTGGAGCAGCGTGCTCATCGACCATGCGGCGGGGAAGGCGCCGTCGTCGAACGGCAGATCGAAGAGCGAGGCCTGGCGGCAGTCGATGCCGGCATCGACGCAGCGGCGCACGTTCTCGGCCGAGAGATCGATTCCGGAGACGACCAGGCCATCGTCGCGAAACGGAATTGCGTCGCGACCGGTGCCGGCGCCGATCTCGATGACGGCGGTGCGGTCCTCGGAGCGGAGCAGCTCAACGAACGCCGTGCGACGTGCCTCCCGCTCGGGGTCCGCGCCGAACTCCGCGCGGATCGGCGCTTGCTGGTCGTAGAACTCAGCCAGTTCCGCTTCGAGATTGTCAGTGGTCACCGTGGTACCAGGCACCTACAGTTCACTCGCGGGCGCCGGAGCACCGGCGAGGTACGCCGGACCAACGGATGGACCGCGATCTTAGGCTTGTTCCTGCTCAGTCGAACGGCGGTCCTTAGCCGTCGTTCCGGGCAGAGTCTGGTTGCGCGCTGATCTGCTGACCTGTCATGTGGCCGACCACGCTCCGCCGCTCGACCGCTGGTGCTGAGTACCGCATCCGTCGTCCTCTCGCCTGCCGCTTCCGTATGCGCTGATCGGAACGGTCCCGCACGGTACACCCAACGCTGCTCGATCGCACTCCGAGCTGCGGAGGTTGAGCCGGGAGGATGCGGGCGGGCTGCTGAACCCCCTAGCTGCCGTGGCCGTGTGCTGTCCGCGCGTGTGGGCTAGCCTGGTGGGACCAGCGGGCGGCCGCGCAAGTCCGGCAGCCAATGCTCCGCCAGTCCTCGGCTGATCGCGTCCGGGCGGTCGACTTCGCCGAGGTTGGCGAGCACGACGACGGTGAGCGCGTCATCGAGGAAGTGCGTCACGTTCGTGGCGAACCCAATGATCGAGCCGCTGTGCCCGACGACACGGCGGTCCGCATCGGCGAGGTGGAACATCCCGAGGCAGGCCTCGAAGCCGAGGACCTCGAGGTCGTTCCCCAGTCGTGAGGGCTGCGGTGTCCACATCGCCTCGAAGAGCGCGGGTGGCAACGGGCCTCTGCCCTGCATGGCCTGTGCGAGGCGCGCCATGTCCTCGATGGACGCGGTCAGCGAGCCCGCGGCCCAGGTGCCGGTGGGGCTGTAGTAGGGCGGGTGGCTCAGCGTCGTGCCGTCCCAGCGGTAGCCGCGGGCGCGCCCCGCGACTATCGCATGGGGATCGTGCGGCACCGCGGAGGTCATGCCCAGCGGGCCGGTGATCCGCTGGGCGACTGCCTCGTCGTAGGTCTGGCCGGTCGCCGCCTCGATGAGGCATCCGAGCAGGTAATAGCCGGTGTTGTCGTAGCTGCCGTAGTCGCCGGGCGTCCGGCGCAGCGGCTCGTCTCGCACCAGATCGAGGAGCTCCTGCCTCGATAGGTCGAGTCGCGTCGTTGCCCAATAGCCCTCCGCCTCGGTGTAGCTCGGCATGCCCGACGTGTGGGACAGCGCGTGCCGCGCAGTGACCGCGTCCCACGTAGCGTGGAACGGGCCAGCGGCTCCATCGATCCGGCGCAAGAGCGACTCATCGAGGTCGACCGAGCCGTCCGCGACCAGCGCGTGCGCCGTTAGCGCGGTGAAGATCTTCGTGAGCGACGCGAGCTGAAATGGCGTCTCAGGGGTGATCCGCGCGTTGAACTCCACGTCCGCCAACCCCAACGCCCCGAGGTAAGCGACCTCGCCCTCGGCAACGACGACCGCGGCGATCCCAGGGATGTGCAGCGCGGCGCGCTGTTCCTCCAGGTACTCGTCGAGCGTCGCGGGTGACGGGGTCACTGACATCGCCTCGACGTTAGCCGATCGCACCGTCCGAACGAGCCTCCGAGGTTCGCCTGTTTCAGCGCAGCCAGCGTGGGGCGGAGGGCTCAGCGGCGCTTGCGGGGTGGATTAGCGATCGGGAGCGGACCAACCTCGAAGGGTGGACAGCGAGGGTGGTGTGTCGCGATGACGTTCGCCGGGTTCAGCGGGCTCTCCTTCGAAGACCAGATGCTCGAGTTCGAACGGCAGGCGTTGCGCGAGGCCCAGCAGCGTGAGGAGGACGAACAACGCGAGGCCGATCGCCTGGCGGCGATCGCCGCTGCTCGCGCACGGGAGGAGGCGGCGGCGCGGATCGCCGCTCCCCAGGAGGCAGACCGGCTGGCGAAGATCGCAGCGGATCGACGTGCTGCTGAGCGAGCCGCGACCACGCAGGCCGCAGCGGACCGACGCGCCGCGGACATCGCCGCGGCGCGAGCCCGGGACGAGGCTGCAGATCGGATCGCCGCGTCGCTGGAAGCCAGAACGCCGGTTCGTACCCCGCGTCTGTCGGAGGTGCTGGGCGGTGCCGGGCCAAGTAATCCCCCGGTTCGTCCGCGAGTTGCGAGCGACCCTCCTCGAAGAGTCGCGGCGCGGACTCCAGGCGTCCCAGCGGCCAGCGCTGCACGTGCGGTGGGAGTCGGGTCACCGGGTGGCCTGGAGATCGCTGCGCTGGAGCTGGCGGATGGGGGCGAGCTCCGCGCGCAGAACGCGGCGCGACGGCGCGCCTTCGACGCCGTGCCCGATGGCTCTGAGACTCGAGCCGCGCTCGAATTGGCGGCCGCCGCTACCTCGCCGTCGCGCCTGACGGCCGACGCGGAGGAGCGCCTCTTCGCGAGCGCGCTGGCGCAGGACGACGCGGCCGCCGTCGCCGGGCCGCCCTCGGTGCTCCGCCAGGTTCGGGAGGCGCTCCGCGAGGAAGATGAGCGCCTGCGCGAAGCGAAGGTGCGCGATATCGCCTCGACGGTGCCGCTTGGCCTCGAGTCGTTGGACGCCTTCCGCCTGGAGCGGGAACTCGACGCGCACGAGGCTGCGATGCGGAGCGAGTTAGACGAGCCGGGTCACCCCGACGCGGTGCCACGCTCGGCGACCCGCCCTCCACTTCTCTCGTCAAGCGGTGAACCGGTCAGTGACTTCGAGGCGCATGCGTCGTTCGTCGAAGGACGCCGTCGCCACGACGACGCGGTCACCGCCATCCAGCGAGCGACGGGCGCCGCTCGTGCCGCGGATGTGGCGGACCGCCTCGAGGAGCAGTCGGCCCTCGATGCTGCATTCCGCCGCGAGATCCTCGGCGAAGTCGGCGGCGTCGACCTGATCCGCGCGATGGACGCGGAGGCTGCCGTCCTCGAAGCGGCGCAGCAGCGGGAGATGCTCGCGGACCCGGGTGGCGCGGCGGTGCTCAGGGCACGTGAGCCGGAGCGCCGAGGGGATGTCAACATCGGCGAGAGCGCGGAGCCCGTTACTCCCACTCGCGACGATGAGGACGCCGAGACTGTCGCTGGCCTCCGGGTTCCGCGCGTCATTCGGCTTGGCGACGACGTGTTTCCGGTCGTTGTTGATCCGCGGCTTGCCAACCTGCAGCTCAAATTCTTCGCCAGTATCGCGACCGACGATGAGGTTGCCGAGATCGAGAGCCACCCGCTAGAAGCGCAACAGCAGACAGCAACTCTGGCTCAGCTGTTGCTCGGGAATCGCTTCACCGGTGGCGAGCCTACACCTCAACAGATTGCACAGGCGTTCGAAGTTGCGACCGGCGTGCCCGCGCCGCTACCTAGCGGAGGCATCCAAGCATTGCGGTTCGTGGGCGGGGTGGCCTCGATTCTGGATGCGTTCACGGGAATCCCGGTACGAGCAGCTGTCCGACACCCTGGAGACGTCTTCTCTCCCGAGGCTCTTGACGTCTACTGGGCGGCGGTGGAGGACCCCAGTACGGTTCAGCTCCGTGACTCGGGGCCCGCGCGCATCTTGCCAGATCAGGACTTGATCTTCGGGATCTCACCGCGGGATGCGGCCGGCGGCGTGCTGGACTCGACGCTCGCATTAGACAACCTCGCTGGTGGGGTTGGCTTGGTCCGAGGTGGTCTGAGAGCTCTTGATGACGCATTCATTGCAGCTTCGCTACGGGAAGCCGCTCCAGAGGCTGGATCTAGAAGCGCTTCCGCCGGCCATGACGTCGTTGGGATTCGGGCCGGTACTGGGGTACCAGATGGGTTCGACGTGGCGCCGGGTCGCGTGCGAGCGCCTGACGTCACTTCCCCGGCACCGGTCCCGTCCATCGGTCGAGCCGAGATCCTAGGGCAGGCTGTTCGTTCGTCTGGCCGTGAGATCGGTCGTTCAGCAACCGAACACGCCTCGGCACTTGTGGCTGGCGTCGTCGACGATCTCACGCGTCCGCTCACCACGAGCGAGGCGCTGATCAAGATGCTGCCCCGTGAGATGCAGCCGATCACCTCAGCAGTGGTCCGTGCGATGACGGCCGACTTCGCGGACTTTGCTGGCCGATTCCAGGAGCGTGCGGTGACGGAGTTCGTGGGCCTCGGCTTCGATGCAGCTCGGACTCTGACTACGCAGTTCCAGCGAGCATTGAGCCGACTCAGAGCCAGAGGAGTCGGTTCGGTGGGCGAGGCTATCGGTGAAGTTCAGGGCCAGATCGAGAAGGTGGTCCGAGAGTCACCTGCTGCCATCGAGGCGAGGCGTCAGATCGAAATCGAGATCTTTCTCCAAGGCCTGGAGGATCGAACCATGGCTCGGATGGCGGCCCAGGCGGGCGCCCGGCAGCTTGAGGACTCGGCCATCCGGCGAGTTGTGGATTTGTTCGAGGAGGGGCTCAGGACTTACCAGGACGCCTTTGGCTTTGAAGATGTCCTACTGGACATCTTGGCACGAGTCGAGACCGACGCCGACGAGCGGAGTGGGCGTCTCACCGCTCAAGCGGCCCACTAGCGCGGTCTATCGTTCTGGCTTCTCCGTCCCGTCGCGGCGCGAGTGGAGGTTGCGGGCAATATGGCGAGCTGGCGTGGCTAACACAGCTACGACTGCCTGAACCGACCGCGCAATCGCCTCGAATGCGATGAAGACAGCCCCGAACTCTCGACCGAGTGAGCTGCGATAGTGCTGCCGGTGGTACCACCCGCCCCAGGCGATCAGACACCACAAATAGACGAGAAGTAGGACCAGGATCGGCTCCCAGAGCGCGCCGGAGGTAAACGGGCGATCTCCCTGGGCGAGGACTCGGACCTGGATGATCGCGAGGAATGCCAATGCGATCGTCGCGCAGGTAATCGAGGCTTGTGCCCAGTCCTCAAGCGACCGGAACCAAGTCCAACAACGCCGCATGTCGCAAGTCTAGCCACCACCCGTACCCGCTGCTTGAAGGGGCGCGGTCACCCTCGACGCTCCGCGAACCACGTCGCGACCGTCCCCACAGAGCTAAGACGGCCGTTTGCGAGGCCGGGGCTTCTACCCGCTCACCACTAGGCGCCGGTGCCGCAGGTCTCGGACACCTCCGCGGATGCTCCCTCGAAATCTTCGCGACCGTCGTAGATCGGCATCGTTTCGGATCGTAGGTTGCGGCGCTGGTGACGGTGTCGTGTACAGAATCGGCGATGAGTCGGGACGTTCGTCCCGCCTGCTCAGACGGGAGAGCGGATAGCATCGGCGGCCCAGCGATCGTGAGGAGGAGGCCGCACCGTGGCGAAGCAGTACAAGTACCAACTCGAGGAATCGCAGATTCCGACGCAGTGGTACAACATCGCGGCCGACCTGCAGAACCCGCCGGCGCCGCCGCTGCACCCGGGGACCGGACAGCCCGTCGGTCCAGACGATCTGTCGCCGTTGTTCCCGATGGGCGTGATCCTGCAGGAGGTCTCGCAGGAGCGGTATATCGACATCCCGGCGCCGATTCGTGAGGCGTACCAGAACTACCGCGCCACGCCGCTCTATCGTGCGCACCGGCTCGAGGCCGAGCTTGGGACGCCGGCGCACATCTACTACAAGTACGAGGGCGTCAGCCCCGTTGGCTCGCACAAGGTGAACACGGCGATCGCGCAGGCGTACTACAACGCCGAGGAAGGCGTGAAGCGCATCACCACCGAGACCGGAGCTGGTCAGTGGGGCACCGCACTCGGCTATGCCTGCCAGCTCTTCGGCATTGAGCTGAAGGTGTACATGGTGCGGGTTTCATTCGAGCAGAAGCCGTATCGCAAGGCGATGATGAACGTGTACGGAGCCGACGTCGTCGCGAGCCCGACCGACTCCACGGAGGCGGGACGCAAGATCCTCGCTGAGATGCCGGACACCACCGGATCGCTGGGGATCGCGATCTCCGAGGCGGTCGAGGACGCGGCGACGCGTGACGACACGAAATACTCGCTTGGGTCGGTGCTGAACCATGTGCTGCTGCATCAGACGGTGATCGGCGAGGAGGCTCGTCTCCAGATGGAGATGGCGGGCGAAACGCCGGACGTGGTGATCGGCTGCGTCGGCGGCGGATCGAACTACGCCGGGCTTGCGTTCCCGTTCATGCGCGAGCGGCTGGCGGGCACTTCCTCGATGCGGTTCGTGGCGGCCGAACCGGCCTCGTGCCCGACGCTGACGAAGGGCAGCTACGCCTACGATTTCGGGGACACGGTGGGCCTGACGCCGCTGATGAAGATGGACACGCTGGGCCACGACTTCGTGCCGCCGGCGATTCACGCAGGCGGCCTCCGCTATCACGGCATGGCACCGCTGATCAGCCAGCTCCACGAGGAGGGCCACATCGACGCGGTCGCCCACGGGCAGGTCGGGGTATTCGAGGGCGCGGTGCAGTTCTCGCGCGCCGAGGGCATCCTCCCGGCACCAGAGTCGGCGCACGCGGTTCGTTCGGCGATCGACGAGGCGCTCAAGGCGAAGGAAGCAGGCGAGGAGCGGGTGATCCTGTTCAACCTGTCCGGCCACGGGTTCCTGGATCTCGGAAGCTACGAGCGCTACTTCGCGGGCGAGCTGGAGGACTACGAGTACCCGGCCGACCGGATCGAGGAGGCGCTGAAGGGCCTCCCAGTCGTCGCCACCGCCTAGGGCGCGTTCCGCACCTCGATGACGCTTCGCGCCTGGCGGCGGCGTCCTGGTCTTGGAGGCTTCGCCGCTACGGGGTTCGCGCTGGAGTGAGTTCCTCGATCAAGAGTCCTCGGTCAGGGCGACCGCGGGGTTCGAGGTGTGATCCAACCCGAACGGGGACGTTTGGCCTGCGCGTTGCGGGCCGTCGTCACCTCGTACGTGGTGAGGGTGGTGGGAACCTTCTGGCGGGCGGCGTCGTTTGGCTGACAGACCGCCCCTGGAAAGGGTTCGTTATGCCTGCCCATCGAAGTCTCGCCTGGGGCGGTCTCACGCTCCTCTTGCTCGGACTCGCCGTCGTCGCCGGTTGCAATGGCGACGACGAGCCTGATCCCGATCCGACCGGCACAGCGGAGCCGTCGCCAACCGGTACGGCCCCGGCGATGACGGACATCGCCCTCGTGATGAGCGACGTGGCGCGGAGCGACGTCGATCCGGCCGGCGTGGCGTCCGCGGGCGAGTTGACTAACGCGTTCGCGCTCGATCTCTACGCGGCGCTGAGCGAGGGCAACGACGACAACCTCGTGTTCTCGCCGTACAGCGCTGCGGTCGCGTTGGCGATGACGCGCGAGGGCGCGCGGGGTCAGACGGCGACGGAGATGGACGCCGTGCTGCACGCGGACCTCGCTGGTGGTGATCTTGCAGCGGTGTTCAATGCCCTCGAGCAGTCGCTTGCGGCGATCCCGGGCGAGTATCCGCAGGGCGAGGACACCGTCGAGCTGGAGCTGGCGACGGCGAACCAGCTCTTCGGCCAGTCCGGGTTCGGCTTCGACGAGGCGTTCCTTGGCCGGCTCGCCGCCGAGTACGGGGCTGGGATGCGCCTCGTTGACTACGAGAACGAGCCTGAGCCGGCTCGACAGCTGATCAACGAGTGGGTCGGCGAGCAGACGCGCGACCGCATTCCCGAGCTGATCCCGCAGGGCGTGATCGACGAGCTGACCCGCCTCGTGCTGACGAACGCGATCTACCTCAAGGCACCGTGGCTGCTCCCGTTCGAGGAGGCGGCCACCTCGGATGACGCGTTCACGCGGCTCGATGGCAGCGAGGTCACCGCGCCGTTCATGCGCCAGCAAGCGTCGTTCGGATACGCGGCTGGTGATGGCTACAGCCTCGTCGAGCTGCCGTACGTCGGTGGTCAGCTCTCGATGCTGGTGCTCGTCCCCGACGAGGGTCGGTTCGCGGAGGTCGAGGCCGGCCTTGACGCGGCCGGTGTTGCGGCGCTCCGCGACTCACTCGTCGGCGGCGAGGTGGTGCTGGCGCTGCCCCGCTTCGAGTTCCGCACGCAGTCGGGGCTGAAGCCGGTGCTCGCCGACCTCGGGATGCCGACCGCGTTCACGGGGGACGCCGACTTCAGCGGCATCACCTCGGAAGCGGAGCTCTTGATCCAGGACGTGCTCCACGAGGCGTTCATCTCGGTCGACGAGGAGGGCACGGAGGCGGCAGCCGCGACCGCGGTAGTCGTTGGCCTGACCTCGGCGCCGGCCGAGCCGGTGGAGCTGACGGTGGACCGTCCGTTCTTGTTCCTCATCCAGGAACGCGAGACCGGCGCGACGCTGTTCATGGGACGGGTGATGGATCCGACCGCGGAATAGACTTCGGTCGGTACGCGGCGACCGCAATCTTTAGGTCGCTTAGCTGGCCTTCATCGATCGGCCCGGCGGCGGTGAGGCGGGCTGCGTTCAGTTCCACCTCGAGGCGACGACCAGCCTCCGTGATGATGACGACGAACCCATCGAGGTAGCCCGATTCGCGCCCGCGAACGGTGGTCTGTTCGAACTCGTCGCCGAGTGGGAAGGGCTCGTCGGCCAGCTCAGGGCGGATGCCGGTTTGCGTCCTCGAATCGATCGGTGATTGGGGTCGAGTTCGATTCATCCGCAGCCGTCGGACAAGGCCAGCGCCGCCTCCTCTGAGGCCTCGGAGCTGCCGCAGGCGATCGCGACCACCGCGAGCGTCGTGGCGATGATGACGGCTGCTCGCCGAAGGTCACCGGATTTCCTCTCGTCCCGCTGCGATCGTACGGGCGACGTTTGACTTGGTTCCCCGGGCGGTTGACGGACTCGCACCCCGCTTCGGACGGCCACCCGCGCGTGTATGGTGCTGCCCAAAGCGCACCGGACCGGGGCGTGGTGGGCTGGGGTGTGGGGCGTGTGTTGGGAGGCAGAGCAGTTGTGACCGGACCGTTGGACGGCGTGCGAGTGATCGAGGTGGCGAACTGGCTCGCCGCGCCGGGCACCGCCGTGATGATGGCGGACATGGGCGCGGATGTCGTGAAGGTGGAGCCGCCGACCGGCGACTTCTACCGAGGGCACCTCGCGTCCCAACGCGGCGAGGGGCGCAACTACAACTTCGAGTTCGAGAACCGCGGGAAGCGTTCGATCAGCCTCGACCTGACGCAGCCGGACGCGTCAGAGGTGGTGAAGCGGCTCTGTGAGAACGCCGACGTGCTGATCACCAACTTGATCCGTGACCGTGTTGATCGCTTCGGTCTCGGCTACGAGGAGTTACGAGTCCGCAACCCACGCCTGGTCTATGCCTCGATCACCGGTTACGGCGCACGCGGGCCGGAGGCGGACAAGCCGGGGTTTGATGCGTCATCGTTCTGGGCGCGGTCGGGGATCATGGGGATGGTCGGCAAGCCCGAAGACCCGCCCACGGTCAACCGCGGCGGGCAAGGTGATCACACGACTACCCTGGCTGCGCTGGCCGCCATCCTCGCGGCGCTGCGACAGCGCGATCAGACGGGCGAAGCCCAGTTCGTCGACGTCGCGCTGCAACGCGCCGGGGTGTGGACGCTGGCTGGGGATATTCAGCAGCAGCTTGGCGGGATGCCGGCGCGGCCGCCGTTGGATCGGACCACCCAGGGCATCGTCACCTGGAACCCGTACCGGACGCGCGACGATCGCTGGCTGATGCTGGTGATGGTGAACCCCGAGCGGTACTGGAATCGATTCGCGCGTTGTCTTGAACGCGAAGATCTCGTCGACGACAAGCGTTACATGACCGCGGATGCCCTGTATGCACACGGTGCCGCGTTGGTCCCGGAACTCGACGCGATCTTCGCGACTCGGGACCTCGCCGAGTGGGCCGAGCGGCTGGATGAGCACGAGCTGCTGTGGGCGGCCGTCTCGAGCGTCCCCGAGGTGATCGCGGATCCGCAGCTCAACGAGTACGACGCGTTCCCGACCGTCACCGCGCCCGATGGCGATCAGTACCGGGTGATCGGTGTCCCGTTCGAGATTGCCGGTGCCGACGTCCGCCCGCGTGGTCCCGCGCCGGCGATCGGACAGCACACGGCCGAGGTGCTGAGCGATCACGGATTCAGCGATGAGGAAGTAGCGACACTCGCCGCGAACCGTGTCTTTGGCTGACCGACGAGGGTGACGGGAGACGGAACGTAGGCGAAGCAGGCAGGAGCCAACCGATGAGCAGCCCTGAACCGGTGATCCTCGAGGTGTCTGACTTCGTCGCAACCGTGACGATGAACCGGCCGCCGGTGAACGCGACGAACAAAGATCTGCTGGAGGCGCTGACCGAGGTCTTCGACTCGTTCACGGATCGCGACGACGTGCGAGCTGCCGTGCTGACCGGCGCCGGCAAGGTCTTCTGTGCGGGCGCCGACATCAAGGAGCGTGCGGAAGGCCCGGAGCCAGGGCCGGGCGACCGCTGGCAGAACAGCCGCCGCTCCCGCGAGATGTTCCACTCTGTCGTCGAGTGCGGGGTGCCGGTGATCGCCGCGATCAACGGCCCGGCACTCGGAGCTGGACTCGCGATCGCCGCCTCCTGCGACATCTTGATCGCCTCGGAGCGTGGTCAGCTCGGCCTGCCGGAGATCAACGTCGGCCTGCTGGGTGGTGGCCGGCACGCGATGCGGCTCTTCGGTCACTCGAAGACGCGAATGATGATGTTCACTGGCCAGCGGCTCGCCGGCCCGGAACTGGAGCGACTCGGGGTCATCGAGGCCTGCGTCCCGCACGAGGAGCTGATGCCCACCGCACTTCAGCTCGCTACCGACATCGCGGCGAAGAGCCCAGTCGCGATGCGATTGGCGAAGCACGCGCTGAACGCGATCGAGGAGATGTCGCTCCGTGACGGCTACCGCTTCGAGCAGGGGATGACCGGCGAGCTGAGCAAGTACGAGGATTCGAAAGAGGCGATGCGCGCGTTCGCCGAGAAGCGCCCGCCCGTGTTCAAGGGCCGCTAGCGCCGTAGCCGGCGCTGACTCTGATCGGATCGTCTACCGAGCGGCGTGGCAGCGCTTCGCCTTGCGCCCCGAGCCGCAGGGGCATGCGTGATTCCCCGCGACTCGTGGTACGGACAGGCTCGCGACATCGCGGGCGCGGGCGGTTTCCAACCGCTCGCTCGCCGTGCCTGGACGGCCAAGGATGCCGAGCGCGGTTGGCCCGGCTGTCTCGCCAGTCATCAGCTCGAGTCGACCGCTGGCGACGATGCTCGGGAATGCATCGAGCAGGACCGCGAAGCCCTCGCTCGCGATCGCCCTCGAGACCGGCGCGCCGAGGCAGTGGTGGTTTCCCCAGCCGAACCCGAGGTGGTTGCGCGCGCCGCGACGCAAGTCGAAGCGGTTCGGATCGGCGAACGCCGCCGGGTCGCGGTTCGTCGCCGTGACGACGATCTGCATCTGATCTCCCGCGCGGATCGCTTGGCCTCGGAAGGTGGTGTCCTCTGTCGCGAAGCGGCGGATCACCCGGACCGGCGGGTCGAAGCGGGCTGCTTCGTCGATGAGGTGGGCGAAGAGCGCAGGATCGGCGCGCAACGCCGATAGTTGGTCCGCGTTCCGAAGCAGCGCGAGCAGTGCGTTTCCGAGTGCGAACGCGGTCGGTGCCTGACCGACGGTGGCGATGAAGATGACGAGTGCGACGAGGTCGTCGTTACTCAGTCGCCCTGATTCGCGAGCCGCTCGCAGAGACGCCAATAGTGAGCCGTCCGCGACCGATAGCGCGTCGATGAGTGCGCCGATCTCGGCGCGGGCCGCGGCGAGTTCCGCTGCGACATCCACAAGGGACGTCTGTCTCGCGACGGCGCTCGGACCATACTGGCTCGCTCGCATCAGCATGTCGGCGAGGCGAGTCAGGCGCGCAGCCTCGTCGTGCCCGCCTGGGTCGCTTGACGACGGCAGTACGTCGAGCCCGAGCAGATGCAGCGTGACTCCGAGCGACAGCGGCTGCGCGAACTGCCCGATCGCATCCAGCTCATCTCCTCGGGCCGCCTCGAGCAGATCACGCGCCAGCGCCCGAATTGGCTCGCGGAGCGCGTCTACCGAAGCAGGCGCGAACGCGCTCGCGGCTGCGCGACGGAGTCGTGCGTGGTCGCGATGACCGGCGCTGGACAAGACGCTGTCGTAGGGCAGCGGCGAACGGTCGGCGACACCTCGAACGCGCGAGCCCGCCTCACCGCTGGCAAGCCGGGCGTCGCCGCTGAACGTGCGGTCGTCGCGCAGGAGATCGATCGCGTCGGCATGGCGGGTCAACACCCACGCCTGTTCGGGCGCGCTCCAGTGGACGGGCTCCTCCGCGCGGAGCCGGCGAAGCAGACCATCCGGATCAGTCCAGATGTCCTCGATGGTTGAATCGAAGCTCAGCGAGGTGCCCGGCCTCGTCGGTGCATCGACGGGGTCTTCGGTGTATGGCACGCGGTGTTCCGTCTAGCAGACGGTCCTTGCGAGTTCGTCGAGGCCGTCTGCCCTTCGACTGAACCGCGAGTGGATCGCGTTTTCAAGACCGTCGTGCGTGCAATGATGACGTTTGTGGTGAGGCGCGCGTCAGCATCGCGCTACCCGACTCTCGCGCCGCGCCAGCACGGGCAACTCGGTTGGCGTTGGATGGCCGCTCTCGGGGCGAACTTCTCCGAGGGATTAGCCGCCCCTGGCTGAACCATCCGTCAATCCCGGCGGCTGCGCCGACTAAGGACTTGGTTCAGTTGGTGTCGTCTGCGAAACCGGAACTCGATCGGGGTCGTCGCGCCAAACGACATAGGAGTACGCGAACAGCAGCACGATGGCCGTCAGATTGGCGACCAGCAGAGCGATCAGGAACCAGGCCGCTTGCACGATCGCCATCGCTAGAAACCCGACTCCGATCGCCATGAACATCCATCCGCCGAGGCGGTGCGTGGCGGTCCAGGACCGTGCGCTCGACAACGTCCACGGCGTGCGGATGCCCGCGAAGAAGTTCGGTCGGATCTTCGACATCACGTTCCCGAGTACCAGGAACAAGAGGCCGATCGCCGGGTAGATGAACAGTGTGATGTCGAGATCAGCGCCGAGCCCGATCGACACCAGCAGGACGTGTAGCCCCGCCAGAAACAGCAGCGTGGCGCCACGAATCAGGTTGTAGGTGCTGAGGAACGAGGCGTAGTTCCGGCGGCCGGGGTCGACGAACGGAAGCCCCACCATCAGCACAGCGGTACCGAGCGCGACGATCGGCAACACCATCAAGCCCTCGAACTTGCCGCCGTACCGATCCGCCTCGCCAGCCGCGTCCCAGTGCACTGGGAACGGTTCCTCCGCGAACGGCCATGCCACCGCCGAGGTGATGAACATCGCGACCACGGGTACCAGCAGGATCGCCTCGCGGCGCCATGACCAGGCCATCTCAGCCTCCTCGTGGATCTGTGCTTGTCTTGTCGTTGGCTCGCTCCGGTTCGCCGATCCCAAACGCGTTGAGCACGCTCGCGAGCGCATCTTCGACGACCGATAGGCTTGCGCTGTAGACGATGCTGGTTCCTTGCCGCTCGGTGACGACCAGTCCCGCCTGCCGGAGCACGTTGAAGTGCCCCGACATCGTCGACTTTGCCAGCTCGAACCGATCCCCCAGCTCGCCCGCAGTCATCGGTCCACGCCTCGAGAGCAGCCGTACCACCTCGCGGCGGGTCGGGTCACTGAGCGCACGGAGGACCTCGTCGAGCGGCACGGTGCTCCTCGGGTGGTGGCGACGCCTCGGGTGTTCGGTATTTCGTCAATGAACGAATTATAGCATGAGGATTGGCCATCGCGCGGCGCGGGTAGGGCACTGTCGAGCCGCTGCATTAACAATTCTGTAAGCGAGCTATCGTCAGTTGACGGTTAGGATGCTGTTTGAGCGAAGGGAGTCGCGCATGGCGAGCGAGGCGGGCGTTTGGGGTCGATCGGAGCCGTGGGCGGATGGTACGCACACCACCCATGCCGAGCTGACGCGTCGCCAGGTTCAGGTCGCTCGACTACTGCCGGCCGGACTTCCTGCTCGAGAGATCGCCGAGCGTTTGATGGTTTCCGAAGGCACCGTCCGCAAGCACGTGCGTGAGCTCATCGAACGCACCGGCGCGCGAAACGCACAGGCCGTCTCGGCCTGGGCGGCGCTGCACTGGGACTGCTGCCTCCGCCTGCCGGCGACCAACCAGCTGCCCGCTGCACCTTTCGAGGGCGCGCGGTCCTCGCAAGCTCGTGCTCGCGGAGGAGTAGCAGATCTGCCCGGTTAATCGGGCAGATCTGGGGTGACGAGGGAGGGCGCCCCGCTCCTAGTGTCCGAGGGACGGCCTGCGCCCGACGCGAGTTCGCGCTGTGCGTGTGCTTTGGTGCTGGGAGCCGGTCATGATCAGTCCTCGAAACCTCACGTTCGCCCTCGGGATCTTCGCAATCGCGGCCGCGGGAGTCTGGTTCCTCGCCAGCCCGCTGACCGCGGAGGCAGCGTGCACGGCGACGCTGAGCTACGGCGACACGGTCGACTGCGACATCTCGGTCGCCAACGAGGTGGACACGTTCACCTTCAGCGGCGCGGACGGGGAGCGGGTGTTGATCCGCGCCTACGAGGTCGACCAGCACCTTGATCTCCACATCACGCTGAAGGACCCGAGCTCCGGTACGGTCTGCAGCGATCAGACGGTCACGTTCCAGCTGGATACCGAGTGCAACCTGAGCGCCACCGGCACCTTCTCCATCGACGTCTGGTCTGACGACACCGACACTGGCGACTACTTGTTGTACATCGTCCGGACGAGCGATCCGCCGAGCCCTGCGGCGACGTCGATCAGCTACGGCGATGTGACGAGCGCCACGATGGGGCAGATGGAGTGGCACGCGTTCGAGTTCGAAGCGACAGCGGGCGAGGAGCTCGTCATCACGGTCGAAGGGACCTCAGGGAGCGTTGACCCGTGGATGTATCTACGGACCGCTGGCGGGAGCACGTTCTGTTCGGCGTCGGGTGCTGGCACGAACGGCAAACTGTGCACTATCGGCACCACCGGTACCCACCATGTCTGGATCCAGTCGTGGCAGGGGCATCAGAGCGGCACCTTCGACCTCTACGTAGCCCGAATCAGCGATCCAACGACCGAGGTGGTATCGTGGCACCGCTACGACCAGACGCTGAGCCGGTCGCTCGACGCGCTTCACTACAACCCGCATCGTTTCTTCGCGGAGAACGGCGACGTCGTCGAGGTCGATGTAAACGCGACCTCAGGCAACCTCATCTGGTTGCTTCGTGTGTACCGGCCGAGCGGCACGCTGATGTGCCAGGCGAGCGGTTACAACCACGTCGATCCTGAGTGCACGGTCACGAGTACGGGTGTTCACACCGCCTGGGTATCCGCGTGGGATCCGTCCTCGACCGCGGTCTACGACACGAAGGTTTCACTCGTTGGGCTTGATGCGCCCAGACCGAGCGATACCGGCCACCGGGCATTCGATCCGAGCTATCCGGTCGTCGCTCCGTCGACCGGATTCAGTCACGAGCAGACCGATGTAGCGATTCCAGGGAAGGGCGTGCCGCTCTCCTTCACGCGCTACTACCGCTCGGGATCAGCGGTGGACCGGTCCCTGGGACTGGGCTGGACCCACAGCTACGACGTGCACCTGGGCGTCGGCTCAGAGGCCGTCGAGGTGTACTACCCCCAAGGGCACTCGACCACATTCTCTTTCGATCCGAACGGCGATCTGTTCCCAGTCAACGGCGTCACAGACGATCTGGTCAAACACCTCGACGACACCCTTACGCTGACGACCAAAGGGCAGGTCCGGTACGAGTTCGATGCCGGCGGGGTGCTGCGCTCTATACGGGATCGGAACGGACTCGAGACGGAGCTCTTCTACGACGTGAACGGTGACCTCGACTACGTTGAGGATCCTGGCGGGCGTAGGCTCGATTTCACCGTCGACGCTAACGGGAGAATCACCCGAATTGACGTCCCGCTCAGCCGCTCTGTGCAGTACGCGTACAACGGAAACGGCGAGCTAACGACGTTCACCGATCTGCTGTCGGGCACGACGACCTACGCCTACGGCACCTACGGGATGACCTCGATCACCGACCCCAGGTCCAACGTGGCCGTGAGCAACGGCTACGACACCGACGGTCGGCTCCGTGAACAGAAGAACGCGCTCAACAAGTCCACCTGTACGTACTATGGCTACGGACCCAGCTACTCGAGCACCGCCTGTACGGGGGTCTCGCCTGCCGCCGGCTCCAACGAGGTGGTGATCGTCGATGCCGAGGGCAATGCGTCGCGCTTCGGATGGGGGCCGCTCCATCGGACGACGACCATCACAGACGCGCTCGATGGCGTTACGACCAACGTCTTCGACTCGCTCAACAACGTCACCTCCGTGACCAATCCGCTCAACCAGACGACGAGCTTCACCTATGACCAGGATCGGAATGTCCTGACGCAGACCGACGCGTTGAACCAGACCTGGACCTACACATACAACTCGTTCAATGACGTCCTGACGGCGACCGATCCGCGGAGCAAGGTCACCACGTACGCGTACGATGCCTCCGGCAACCTCACCTCGGTGACGGACGCGGCGACGAACGTCACGACGTTCACGGTCGACCTCGAGGGTCTCGTCACCAAGGTCACCGACGCGCGCCTGAACGAGACCGACTACACGTACGACACATACGGCAACCGAGCGACGGTCACGAACCAGCTCGACGATGTGTGGACCTACACCTACGACGCCGGCAGCCGGTTGACCAAGGTCCGCGATCCGCTGTTGCACGACGTCGACTACACCTACAACAACGGCGATCAGGTCCTGACGGTCACTAACCACCTCAGCGAGGTGACGACAAACGTCTACGACGCGAACGGGAACCTGACCTCGGTGACAGACGCCGAGACCAATGCGACGACGTACACCTACGATGCCGCGAATCGCCTGACCAAGATCACCGACGACCTCGCGCAGGAGACGACCTACGCCTACGACGACGTGGGTAACCAGACTTCCGTCACGAACGTTCGCAACAAGACGACGTCGTACCTCTATGACGCGCTCTACCGCCGGACCAAGGTGACCGACCCGCTCAACCGGGTGACTGAGTACGAATACGACGCGGTGGGCAACCAGACTCGCCGCACCGATGCACGCGACCTAGTGACTGACTATACCTACGACGCGGTCAACCAGCTCACGGAGATCAAGCACCTCGGCGTGGCGGAGTTTGACACCGTTTGGTTCGATGACTCGCTCCCAGCGGGCGCGGTCGCGACCGGCACCTGGGCGTGGGCTCCCGCCCCACAGTCGGGCTCCCTATCCCATCAGTCAGCTCTCCAGAGCGGGACTCACCAGACCTACTTCGACGGCGCAACCACCACGCTTGCGGTCAACACCGGCGATACGTTGGTCGCATACGTCTACCTCGATCCCGACAGTCCGCCGACTGAGATCATGGTCCAGTGGAACGACGGGTCCTGGGAGCACCGCGCCTATTGGGGGGCGAACAGCATCCCGTGGGGCGTCGACGGCACGGACAGTCGACGATATGTCGGTGCTCTCCCAACTACTGGGGAATGGATACGCCTCGAGGTTCCAGCTAGCCAGGTCGGTCTCGAGGGAAGCACCGTCGATGGCATCGCGTTCGCGCTCTACGGCGGTCGAGCTTGGTGGGATGCTGCAGGTAAGGAAGACTCCGGCGGGACTGATACCGTCTGGGTCGACGACGCCCTTCCCGCCGGGGCGACGCCCTCCGGCACGTGGGATTGGGCGCCGGGACCAGAGTCAGGTTCTTCGTCTCATCGCTCCATCCTGCAAAGCGGCGCGCACCAGCACTACTTCAAGAGTGCGACAGAGACCATAGAGGTCGAGACGGGCGACACTCTCATCGCCTACGTGCACCTCGATCCAGATGACCCGCCGACAGAGGTCATGCTCCAGTGGCATCAGAACGGCTCCTGGGAACATCGCGCCTACTGGGGGGCGAACAGTATCCCGTGGGGGGTTGATGGCACGAACAGCCGGCGTTACGTCGGTACCCTGCCGACGACGGGCGAGTGGGTTCGGCTAGAGGTTCCTGCTAGCCAAGTGGGCCTTGAAGGCAGCACGGTTGATGGCATGGCTTTCACTCTCTACGGGGGGCGAGGTTCTTGGGACTCCGCTCGCAAGGCGGGGACGACGGCCATTACCACCTACGAGTACGACACGGCGGGGAACCGGACGTCGGTGACGGATTCGACTGGGGAGACGACGTACACGTATGACGACCTCAACCGGATCACGAAGGTGACGTTCCCGGACGCGGATGAGTTCGACTACACGTACGACGCGAACGGGAACCGGACGCAGATCGCGTACCCAGACACGAAGCACGTGGACTACACCTACGACGCGGCGAACCAGCTCTCGACGGTGACCGACTGGCTGTCGAACGTCACGACGTATGCGTACGACGATGCGGGTCGACTGACCTCGACGACGTACCCCACGACGGTGGTGGCGACGTACACGTACGACGACGCCGACCGGCTGCTCTCGGTAACCAACAAGAGGGGCGGGGTGACGATCTCGAGTCACACCTACACGCTCGACGACGTCGGGAACCGGACGCAGGTGGTGGACAACCAGGGGACGACGACCTACGCGTACGACGACCTCTACCGGTTGACCTCGGTGACGTACCCCGGCCCAACGACGGACACGTACACGTACGACCCGCTGGGTAACCGGTTGACGAAGAACACGATTGACTACACGTACGACGACGCTGATCAGCTCACCGACGTCGAGGGGACGACCTACACCTACGACGCCAACGGCAACCTGACCGCGCGCGGAACCGACACGTTCACGTGGGACCGCGAGAACCGCATGCTCAAGGCCGACGTAGGTGGCAACGTCTCGACGTTCGTCTACAACGCAGATGGTGTCCGCGTGCAGCAGAAGAACGAGGGCGGCACGATCGACTACGAGGTCGACGTTGTCTCACCGCTGCCACTGGTGATGCAGGACGACGAGTACAGCTACGTCTACGGCCTGGATCTGATCTCGGCGGTCGACGGGTCGGCGAACGAGGCGTACTACCTCTACGACGGCCTCGGATCGGTCGCCGCGCTCACCGATGATTCAGGTGTGGAAACAGACAGCTACGTCTACGACGCCTTCGGCGCTGTGACCTCGAGCACCGGAACCACCTCGAATGACTGGCTGTTCACCGGCGAGCAGCGCGACGGCGACACCGACCTCTACTTCCTCCGAGCCCGCTACTACGACCCGGAGATCGGACGGTTCCTTGGACGGGATCCGCTCGAGTTTGCTCAACGGTACGCGTATGCGGGGAACAACCCCGTGGCCTACACGGACCCGAGTGGGCTGGAGTACCAGAGCACCGGCGGCTACTCGGAATCCCTTTCGGTGCCGATCATCAGTCGCCTGACTGCCATTTGGAGAACAAGGGCCAAACTCAATAATCCCGGTCCCGATCCGATCTCCAGCGTTTGGGACGCTGTGATTGGAGGTCTCGAGATCACCGTAGCGATGGAGAGTGCGAATGCCGACGCCGAGCAACTCGTCTCGGAGTCCGTTCTGAATCCTAGTTGCTGGTCATTCGCTCTGTCGGTCACCGCCTACGGGGCCGGGGCGATCGCTGCCTCCTCCGCCAGCCCTGGGGTGATCGCAGTTGGTACTACCGTGGTGTTGGTCGCGGGTGTCGGCTCAGTCCTCGTCGACGTCGGCGTCCAAGATGGCCAGTTCGTGATCATCGATACTGCGGCTGCGGTTGGTGGTCGGGTCGAACTGGGGGAGCTCACAGGGAGAGGCGGGTATATCGCCCGGAGAATCGGACCTGCCGCGCTCGCTGTCTCCGGCGGAGCTTGCCTTGAGGCATCTGCGGAGCACATCCTGAACCAGTGATGAAAGGTGAGATCCTCAGGTGGGTCGGTGCAACCTTCGTAGCCCTGGTCATGATCGCGGTGCTGTTCGGGTTCCGGAGTGACAGGGACTTGAGTGGCTGGGTGGTCATTGCGGGGCTGTGCCTAGGAGCAAGCGTGGCAGTGGCACTCTCGAGAGTGATACCGCCGACCCTAGGGATCACGACGGATGCAGTCTCCAACGTGGTGCTGGTGGGCGCTCTTGTGGGAGTCTTCGCCTTCGTCACCGACGTTGGCATTTGGTCATGGCTGTTCTTCTACTTGCCGGCATCAATCGTTGCAGGGCTTGTGGGCGGTGGCTGGGTTTCGCACCGTGAGGCGGCAAGGGAGAGCGGAGCTGATTGAGGGGCCGTCGTGATGTTAGGTGCCCAAGGGCAACTGAGCCAGAGCGCGCGGTGCGAGCAGCCTCTCCCATCAACCCGACACCAGCTAACCAGCTCCCCCGCAATCCCCAGCTCCGCGAGCGTCGCCTCGGTGGGGACGCTGGTGTCCGAGTCCCAACCCTGTTCGGGGTAGTAGGCCGCCCCGCCGGTTCCGAGGGCGACGCCCGGTTACCAGGTGCACCCCGTTCCGAGGCCTATTCCCCAAACCGCGCGATGCGCTCGTGGGGGGCCTGGAAGTCCGGCTGCGCGAGCAGCGAGGAGAGCTCGGCGTCCTCGAGGACGGCGAAGGTGACGAAACCTTCGCCGGAGTCGCCGCCCTGGCTCGACTGGAAGTTGGGACGGGCCATGCCGAAGTCGAAGAAGGCGTAGTAGAGGTAGTCGTCAGCGTTCTGGACGGCGAAGTCCATCAGGTTGATGCGCTCGTCGGCCTCTAGGGCGGTCTGGCCGATGTTGAGCGCGACGAAGCGCATGGGGTCCGGGGCCTGGTCGTTGGTAGGCGCGAGGTCGAGGACCTCGAGGATTTCGTAGCCGCTGCCGCCGAGCGGAGACGTGCTGCGGCGGTCGGTAAGACGCTCGAAGCTCTGATTGGCTGTTCGGGTGGTCGGCTCGACCAGTCTTTCGCCTGACCGCCTCAACTGCTCGCATCGCGAACGTGCTGGGCGCGGTACTCCGACGCATGGACGCGCCCACGGTCGCAGGCCTAGGATCGAAACCTCGGACGCCCGCTGCCACAGACGCGCGCCCCCACCGCACCGGCGACGTGACGACCGTCCGAGGTCCGCGCGCGTCTCGCGTACGCAAGGACGGCGGAGCGATGGGACTAGGCGACACGAGACGAACGCCTCGAGGATGGTCGCCTCGCGCGGCCGTGATCGTCCTGGCGGCGACGCTCTTCGGGATCACCGTCGCCTGCTCTTCAGGCGGATCTGACGTCTCGTTGAGCGGGGGGCGCTCGGCGTCCGACGGGACCGGGACGGCGCTCGCGGGCCAGCCGCCGGACGCCACTGATGGTGCTGGCGCGCCGGGCGGCGACGAGGTCGGTACGGGCACGCCTACGCCGGAACCGTCGATCGGGAGCATCGAGAGCCTGATCTCGCTGCATGGTGATCCGCCCGGCTATGACTTCGGACGCATCCGCATCCCGCTGCTCGGCGTTGACGCTCCGGTTGGGGTGAGCGTCGTCGACGGGAGCAGCGGCGCGATGCTCGGTTCGCCCGAGGGGCCGGCGACCGTGTTCTGGTACAACCTCGACGAGTGGCCGGGCCTCGGTGGAATGCCGGGTGACGGTGGCAATGCGATCTTCGGCGGGCACGCCGACATCTCGGCCTATCTCCCGTATGCGGATGCGACGTATCACGGCCCGGCGGTGTTCCGGGACCTCGGCCAGCTCACTGCCGGCGACCGCATCTTCTTCGATCGTGACGGCGTCAGCCTTGAGTACGTGGTGGCGTGGACCGATCAGGTCGCGGCAGGTGACAGCGTTCGCTGGGGCGAGATCTGGAGTTCGGACGTCGAGTCCGATTCGATCACGCTTTATACGTGCGGCGGAGACTTCGATGCCGACACGGCCAGCTACGCCGATCGCCTCGTCGTTCGCGCCACCGCCGTCAGCTAGCCGGCGGTTGAGGCCCGTTGACCTCTAGGGACTCGCGCTCGAATGCTCGAGGCGTCTTTGGGCCTCGGAGGTGTATCGCGGAGAGCGGCCACGGGAGGGTCGAGCAGGCGCCTGGCGATCGCGGTTCGTCGTCCCGACACCTGGTCCGCAACTGCCTAGGTGCGGCATCGAGTCCCACCCGCTAGCTTGAGGCGAGCACCGCATTCGTGGTTGAGGGCGTCGCGCACGACTCGGGGGCGACGAGGGTGGCGAGGTGGCGAGAGACGCTGATCCTGGTTGCGCTGGGCCTGCTCGTGCTGGTGCTACCGGTGCCCAGGTGCTCTGGCGGCGGTGCGAGCGGCGCCCTCACCGATGCAGGAGCGAACACCTCCTATGAGTCAGCCGTGCTCGCCGAGGTTCAGACCTCGATCGGCTGACTCCAGGCGGGCTGATGCGGTGGCGTCAGTATCGCTGGCCGTGACCACGGTCGTTCTTCGATGGGCTGACGACTGAGGCCCAGACGCGACGGCGGCACCACCCCCGCGGGGTGGTGCCGCTGTGATCGGTCTCGTTGCGCTAGCTGTCGAGGATGATGATGACGATGGTCAGGTCGCCGTCCGTACCTGAGATCGTCACGGTTCGCGCGCCGACACTCCAGAGGATGCTCTCAGAGTCGGCGAACGTCGGGGCTCCCAGCTCGGCTTCGTAGTAGTCCTTCATCTCGTCGGCCGTTGCGTCCGAGGTGAATTCGACGGTCAGGCCGAATCCGACGTTGCCAGCGAACCCGAGCGTGGAGTCCGGGGGGACCAGCTCCGCCGGGAAGTCGTCGGGTAGGTCAACGGTGAAGCCGCCGGTGCTGCCACCACTACCAGTGCTGCCACCGCTGGTGACCGGGTTGGTGTTGTCGATCCCGCAGTAGTCCGAGATGCGGTCGGCCGCTTCCTCGAACTTCGGGTCGTCCAGTGCGAGGAACCGCGGGTCATTGGCTGCGGTGGTTCCGACTGCGAGGAAGTTGAAGTCGTTCTCTTCGAGGATCTCGATCAGCCCGCGCATCCCGCCGACGAGCGTCTTGACGTCGTCTTCGATCTCGTTCGGTGCATTGTCCTCCCAGTTCGCGAGCGCGTCGTCGAGCTGCTCGAACTGGTCCCGAAGGCTTGTCGGATCGAGACTCGTGAAGTCGAGGCTGTCGAACACGACGTCGGTCGCATCCGGCGAGCAGAAGTTGCTGTTCGATCCGTCGCCGGAGCTGCCGCCGTCGTTGTCCTTCTCGTCATCGTCGTTGTTGTCGCCGTCGTTGCCGGAGTCGTTGGAGCTTACGCCTGCTGATGGCTCGTTGTTTCTGCCGCCGCCATTCCCGCCGTCGCCACCATCCCCGTTGTCGTCATCACCGCCGCCGCAGGCGATGATCAATCCGAACGCGAACACCGCGATCAGCAGCCCAAGTCGTCGCATGGCCGAAGTCCCTTCGAGCTCGCGCGTGGGAGGTGTCGCGAGCGTGCCGTGGCGATGAGCCTAGCGAGGCACCGGGGTAGCTGGAAGGGAAGTTCGTAAAGAGTTAGTCACCCGTATCGCGACGTAGAGTCGGGCGACAACCTCGAGGGTCCTTTCCTCTGCTTGATCGTTTGGAGGACGGCTTCCGGCTAGAACTCGATCACGCAACGGCCGCGTGTGCCGCCCGCTTCGAGGCGTCGGTGCGCCTCCGCTGTCTGCTCGGGCGGGTACGAGGCCGCGACGCGGAGCGTGAGGATCCCGGCCTCGGCCTGGGCGCGGAGCTCATCGAGGAGATCCGCCCGATGGTCGTAGCTGGTGACCAGCGTGCGATGGAAATTGATGCCCCGCTCGTCGCCGGCCCAGAACCGCACCGAGGCGAATGAGCCGCCGTCACGAACCGCGCCGACTGCCAGCTCGTTCTGCACGGCGCCGTCCGCGAGTCCATCGACCCCGCCGGGCTCGACCTCGCGAATACGGGCGGCAATGTCATCGCCCCGAGGCACCACGACATCGGCGCCCAGCGACCGGACAAGCTCCTCGTCCGTGGCTGACGCATCGGCGATCACTCGCAGCCCCTCCGCCTTGGCGAGCTGCACGACGTAGCCGCCGTAGCAGCCAGCCGCGCCCGTTACGGCGAGCGTGTCGCTGGGCGACAACGCGAGCTGATCGAGGGAGAGGCGAGCCGTCAGGCCGTTCATCGGGAGCGTGGACGCTTCGATGTGGCTGGCGCCAGCGGGGGCTCGGGTGACAGCGTCAGCGGACAACACAATGCTCTCGCGATACGCGCCATGGCTGCCGTTGGGCACCACCATCGCCATCACGGCGTCGCCGACGGCGAGGTCGGTTTCGGTACCGGGACCGATCTGGTCGACGACACCGGCCGCATCCATCCCCGGCACGTAGGGCGGTGGGATGTCACGGAGCCGTTCGGCACGACTGCCATCGCGGATCCCGGTGTCGGTTGGGTTCACGGTGGCGGCGTGCACTCGGAGCCGCAGCTCGCCCGGTCCCGCCTGAACCTCCGGCAGATCGACGATCTGCAGTACGTCAGGGTCCCCGAACTCGATCACACCAACGCCTCGCATCGCGGCCCGCCTTTGTCGCGCAGCGTGTTATCCCGTTGCTCACACAGTGCCCGACTGGCGAGCCTGCTCGCAACGGCGGTCGAGGTAGAGGTCGATCCTCGGCGGTCCGCTCGTTCATCGGGCATCCTTGTGGATTCGTTCGCAGGCGAACAACGTGCGTTTAGCGGCCAGTCGGAGGGAACGACACGATGACCGTCTCGAAACCGTGTCCTGGGTGAGGGCGCCACGCGGCGCATTAGCCGCTGCGATCTTCGACCTCGATGGCCTGCTCCTCGATACCGAGCCGCTCTACCTGAGAGCGACGACCGACGTGCTGGCACTCCATGGCCGCCAGCTAGAGATGGCGGTCTTGCGACGGCATATCGGTATTCCGAGCATCGAGACGATGAGGCGACTGGCCGAACACTATGACATCGAGGCCTCTGTCGAGACGTTGAACGCTGAGCGACACGCGCTCCTTGAGACGCTGCTGCCCGGCGCGTCACCTCGACCGGGCGCGGTCGAGCTGACGAGGGCGCTCAACGCGGGTGGCGTCCCGATCGCGGTTGGCACCAGCTCCACTCGCGACACACTTGCACTCAAGGTTGCGAACCACGCCGACTGGATCGGCTGTTTTGACGCCGTTGTCACGAGCGACGACGTTGCGAGGGGCAAGCCGCACCCGGACATCTTCCTCGAGGCAGCCGCGCGCCTCGGCGTTCCTCCCGCGGCGTGCGTGGTCTTCGAGGACGCGCACTCCGGCGTTGAGGCAGCGCAAGCCGCCGGAATGGCGGTCGTGATGGTCCCAACCGAGGGTGTGGACAGCACCGGCATCGAGCCGGACATGCTCCTCAGCTCACTCACGGAGTTCGAGCCGTCTGCCTGGGGGCTGCTCTAACCACGAGCAGCTAGGCAATTACGAGCAGCGTGACTCCGGCGGTGACGACCGCGGCGGCTGCGTATTCGTCCCAGCGGTGCGATTCCCGATGGATCACGATCCCGAGGGCGAACGCGAAGACGATCTCGATCTGGCCGAGGGTGCGAACGCGCGCCGCGTTCTCCAGCGTCATCGCGAGTGACCAGGCAGCGGAGCCGGCGAGCGAGAGCAAGCCGACCCCGATTGCCTGCCGCCAGGCACGTCCGACCGCCGCGAGCGACGCAGTATTCGACCGGGCGATCGCGACGCCCTGGACCAGCGCCTGCACCGATAGCATCGCGGCGAGCGTGACCAGTGCACGGTCGAGTGCATCGCCCTCGAGGCTGGACGCGGCACGGCGGATGAACACCGCCGTCAGCCCGAAACCAAGCGCCGCGAAGATCCCGTACCACGCCGCCGGATCGAGGCCCCCGGCCAGCCGTTCGCGGAGCGAGCCGTTCGAGGCCAGCCACGCCACGCCGACAAGGCTGATGAGCGCGCCCGCCCAGCTTAGCCAGCCAATCGGTTCGCTGAGGATCACCGCCGAGGCGACCCCGACGAAGACGACCTCGGTCTTCGAATAAATCGTGCCGACCGCGAAGTCACGGAGTCGGAATGACTGAAGCAGCGACATGGTCGCCACGATCTGGAGCACGCCGGCCGCGGTGACGGAGACCCAGAACGTCGGCCCGAGTTCGGGCAGCGTCCCGGGCCCGAGGATCCACCCGACGGCGATCGCGACGGCCATGGGCCACGCGTAGGCGAACCGAGCGTAGCCGGCCTCGGCAACGCCGAGCACCTCGCGCAGTCGATGCTGCTCGGAGGTGCGCCCGATCTGGAAGACGGTCGCCGCGAGGGTGACGAGGATCCACATTCGCCCACTCTCGCACGCGCTCCCCGAAACGGGGATCGCCGTGCGGTCAGTCGTTCGTCGTCCGCGTAGCCAGCCAGTCGCGCGTCACCTCGATCAGCTCGTCGATCAGTTGGGTGGTCACGCGGTCCAGCTGGCGGGCGCGGAAGCGAAGGCAGTTCCTGCGGTTGATCCCCCCGAGGTCTGTCGCGAGTTCGGAATGCTTCGGCAGCGTTTCATCCAGCCCAGCGAAGTACAGGCTGACGTAGTGCTTCTGGCTGACGACCGTAATGAACGAGTCGCCGTTCACGTGACGAACGGCAAGCCGTGAGCGAGGGCCTCCCGAGGCAGACTCCGATCCGCTCCTCCATCGGGGCTGGCCCGCACTCGCGCGAAGCTCGATCGCTGTTACGATCAGTTCACGCGCACCGGTGGAGGCCAGCGTTCGCAGACGCTTCCCGGTGACCAACGCGACGCACGACCTCTCTCCCTGTAGGTGGATCGCCTCGTCCAGCCTGCTCCGCGTAATCGGTTGCTGAACCGGCGCGGGGGCTTGGCACTGCCATTCCTTGGTGGTTCCGCTGCCCAGTGCGGCACGAGTACCCGCCCGCAATCAACGGGCCCATCTGTGGTAGGACCGGCGCTCACTCGCGTCGGTCATCAAGCGCCACCCGTAGGAGTTAGTTTGACCACCACCGCCCCCGATGCCGTCGATGCCGACGGCGCACCGTTCCCCTCCACTCACCGCTCACCGACCCCCAGCTTCGCCGACCTCGGTATCCCCGAAGGTCTGTCCGACTACCTCGCGGAACTCGGTTTCACTTCTCCTTTCGACGTCCAGATCGCAACGATCCCGGACGCGATCGAGGGCCGCGACGTCGCGGCGCGGGCGCCAACGGGCTCGGGCAAGACGCTAGCCTTCGGACTACCGCTGTTGATGCACGTCGAGGGCGCTCGGCCGAGGCGGCCGCGCGGTCTGATCCTCGCGCCGACGCGTGAGCTCGCCGACCAGATCCAGCGCGAGCTGCATCCGATCGCTCGGGCCGGCGGCCGCAGCGTGATCGCCGTCTACGGGGGCGTCGGCTACGAGCCGCAGCGCCGCGCCCTCGCGCGAGGCGTAGACGTCCTCGTCGCCTGTCCGGGCCGCCTCGCCGACCTGATCGACCAGGGCGACGTCGACCTCGACGAAGTCGAAGTCGTCGTGATCGACGAAGCCGACCGGATGTCCGACATGGGCTTCCTACCCGAGGTGAAGCGCCTGCTGAACCGCACGCCCAGTGACCGGCAGACGCTGCTGTTCTCGGCCACCCTCGACGGTGACGTCGGCGTCCTCGTGCGCGACTACCAGTACGACTCGGTCCGTCACGAGGTGGGCGACCCGGAGCCGAACATCGAGGACATGCGCCACCTGTTTTGGCGCCTCGACGCCGGCAGCCGGATCGAGGTCGCTTCGGACCTGATCCAGGCGGCCGGCCCGACGATCGTCTTCGTGCGCACCCGCCACGGCGCGGACCGCGTCGCGAAGCAGCTCAATCGCAACGGCGCCACCGCTGCTGCGATCCACGGGTCGCGCTCGCAGAACCAGCGCAACCGCGCGCTCAAGTCCTTCGTGGACGGCAAGGTTGAGGCGCTAGTCGCCACCGACGTCGCCGCCCGGGGCATCCACGTCGACGGCGTCGAGTGCGTGCTGCACTTCGATCCACCGGTCGACGACAAGACCTATATCCACCGCTCTGGCCGCACCGCTCGCGCTGGCGCGCAGGGGGTCGTCGTCTCGTTCATCCAGGACGACCAGCGCCGTGACGCGGACAAGCTGATCCGCAACCTCCGCCTGGACGCCGATCTCAACACGCCGGCGCCCCGTTCGTTGCAGGAGGCGAGTGAGCGCCTCGACGCGGAATCCGATGAGAGCTTCGCGGACCCGCGCCTCGTCGCAGAGTCCCGCGAGGCCGATCGCCGCTCGGCGCGTGGCCGCGCTGGTCGAGGGTCCTCGAGCGGCAGTGGCGCGCGGCGCGGCCGTCGCCCGTCCGGCCGCAGCGGTGGTCGCAGCCCTCGAGGTGGGCCGGCCCGCGGTGAGGGTCGCAGCAACAATGAACGCCGCGGCCGCCGCCCCGGCCGCGCTCGCCGTCCGAAGGGGTCAGTCGGCGGGAAGCGCTAGCGCCGAGCGCCCTCGGATGTGACGCGAGCAGCGGCGCCGTTGGCGCCGCCGTCGTGTGCTCGGGGTTGCGCGCCTACG
Organism: Dehalococcoidia bacterium; assembly: GCA_028279505.1. GTDB lineage: Bacteria > Chloroflexota > Dehalococcoidia > UBA2979 > UBA2979 > UBA6627. The sequence goes on from JANQNP010000033.1 coordinate 76,343, forward strand.
CGGACGGCAGCGTTGGGTCCTCGCTGACCCTGACGAGAGTCTTGCCAAAGTTTCGCCCCGCCATCATTGCGCGGAAGGCACTCGGGGCTTGGTCGAGGCCCGGCCATCGATCTTCCTTGTAGGTGACTTGCCCGGCCTGCACCCACGCGCTCATCTCGGCGAGGAACCGGTCCTGATAGTCGCGTACGAAGTTGCCGACTGACAGTCGCTGCGCCGTCACGTTCTGCTGGCTGAACGTCGGCTCGCCGCGCGCGAACCAGTTCGCGACCGCGGACTCAAAGTCGTCGTTCGCGTAGTCTGAGATGATGCCGCAGAGGCTGATCCGTGCGCCCCGATTGACGTTGGGCAGCACAGCGTCAAAGACGGGCCCACCGACGTTCTCGAAGTAGATGTCGATGCCGTCGGGACAGGCGGCGTCGAGATCGCCGGCGAGATCCTCGCTCCGGTGAGACACGCACGCGTCGAAGCCCAGCGTTTCGATCACGAACCTGCACTTCTCCGGCGCACCGGCGATGCCGACCACGCGACAGCCGAGGAGCTTCGCGATCTGCCCGACCGCCTGCCCAACCCCGCCCGAGGCCGCAGACACGACGACGGTTTCACCTGCCCGCGGCGCGCACTGGACGACCAACCCTGCGTACGCGGTCAGGCCGAGCATGCCCAGCACCCCGACAGCCGTCGAGATCGGGGCGATCGAGGGGTTGAGCTTCCTCGGGAACATGTAGCCAAAGACGGAGATGCCGTCGCCGGTCAGGCCGTACTCCTGCCACCCGTTGGTGTTGAAGATGAGGTCGCCAGCCTCGTACCCGGTGAGGTTGCTCCGCACGACCTGCGAGACAGTCCGCCCGTGGCAGACCTCGCCGACAACATCCGGATCGCTGCGCCAGCGATTCCACTGGTAGGGGTCGAGCGAGAGGTAGATCGTCCTCGTCAGCATCTGGTTCGGTCCCGGCTCCGGAATCGGTGTCTGGACCGCGCGGAAGTGCTCGTCGGCGGCGATCCCGTCGACGGGCCGGCTCGCTAGCAGGTACTGAGTGTTCACAGTTGAGATGTCCAGTCGGTTCGAAAGAGTCGTTCGGGCCGTCGTTCAATCGACCGCGCCTCGATGAGCCTCGCTGCCGCCAAGTTCGCGGCGCCTCGTCGGGACCGCAGCTCGGCCCGGCGCTACATCTTCGCGATCTGCTGAGCGTGGTCGTTCAGGTGCCACGCCGCGAGGGTCATGACGCCCTCGATCGTATTCGGGAGAGCGTCGCCGACGTTTAGCGCCGCCTCCATCGACAAGTCGGCGTCGGACAGCGGTCCGAAGGTGGAGTCACTCGCCGCGCCGCTCCGTTCGAGGGCTGCGATTGCCTCGGCTGCGGTTGCGAGCGGGAGCTTCGTCGCCGGGTCGACGTCGCTCTCGGTCGCGTGTTCGGGAGCCGGCGGCTCGCCCCGTTGAGCGGCGGCGGCAATACCCGCGAGGCTGAAGTCGCGATCGATGCAGTGCTCCGCCGCGATCCGAGGTGTCCAGCCCTCGTCGTCTGCGGATTCCCACTTGCTGCCCGCCGCCACGAGGGCGTCTCGGAGCCGCTGGCGGTTCGCGCTGATCCGCTGGCGGAGTTCGTCGATCGAAGGCATCAGCGTCTCTCAGGGTCGCCGACGGCAAGGTGTGGTCATGGTCGCAACCTACAGAGGTCTGCGCCGCCGCCTCAACACGGCTGATCGGGGGCGCGCGAGATTCAGCGCCGGCCGGAGGCGGCGCTGAGCACCCGCAGCGCGCGGAGCGTGACCCATTTACTCGGTCGTTTTTGCGACTCGATGCGAGTCACCATTCGACCGTTGAGCGTCGACTCCATGGGCCAGCGACCATCCTCGTCCTGGTGGTTGAGCACCACCTCGAGCGCGCCGGCCGTCCGAGGATCTGGGAGGCGGCCGAGTTCTGTGAGCGCCAGGAGCAGCTCGAGTAGGTCCGCCTGGTAGTTCGAGGGAAAACCGAACTTGAACCAACGCGCGGACGTGCGGTCTTCCGAAGGGAAGTCCGCTGCCTCCAGATCGTGACTCAGCAGGAACTCGACGCCGGCGTCGATCGCCTCGCGGATGACTGCCGTCCGACGGCGGGGCGGTATGGCGGCAAGGGCGCGTAGCTCCTTGACGGCGCCCCAGGCGCAGGGCAACGCGCCGTTGTGCGCGCAGGCGAATCCCGGTCCCGTCGTCCCCGACTTCCGATACTCGGGATCGCCGCGACCGAGGATCGCGTTGCACGTCCAGCTGAGTGCGGCGCGGACCTCGGGCGCGTCGAGGCGTCCGAAGGTGATGAACGCTCGGGTCATGTCGCCGTTGACGCAGTGGATCGCGCCGGACGGGCGGCCGTTGTCGCTGATCGCCCCGTTGGAGGCCTGGCCGTGGGCGAGTGCCCAGTCGCACGCGCGCTGGATACGAGGGTCGGCGGGATCGGCACCGACGTCGGCGAGGATGGCGAGCTGCGCGCCGGTGCCCGCCCAGCCCGGCCGGTAGAGCGAGTTCTCGCTGCCCCAGTGTCCATCGGCGGCTTGTTGTTCGAGGATGCGCACTGCCGCGCCGCTCCGGTCGATCGCCGCGCGTGCTTCGGCGACCTCGGGGTCGTCCTCACGTTTGCCCTGCAGCCAGTGCAGCGCGAAGTAGCGCACCCCGGGTTCACGCTCATCGAGCTCGAGGAGCCACTGCAGAGGCTCGCCGTTGACCCGCTTGAGGTAGTTCGTCATGCCTCGAGTGTGGTGGTCAGGTGACGAGATTCGCAGGTCCGAACGGCCCGCCGCGAGCAGCCGATCGTCGGGCCGACCATACGGCGTGGTGGCGGTGGGAGTGTCGGCCGGATGCCTGCTCCGAATCGGGGTATAGCTCTATGAGCGACGTTCGTCCTCCCACCTCGTTGCCGGCGCCGCTCGAGGGGGTGCGATGCCACGCACGAAACGCCGTCGCGGCGAGGAGCCGCCCGACGCGCGGATGATCGACCTGCTGCTGGACGACTACGCACGCGAGTTGGAGCTGCGCGCTGACAGTGAGCGCGAGCTGGGCCCGGTGGTGGCGCGGCTTCGCCACGGTTTGGAACGCTGGGCGGCTGATCGAGCTGCGGTCGCTGAGGTGCGTGATGCGCGCTCGGCCTACGTCGCGGTCCTCGCCGAGTGGCAGGGCGCGCTGGAGGAGTGGGTCCCAATCCGGGGCACCTCGATGAAGCTCGAGGCTGCGGTCGAGTACATGTCTGACGCGCAGTGGGCTCGATTCAACGAGCTAGAATCAAGAGCTGCGGCCGCCTCCGCCTCCCCGGCGACGCTCGACGCCGATCACGAGGTGGTCCGCCGCTTGCTGCTCCGATTCGAGGAGTTCGCCGTAGACGATGCCGCTGACACCGACGGCTAGCCCGCGGTCTGCCCGAGGCCATCGGGGATCGCAGCCGCCTCGCCGGATAGGGTGGGCGAGCGATCCCGTATCTGGTTCGAGGGCAGGCGATGGGCGAAGGACCGTTGGACGACCTCAAGGTCGTCGAAGTGGCGAACTGGCTGGCCGCGCCAGGTGCAGCGGCGATGATGGCCGATATGGGCGCCGACGTCGTGAAGGTCGAGCCGCCCAACGGCGACTTCTATCGCGGGTACATGCAGGGTCCCGGCGACGATCTCAACTACAACTTCGAACTGGAGAACCGCGGCAAGCGTTCCGTCACGGTTGACCTGCGTATCCCCGCGGGCGCCGAGGTGGTGAAGCGACTCTGCGCAGGCGCGGACGTGTTCATCACGAACCTCGTGCCGGAACGCTATGAGCGATACGGCGTCGGTTACGACGCGATCCGAGCCGCCAGCCCTGGCATCGTCTACGCGGCGATCACCGGCTACGGCACGATCGGTCCGAACGCCAACAAGCCAGGCTTCGACGCCTCCGCGTTCTGGGCCGCCAGCGGGATCATGGACGTGATGGGGAGCGATCTCTCGGTGCCAGTGCACAGCCGTGGAGGGCAGGGGGACCACCCGACGGCGATGACCGCCCTGGCTGCCATCCTGGCGGCGCTGCACATGCGCGACCGCACCGGCGATCCGCAATTCGTCGACGTGACGTTGCAGCGTTCCGGCGTCTGGACGCTCGCCTCCGACCTCCAGCGCCATCTTGGCGGGTTCCCGGGGCGGCCGAGGCAGGATCGAACGCAGCAGGGGATGATCACCTGGAACTCATACCGAACCAGTGATGAGCGCTGGCTGATGCTGGTGATGAATGATCCGCCCCGGTACTGGGATCGCTTTGCGAGGGCGATGGAGCGCGACGACTGGGTGGGCGACCCGCGTTACACGACGACGCCCGAGCTCATCGAGCATGGACCGGCCTTGATTCCGGAGATCGATGCGATCTTCGCAGCGCATGACCTCGAGTACTGGACCGCGCGCCTCGACGACTTCGGGTGCCTCTGGGCGCTCGCCCAATCGCTCGAGGAGGTCGTCGCCGATCCTCAGCTCACCGGTTTCGACGCCTTCCCCACGGTCTCGCTTCCCGAGGGTGGCAGCTACCAGACCGTTGGCACCCCGTTCGACATCCTCGAAGCGGACGTGCGGCCTCGCGGGCCCGCCCCGATCGTCGGAGCTCACACGCACGAGGCGCTCAGCGAAGCCGGCTTCACTGCCGAAGAGATCGCTGACCTCGCGCAGGAGCGGGTGTTCGGCTAACGCCGGAGGTGTGCGGTGACCTCCAGGTGGGCGATCTATCTCGGTGCGACCGCGATCGCCGGCATCGGACTGCTGCTGTGGCCGATCTTCGTCGAGGGCGAGCCGTGGCTGATCTGGTCGCTCACGGCCTTCCTCATCGGTGGCGTGGTTTTGGTGATTACGGCGGCTCGCTCGCCGCGCCGAGCGTATCGCCACGCGCTCGTTGGAATCCCAATCGGGTTCATCTGTGGCGGTGTTGGGCTGTTTCTCCTCGTGCGTGCCGGGAGCAGCGGCGACGACGGCTGGGGAGAGCTGGCGGCGATCGCAGCCGGCGTGCTCGGCGCCTTCGTTGGCTCGATCCTCGGTGGCCTCGCCGGTGCGGCGTGGGGCGCTTCGCGCGATCGGAGCGTGTGAGGACCGTCGAGCCTCGATGGCTTCCGAAGCGATCGCGCCCGGACACGCGAACATGACGCTGCGAGCGGCTGCGTCATGTTTGCGCGCGGGATGTTGGCGCGTGGGTCTCTAGGCGAGGACGAGGTCGTCGTGACGGCGGCCGGCGGAGAGCAGGCCCATGATGTCGCGAATCTCGTGCGCGCAGGGCTGGCAGTACTGACGCCCGCTCTGCATGTAGACGAACGGTCCGCGACGACTCCGGCACGTGGCGCACCAGAGCGCGGCGTTGCGGCGGTCTTCGGTGTGTTCGTTCATGTCTGGATCATCGGCACGTCGCATGCCTCGAACGTTGTGATCCGATCAGAACTCCGTTTGAATCCGCAGCCGGGATCGCTCCGCGAGGATGCGAGCCTGAGGCGAGGCTAGGCCGCCCGGCGTAGTCGTGAGCGTGAAGTCGCGGTGGCAAGCGTCTCGAGACCGTGGCGTTGCCACTCCTCGATCTGCGCCACCTCGACCGCGAAGGCGCGTGCCGCCTGCTCCCGACCAAGGCCGAAGAAGTAGCGGAGCGCGAGTACCTCGCGGAGGCGGCGCGGAAGGATGAAGAGCTCGCCGACCACCGGGTGAGCCGGGGTCCCTGCCGTGGTATGCAACTCCTGGCTGCCGCGAACCTCATCGTCAGCCAGGCGAAGCAACCAGAGGTCGAACTCCTCTGGTCGTTCGAGCGACGGGAGCTGCTGCCAGGCGCGGAGGAAGACGCGCCGCAGCCGTCGCTCCCGATCGTGCTCGTCCGGGGCGACCGGTGCGAGGTAGGCGCTGACGGCCCGTGCCTTCGCGTAGTAGAGGACCATGAATGCCGCGGCATCGCCGCGGCTGGCCGAGTCGATGGTGTCGACGGTATGTCGGGCACCCTGGACGACTTGCTCCTCGGACGTGCCGCTCGGCTTCAGCGGGTTGCGGGCGCGGAGTCCCGGGATCATGCAGTCCACTCAATCCGCTCGACGCCTTCGAAGTCGACGCTGCCGTTGTCGCCCACAGTGAGTGAACCGGCCGCGTCGGAACTCAGGACCATGTAGTCGGCGCCCGTCTCGACGACGCTCCCGCTGCTGAGTTCATAGCTCCAGGTCGGCGTGTCGCCACCGGGATCGTCGGCGATCCGGATCGTGTCAGTGCCAGAATCGCCGTCGATCGTGTCGTGGCCGCTCTCAGAGCCGACCTCGAACGTGTCGTCGCCACTGCCGCCTTCCAGGGTGTCATCGCCGCTGCCACCTACGATCGTGTCGTCGCCTGCGCCGCCGCGGATGTTGTCATCTGCGTCGGTGCCCGTGACGGTGTCGTCACCGGAGCCGGCATCGATGCGCTCGATGGAGTTGAGCGCTGGCCCCGAGGAAAGGTCGAGGGTGTCATCGCCGCTCGTGCCGGCCAGCGTGTCGAACCCACTGCCGCCGTCGATCGATTCGATCGAGGTCAGGTTGTCGAGGTTCGAGGTGACGCGGATCGTGTCATTCCCTGATGAACCCTGCACGGTGTCATTGCCGGTGCCGCCATCGAACGTGTCGGTGCCCTGGTAGTGACCGACGATCTCGAAGGTGTCGTCGCCCTCGCCGCCGCTAAGGCTGTCATCGCCGGCGCCACCACGGATGGTGTCATCCGCATCGGTACCGGTGATCGTGTCGTCCCCGGAACCGCCGTCGATGCGCTCGATGGAATTGAGCGCCGGTCCCGACGAGAAGTCGAGGGTGTCGTCGCCGCTGGTGCCGGCGATCGTGTCGAAGCCTGAGCCGCCGTCGATCGATTCGATCGAGGTCAGGTTGCCGAGGTTTGAGGTGACGCGGATCGTGTCGTTCCCCGAAGAACCCTGCACGGTGTCGTTGCCGGTCCCACCATCGAACGTGTCGGTGCCCTGGTAGTGACCGACGACCTCGAAGGTATCGTCGCCCTCGCCGCCGCTGAGGCTGTCACTGCCGGCGCCGCCACGGATGGTGTCGTCGGCATCCGTCCCGGTGATGGTGTCGTCTCCGGAACCGCCGTCGATGCGCTCGATGGAGTTGAGCGCGGGGCCCGAGGAGAAGTCGAGGGTGTCGTCGCCGCTCGTGCCGGCGATCGTGTCGAAGCCT
>JANQNP010000040.1 GCA_028279505.1 Dehalococcoidia bacterium
TGGCCGCCGCTCGAGGCGATGGCCTGCGGCACGCCGGTCGTCACCTCGGAGGCCGGCGCCCTGGTCGAGGTGACCGGTGACGCGGCGCTGCACGCGCCAGCGAATGACCCGCAGGCGCTGGCCGCGGCGGTGCAATCGATCCTCGAGGACGACAAGCGCGCCGCGACGATGGTCGACGCGGGGATCGCGCGCGCGGCGCGCTACGGCTGGAGCGACACGGCCGCCGCATTCTCGACGCTGTACGCGGCGGTGCTCGATCGCGCAGCCGTCGACGTGCGGTCGTAGCGGCCGTGTCGCGTCCGTGATGACGGGCGCGAACGTAGGGAAACCACTGACTGGCGAATAGCGAACGCCTCGTCGAACATCAGTTGCGAGGCAACGTCAGCACTTCGTGACCCCCGGACGGAGCACTATGAAGATCTTGCTGCTGGGCGCCGGTGGATTCATCGGATCGCACCTGGTCGAACACCTCCTCGAGCGCGGCGAGCACGAGATCGTCGGCGTCGACATCACCGCCGAGAAGCTCGAGGGCATCTCCGGCTCGGCGTTCACCTTCCACGAGCTCGACATCCACGAGGTCCCGGACGACCTCGTCCGCGAGAGCGACGTCGTCGTCGACCTGATCGCCTACGCGAACCCGAGCATCTACGTGGAGGCGCCGCTCTCCGTGTACCAGCTCAACTTCGAGGCGAACATGCGCATCGTTCACCACTGCGTGAACCACGGGAAGCGCCTGATCCAGTACTCGACCTCCGAGGTCTACGGGAAGGCCGGCAACAACACCGCGCTCTACCGCGAGGACGAGAGCGACCTCGTGATGGGTCCCGTCAGCAAGCAGCGCTGGATCTACGCCGCTGCCAAGCAGCTGCTCGAGCGCGTGATCCACGCGTACAGCCTCCAGGGCGACCTGGAGTTCACGATCATCCGCCCGTTCAACTTCATCGGGCCCCGCATCGACTACCTCGTGCCGGCGGGCACGATGGGCGGGCCGCGCGTGTTCGCGCACTTCATGTCGGCGCTGCTCGAGGGCGGCCCGATGCACCTGGTCGACGGCGGGCACGTGCACCGCACCTTCCTGAGCATCTACGACGCAAACGAGGCGTTCCAGACGGTGCTCGACCGCCCCGAGGCGCGGAACGAGATCTACAACTTCGGCAACCCGAGCAACGACACGACGATCCGCGAGCTGTCCACGCTGATGACCGACATCTACACGCGCCTCGCCGGCGACCCGCCGCGCTCTGAGGTCGTTGAGGTCAGCGGCGAGACGTTCTACGGCGCAGGCTACGAGGACATGGACCGCGTCCCGCCGGACATCTCGAAGCTCGTCGCGCTTGGCTGGGAGCCGCAGCACGACCTCGCCAAGACCCTCGAACTCACGATCGGCTACTACCTCGAGCAGGCCCGCGAGGCCGCCACGAGCGCGTAGCGCCGGCCCGAGCTGGGTCGTTCGCTACGACCGGTCCACGCGCTCGCCGTTCGCCTCCTGCTTGGCGACGTTTGTGAACTGCTTCCAGTTCAGCAGTCCGCACCACTCGAACTGTGTCTGGGCGAACCACTGCGGTGGCGCCTCGTAGACGTTCCGGTCGAAGGTGTTCGACTGATGGCACCCGCCCGGTGCACCGTTGCGTCCTTTGGCACCGAGGTGGCGGATCACGTTGTCGGTCACCGTGACGCGGTCGGAGCGGTAGAGGCCGCGTGGCCCCGTCCCGCGTGACTGGTTGACGATCGTGATCCCGTTGCCCTTGCTCGCCGAAACGGTGACGTGGTTGCCGGTCACCGTCGTGTCCGAGCTGTTCTGGACCAGGATCTGCGCGCCCCAGACCCAGCGAGCGAAGCCGCTCCCGTTGTGACGCGAGACGTTGTTGCGGATCACGGCGTCGTACGAGATCTCGTGGACGATGCCGCCGCGGGTGTTCCACTCGACGAGGTTGTTCGCGATCAGCGAGTCGACATTGTCGATGTCGGTCCAGACCCCACGACCTGAGTTGTGGTGGACCCAGTTGTGCCGGAACACGAGGTTCTTGGTCAGCACGAACTTCGTCCCACCAGCCTCCCACTCCTCCAGGAACCCGGCGGTGTGGTTGTAGGCGATCTCGTTGCCGGTCACGACCACGTCGTCCCCGATGCCGCCGACGCCGATCTGGCCGTTGTGGTGCACGAAGTTGTCGCGGACCTGCATCCGGTGCCCGATCCGCAGCCCGAAGCCGTGGTTGAGCCGCAGCTCGTTCGCCTCGACGGTCCAGCCGGAGCTGCCGGCGGCCTGGATCGCGCCGGTCTGCGCGCGGTTGGCGTAGCGCTCGATCACGAGGCCGGCGATCCGGACGTCGCGCGCGCTCCCCACGAACGCGTGCGGCACGGTGCTCAGCTCGACCGTGCGGCCCGCCGGGTTCGCACCGACGTAGACGCGGTTGCGCGGGTAGTCGAAGAACCAGCGCCCGTCGCCCAGCTCCGCGAGGCTTGAGACCTGTCGCCAGGTCTCGCCGTCGACGAAGAGCTGCTCCGGATGCTTGCAGGCACGGTAGCGGGTGCCGTCGGCGAGGAACTCGCAGCCGCCGCTGCCGGACAGCTCGGAGTGCTGCCCCCCGACTGCCCAGAACCCGTCACGCGCCTCGAAGCCCTCGATCTCGTGCGCGCCGCTGAGGACGGCGCCGGGCCGCCCGAGGTAGCTGTCGCCGCGCCGAGGGCTGATCGACACGCCTCGATGCACGCCCGGCTCGAAGACGAAGGTCGTGCCCGCCGGGTGCCGGCGAACGACCGCCGCCGCGTCCTGCGTCGTCGAGATCGAGACGGCACCGGCCGGGATCGACTGCGCGCGGACGCCTGCGTTGGTCCCGCCCGTCGGCGGCAGACCGTCGGTCGGCACCGGTGTGGGCGTCGGCGTTGGGACGACGGTCGGGAGCGGCGTGGGCTCGGGGGTTGGACTCGGAGTCGAAACCGGCGTCGGCGCTGGCGTGGGAACAGGGGTCGGCACCGGAGTCGGAACGGGTGTCGGGACCGGTGTGGGGGTCGGCGTCGCGACCGGGGTCGGAGCCGGCGTTGGGCTCGGAGTCGGGGTGGCCGTCGGCGGTGGCCCGGCAACCGGGGATGCGACCGGCGCCGGAGTGGGGGTGCTCGTTGGCAGCGGAGTCGCGAACACCGACGGCACGAGCACCGGGACTGGCACGGGCACGGGCGTGAGCAGCACGGGCGGCGCCAGTGCTAGCAGCGGAGCCGGCGTCGGGCTTGGGGTCGGACTCGCCAGCGGAGCAGGCGTCGGTGTCGGGCTCGGATTCGCAGTCGGACTGGCGGTCGCACGAGGAGTCGGCGTCGCGGTCGGCGTCGGCGTGACCACTACCGAGGTGGCGGGCGGCACCGCGGTGGCCACCGGGGGCGCGCTGCGCGGCACGGGCGCGGACGCGGCGGTCTCGAGGGGTGCGGGCGCGGGCGGCGGGCCAGCGAGCACCGTCGGGGCCGCGGGCGGCGCCATAACAGCCGGCGCCGGCTCGATCACCTCCGGGTCGCGGGGTGCCGATCCGATCAACGCCGCCGCGAGCTCCCGAGGATCCCGAACCGGCGCGTCGGCCATCGGCTCGGCGGCCGGCTCCGCGACAAGGGCGGGCGACGCTGACTCTGCAGGCAGCGCCGCCGCGGACACGGCGGCGCCCCCGGGGACGCCGCCGATCATCACCGCGGCGAGCGAAGCGGACCACACGGCGAATACCGCGGCCCCCACGAGGCGCGCCCAGATGTGGTGCATGGATCCAGCCTGCGGGGCAACCGACGCCGCCAATACGGGGTCGACACGGGGACGCGCGGGCGGCGGCCCCCACGCCACCGCCCCTAAGCGGGCGGCGTCGCGTCGCTACATGTTTGCGGCGCGCCGCCTCGGGGTCCGAGACTCGCTCGATCGGCGGATCACCCGATCGGGCGATCGCGGCCGGCGGTCGAGTGCCGTCGCGCCAGCGCCGTCCTCGCTAGGTGCGGCCGAACGCGCGCGCCAGCGCCTCGTCGGTCAGGTGCAGCATCGTCGGCCGGCCATGCGGGCAGCTTTGCGGCGTCTCCGCTGCCTCAAGGGCGCTCAGCAGCGCCCGCTGCTGCTCGGCGGCGAGCGGGTCGCCGGCACGCACGGCCGCGCGGCAGGCGAGCGTCGCGACGACCAGGTCCGGACCGGTCAGGCGCTCCTCGGCCTCGACGGCGTCGAGCTGCTCGCGGAGGGCGCGCGCCGGGTCGACCGACACGCCGCGACGCACAGCGTCGCCGTGCAACAGCCGCGGCACCGCGCGGATCAGCAGCGCGCGCCCGTCGACGGCTTCGAGCGACCAGCCGACCGCCGTCAGCTCGTCGTGCAGCGCCGCCGCGAGCGCCGACTGCGGGGCGCTCAGCTCGACCAGCGCCGGCGCCAGCAGCGGCTGGCTGCCACCGTCCGAGGCAGCGCCGCCGCCCGAGGTGGCGCGGGCGGCCATGATCTGCTCGTAGAGCACGCGCTCGTGCGCCGCGTGCTGATCGATCAGCACGAGGCCGTCCGGGGCCTCCGCGACGATGTACGTGCCGTCGATCTGGCCGAGCGGCCGCAACGCCGGCAGGTTCCCAAGTAGCGCCGGCGCCCCGGCCGGGACGCCCGCGGGCGTCGAATCGGGCTCGGCAGGCGGCGGCGAGTCGGCGCGCACCGCCTCGTCGAGCGGTGGAGCGACCGAGGCGGCCGGCGAAGCGATCGACGGCGGCAGCGCGGCCGAACGAGCGGCGGCGAGTATGTCCCGTCCGGAGGCGGGCGCGACCGGCGACCGCGGCCCCGATGCACCCTCGAACGGTCGCGCCGCCGAGAGCCAGCCCGCACCCGGCACCGCCGCCGTCGGCAGCGCCGCGAGCGCGTCGAGCACGGCGCGGCGGACGGCGGCGAAGACGAACCGCTCGTGGCGGAAGCGAACTTCGGCTTTGGTCGGGTGCACGTTCACGTCGACCTCGGGGCCCGGCACCGTGATCGCGAGCACGCCAACGGGGTGGCGACCGGCCGGCATCAGCCCCTGGTAGCCCTGCTCGATCGCGGCGATCAGCGCGCGCGAGCCGATCGGCCGGCCGTTCACGATCAGGTGGAGGTAGCGGCGGTTGCCCCGATGCAGCGCCGGCGGCCCGATCAGCCCTTCAACCCGGGCGGCGGGCGAGTCCTCGCCGGCACTCGGCTCCTCCGAGGGCGTCGCGACGAACTCGACCGGCAGCAGCGCATCCGCGACGGCGCCGCCGTGGACCGCGCGGATCGCGTCGCGCAGCACGCCCCCCGGCGCGGCGAGCAGCTCGCGCCCCTCGCTCTCGAGGCGGAACGCGACCGAGGGGTTGGCGAGCGCCGCCTCCGAGACCACCTGCGTGACAGCGCGGGCCTCGGCGGTCGCGCTGCGCAGGAAGCGGCGGCGCGCCGGCAGCGCCGCGAACAGCTCGCGGACCTCAACGGTCGTGCCCGGCGCGGCCGCGGCCGCGCCGAGCCGCTCAAGCTGGCCGTCGCGCAGCCGCGCGGTCGCCGCGGCGGTCTCGCCCGGCGGCCGCGTCGTCAGGTCGACGTCCGCCGCCGCCGCGATCGAGGCAAGCGCCTCGCCACGGAACCCGAGCGTCGCAACGTCGTACAGCTCCTCGGCGCGGCGCAGCTTCGAGGTCGCGTGCCGCTCGAACGCGTCGGCAACCTGGTCGGCGGGGATCCCGTGCCCGTCGTCGCGGACGCGGATCCGCTCGACGCCGCCGCCGGCGATCAGCACCTCGATGCGAGTCGCGCCGGCGTCGAGCGCGTTCTCGATCAGCTCCTTCACCACGCTCGCCGGCCGCTCGATCACCTCGCCAGCGGCGATCCGCGCCGCGATCGCCGGCGGCAACACGGCGATGCGCGGCCGGCGCCCCGCCGCTACCACGGCCGGGCTCCAACCGAGTGGACGCAGGCCCTCGCGGTGAGGATCGAGCGAGCTTGCCGCCACCCGACCCCGCGTCTACGATTCGGCCCGCGGCGCCCCACCGCCAGCCGACGGGATCCCCGATCCAGCCGCCGACCCCGCTCCCGATCCGTGCACCGCGCCGCGCTCTGGCGGCGCTGCTGCTCGCCGTGCTGACCATCGCCGCGCTCGATGCTGGCGCGACGCGGCCCGATCCGGTCCGCGCGAGCGTCCAACCGCCGACGGCGGACACCAACGCCCTGCTCGTCCAGCCCGCGGCCGGGATCGACCTCGAGGGCCTCGCGCGCGGACTCGCCCTCGCCGGTCACGAGGTGGAGCCGGGCGTCGCCGCGGGCGCGGTGCGCGTCCGTGTCGCGGAGGGCGGCGACGCGGTCGCGCTGAGCGCCACGATCGCCGCCAGCGGCCTCGCGCGCGGCGTCGAGCCGGACGCCGTCGTTCGCGCCGCGATCGTGCCTAACGACCTCGGATTCGAGCGGCAGGCGGACTACCTCGCGGCGATCCGCGCGCCGGCGGCGTGGGAGCGCGCGACCGGCGACGGGGAAACGGTGATCGCGATCGTCGACAGCGGCATCGACTACAGCCACCCGGAGTTCCGCGACCGGATCGCGATCAACGCGAACGAGCTGTTCGGGAACGGCCGCGACGACGACCGCAACGGCTGCGTCGACGATGTCGGTGGCTGCAATTTCGTCACCCCGCCGAGCGCCGACCCGAGCTGCGGCTACACCGAGGCCGCGCCGAACTGGCGCGCCTGGGACGACGCCGGGCACGGCACCGTCGTCGCCGGAGTCGCCTGGGACGCGCGGATCCTGCCGGTCAAGGTGCTCGACTGCACCGGCGTCGGCCGCATCTCGACCGCCGCCGCCGGGATCCGCTACGCGGCCGACCGCGGCGCCCACGTGATCAACATCTCGCTCGGGACGGAGCGCGACTCGCCGGTGCTGCGCGAGGCGGTCGAGCACGCGCAGCGGCGCGGCGCGCTGATCGTCGCGAGCGCCGGCAACGTGCCCGGCATCGTCACCTACCCCGGCGCGGCGCCCGGCGTGATCGCCGTCGGCGCGAGCGGCGCGCTCGATCCGCTCGGCGGCGGCCTCGACTACGCGCGCCCGACACCCTTCTCGGGCAGCGGCCCCGCCGTCGAGCTGATCGCGCCCGGCCTGCTGATCGCCGGCCCGCTGCCGCCCGCGCTCTGCGGCAGCCCCGACTGGCAGTGCGAGGACGGCGCCTACACCCGCGTCAGCGGCAGCTCGTTCGCGGCGGCGCTCGTCGCCGGCGCCGCCGCGTTGCTCCGCGAGCAGCGGCCCACCCTCGAGGGCCCGCTGTTGCGCTCCCAGCTGCTGCGCTCGCTCCAGCCGGCGACTGGCGGCGGGCCTGGCGTGCTGGACCTGCTCGGGGCGCTCGACGCTCCGCTCTACGCGACCGGCGCGCCGGGCACCGCGCGCGCGACCGCCGGCCTGCCGGTCGGCCCCGGCGACTGACACGAGGCGCCCTGGCGCCTCGCCTCGCGCGATGCGCACGCCGCGACTCACCCCTCGGCGCCGAGCCGCTGCCGCGCCGCGGCGCGCAGCTCGTAGAGCTGCTGCAGCGCCTCGAGCGGGGTGACGGCGTCGAGATCGAGCGCCGCGAGGTCGTCGAGCAGCGGCTCCGGCGGCGGCTGGAGCGGCACCGCGCGAGGCGCCCCCTCGAGGGCAGGCCCGCCGTCGGCCCGTGCCTGCTGCCGCGCCTCGAGCTCGCGCAGCAGCTCGCGGGCGCGCGCGACGACGGCGCGCGGCAGGCCGGCGAGCGCGGCGACGTGAACGCCGTAGGAGCGGTCGGCGCCGCCCTCGACGATGCGGTGGAGGAAGACGACCTCGCCGGCCGCTTCGCTGACCGCGACCGAGCGGTTCGTCACCCGCGGCAGCGTGCCGGCGAGCGCGGTCAGCTCGTGGTAGTGGGTCGCGAACAGCGTCCACGGCGCGCCGCCGGGGCGGTGGTGCAGGTACTCGACGACCGCCTGCGCGATCGCGAGCCCGTCGTGCGTCGCCGTGCCCCTCCCGACCTCGTCGAGGATCACGAGCGAGCGCTCGGTTGCCTGGTGCAGGATCGTCGCGGTCTCGACCATCTCGACCATGAAGGTCGACTGGCCGGCGGCGAGGTCATCCTGCGCGCCGACACGCGAGAAGATGCGGTCGACGAGCGGGATCCGCGCGGCGCGCGCGGGCACGAAGCTGCCGCACTGCGCGAGCAGCACGATCAGCGCCGTCTGCCGCAGGTAGGTCGACTTGCCGCCCATGTTCGGCCCGGTCAGCACCACGATCGCCGACTCCGCGTCGAGCACCGCGTCGGTTGGCACGAACGCCCCCGGCGGCAGCTCCGCCTCGACGACCGGGTGGCGCGCGTCCTC
>JANQNP010000046.1 GCA_028279505.1 Dehalococcoidia bacterium
GACCGCTCAGCCGACCCCAGAGGCAACTACGGAGCCAACGCCCGAGCCCACGCCGGCTCCGACTCCAGCGCCAACCGTGGCCCCCACCCCCCGGCCGGAGCCCAGTCCTACCGTCGCCGCCGGTCCACCGCCGCCGGCCACGACGGTCTCCCTCTCACCTCGCGAGTCGCTCCTGCTCGCCGCCATGAACGACGCCCGCACCGCCGCTGGCCTCGCCGCCGTCGTCCCGAGGTCCGACCTCACAGTCGTGGCCCGCACCCGCTCCGAGGAGATGATCCGCCTCGACTACTTCGCCCACTTCCACCCCGACGGCCACTCCGCCTACGAGCTCCTCGCGAACGCCGGCATCACCTTCTCCGCGGCCGGTGAGAACCTCGTCAAGACCTTCGGCGACGTCCAGCACTCCGTCGACATCGGCTTCGAGGCGCTCTGGAACAGCCCCACCCACCAGGCCAACATCCTCAAGCACACCTACACCAGAGTCGGCGTCGGCTCCCACGTCGGCGACGACGGCACCGTCATTATCACGACGATCTTCACCGACCGCTGAGCGCCAATCGCTCGCCGCGACAGCCGGACCAGAGCCTCCCAACGACCGGAGCTATCCAGCCCCGCGCCCGAAGGGCAGGCGAGCCCGTGGTCGCAGTCCGCGAAGCGTCCTGAAGCCTCGAAGAGGCCCCGAAGGCAGGCGAGCCTCTGATCGCAGTCCGGGAAGCGTCTTGGACGCCTCGAAGAGGCCCCGAAGTGCAGGCAACCCGATGCTCACAGGCCGCGAAGCGTCCTAAAGGCCTCGAAGAGGCCCTCGAAGGGGCTTAGAGGGGGATCGAGCGGCGTTCGATTGAGCCGTCTGGCGCTCGTCCTAGGGATCCGATCTCCTGGACTTTGAAGGCCAGTAGGTAGGCGCGGGCCCTCTCCAGATCCGCGCCCACGTGATCTACGTGGTGGCTGTCGTCGCTGAACGTCATCGGGATTCCGAGATCCACCGCGCGATCGAGCGCCCACGGTGCTGGGTACGGCCCACGCAAGCCCTTTCGGAACCCCGCCGTGTTCACCTCCAGCAACGACCCCACCTCCGCGATGACATCGAGCGCTGCCCCGGCGGCCGCGCGGACGGCCGGCGCCTCGTGGCCCGGGTCACCCTCAGACAACAGCCGAGGCAGATCGAAATGCCCGATGACCTCCGGCCGCAGCCCCTCGACCATCTCCGCCATGTGCTCGTAGTAGCGGACCAACAGCCCCTCGAGGCCCCCACACCGAGCGGCAGCCTCGTCGAACAGCTCCTGCGACACATCGATCGGCACCTCGTCGACCCAGTGCACCGACCCCACGATGTACTCGAACCCGTACCGCTCCCGCAGCCCGAGCATGTCCGCCACATACGAGGACTGCGGCACGATCTCCGCCTCGAACCCGCGCAGCACCTCCAGCCGCCCCGCGTACTGCTCCACCGCCTCCGCGGACAGGCGCGCGTACTCCTCGAACTGCGCGAACCGCCCCTCGATGTCCAGGCCCGCCGCGAGCTCGTCTTCGTAGAGGAACCGCGCCTCGCTCGTCGCCACGTGGTTGGTGACGCCGTACGTCACCATCCCCCGCGCGATCGCCGCATCGAGGATCTCCGTCAGCGTGCTCGACCCGTGCGTCGTCCCCTCCGACGAGTGGCCGCCGTGCATCGACACGCGCCACGCGCGCCCCGTCTCCGCGTGGTCTGCCCGCAACCCGTCGAGGTCGGCGAGGTCCGCTTGTGAGTCCGCCATCGCTACCTCTCGCGCGCCAGCGCGCCGCCGCGGCCTCAGCCCCAGGCCGCTATCGCCGGGGCCAACTATCTTCGTCTCGTGGCCAGCATCTCACGCCCCCGTCGCGCTTCGCTCCTCCTCATCGTCGCGTTCGCCGTCACCACCGCCGCCTGCGCGACCGTCGATCGCACCCTCTCCGACCGCGACTTCCTCCCGAACGAGCAAGACATCGTCGAGCGATCCGTCGTCTGGCAATCCAACCGCTACCCCGACCACCAGGCCTACGCCGGCGACGCCTGCTGGGACGCCGCCGTCATCGGCCAGTCCGCCCCCAACGCCTGCCTCTCGCGCGGCGCTCTCCTCGAGGAAACAGACCTCTACGCCCAGTTCCCCGCCATCGGCATCGCCGCGGCCCTCCTCGTCGCCGCCGCCTTCATCTGGTTCGCGTTCCGCCGCATCGCCTGGCAGCCAGCCGTCACCCGCTCCGCCTCCCTCCGCTCCGGCCAGCGCGGCGACGCCGTCGCCCTGATGCGCGGCATCGAGGACGAGCGACTCGCCCAGCGCGCCGCGTCCGGCGCTCGACGCGACGTCCGCTACCCCCTCCCCACCGGCGCCGCCTTCGCTCTCGCGGTCCTCGGCGGCCTTACGCTCCTCGTCGGCTACGCCGCCACCCTCGCCTGGTCGCTCACCACCGGCGCCTTCATGCTCATCGCCCTCGCCGTCACCGTCGTCTGGCTCCTCCTCCGCTTCCCGCCGAGGCCACCCGACCCCGACGCCCACATCTCGCGCCTCCTCTTCCTCGGCGGCGCCACCACCGTCTACCTGGTCGGCGCCTTCCTCGCCAGCTACCTCAACTGGCCCATGCGCGAGCTCAACGGCCTCTGGCTCCTCGGCTGACCATGCCCAATCCACGACCGCCACCCGCCGAGGGCTATCCTGTCGCCATGCTCACCGGCCACCCCCGCCCTCCGAGGCCACGCCACCGCCCGAGGGCGCGCGTCGTCGCGCTCGTCGCCCTGCTCCCCGTCCTCCTCCTCACCGCCTGCGCCGAGGTCAATCGCATCGTCCTCGACCGCTACACCGTCTCCGACGGCGCCGGCGGCCCCGAGCCCGCCCTCCGCTGGGAGTCCAATCGCTACCCCGACTTCGAAGCGCGCGTCTCCGACGACTGCTGGCGCGCCGCCCGCATCGGCGACCCCGTCTCCGAGGACTGCGTCTCCACCTTGAGCACCGTCCTCGAGGGCGACCCCTACCGCGCCAACGCCCCGCTCGCGCTGCTCGCCTCCGCCCTCTTCAGCGCCGCCCTCCTCGCCGTCGCCCTGCGCCTCGTCGCCTGGCGCCCCGCGGTCACCCCACCCACCGAGGCCACCCGCACCTCCGAGGCCCAACCACCCGACGCCGACCTCGTGCGCGTCATGCGCGCCACCGACGCCGAGAAGGACGCCCAGGCGATCGCCGACCGAGCCGGCCGCGACACTCCCCGGCCCGGCGTAACGGGCCTCGCCCTCGGCGCCCTGCTCCTGGTCCCGCCCATGCTCATCGTCGGCTACGGCGCCACCCTCGCCTGGGTCGGCATCACCGCGATCCTGCTCTTCGCCGCGCTCGCCCTCCTCGAACTCCTCGTCCTGCTCCCCATGTCCTTCCGCGTCACCAACTCCTACCCCGCCGTCCCCCGCATGCTCTTCGTCGCCGGCATCGCCGCGAGCTTCCTCACCCTCGCGATCGCCGGCTCGTTCATCCCCACCCCGCTCGTCGACCTCCACGGACTCGCATGGCTCGCCTGATCCATCACCCGAGGCACCACCTTCCGAGGCCCCGCTACCTCCCGAGGCCCCGCGCCGCCGCGCTCCTCGCCCTGCTTCCCGTCCTCCTCCTCACTGCCTGCGCCCAGGTCGATCGCACCGTCACCGCCCGCGACTTCCTCCCTAACGAGGACGGCCGAGTCGTCCGCACCGTCGCCTGGGAGTCCAACCGCTACCCACCGCACTCGATCGCCGCCGAAGACGACGCCTGCTGGGAAGCCGCCGCCGTCGGCCAGCCCGTCCCCGAGGTCTGCCTCACCTCGCGCATCCTCTACGGCGAAACCGACCCCTACGACCAGCACCCCACGATCGCCCTCGCCGGCACCCTCGCCGCCATCGCCGCGCTCCTCTGGTTCACCCTCCGCCGCGTCGCCTGGCAACCCGCCGTAGACAGCCGCACCACCGAGGCCAATGCCCGCCGCGCCTTCAGCGCCACCGACGCCGTCGCCCTCATGCACAGCGTCGACGAAGAGAAGCTCGCCCAGGGCGAAGCCACCGAGGTCCGTCGAGACGTCCGCCGCCCCGCGCTCGTCGGCGCCCTCCTCGCCGCAGCCGCCCTCCTCCCGCTCATCCTCCTCGTCGGCTACGGCCCCACCCTCGGCTGGGCCAACGCCACCGGCGCCATCACCTTCTTCGGCGTCGCCTTCGCCACCGTCATCTTCCTCATCCCGCTCCCCCCGCGCCCCGCCGACCCCGACTCTTACACCTCCCGCCTCCTCTTCCTCGCGGGCGCCACCGCCGTCCTCACCGTCGTCGCGTTCCTCGCCGTCCAGCTCCGCGTCCTCATGCTCGAACTCAACGGCATCGCCCCCCTCGGATGAGCGCCCTCCCGATACGCCGCTCCCTCCCGAGGCCCGGCCCCCTCCCGAGGCTCCACGCCGCCCCGCTTGCGCTCCTCCTCGCCGCCCTCCTCCTCACCGCCTGCTCCGAGGTCGATCGCACCGTCACCGAGCGCCGCATCGGAGCCACCGTCTTCGACCGCGACAATCGCGTCCTGGTCTGGGAATCCGACCGCTACCCCGACTACCGCGACAGACGCGCCCACTGCTGGGACGACGCCGTCGTCGGCGAGCCCGTCCCCGACGCCTGCCTCACCAACCGCACCCTCGTCGGCGAGACCCAGCCGCTCCGCCGCTCACTCCCGCTGGCCGCCGGCAGCGGCATCCTCGCCATCGCCGCCCTCGTCTGGACCGCGCGCCGCCGCATCGTCTGGTACCCGTTCGTCACCCGCGAGGACCTCGACGACCCGCCGCTTCGCCCGCTCACCACCTGCACCGCGCGTTCCCTCGGCCGCGCCACCTCCCGAGAGAAGTTCGAAGCCGGCCAGCGCACCCGCCGCCCGCGCTGGCAGCTCGCCCTCCCCGCCCTCGCCGGCGCCGCGCTCGCCGCCGTCGCCCTCCCCCCGCTCGTCCTCCTCGTTGGCTACGGCACCGCCCTCGGCTGGGGCCTCATGGTCGGCCTCGTCCTCTTCATCGGCGTCTGGGCCACCGCCATCGCCTACCTCACCCCGCTCACCCCGCAGCAGGCCCAGCCCGACCCCCTCTACGCCCGCCTCGCCTTCCTCGGCGGCGCCGCCACCGCCGCCATCCTCGCCGCCGCCATCGGCTTCACCTACCGCACCCCGCTCCTCGAACTCAACGGCCTCCCCCTCTAACCGCGCGCTCCACCGCCCGAGGGCTCGCCCCCACGTACGCTGATCCCGAGGAGCACCCAATGACCGAGGCCGAAACCACCTCCGACCCCGTCCGCGCCTACTACGCCACCTTCGCCGAGCGCGAATGGCAGCGCCTCGAAGACCCCGCCCGTGGCACCACCGAATGGGCCCTCATCACCCGCCGCATCGCCCGCCACCTCGAGACGCTCGAGGCCCCAGACCCGGCAGCCCCGCTCCGCATCCTCGACATCGGCGGCGGCCCCGGCCGCTACACCATCTGGCTCGCCGAGCAGGATTACCAGGGCGGCGCCCAATCCCAGAGATACCTGCCGACGCTCGCCGACCTCAGCCCCGAGCTGCTCGCCATCGCCGGGACCAAGATCACTGAAGCCGGTCTCGAGGACCGCGTCGAAGCCATCATCGAGGCCGACGCCACCGACCTATCAGCGTGGGACGACGCCTCCTTCGACGCCGCCCTTAGCCTCGGCCCCTTCTACCACCTACCCGACGAAGCCCAGCGCACCCGCGCCGCCGCCGAGCTCGCCCGCGTCCTCCGCCCCGGCGGCCTCGCCTTCGTCGCCTTCATGCCCCGGCTCGCACTCCTCAGCCGCACCATCGCCCTCCCCGACGAGCGCCACCACCTCCTCGACGACGCGTGGTTGAACGCCCTCCTCGACGACGGCCACTTCACCAACGACATCCCCGGCCGCTTCGGCGGCGCCTACGCCGCCCGGGTGGAAGAGATCGCCCCCTTCATGGAGTCCGCCGGCTTCGAAACCCTCTCCCTCTCCTCCGCCCAGTCCATCACCCGCGGCCTCGAACCCGCCCTCGAACAGATCGCCACCGCTCCTGGCGATCTCCACCCCCGCCTCCTAGACCTCCTCGACACCCTCGCCGAAGACCCCACTACCCTCGGCCTCGCCAACCACCTCCTCTACATCGGCCGCCGAACGCACTAGCTCGCACGAAGCCCGGGCGGCTCAGCCGCACACCTTCTCCCCCCGGCACCACGGCGTCGCCCCGACGCGCAGACCGACGTCCGGGGTCCAGCAGCTTGGGGATGCGGCCCACGACCGCACGCGTTGATGCACCCTCAGCCAGCGACAGGGCCGTTTCGGACGGTGTTGTAGAGGGACGCAGCCGTCGCTGTACTGGGGGTTCGCAGGGGGGCGAGCGCCTCGAACCTCGAGGTCTCTTCCTGCAAGGTCGAGTCTCAGCGAGGCTTGCTCGGCGTCTAGACGACCTCGACAGGTCGACGACTCATCCGTCACCTCGCTAGGGGAGACGCTCGGCTGTTTCCTACATCTCTGGATCGAAGTCAGTCGTTGCCACAAGCGTGACCGACTCCGTCGCAGCCTTGTCCATGAAGAGCGCGAAGGCCACTCCGTCTCGCTGCGCGGCCGAGGGGGCGACGATGCCATCAAGATCTAGGAGATGAGCTGCTTCCCCGACCGCCTGGCACCTTGTCCGGCTGTCCCCGGTTAGTTCGGCCTCGCTCAGTCCGACAGACGCCTGCCCATCTAGCTCGCGGAGGTCCAGGAGTAGTAGCGATTCGCATTCGATGACATGGAGGTCTCGCGGAAGAAAGTCTTCTGCTGCTCGCCCTTGTAGGGATGCCATTCTTCGGAACTCGGCGGAGCAGGTCGCTACTGAGTCAGCGATATAGAGCACTGGAAACGACTCGCGCGGGTTCCATCGCCCGCCGAATCTTCGAGCTCCCTCGCCTGAGAGAGGCAATCGGCCTCGTCCTGTGTGGCGGTATCCGGTCCCAGACCATCTCAGCTTGGGAGCGGAGTCAATGGCTGCGACCAGATCGCGTTCCGCAGCCATCGCGGGCGCTAGACGAACACGCCGTCGGCCAAGGCGTCGATGAGCTCTAGGACTCTTCGATAGTCTCCTTTGGCTATTCTTTCGGCTGGCGAGTCGTGCTCAAGCTCACGATTTGGCGTCATCAGCCAATCTCGAGCTCCGTCAGGCTTGAGGACCTTTTGCAGCTCGTCTAGAACGTAGGCGAACTCAAGAAGTCGACGTTCTCGTTCGTAGCTTGGACGTGCTTCACCAGTCCACCAACGCTGAACTGATCGCGCTTGAACACCAAAAGCGAACGCCAGATCCGCGTCACTGATTCCAAGTGACTGGGACAGGTCCCGGACTTTAGAGACGGTCGATACCAAGGTCTTGCCCTTCGGCCCGCTTAGCTTCTGATCAGCGGATCGATAGCCCCGATCAGCGACTCCAAGGTGCGCGTACCGATTGGGGAGGCCTCTTCGTCGCTCTCGAGCAGCTTGTTGACTGATCGTCGCACGCCGAGTGCCTCCGCGAGCCGATTCCGTTCAACCGTCGCGCGCATTGTCACCGGTCGGCGCTGAACATCGCGGACGAAGCCAGCCCTGCTGTGGAGCAAGTGCTTCCGTGCATCCTGAGCCGGCGCGCCGATGGAGTCCCTGCACGAGTCAATTCCGCACGCAAGACGCCCTCGGATAGCGGGATTGGTGAAGAGCTTCTCCGCGATCTTCTTCGGAACCTGGGCGTCGGCTCCCGGTAGCAAGACGCGCCGCGTCCGCCCTCCCTTGGACTTCCCGTCTTCGTCTCGCCGTGGATGCGTCTGTCGGTATATCAGCCCTTTGTGGTCGTAGCGCTCCTGCTCGCCGATGCCACTCGAGAATGCCGAGACCAATCCCGTGGCAAACGCCGATTCGCCGATCAGCCCTTGGTGGCCCAGGATCACTTCTAGGTCGGAGTGCTCCTTCACCGCACGAAGTAATGAGAAGGTGCTACCAATCTTCCCTGCAGTCTCGTCTTCGCCTCCTAGAGGTGACAGCCGGAGTTCGATCTGCTCGATCCCGGTTCCCGCATACGCCGACACGACCTTCATCATCGTGTTCGGATCGGAAAGAAGTTGTCGCCTCGCCGCCAAGATCGCGCGAACTGGCCTTCCAGCGCGACTCTCGCGCACCGTCGCGCGAGCCAACTCGACGTTGAACGGGATCTCGTCGAGGGCTTCCGCGTAGAAGTGTGGTCCGACCAGTACATCCGCGTCGACCCGGAACTGTGGGTAGAGGATCGACCGCACGAATGCTCGACGCTCCTGCTCGTTCAACCGCTTCAGCGAGTCGACATCGAGTGGCAAGTCGAGGCCGTAATCGATCGTTCCTGAACCGAACCCTGGCGCCGCGAGACGATCGGTCAGGGTGTCGACGATGATCGGCACCCCTCGGGCACGAGCGGTCTCGACAACATTCTCATGTCGTTTTAGGTGCTTGGCACTCAGCACGACGCCCGAGAAGGCCCCAGGATCACTCTCCGTCGCCAGAAAGTCCTCGACGGCAACGTTGTCCGAGTAGCCCACCCGTGTTTCGAATCCCATCTGGCGCCTCCTGCGCGCGATCCCTTTCCTTATTCTCGACGTTCTGGGGTCATTGTCAAGCTGTTTTGCGTCCATAGTGCTGACATCGGTATGCCTTGACGCGAACGTACGTTCCACCTTTAGCTTCACCATTGTAGAACATCCGTGCTGCCGGCGGGAGGGGTGCCCGGCGCAGCATCCGAGGTGAGGCGCCAGCTACCGAGGCGTAGCGGCGCCTCCGAGGAGCAGGCGCATGTCCCTCGCCACCGCCATCGCCGAGTTCCGCACCGACCGCACCCTCGCCGACAACGTCGTCGAATGGCGCACCATCCCCGCCGAACCCCCACGCTTCGAGGCCTGGCCACCCAACCTCGACCCCCGCGTCACCGAGGCACTGAAGCGACGAGGCATCGCCCGCCCCTACACCCACCAGGCCCAGGCCATCGACCACGCCCTCGCCGGCGACGACACCGTCGTCGTCACTCCCACCGCCTCCGGCAAGACGCTCTGCTACAACGTCCCCGTCCTCGAATCGATCCTCCGCGACCCCGACGCCCGCGCCCTCTACCTCTTCCCCACCAAAGCCCTCGCCCAGGACCAGCTCAACGAACTCCACGAGCTCATCACCGAAGCCGAAATCGACGTCAAAACCTTCACCTACGACGGCGACACCTCACCCGCCGAGCGTCGCCGCGTCCGCACCGCCGGCCACGTCGTCCTCACCAACCCCGACATGCTCCACACGGCGATCCTTCCCCACCACACCAAGTGGGTACGGCTCTTCGAGAACCTCAAATACATCGTCATCGACGAGCTCCACACCTACCGAGGCGTCTTCGGCTCCCACGTCGGTAACGTCCTCCGCCGGCTCCAGCGCATCTGCCGCTTCTACGGCGCCGAGCCCACCTTCATCTGCTGCTCCGCCACCATCCGCAACCCTGCCGAGCTCGCCTCCACCCTCACCGGCCACGACGTCCAGCTCGTCGACGACAGCGGCGCCCCCCGAGGAGAGCGCCACGTCGTCCTCTACAACCCACCCGTCGTCAACGCCGAACTCGGCATCCGCCGCGGCGTCATCCGATCCGCCACTGACATCGCCTCCCTCATCCAGGAGCACGGCCCCCAGACCCTCGTCTTCGCCGGATCCAGGACCAACGTCGAACTCCTCACCACCTACCTCCGAGAGCTCCCCGGCGGCCGCCCCCGCAACTCCGCCGCCGGCGACCCCGTCCGCGGCTACCGCGCCGGCTACCTCCCCAAGGAGCGACGAGCCATCGAAGCCGGCCTCCGCAACGGCGACATCCGCACCGTCGTCGGCACCAACGCCCTCGAACTCGGCATCGACATCGGCGGCCTCGACGCCACCGTCGTCGCCGGCTACCCCGGTACCCTCGCCAGCCTCTGGCAACAGGCCGGCCGCGCCGGTCGCCGCGCCGACAGCTCGCTTGCCGTCTACATCGCCGGATCCGGCCCGCTCGACCAGTACGTCGTCAACAACCCGGACTACGTCTTCGGTGCCCCCGTCGAAGCCGGCCTCATCGACCCCGACAACCCCCTCATCGCCGCCGAACACCTCAAGTGCGCCGTCTTCGAACTCCCCGTCGACGAGTCCGAACACCCCGCCCTCGGCGAGCACACCGAGACCCTGCTCCAGGCCCTCGAGCAGGCCAGCCTCGTCCACCTCGCCGCCGACCGCGCCTACTGGATGAACGAGGCCTACCCCGCCGACGAAATCTCCCTCCGCTCCGGCCCCGACCAGAACGTCGTCATCCTCGACCAGGGCGAACCCCCCGTCCGCCACGAAATCGAAAGCAGCCGCGAAGCCACCGTCCTCGGCGAAATCGACCCGCCGGCCGCCCGCCTCCTCGTCCACGACCAGGCCATCTACATCCACGACGGCCGCCAGTACCACGTCGACCGCCTCGACTGGGAAGAGCTCAAGGCCTACGTCCACGCCGTCGACGTCGACTACTACACCGACGCCCACCTCGCCGTGGACCTCAAAGTCCTCGACCAATGGGACGGCCGAGTCACCCCCGCCACCCACGGCCACGGCGACGTCTCCGTCACCTACCTCGCCACCCTCTTCAAGAAGATCCGCCTCCACACCCACGAAAACATCGGCTGGGGCAAAATCCGCCTCCCCCAGGACGACCTCCACACCAGCGCCTTCTGGCTCGCCCTCCCCGACGACCTCGTCGAACTCGCCCTGGCCAATACTCCAGCCGCCGCCACCAACGGCCTCACTGCGGCAAGCGCTATCCCGTTAGCCCGCACCACACCCGACCTGATAGACCCCGACCCGCTTCCGCTCCCCGACCTCCCCGAACGTCAGGTCGCCGAAGCCCTGTCCGACTACCTCACCGAACCCCAGGCCACTGCCGGTCAGTCGACCGATCAGGCCCCCGCCGCGCCGAACCACCTCGCCGCACGGTTGCTCCCCCCCGGTCACCCCGCCGACCGCGCTTCGCTCGATGACATAGCGACCGCCGACACCGGCGACGGCAATCTGATCAAGACCGACGCTCGCGAGGTCGCCGCAGCGGAACCGGCAACGTCCGACTCACACCGCTCCCAGTCCGTTCAACCAGATTCGACGACTGGGACCGAACTCGTCCCCGGCGCTTCGACGGCCGGCGGCCCGGCCGCCGCCGCGGAAGGGGCGGACACTTCGATCGAAGATCGCGACAGCTCCGGCCGCGACCACGTCGCCGAATCGAAAGTGCCCGCGGGTGACCCGGCCGAGCGCTCCTCGTTCGACGTCTCCGAGCGCCGACTCCTCTCTGGCCAGCCCGCCGCAGAACACCGGGGCAGCACCCCCGCGACCCACGGCACGAGAAACACCACGATTGCCGGACTCTCTCAATCCCGCCGCGCCATTTCTGAAGCCGAAACCGGCCACGGGCCGGTCAAGGCGAACGGAGATGGCGCGGCTCTCGGCAGCTCCAGCGCCCAAGCGGCGGGCGCACCTTCCGGAGATCGCAACGACATCGAGCACGAGCCTTCCGACGACCAGCTCGCTGACGTGCCATCGACGTGGCCTGGTGCCGATCCAGCACAGCCACACGACCACCGGGCGCGAAGCGTCACTGAGGGCGGAACGCCCACGGCCTTCGAGGGCAATTCGGCGGTTGAGGGCGCGCTGCATGGCCTCGGGCAACTGCTCCACAACGTCGCGCCCCTGCTACTGATGAGCGACCCGAGAGACCTCCAGCTCGCCACCCAGATCAAATCCCCCCACACCGGCCGCCCCACCGTATTCCTCTGGGAATCCGTCCCCGGCGGCGTCGGCTTCTCCGAACACCTCTTCGAGCGCACGAGCGACCTCCTCGACGTCGCCGCCACCCTCCTCGCCGGCTGCGACTGCCCCGACGGCTGCCCCGCCTGCGTCGGCCCCCCGCCTGCCCCCGGCCTCGGTGTCAAACACCTCGTCACCGCCGCCCTCGCCCGCCTCATAGAGACAAGCAGCCCGGCCACCGCCGGCGCCCCGTCCGCCGACGTCGGCCCGCTCCCGCACGCCGCCGCCGACCAGCCCTCGGCGACCGACCAGGTCGAAGGAGCTGCCTCGCCACCCGACGACCCATCAGCGCCGGGCGGCGCCCAGGCCGACCTCACGGCGCAAGCAACTACCGAGGCACGAATCCCCAACCTCGACCCAGCCGACGGCACAGATCCCGTCCAGAGCACATCCCGCGAAGCCACCGCCCCACGCACTCCGAACGCCACCGGCCCCGGTCCGGAATCAGACCTCCCCGCTCCGACCGGCCAGCCCGTCGGCTTGACCCCCACCGCGGATCCTGATCGTCCAGCAGAGACCGGCGAATTCCCCGCCTCCGCCGACGAACTGAAAGCACCATCTGATGACCCGGCAGCCCGAGCCGAAGACCACACATCGCCGCCCGACGAACCCAACGCGCTAGCCGACGTCCGCCCGGCGCAACCCAACGAGACACCGACCCCATCCGACGAGCCCACACCCTCAGCCGCCGAGGCAATGCCCTCAGCCAACGAGGCAGCGACCCCGGCCGCTGAGCCGGCGGCGCCAGTCGGCACCGCAGTCGCCGGCTAGCCCCGCCGATGCTCCTCGAGGCCGTCAACCGCCTGTACGCCTACCACGCCGACGCCACCAACCAGGTGCTCACCACCGCCGAGGCGCTCAGCGACTCCGAGTTCACATCCGAACCCATCGACACCCACCCCTCGATCCGAGACACCCTCGTCCACCTCTGCGCCGCCCAGCGCGTCCACCTCGACTGGTGGCGAGGAGCCATGTCCGGCGCCGACTCCTGGTCCCGCCAATTCCCACCCGAGGCCTACCCAACCCACGAGTCAGTCCAGACCCTCTGGCAAACCCTCCTCGAAGACACCGCCACCTACCTCGTCACCCTCCAATCCGACACCGATCTCGCCCGCCTCCTCACCCGAGAGACACCCCAGCCCGGCGGCCGCACCATCCAGCGCCCTCTCTGGGAATCCATGCTCCACGTCGCCAACCACGGCACCCAACACCGCAGCGAAGCCGCCCTCCTCCTCACCCACCTCGGCCACTCCCCCGGCGACCTGGACCTCCTGTGACGCCGTCCTCCGCTGCGAGCGAAGCCCGATGCGCCACCTGGTATCGGCACTCGGCCGAGGCTGGTCCCCGTCCGTCAGCCCGACTCGCCAGAGCAGGTCGACTAGCACGCCGCCAGCGTCGCTCTGGCACCCCTGCCGAAGCCTCGGTTGAGGCCAAGGGATCGCGCCCGGCGCGAATGCGACGGTCAGAAGCTACCTGGCCGGGCACCATCCCGACACTGCTCGGTTGGTGCTCCCCGCCGCCATCGACGCTTCGAAGCTTCCGAGGAACCCACACGGCTTTGGAGGGGGTCGTAGGGGGACGGCTTCCGTCCCCCTGCTGGGGGGTCGCAGGGGGGCGAAGCCACCCTGATCCGAAGATCGACCTCACGAGGTCGTGCGCTGCACAGCGCCAGCCGCCCACGCTACGCGTCGATCGTACCTTCCCCGTCCAATCCACCACCGGCGAACCCCGATGACCCTCGCCCCACCCCAACCAACCTCAGCGGCAGGCGGCCGCCCCCGCACACGCGCAGACGCCGCGGCAACCCGCGCCCGCCTCCGCCGCCTCATCGCCGACATCGAATCCCGCCCGCGCAAGCAGGCAACCCTCCCGACGCACCCGACCCCCCCACCCTTCGAGGACCCCGACACCACCCCCCGCAACCTCCTCGCGTCAGCGACAAGAAGAGAAACCCCCAGCGGCGAGCTGACATACCGAGAAGTCCGCTACCCCATCACCCACACAGCAGGCCACCAACCGCTAGCCGACATCACCCCCCTCAGCCCCGAAACCCTCACCCTCCTCGCCCCCGAAGAAGGCCTCGAAGACGCACGTCTTGAAGACCTCTACTTCCTCGACATCGAAACAACCGGCCTCGGTGGCGCCGGCGCCATCGCCTTCCTTGTCGCCACCGCCCGCTTCGAGGTAGACGAGTCAGGCATCCCGCAAGACTTGGTCCTGACCCAATACCTCGCCGAATCACCCCCCGAGGAGAACTCCCTCCTCGAAGCCCTCATCGAAGACGCCCGCTTCCGAGATGACCCCGTCCTCGTCACCTACAACGGCCGCGCCTTCGACGCCCCCATGCTCGACGAGCGCGCCACCATGCACCGCCGTCGCGCCGGCTTCGACGGCCTCCGCCAGCTCGACCTCCTCCGCCCCGCCCGCCGCTCCTACCGATCGCTACTCGCCAACTGCAAACTCAACACCCTCGAGCACCAGGTCCTCGGCATGACCCGCCCCTCCGAGGACATCCCCGGCGCCGAAGTTCCGCACTGGTACTTCCGCTTCCTCCGCACCGGCGACCAGCGCATGCTCAACCCCATCGTCGAGCACAACGAACTCGACATCATCGGCATGGTCGGCTTGCTCGCCTGGCTCGCCGCCCACCTCGACAGTGGCCGCGTCCCCGGCCAGCGCGACGCGCTCGGCCTCGGCCGCCTCCTCGCCGCCGAGGGCCACGCCGACCGCGCCATCACCTACCTCGAGCAAGCAATCTCCGACGCCCCCCACCTCACCCTCGAGCCGTCTCCGTCACCCGAGCCGGAGCCGCCGGACCTCCTCGCCCACTCCAGCGAAACCGCCTACTTCTCAGGCGCCCGCCCCGCCCCCGAGCCCCCCGACGACCTCCAGATCCGCGAAGAAGCCCTGCTCCGCCTCGCCCGCCTCCACAAGCGAGCCGGCGCGCGCGACCGCGCCGCCCAGCTCTGGCAGGAAGCGCTCGCGCTCCCTGCACGCACCCCCCTCGAGCCGTTAATCGAGCTCGCCATGCACTACGAACACCACCTCCACGACTTCGATGCCGCAATCTCCCATGCCCGCCGCGCGGGTGATCATGTTTCAACTCATCTCCGCCGCCATGATCCCCCCCGCGCCACGCGCCTGCTCGAAGCGATCAACCACCGCCTCACGCGGTTACACTCCCGGGCGGAACGAGCGCGCCGCTCGGCCTGACGCCGACCACCCCACCACCGGCCACTCGTCCAGCGGGGGCAACCGATGCAGCGACTCCTCGTCCTCGGGGTCTGTGCCGTCGTGTGGTCGCTCGCCATCGTCGCCAGCGACCCCGCCGATCCCCCACACTCCCGCGAGGCCGAGCCACTTCCGCCGCCCGTCGCCCTCGACCGAGCCCCCCTGTTCGTCCCCCTCGCCGTCGAGGCCGCCCTCGAACCGATCCGCGCCGACCTCTGGCAAGCCGCCGGGTTCACCGGCTACCGCCAGTCCGTCGCCATCGTCGACCAAGGCTTCGCGGGCTACCTCGACGCGCTCGGCAACAGCCTCCCCGACACCGTCGTAGCCCAATCCTTCCGCGCGAACCGCGACATCGAGGCAGGCACCGACCACGGCCTCCAGGCCGCCGAGATCGTCCACGCCGTCGCCCCGAACGCGACGCTCTACCTCGTCAACTTCGAGAGTGAAGCCGAGCTCTCTGCCGCCGTCGACTACCTGATCGCCGAGTCCGTCGACGTCATCTCCTTCTCGCTCGGCTTCATCCACGCCGGCCCCGGCGACGGCACCGGCCTCGTGAACTCGATCTTCCAGCGCGCCGTCGACGCGGACATCGCCTGGTCCGTCGCCTCCGGCAACTGGGCCGAACAACACTGGGGCGGCGTTTTCGCCGATGAGGACGGCGACTCCATCCACGAATTCGCCGAGGGCGAGCAACTCAACGGCCGCGAATACCTCGCCGGCGACCTCGTGATCGCCTCGCTTCGCTGGCAAGACACCTGGGGTGCCGCCTGCGCCGACTACGACCTCGAGGTCTTCGGCCCCGCCGGTGCCCTTGTCGCCGCCTCTCGAGACATCCAGAACTGCAACGGCGACCCCGTGGAGAGCGTCCAGGTGCTGGCAACGCAGGCCGGACGCTACTCCGCGCGAATCGTCCAGGCCGACGCCGAAACCCCGGCCGAGCTGAGCCTCCTACTCCTCGGCAGCCCAGACCGGGGCGACACCCTGGACATCCCCGTAGCCCGAGGCTCGCTCGCTCAACCAGCCGACCACCCGCAGGTGCTCTCGGTCGGCGCCCTGCTCAACGGCAGCGGCTTCGAGGCGCCGTTCTCCTCGCGAGGCCCTACCGCCGACGGCAGAGGCAAGCCAGACTTGCTCGCCCCCACCGGCCTCATCAACGCCGCCGGCGAAACCTTCTCCGGCACCTCGGCCGCGGCGCCCCACGCCGCCGGCATGCTCGCCCTCATCGGCGAAGCGTTCCCTGACCTGAACGCCGGCCGCCAGATCGCCGAACTCAGAGCCCGCGGCGACCTGACCGTCGGCAACACCGCCCGGTCGGGCAATCTTGGTTCCTTAGTCGGTTTGGGAGAGCTGCTACCAGTCGGCGGCGACGAAGCCCGCTTCGTCGGCCCCATCCCCGATCAGGGCGGAGTCGCCATCCTCCAGTACAGAGGACCAGACGGCTACCCGCTGCGCTTCGCCCACCTGCTGACAGACCTACGCGAAGCCGACGCCTACTACCGCCTCGACCATGAGGCGCAGCGTTGGAACACCTTCATCCGCGGCGCCCCACCCTTCGTTCAAGACTTCGAGCGGATCAACGACGACGACATCGTCTTCGGACTATTCGCGCGAACCGACTAAGGCGCTTCTTGGGGCGGGGGCAGCGGAGTTGTCCCAGCGCCCTGACCGAACCCGGCGGCCACGACGACATCCTCGTACGTTGGGGCCAACGCCGGATTCTCAAGGTACCGAGCCGCCGTGACGAACGCCCCATCAGCGACCACTTGTGCAGTGTCGAGCGCTATCTGGTCGTCGTCGGAAGCGACCGATGCCTTGCTCAGAGCCTTCTGAGCTTCGAACGTCGCGTGGTAGGCCTCCCACGCGGTAGCACCGCTGACAGCGCTAGGTTGCTCCTCTATAGCTCGGGCGACGGTAGCGCTCGTATCAGCGATCTCGCGAAGGAGACCGGCGTCAACTGGTTGGCCGTCATTAGTTAGGTCGTTCAGCTGGTTGAGTAGCGTGCGGTAGCGATCGATCTGGCCGTCGACGGAGAGCGCCGTGAGGTTGACGCTTGAATCGCGTGGGGTCGTGGATTCGGACGCATCTGCGACGTGCGCTTCGGCGGCCGGAGGGTCGGTTGCCTGCACCGATGCGAGCGGCTCAGTCGAGGAGCCGCCGCCGATCGCCAAGACCGTGACAACGAAGGTGGCGACAGCCGCGGCGGCTGCCGAGCTGACAGACGTGAAGAGCCCATTCCAACGCTGGAGGAGTGATTCACCCCGCTCCTCCGAAGCCAGCTTGAGTGCCACCTGAGGCGTCGCCGCCATCACGTGACGGCGGGACCGGTCGTGGAACGTCTGGAACGAGGCCCGCGCATTGGATGCTTCTAGCGATGCGCGGAGCGAGGCTGCGGTCGCTGACAGGGACGCCAACATCGGGTCTTCGGTCGGGTCGAGATCGGGGACCTCGGCTCGTTCGTCGGCGGCAAGGATCTCCGAGAGACGGGCGGCTTCGATCTCCTCAGCCCCTAGGCCAGGAAGATCTGGTCGCCCACGTCCATCGAATGGACTGCTGCTGCGCTGATCGTCGCTCATCGCGCCTGCCGCTTCCCGTCCGCTCCGGCTGTAGCCGGCTCTTCGCTCGTCGCACCTTGCGCCGCAAGGAGTTCGCGCAACCGCTTCACTCCCTTGTGCTGGAGGACCTTCACGTTGCTCTGCCGCTTGTCGAGCGCTTCCGCAGTCTCGGCGACGTTGAGCCCGGCACCAAAGCGGAGGCGAATCACCTCGCGCTGAGCGTCCGGGAGTTCTTCCACCAGCGCAAAGACCTCCTCAATCGTGAGCTGGGTTTCGGCCAGCTCCTGGGGTCCGCGGTCCTCGTCCGGGATCCACTCCGGGACCTCGAACGATGGGCCGCGCACCGCCTGCCGACGATGGTGCGACGCAACGTGGTTGTGAGCGATTCGGAAGAGCCAGGCGCCGAAGGGACTTCGGTCGCTCGAACCTAGATCCCGCCACTCGAACCCGCCGATCGCACCGAGTGCCTTGATGAAGATCTCTTCAGCAAGGTCCTCGGCATCGGTCTCGTTGCCGACGCGCACGAGGCAGTACCGGTACAACCGGGCGACGTAGGCATCGTAGAGCTGACCAGTCGAGTCCTGATCACCCTCTGCGCAGCGCCGCACATGCTCGCGCTCTTCAACAACACTCAGCGAATGGGGCGTATCAGCCAAAGGCGGTATCCCTGCGCGCCGGCCCGATGATTCCCGCTCGACCTCGGCGCCCGTAGGCGCCGCAGCCGAGGAGGAGAGTATAGGTGCCTCACGCGAAAGGATGATGCGCTCCGTCCGCATCAGTCATAACGTCAGCAGGTCCACTGGAGTTAACCGGCTCTCAGAATCCTCGGGGCAACCCTGAGTAGATCACATCACATTCCTCATACACAGTGTTAACCACCACGCGGTCCGGCGCGTTTCTCTTCATGTGCCGGGTTCCAGCCCAGGTTGCGCTTGCGCGTGATCCGTTCTGGATCCCAGCGAAACGAGGAGGCGTTCAGCCAGGTTGGACATCGGGCGGCCCTTGTGGCGTTCAGCTCGAGCGGCGGCGCAATGCCCGTCGCGATGCACAGCTTGCCTCGGACACAGCGACTGGAGGCTCTCGGGGATAGCGGCAACGGATTGTACGACCAACACCGATTTCTATCGGAGGATTGAAAGCTTGATTACGAACAAATTCACTGCGTACGGTCTGACCGTCGCCGTGGCGTTCGCTGCAGCAGTGGTTCTGCTTCTCGCCAGTGCGCCCACCAGCGCATCCGCGGACAAGGGCACGACGGCTGACGCAGCTCGCAGTGTTACCACTTCCGGTGCCGAGAACGGCGTCGGTACTGCGTCACCTGCGAACCAGGTGACGCTGACCAGCACGCACGTCTCGGGCACCGAGGCATGTATCGACGGTACGTTCTCAACCTCATCGTTGACGAACACTGCGGTGGGTGCGCCGACGAACCCAGGCTGCACGACGATTACAACCACCATCAACGCTGCGGATGCGGCCGGCACGGCCACCACGCTGACGGTCGTTAGCACGACCGGCTTCCCGGACTCCGGGTCGCTGATCCTCGACGATGACGGCGATGCCAACCTTGCGACTGGTGGAATCGAGATCGTCGACTACACCGGGAAGACTGCGACTACCTTCACGGGTGTGACCCGGAATCGCGCAGGCACAAGCGGTCTCCCGCTTACTGTCGGCGACAACGTCTGGCCAGTGGTGTACTCGCAGATCACTATCCTTGACCTGAGCGCTACGGCGACTACCGTCAACCTCGCAGATGCGAGCAACTTCGTCGTCGGCGGCACAGTTGACCCAGACGTCATCATCGATCCCGGTGGTGGTAACGAGGTCATCGAGACCCTGTCGGCTCGAACCGGCAACACGCTGACGATTACCAGCGGCCACGCGAACGTCTACCCCGTGGGTGAGTATCTGGCCCAGATCAGCGGTGTTAACACTGACACCGGTGTGGTGACGGTCACCCCGACGGCAGGATCGACTGAAGCCTCGTTCAACTACCAGTACCTGGCGAACGGTGAAACGAGTACCGCAGGCACCGTGAGCCTGACTGTGGTGTCGAACAACCCAGACGCCGCTGACGGCGAGGTCACTGTTTCAGCGACGACCCCGACTCCGATCCCGGTGATCGCGCCGTTGTCCGGCTCGGACTCGAGTGAGATCGCTGGCGTCGGTGGTGGTGGGCCTGTGGTTGCGGCATGGGCGTTCTCCGTCCTGCCGACCAAGGGGATTCTGACGCTGCCAGCGACGGCTCCGATCTGCACCAACACCACCGGCACGCCGGCTCCGGCCGTGGGTGAGGTGCTGACGAACTGTGTTGGTCAGGTCGTCTACACACCACTGCTTGGTGCGACCGGAACGGACTCGTTCCAGTACACCCTCAGCAATGGTGGTGAGACCTCCGCTGCTGCCACGGTCACCATCATCCTTCCGGGTGGCTCGTCGACGACGCCGGGTGCGGGCTTCACGCCTGACATCGTGGCCGGGTTCAACCTCACCGCCTACAACGGCGGGACGCTGAGCCAGCTGGCGAACGACGCTGCTGCTGCTGGGGCCACCACGGTCTCGGTGACGGTCGGTGGTGCGTTCCTGACCCACGTGGTCGGCGCGCCTGACTTCGTGAACGCGGCCTTCGCGGCCAACTTCTCGGACGGCAACGTGCCGGCGGGGACTCAGGTCTTCGTCATTGCGGGCAGCTAGATAGCTAGGGCAGGCTAAGTACAGCCTCCGAGATCAACGACGGTTCCCTCGGACACATCGAGTGTCCGAGGGAACTAGTCGGATCGATCGAGGAGACAAGGAGTCAGGATGACTTTGTTGCGCAAGACATTGGCTCTGGGCGCTGCCTTCGCGGTCGCAGTTTCGCTCTTTGGGGCGCTCTCGACCACGGCGCACGCTCAGGCAGTACCGTTCATCGCGTATGGCACCGGTGCGACCGCTGGCGACTCAATCGGAGTCCACATGGCGGACCTCACGCTGTGTGAGACCGTCACGGTTGACGCCGACGGCAACTGGGGTCCGGTCCAGGTGGGCGCGGACCTCAACGATTGCTCGTTCTCTGACGGCGACACGATCGCCTTCTCGGTCAACGGCGACGTTGCCGACCAGAGTGAGACCTGGTCGCCGGGTGGTGCTCCCGCTGACGCCGCCACGGGCACGGTGCTCACCGTGACCGGCGGCTCGACGCCTCCGACCCCTGGCCCGACCGGTAACGCCGGTTTCGCCATGGACGCGGGCACGAGCTCCATCGCTGCTCTCATCCTCGCCGCCATGGCGACGATGATGGTCGCGGGCGGCCGCGCGGCGACGCGCACCCGCTAGAGCTTTCGACTTCGGTCGATACTCACGGCCGGTCTTCGTGCGGTATACGCCGCACGGAGGCCGGCCGTTTCGCGTGTCTGCACACTTCCGAGGTGGGCCGGCGGCGCCCACATCCGAGGTAGCTCGGTCCTCCCGAGGGCTGTCCGGCTGTCGGGGCTAGCGTCCCATCACCGAGGTCAAAGCGGGCTCCAGCTCCTCGATTGGAACGAACGCCTCGAAGCGGTGCGTGACGCGCCCCTCCGCGTCGAGGAGGAACGTCCACTCATCGGTCTCCAACCCCCACTCCTCAAGGACCGGCGAGCGGATCGCCTGTTCTAGGCCGCCGGTCCGGAGCTCGACCGGGTTCTCGAACAGGTCGACGTGGACGTAGTTCGCGTCATCCGGGTACTTAGCGCGGAGCTCGCTCATCACCTCGGCCTGCGGGCCGCAGAGCGCGTTCGTGCAGAAGCCGGGGCTGGCGAACACCAGCATCGTTGGGCGCTCGTTGGCCATTGCCTCGTGGATCGATAGCTCGTAGAGGGCGGGATCGACTTCGGCGCCGGTACTGAGGTTCGCGAGGTCGTCGACATCGTCCACCGTGCGGCTCACGCTGGCCGGCGGTCGGTCTCCGACGTTGGGCGAGACCGTCCGCTCGGGCACCTCGATCGGGAACCTCGTCGATTCGATCGCCCCGCTCGAGGACGGGACGCGGACCTCGAGGGTCCACGCGCCGCTAGTGCCGAAGTCGAGCTCGGTGACGTAGATGCCACGGATGCCCAGCGGGAACTCGTAGAACCGAGCGGTGGCCTCCTGCGTGGCCGTCTCGGCATCGTTCGGCGCGAAGCTGGCGACCCGCACGACTGGCAGGCGCACCAGGCCACTCTCATCGCTGAGGACGAACGCGATGCGGTGCGTCCCGACGCTCACGTCGGGAGTACCGAGGATGATCGAGAACCCGCTCGCCTCGTCGCTATGGCGCGGGTACGAACCTCCGAGGATGGAGGTGGCACCGGTGGGTGTCGGAAGGCGCTCCGGGCCGTCGTCGCTCGAGCATGCGCCCACGAGGAGCAGCGTCAGCCCGAGGGCAACCGCGACGATCTGCGGACGGCGACGACGCGTGCGCCTGCTGGGGATGGTCGGCATCGCCGCTGACCCGTTGGCCTTTCCGTGGGGGCATCACGAGTGTAGGCGGGGCTCCGCGTCTCGGCGTAGTCCTCGATACGATGAAACCACGGCTGTGCCGGAGGCGTTCTGTGATGGAGGCGACGTTGCGCGTCCAAAGCGGGGCGATATCGTAGCCGGGTCGTGCTTGACGCTCTCACACGACACCAATCGCGCGGGGTGAGTGAAGGAGCTGCCTGTGGAGCGGCTGCAGGATGCGGCACGCTCGGTCGTTGCCTGGTGGAACGGCCAGCAGTTGCTGGTTCGCGGCGGTCTGCTCGGCGGACTTGGCCTCGCCATCGGCGCGGTGGTTGCCACCGTGGTGTTGGCTGGCGGGTCGAACAGCCCTGACGTGATCGCGACGACGCCGACGGCGGTGGTCGCTACCTCGGTGACTCCGACTCCAACTCCCGATGATGCGACCCCGACGCCAACCGTTCAGGCAACTCCTGAGCCGACCGGGACAGGTACTGCGACTCCTGAACCCACGGCAACCCCGGAACCGGCGATCACCAGTATCGACGAACTGGTGTCTCAGTTCGGCCACCCGCCCGGATACAACTTCGCCCGAATCCGCATCCCGCTGCTGGGGGTCGATGCTCCGGTCGGCGCCAGCGTCGTAGGAGGTGAGAACGGGGCGGTGATGGACGTCCCGGAGGGCCCGGCAACGGTGTTCTGGTACGACCTCAGCGCCTGGGAAGAGTTCGGGTTCGGCGGGGCCCCCGGTGGCGGCCGGAACGCCATCTTCTCTGGGCACGTGGACCTCGCCTCGTACATCCCCTACGCCGACGTGAACTACCGAGGCCCCGCGGTCTTCAGCGACCTCGATCAGCTGACACAGGGCGATCGCATCATCGTTGAGGTCGACGGCCAGTCGCTCGAGTACGCCGTCGTCTGGAAGGAGCAGGTTGACGCCGGGAACAGCACCCGGTGGGGCGAGATCTGGAGCGGCGACGTCGCCGTCGACTCAATCACCCTCTACACCTGCGGCGGCGAGTTCAACTTCGCCGAGGCCAGCTACATCGACCGGATCGTCGTCCGAGCCGAGCGCGTCTAACCCGACCTCCGGCGCCAACTGGAACATGACGGCGGCCATTCGGCCGCCGTCTTCGGCTTGCCGGTCGGTCGCGTCTGCCGAGGGGTATCGCGTCTGCCGAGGGGTCGGGTGGCGGAGAGGGTGGGATTCGAACCCACGAAGAGGGTTGCCCCCCTTACCCGCTTTCCAGGCGAGCCTGATCAGCCACTCCAGCACCTCTCCGCGAG
>JANQNP010000077.1 GCA_028279505.1 Dehalococcoidia bacterium
GCTGCTCGACCTCGACGGGGTCATCCTCGACATCGACCGCTACTACCCGGAGTGGGAGCGACTCGCGGGGGACGCGTTCACGCCGCTGCTCGGCGGCGACCCCGAGCGCTGGATCCTCGCCGAGCGTGAGGCGTGGCACGGTCCACGCCACGCCGAGTACCTCGAGCTGCTGCGCGCCGATCCGGCGACGGTGCCGCCGGCTGAGCAGTGGGACCGCGAGGCGCACGCGGACTGGATCGAGCGGTCGTGCCGCCTCGTTGGCGTCGAGCCGCCTGCTACCGAGGCCGAGCGCTACGACGCCGCCCGGGCGGCGCGCCGGCACTACTACCTGCACACCCGCGCCTCGGAAGGTGCGCGCGAGCCGATCGTTTCGCTCGCGCGGGAGTTCGAGATTCACACCGCCTCGGGAAACTCGAGCTGGCTCGTCGAGGCAGCGCTCGAGGGTGCGGGCGTCCGCGCCGACGTCGGCGAGGCGTTCGGGTGGGATCTCCTCGGCGTGCCGAAGGACGATCCGCACGCCTTCTACGAGGCGATCCTGTCGGTCCTCGGTGTTACCGCGGGGCGCCGGGTGGTGGTCGTGGACGACCTGGCAGAGAAGCTCGACGCGGCGGCGAGTCTCGGGCTCGAGACGATGCACGTCGCGCGTGCGTCCTCGGACGGCGCGCACCCTCGTGTGGGCTCGCTGGCCGAGGTGCCGACGGCGCTCGGGGTGGGCTAGCGGGCGCGGGCACCCGGTCGCCGCTCCTGCGAGGTGCGCCACATCTCGAGGTAGCGCTCGAAGGCGCGGGTGGCGCGCTCGGCGTCCTTGTGCGCGAGCACGTCGATCAGGAGCCCTCGGGTGACGGCGACGCCGAGGCGGAGCTCGGCCTCGTCGGTCGGGGCGTCGAGGCGGTCGCTGACCTCGGCGGAGAGGGCGAGCCAGGGGTCGGTGAGCCCCTCGCCGCCGGTGAGTGCGACGCACTCGAAGAAGAGCCGGACGAAGGGACGCAGCTCCGGAGCGGAGGTGCGGTGCCAGAGCGCGCGGGCGAGCTCGATCGGGTCGTCGATTTCGGCCGAGAGCTCCGCGAGGAGGTCGCGCTGCGTGGCCTCGACGGTCTCGACGATCGCGGCAACGAGGCCGGCGCGCGAGCCGAAGTGGTAGTTGAGCATGCGGTGGCTTGAACCGATCGCCTCGGCGACGTCGCGCAGGCTGCGGTCGGCCAGCCCGTTCGCGCCGACCTCGGCGACGATCCGTTCGAGGAGCTGTGCTCTCGCCTGTTCCATCTACCTATCCTAGACAGTCTTGTACCATTTGGTACACTGACAGCAGTTCCAACGCAACACACGAAGTGAGGTTCAACATGAGGCTTGAGCACACCATCGACATCGCCGCCCCGATCGAACTCGTCTGGGACCTGACGCTCAACGTTGAGGAGTGGCCCGACCACACCCCGAGCATGGACAGCGTCGAGCTACTCGACGACGCGCCGCTGGCGGTCGGGTCGCAGGCCCGCATCAAGCAGCCGTCCCAGCCGATGCGCGTCTGGACGGTGACCGCGCTGGAGCCGCGGAAGCACTTCGCCTGGTCGACGAAGATGATGGGCACGAGGATGACTGGCGGGCACCACCTGAGCGAGCGCGACGGCGAGACGGTCAGCACGCTGACGATCGACGTCGAGGGGGCGCTCGCACCGCTCCTCGGGCTGCTGATCCGCGGCCCGATCCGCAAGGCGATCCGCCAGGAGAACGAGGGCTTCAAGGCCTGGGCGGAGGGCGCGTCAGCAGACACGCGCTCGGTGACTGCGGTGAGTTAGCGGCGCCGCCCGGTTGCCTCCACGCTGCCCTCGCTACGCCTTCGGGTGCTCCGTCTCGTCAAGGTCGAACTCCAGCTGCCGTCAGCTCCAGCTCCGCTGATCCGACCTCCGGGGAGCCGTCGGATGACGTGTGTCCGGGAACGCGCGATGATCGCGTGTCCCTGGGGCCTATGATTCGACGCGAGCGAGGAGGCAGCGATGAGCGACTCGTCCGACCGCATCCAGGTAGCGGGTCTCGCCGTCGCTCCGGTGCTCCACCGCTGGGTCGAGGAGGAAGCGCTCCCCGGGCTCGAGGTCGACTCGGGGCGCTTCTGGCAGGGGCTTGCCGATCTCTTCCGCGACTTCGCGCCTCGCAATCGCGCACTCCTCGAGCGGCGCGAGGAGCTGCAGGCGGCGATCGACGCGTGGCACGTGCGGCACCGCGACGAGGGGTTCGACGCCACGAGCTACCGCGCGTTCCTCGAGGAATCGGGGTACCTCGAACCCGAGGGCGACGACTTCTCGATCGACACCGAGCACGTCGATGACGAGATCGCGCACATCCCTGGGCCGCAGCTCGTGGTCCCGATCACGAACGCCCGCTACGCCCTCAATGCTGCGAACGCGCGATGGGGGTCCCTGTACGACGCGGTCTACGGGACGGACGCCCTCGGTGACTCGCCGCCCGACGGGCCGTACGACCCGGCGCGTGGCGAGCGAGTGATCACGTGGGCGCGCGCGCTCCTCGATGACGTCGCACCCCTCGAGGGTGGGTCGCACGCGGACGCGACAGCGTACGCCGTGGAGGGTGGGCGGCTCGCGGTGTCGCAGGCCGGCGGCGGGTCGGCGGGCCTCGAGGATGGCGGGCAGTTCGCGGGGTTCACGGGCGACGCCGGGGCACCCGACTCGGTGCTGCTGCGGATCAACGGGCTGCATGCGGAGATCGTGATCGACCGCGAACACGACGTTGGCAAGACGGACGCGGCGGGGGTCGCGGACGTCGTGCTCGAGTCGGCCGTCACCTCGATCATGGACTGCGAGGATTCGGTCGCGACCGTCGACGCGGAGGACAAGACGCTCGCCTACGCGAACTGGCTGGGGCTCAACCGCGGCGACTTGACCGAGGAGGTCACGAAGGACGGCCGCACCTTCACGCGCCGCCTCGAGGGCGACCGCACGTTCACGTCGCCCGACGGGGACGAGTTCACGCTGCCGGGGCGGGTGCTGATGCTCGTGCGGAACGTTGGGCACCTGACGACGACCGACGCGATCCTCGATAGCGACGGGCGCGAGGTTCCCGAGGGGCTGCTCGACTCGATGATGACGACGCTCGGGTCGATGCACGACCTCGCGAAGTCGGACGAACCGGGGGCGCTGCGCAGCTCGCGCGCCGGGTCGATCTACGTGGTGAAGCCGAAGATGCACGGGCCGGCCGAGGTGGCGTTCACCAACGAGGTCTTCGACCACGTGGAGC
Source organism: Dehalococcoidia bacterium (assembly GCA_028279505.1). Lineage (GTDB taxonomy): Bacteria > Chloroflexota > Dehalococcoidia > UBA2979 > UBA2979 > UBA6627. The sequence continues at coordinate 3,247 of JANQNP010000077.1, forward strand.
GGGTGCTCGGGCTGCCAGCGAACACGGTGAAGCTCGGGATCATGGACGAGGAGCGGCGGACGACGCTGAACCTCAAGGAATGCATCCGGGCGGCGAAGTCGCGGGTGGCGTTCATCAACACCGGGTTCCTCGACCGGACCGGCGACGAGATCCACACCTCGATGGAGGCCGGCGCGATGGTCCGCAAGGCGGACATGCGCGCCGAGCGCTGGATCGCCGCGTACGAGGACTGGAACGTGGATGTAGGGATCGCCTGCGGGCTGCCGGGGCGAGCGCAGATCGGCAAGGGGATGTGGGCGGCGCCGAACCAGATGGCGCGGATGCTGGAGGAGAAGATCGGTCACCCTCGCGCGGGCGCGAACTGCGCGTGGGTGCCCTCCCCCACCGCGGCGACGTTGCACGCAACGCACTACCTGCGGGTGGACGTCCTCGGACGGCAGGCCGAGATCGCCGGCGGCGGGCGGCGCGCCGTCGTCGACGACCTGATCCAGCTACCGCTGTCCTCCGACCGGTCGTGGAGCGACGACGAGATCCGCGAGGAGATCGAGAACAACGCGCAGGGCATTCTTGGTTATGTCGTGCGGTGGATCGACCAGGGGGTCGGCTGCTCGACGGTTCCGGACATCCACGACGTGGGGCTGATGGAGGACCGCGCGACCTGCCGGATCTCCTCGCAGCACATCGCGAACTGGCTGCACCACGGCGTCGTCGACGAGACAGCGGTGCGGGCCGCGTTCGAGCGGATGGCGGCGGTTGTCGACCGGCAAAACGAGGATGACGCGCTCTACGTGCCGATGGCGCCGGGCTTCGACGGGCTGGCGTTCAACGCGGCGCTGGCGCTGGTCCTCGAAGGGCGCGACCAGCCGTCCGGGTACACCGAGCCGATCCTCCACGAGGGGCGGCGCGAGCGTAAAGCGGAGCTGAGCGCCGGTTGAGCGCGCGGGGCTAGGAGCGAACGATGACGACCTCGATCAGCATCGAGCAGGCACGGCAGATCGTCGCCGGGGCGCTGGCACATGGCCGTGCCGAGGAGATGCAGCCGCTGGCGGTGTTGGTCCTCGATGACGGCGGGCACCCGGTGGCGTTCGAGCGCGAGGACGGGGCGTCGAACTTGCGATTCCAGGTGGCTGACGGCAAGGCGTACGGTGCGCTTGGCCTCGGGATTGGGTCGCGCGCGCTGTTCGAGCGCGCGCAGCAGCAGCCGTTCTTCGTGCAGGCGGTGAACGGCGCGTTCGGCGGCCGGCTCGTGCCGGTGCCGGGCGGGGTCCTCGTGAGGGACGCCGCAGGTACCCTGGTGGGTGCGGTCGGGATCTCGGGCGACAACTCGGACAACGATGAGGCCGCTGCGATCGCGGGGATCGAGGCGGCCGGGTTGCAGGCGGACCCGGGCGGCGCCTAGCGCCGCCGGACCCGACGTCAAGGCTAGGGCGCGGGGTAGCGCGCCAGCGTGTTCTCTTCCTTCGTCATGAACTCGAGAAGGGCGGGGCGGCCCTCGGCCATCTGGGCCTCGGCGCGGCGGAGGGCCGGGACGATCTCGGCGGGGTCGGTGACGCGCTCGCCGTAGGCGCCGAGCGAGGTCGCGAGGTCGGCGTAGTCGCCGTAGAGCTCCGTGAAGCCGTAGAGCTCTACGGCGGTCTCGTACCTCGCGGGGTAGCCGGAGAGCACCTGGTTGTTGAGCACGATCGTGAGCACGGGGATGCCGAGGCGGACGCCGGTCTCGAGGTCCATGCCGGCCATGCCGATGGCCGCGTCGCCCATGAAGTTGATGAACATCCGCTCGGGGGTGGCGAGCTTGGCGCCGAGGAGGAGGCCGAGCGAGTAGCCGAGCTGCGTCGAGTTGCCCCAGCCGAGGTAACCCCTCGGAACCGTCGGCTCCCAGAACGGGACGAGCTGGTCGCGGGGGTGGCCAGAGTCGTGCGTGACCGTCGTGTTGTCGAGGTCGACCGCGTGCATCACGTCGTGCATCACGCGGTACGGGTTGATCGGCTGCTCGTCGGAGGTGAGGAGCGGCATCCACTCCTCCATGAACTCGGCGCGGACCGAGGCGACCTCGTCGGCGGCGGGGCCGCCGCGCTTGCCGTCGTCGCCGGCCTGGGCCTTGACCTCCTCGATCATCTGGGTGAGCACGAGCTGGGCGTCGCCGATGATCGCGTGGTCGAGGTGATGGTCCTTGTTCAGGTCGAGCTCGTCGACCGTGGACTGGATCATCACCTTGCCGCCGGGGATGGCGGATGAGGCGAGGTTGGTGGTGAAGCTCGCGCCGATGCCGAACACGGCGTCGGACTCGTCGAGGTAGTGGCGGGCCATCTTCGTCTTCGTGTTGCCAGCAGCGCCGAGCGAGAGCGCGTGGTTCTCCGGGAAGGCGCTCTTGCCGGAGTTGGTGACCGCCACCGGCGCATCGAGCAGCTCGGCGAGTTCGATCAGCTGGTCGGTCGCCTCAGCCCAGAGGACGCCCTGGCCGGCGAAGATCATCGGCTTGCTGGCGGCGAGCAGCGCCGTGACCGAGGCCTTCACGTCGGCCGGGTCGCCGGCGCTGCGGTGCGGCGCGATCGGCTGGTACTCGACCGGCGCGTCGCCGATGTCCTCCATGGCGACGTCTGCGGGTACCTCGACGAGGACCGGAGCACCTCGGCCGGCGCGGAGGAAGGTGTGGGCGCGGCGCATGACCTCGGAGATGCGGCCGCTCTGGTTGATCTGGGTCGCCCACTTGGTGATGCCGGCGTAGTTGGGTGGCGCGCTGAAGTGAGGGTGCGAGCCCTCGCGGCCGCGGGCGGAGCCGCCGGGGACGACGAGGATCGGGACGCCGTCGGCGTAGGCGTGGGCGACGCCGCCGTAGGCGTTCTCGATGCCGGGGCCGGACTGCGTCACGACGACGCCGTTGCGGCGGCCGTTGAACATCCTCGTGTAGCCGTCGGCCATGTTGACGGTCGCCCGCTCGGTGCGGGACATCATCGGGCGGATGCCCGCGGCGGCGGCGGCGTGGATGAGCTGGTTGTCGGGGAAGCAGAACAGGTACTCGGCGCCCTCGGCCTTCAGGATCTGGGCGATCGCGTCGTTTCCACGCATGGCGTCTCTCCTTCTGCATGTGGCCTGCGCCGTGTGGCGTCGGGCGACGGGCACCGGGGCGCATTGTCATCGGCGGGTGGTAGCCGGTCAGCCCGCCGGGTGACTCGCCTCGGCGGCAGTGAACCCCTCGAGGGCCGCGAGTCCGCCGAGGTCACCGGAACGAGCGGCGCCGGCGAGCGCGCTCAGCCTACCGCGTGGGCGCGGCAGCGACCGACTCGGTCTCACGCCACGAGGCGAGATCGAGCGCGGTGACGTTGCGCGGCGGGCTGCCACCCAGCCAGACCTCGACGATGTCGATCGCCTGCTCGCCGAACTCGCGGGTGTCCACGTGGATGGAGGACAGCGGTGGGTCGATCAGGCCGGCGGTCAGGCGCGAGTCCGTGAAGGTGACGACCGAGCGGTCGTCCGGGATCGATTCGCCGAGCTGGTTGATCGCGCCGAAGAGGCCACCGAGGTGTCGCCCGTGCGCGAAGATCGCGGTCGCGGCCGGATCGGCGGCGAGCACCCTCGAGAGCTCCTCTCGCAGCTCCGCGGTGGCGATCCCGCTCTCGACGATGTGGCGAACCGGGTCCAGACCGGCCCGGCTCACCGCTGCTTCCACCGACCGCCAGCGATCAGACAGGCTGGTCGCGGTGCTGATGTAGAGCGCCCGTCGGTGGCCCAGCTCATGCAGTCGATCGGCAGCGACGCCGATCGTGCGGCCCTGGGGCACGGTGGCCAGCGGGATGTCGCTGCAGTCCTGGCTGCGTCCGAACAGCGCCAGCGTGGGAACGCCGGCCGTGACGAATGGCTCGAGCTCCGCTCGGACGTCGCGAGGGGTCGAGAGGAGGAGCGCGTCGACGCGGCGTTCATACGCGCGACGGACGAGCTGCCGGTAGTGCGCCGGGTCGCTCGCTGCGTTGCTGACGAGGATCGAGTAGCCGTGGCGGTCGGCGGTGGCGCTCATGCCCTCGAGGAAGTCGAGGTAGACGGGCGTGTCCATCCGCTCGTAGATCAGGCCGATCGTCATCGTTCGGGAGAGGCGAAGGTTGCGAGCGCCGGCGTTGGCGCGGTAGCCGAGCGTCGTCGCCGCCTCGCGTACGCGCTCGCTCAAGCCCTCGCTCACCGGCCGACTCCCGGACAGGGCCCGCGACGCGGTGCTGATCGACACTCCGGCATGCTCGGCAACGTCGCGGAGGGTAGCGCCGGGGGCAGCTGCCCTCGACGATCCCGGCGCCGCGTCTGAGTCGGACAGCATGGACCGATTATCCGTGAGCGGGGGCTTGAACGCGACGCAGACAGATGTCTCGAATACAAGCGTGCGTCATCTGTTAGCAAATCAGGCGCCCCGGAGTGCGGGCGCTGCTCGACGCGCGGCGGTCGCTAGGCCCCGTCCGCCCGCAGCTCCGCGTCGCGCCGGACCAGCTCCGCGAAGCTCGTCTGACCGAGACGCTCGAGCATCGCGTCCTGGGCGGCGGACCAGGCGTCGTGCACGGCACAGATCCCGTCGGACGAACAGGGGATCCCGCGGACGACGCAGCGCTCGAGGGCGACCGGTCCCTCGACAGCCTCGACGACGTCGAGCAGGGTGATCGCCCCTGGCTCGCGTGCGAGCTCGTAGCCTCCGCTCGGACCGGCGGTGGCGGTGAGGATGTCGGCGCGGACCAGCAAGGCCAGCAGCTGGGAGAGGTAGCGGGTGGGGATGTTCATCGCCTCGGCGATTTCGCGCGTCTTCCGGCGGCCGTCGCCGTGGGCGCGTGCGACATCGAGCACGGCGCGAACCCCGTAGTCGCCGGTCCGGCCGAGCGTGGTCTGCATAACGTTGACTGTGACACTGAGGGTTGGCGTCCGTCAACGCGCGCTTGTTATCGAGCCGCTCAGATGTCGCTCACTTTTCTGCCGAACCCTCGCGTTTCTACTGATTCCTCGGGCGGTCGCGCGGCCACACGACGGCGGCTGCGGCGCGTCGGCGGTGCCCGGAGCGCGCGAGACAAGAACGCTCGCCGGGGGCCGGCACTCGGGCGGTTCGCGGTCCTCGGAAGCCGCGCGCACACAGAGACGCCGGCCTCGCGGCCGGCGTCTGCGTCTTCGCCGTAGCGATCGCTCGAGCGGCTACGGTTCGGTGCGGATGAAGGCGACCAGCGCGTCGATCTCGGCGTCGGTCAGTCCGGCGTCGGCCCATGCGGGCATGACGGTGCCGGTCCGGCCGTTCGCGATCGTTTCGCGGTAGAAGTCGTCGTCCTCAGTCAGGACGTCCGGCGTCAACGGCAGACCAAGGCCCGTGACCCCCTCGCGATTCTCGCCGTGGCAGGCGGAGCAGTTGATGCTGTAGTACTCACCGATCTCCTGGCCCTGGATGAGGCCATCGCCACCGCCGTTGCCACCACCGTTGTCGGCCGTGGCGGTCGCCGTCGGCTCAGCCGTGTCGGTGGGCTCTGCCGTGGCGTCGTCGTCGTCATCGCCGCCGCCACAGGCGACGAAGAACATCGCGCCGGTGAGCGCGAACGCCATGACCGCTGGTTTCAGGCCCGGCAATCGCATGGGGGATCTCCTGTCTGTTCGCTCCGATCCTCGGACCGATGCGCGGAGTGATCTACGGGCCAAGCGGACCCCTTCGATGTGACTTTTGGCCTGGGACCCCCACGACCACAGTGGCTACGAGACGCGCCGCGGTCAGATCACCGAGATCGGCCTCGTCGGAGGCGAAGCGACAACGATGGATGGGGTGGCACGCCGGGAAGGATTCGAACCCTCGACCCTCAGATCCGAAGTCCGCTCACCTTCGTCGCCACCCGAGCCGTCGTGTGCTCTTTCACCCCGTTCCGTCCCGCAATATTGGGAATCCGAGTCCCGGTGCGGTCAACTCCGTCACACCGAATAGCACGGCGTTTGGCCCCACTTTGACCCCAGCCGGTGCCTCCCTTCGGCACGAAGCGCAACTCCGCAGATCGTTTCGGGCGAGCTCAGATCGCCCATCCACACGCCGAGCGGATGCACCATTCAAGCGGGAGGCCAACGCCTCAGCCCCTCCCCCTGCGAGAGCGGCCTACGAATCAGCCTCAGCGCGCTGCCGCAACACCTCCTCGACCGTTGTGGTGATCAACGCCGCGAACTCCTCTCGATCGATCACAGTTCCCGCGCTCGTAGCAGTAGCTGGCGCCTCCTCGGCCGACGGGTCGCTGGTCGCCTTCACGGAGACACTCCGCGTCCGGAGCACCGCCCACGCGGCCACCAGGCCGGAGACCGCGTTCACCACCTCAGGAAGGAGCTCGAGTGCAAACGAAATCGTGGGTCCATCCTCGTGGAGGGACAGCGCCGCATCGCCACCAAGCATGCCAACCTCGGGTTGTGGCGCGTCTCTGGGGATCTCCGTGTCGGCGAGCCCATCGAGCAATCGGTCGATCGAGTTGCCGTAGAGGTGGTTCTCCGCAGGGTCGTCCGGTGGTTCGCGAACGAAATGCACTTCCACGTGGATCCCCTCGGCCTCCAGCTCCGAGGGCTCCTCGACCGGCTGCGACAGCAACACCTCGAGTTGAACCTCGCGCTTATGCAGCTCCTCCAGCGCTTTCGTGTCGTTCACCATCGCTGCATCGACCGCGGCCCAGGCGTCGTCGAGCGACTGCCGAAGTTCGTCGACGGTTGGAGCCTCGCAGCGAGCGCGCACATCCCCCGCACGCCACGCCGCGAGGTAGGACCGGGCAGCCTCGCCGGCGGATTCCGCTTCGCCCCGCAACGTCTCCAGATCGGCGACGCACGCCGTCAGCCGCTGGAGCGCCTGCGCCGCCGAGTCATAGTCCGACGTCGCCGCCAGCAGAGCTGCTTCCGCGGTGGCCTTGTGCTCTCGGACGACCGTCAGCTCTCCATATGCGGCCCGGATCTCCTCGGACCGCTGCTCCCCGATCTGGTCGCGGTACACATCGAGCTGCTGGCTCAGGAACCGGGCCGCCTCATCGTGCCGCTTCAGGAGCGAATCGCGCTGGTCCTCGTACTCCTCAACCGTGTCATCTGTCTTCGACAGCAACTGCTCGAGCGCCTCGAAGTTCTGTCGCTGGGCGCTCAACACTCTGATCCGGCGTTCGCCCTTCCGCGCTGACGCCTCGTTGTCTGCCTTCCGCTCGGACAGACGGGCCTTGGGAACTCGCTCCTCACGTACCGCCGTCACCATCGATTTCCCCCGATTACCCGGCCGCTCCCTCGGGCGAGGTCGCCGCCTGCTTCTCCCTATCTCGCTTGCCCCGATCGGTGGTTATCTTTCCATACTGAAGCTCCCGCCCTCCGGTCGCTTTCTTGTCCGCAGCTATCTCGTTCCTGATGGTCGCGCCGGAGCTCGAGTTCGGGCTGGAGTAGAGCAACTGATAGTTGCTCGGGATGTCCTCGCCACCCACCTGCAACTCCACGATGTGATCGACGTCAACCGCGCGGTCGTCGCCCCGCGGCTTCTTGAGGTGGTTCCGCAATGTACGAACGTTTGGCGGAGGATGGTCCTCGATGTACTCCGCGAAACTGGCACGCTGATCGCTTCGTGCTTCGGGTGCGTCGGTCCGAAGTCGCCCGGCTCTGGCTCGGCGCTCGTAGCGCTGCCGGACCGCCCCAGCCTGAACGCTCCCGCCGCTCGCCGTCAGGTTCGGCCCGGCCCACTTCTCTTCCGGCAGGTAGAGCGGCCACGCAGGTTCGCGCAGCTTGCCCCTCTGGAAGTAGCGACGCGGAAGCCAGCCGCGCGACGGGTGGTAGTACTTCTCCTCGTTCTGGGAGTCGAACTTCGCGCGATCCGCCTGTTCCAGCTTCTGCTGATAGAGCCGCCACGACGCTTCTGGGCCGCGCGTCTCGTAGCTCGATGGCCGTCCGCTCGACGACGCTCTGCCACGAGCAGCCCGGGCGACTCGCCGCCCGGTTGATCGCCGCTGTTCATCGACGAATCGGTCCCAGACGTAGACGCTCCAGGACTCGCGTTCGCTCCGCTCCTCGGCGGGCTTCTTGAGAGCACTCGGGCGCGGTGGGACGAACGCGGCTTCGTCGGCGCCAGCGCGGCCCGGCGGGGTCGTCTCGCCTCGCCCGGCCGTTGTCCGCGGCGCCGGACTGCTGCCCCCTCCGCGGCGCGGTCGCGCCGCTCCCCGACGGCCGCCTCGCTCGCGGTCGGCTCCAGGGGATGTCGGCGCTGGCTCGGTTGTTGCCGGCCCCGCGGCCGGCGGCTCGAGACGGAGCGACGCCTTCGGCGGCGGCTTCTGTGCCTGATCCGGCGTCGGCTGGCCCGAGTTCGGTAGCGCGCTCCGGACCAGCCGCGCCGGGTCAATCGCGACCGGCTCGAACTCGAGGTTCGGCTCGAACGGCTCGCCCAGCGTGTAGTCCAGGCGCGCACGCAGCCCGAACGTCAGCCCCGGATCCCAGGTGAACGCCAGCAGGTTCCACTCCTTGCGCCAGACCTCCTTCGACAACCACCCGATCCCCACCTCGGCCGCCGCATACGCGTTCACGTCCAGCTTGGCCAGCGCCGCTGCCTGTATCTCCGCAACACCTTGGAATGAGTACTTCCCATCGGCGTACTGGAAGCGGGGGCGCACGCTCAACGTCGCGTACGCGCCCGCACTTCCCGCGATGTCGATTCCCCCGGTGAGCTCGGCGACCAGCGTCGCCAGTCCAACCCCCCCGCCAACGACGACGATCAGCTCCGCTCCCGTCGGGAGGAAGAGCTCCCCTGACACCGCGAAGCTGGGCTCCGGCGCGCTTCGAGCGTCGCCCGTAGCGCCCGAGCCGCCCCCGGCCGGGGACGCCGATCGCGTGCTGTACGTTCCTTCGACCACTGTGTCCCGCAGCACGCCAGGGCCGAATCGGGAGCGCACGCCCAGCTTCGCGTGGATCTCCGCAATCAGCCCGATCGACCCCACCACCGGGATCGTGATTCCCCACAGCGGAAACTCCTGGTCGAGCTGGTACAGCGTCTTCTCGACCTTTCGTTCTTTGAAGAGCTCAACCTCCTCCGGGAACTGCAGCGCGCCTTCCAGGTCCACCTCGCCATCGGGATGCAGGACCGCGTGGCCGGTCCCCGTCAGCCACGGCGCGATCGTGACCGTCAGATCTCCATCGCCGCTCACCGCAAGCTCGCCGGGTCGTCGTTCGTTCGCCGCCACCAGCCGCGCCGTGATCGTGCCGCTGAGCGGACCGCGCGAGTACGCAACGGCTCCTTCCGCCGAGACCAGCGCCCAGTCATCCATGACGAGGTGCAGCGACCCGCTCGCGCCTGCGAAGTTCGCCGCGATCGAACCCTCGCCATGCCATCTGCCGTCGCTCTCCATCGCTACGGTGAAGTCGGTCCGTTCCAGGCCCGGCACGTCCACTTGTCCCGCCACCGAGGCCGCGAACGACTCCCGGCTCGCGTCGTAGGTCACCGCGAGGTGCCCGTCCGAGATCAGCGGAAGGGACTTGCCCGTCGTAGCCGCCGCGGTGACCGCCAGCGACCGGCCCGCCATGTTCAACGTCAGCGAGCCGCTCTCGATCGGCAGGCCAAGCTCACGTAGCCGATCGCGCCCGACCGTCAGGACTCCGCTGAGCTGGCCGCCCGCGTACTCCCAATCCAGCGCCCCCCGTACCAGACGTGGGACCTCGACCAGCAGTCGGCCGGTCCCGCCGGTCAGCTCGCCGCTCGTGGGATCCACACCGATCGACACATCACCCAGGACGTACGGCAGCGCCGCGGTCGCGGTCACCGTCGCCTTCCCGATCCGTCCGCCCCTCGCCTCGAGCACGAGTGACCCGAGGCGTAGGCCCGGAATCCGGTCAGCCACGTGACTGAGCGGCACGGTGCCGCGATCCGCGGCGATCGGCACCTTGACTCCCGGGAGCCGCAACTCAAATGCGGGCGCCGCGCCCTCCATCTCGCCCTCTGGCGGCCCCGCAGAAGGACCTTCCGCGACCTGACGTGCGATCCCCTCGCCTCGCACCTCCACCGATGCGCTCGCCCCCCGCACCGTCCGCGTCGCGAGCCGTTCCGCTTCGCGCTCAGACGCGTCGCCCGGATCGCTCATCCGCGCCCGCCGCACATCTCCCACCGAGGCCCCACCCTCGTTGCGCTGCTGCATCGTGTGGACCAGCTCGTGCGCGATCAGCTCCTGGCCCTGGAGTGTGGCCTCGTCGTACTGGCCGGACGCGAAGTAGATGTCTCGACCCGACGTGAACGCCCGGGCATCGAGCCGCCGCGACAGGCGGTCGGCAGCAGCATCCCGATGCACCCGCACGCCCGTAAGGTCGGTGCCCAGGCGGGCCTCCATCGGCGCTCGAACCTGGTCGGAGAGCCCTTCACCTTGGCCCGAGCGCCGGTCAAGCTCCTGGTCGATCGACTCCGCCGCGCCCGCTCCCGGTGTGCTCCGTGCGTCCCGTGACGTCGGCGCACGATCGAGCTGTGAATCCGCCGCAAGCGAACGGCGCAGCACCCGCTCCTCCGCATGAGCACCTGCGGCCCGAGCAAGCCTTCGCTCTGGCGGGGCAGCGGCCTTCGCGGGCGCGGTCGGGCGACGCTCCAGCTCGGCTGGGCGCGCCCGGCGCGCGATCGGCGCCCGCTCGCGCGCGTTAGACCGCCGCGGCATCCTCGGCCGCTCCTCGAGTGGCAAACACCTCGTCCATTACGAGCCCGTACGCGTCACCGAAATCCGTTCGCATCACTGGTCGCCCGAGCTTCTGGTACTCCCGGGCAATGGCCACCAGGAGATCATCGCGCTCGAGAAGCAGAGGGGCGCCCGGCCCGCACCGCTCCGCCGCGCGATACGCCGCGTGCACCGAGCAGTTCCGAATCGCGCCGCCAGCCAGCTCGTACCGCTCGGCAATCGCGTCCAGCCCCAGCGATCGTTGGATCGCCTCGTCCACGGGCAGCACCCGTCGCCAGATGCTCGCGCGCGCCACGGTGTCTGGGAACGGGAAGTCGACCGCCGCATCCAGTCGACGCACGAATGCAGGATCCATGTTCTGTCGCAGGTTCGACGCGAGCACGATCAGACCGTCGTACGCCTCCACCCGCTGCAGCAGATAGTTCACCTCGATGTTGGCGTAGCGGTCGTGGGCGTCCTTCACCTCGGACCGACGCCCGAACAAGGCGTCGGCCTCGTCGAAGAAGAGGATCGTCCGCGACGAGGCCTCCGCATCCGAGAACACCTGAGACAGCTGCTGCTCCGTCTCGCCGATGTACTTCGAAACCACCGCTGAGAGGTCGACCCGGAACAGGTCATAGCCCTGGCTCTCCGCCAGCACCTCTGCCGCCATCGTCTTCCCGGTCCCGCTGGCGCCGGTGAACAACGCGACCAGCCCCCGCCGGCTGGCGCTCCGTCCGCCATAACCCAGCTCGACGATGACCCGCTCCCGGTAGACGATCCGACGCTCGAGCTCACGCACTTGCCGTTCCACGCCTGCCGGCAACACCAGGTCGTCCCAGCTCACCTGCGGGGTGACACGGGTCGCGAAGCGCACCAGTCGGGCAGATGCCTGGCGGTGGGCCGCTCGGCGGGTGTGATCCGCCAGCTCGCCCCCGTAGGCATGCTCGGCCAGCTCACCTTCCGCAACAGCCGCCCTCACCTGGTCCTCAGTCACGGTGAAGCTCGCGCCAAGCGCCTGAGCCTCCGCCTCGGCGAATCGCGGCTGCGCCTGCGACCACAGCGCCGCGCGGTCGGAACGTGTCCGACCGGACGCCTGGATCGGGAACAGCGTCAGCGGTGCATCGCTTGGCGGCACCCAGGGATGGCGGCTGTGGACTACCGGCGGCCACGGCCCGCTGAGGATCAACCTCGCGAGCTGGCGCGAGCGAACGGTGTCGCGAAGCTCGCTTGGTTCGGGTAGCTCGTGCCAGAGCGGAATCGCATCCAGCACCAGCGACTCGCGTCGCACTGCCCGCGCGAGCTCTTCGAGCGGTGCCGACGCTCGCATCGCGGGCGCGACCGCCACCAGCAGGACGCGCGTCTCGTCCCCACCAACCACCGCAGACGCGGCTGCGCGAGCAGCCGAGAGGTCGTCGCCAACGACCAGCAACCCGAAACGCCGTGACCAGGTCTGCTGAACTCCCAGCACACCGCGAACCTCATCGTGGAACCGACGGAACGCCCCGGGTTCGTCCACGACCTCGAGTACGTCCGCATATCGGTCATCCACGTCATCAAGCGGCACACCTTGCGCCAGCGCCCGGACAACGCGGGGATGCAGGGCGATCTCCTGCTGCGCCAGCGGCGTGCGTTCGTCCCCGTACCCGCCGCGCAGCTCGAAGATCCCTCGCGCGATCGCGCCGGCTTCGTCGGTCGCCGCCAGCAGCGGCGTCGCGAACGCCGGTTCTTCCGTCACCAACCCCAGCTCGGCGACCCCGTCGAACAACCGCTGCGCCAGTCCCAGCGAGGGACGGCTGTGGCTCAGATCGTCATGGGCGACTGCGATCGCGCGCCCGACGCGATGATCGAGCTGAGGCAGCAGCCCCAGCGCGATCAACCAGATCGTCGTGGCGTCCTCGATCCCGGCGCGCCGCGCCAACCCTTCGATGCTAGAGTCCAATCCGTCGACTGGAAGACCACCCAGCGACCCGCATTCGACCTCCTCCAGCCCGCGGATCGCATCCGGCACGGCATTGCTCATCAGTCCGACGATCCGCCCCGGATCGGCCGCAACCTCAGGCTGCTCCGAGACGATGCAGTGGAGAGCACGACTGAGCTCACGCAGCACTCCGCGCCCCCCATTCCAGGCGAGCGCCGACCCACCACGGAACCGGCTTGATCGCGTCGAAGTAGCCTGCCAGCTCGAACAACGGGTGGTAGCCGGAGTCTGGCAGCAAGACCTGCACGACCTCCTGCGCGACCAGTACGTGCCCCGGCGTCCGGACGAACTGTTCCAGGGCATAGCCAGTCGAGCTGCGCGACAGGCCACGGAGCCAGCGCACCATCTGACGAACCGCCAGCTCGAGCGTCGTGTCCACCGCGTCGCCATCGAGGCCCGAACAGTCCACGCCGAGCTGCCTCGCCTGGCTCTGCAGCCGCTCAACGAGGTCGTCGAGCCCCTCACTGCTGCCGATACTGAGCGGCTGAACGTGGCGGGCGGCCCCAGCCGGGCCGCTCGCGAACAGGCGAGCCTGCAGCCCACCCGCGGCCTCGTCCGCCGCCCGCTCGGCCACCGCGCGCAGCAGCCCCTCGCGAGCCTCGTCGTCGATCCCGGCGGCAGCCGCCGCGCGCGCCAACCCCAGGTCGACCAGCGGACGTACGAGGAAGAACAGACCAGCCGCCGCAATCTCAGCGACGCCGGTCGGCGACTTCTCCGCCCCGGCCGCCGCACCGAGGACGGCGCCGTCACGACCTCCACGAGGGCCCGCCGGCAAAGAATCGGTCGCGGCCGCTCTGGTCAGATCTGGAAATCGACCAGGTCTCGGGGGAATCACGGCCGATCCGTCCGTTCGCGCGGCGCCGCCGGCGCGGGCGCCCTCCGGCCCACCCATCACCTCCTCGTCCTCCTCACGGACCGCGACGCGCTGCGGCGCGGTGGCGGCCGCCTCGCCATCGAGCGGCGCACTCGTCGGCCGCGCGGTGCGCTCCATGGCCTCGACGTCTAGGTCGCGGTCCAGCGCGGACGATTCCGATCCAGAAGCCGCCCGATCTTCGAGCTGGGCCTCGCCGCGTGGGACGCTCGTTGGCGCCCGCTCGCTCGTCTGGGCGCCGTCGCCTTCGTGGCCGTGGGGGGCGTGCTGTCGCGCCGGAGTCGCGCTCGCGTCAGGCGCCGCGGGCGGAGCGAGCTTCGGTCGCGACGTGCGCGGCGGCCCCGATGGCGGCATCGGCGCACGACTCAGCACCGCGTCCGCGGGAGCCGGATCGAACCAGCCGGCCGCATGCAGCTCCTCGGAAACCGAGCCCCGCTCGGCTGCGGCCGCACGCCCATCGTGCGTCAGCAACCACTCGAGGATGTCGGCCACCGCTACGCCGAGCGCTCGTCGATCGGACCAGCTCGGAATCGCTGCCCTGGTTTCCATCACGTAGCGCGCCGCCACCTCCGCGACGGCGACGCCGGGCTCAGCGAGCAGCGCCCACGGATCGGCTTCCCAGTTCAACCCTGCGGCGAGCGCCCCGAGCACCGTCCGGACCAGCGGACGCGCGACCTCAGGCGACACCGGCTCCT
>JANQNP010000078.1 GCA_028279505.1 Dehalococcoidia bacterium
CCGCTCGCGGTTCAACGGTCTGAACCTGCTGACTGGTGCGCTGTCGGTGACGACCACCGACACGCTGGGTCCGGTGGCGCAGGCGGCCGGTGGTACGGCCACCGTCGCGATCGACGTGTCGAAGGCCGAGGCGGGTACGAAGTACGTGGTGTCGAACGCCGGTGCGGCGATCACCGTCACCAACGACACGACGAAGGTGGCGCAGACGATCACGGCGGTCGCCATGGGCGGTAACGTCGGTGACACGCAGACGCTGAACTTCGACGCGTTGGGCTTCAAGCTGACGCTGACACAGACGGTTGCCGGCGCGATCGCGGACACCGAGATCGGCACCGACCTGGTGGCGACGGGTCCGAACGTGACGACGGCTGCGAGCAGCGGCAACGCGACGTTCCGGGTCGGCTCGGAGACGACGGACAACGTGACCGTCGGCTTCGCCGACCTGCGCGCGTCGGCGCTCGGTGGCGCCGGTACGACGTTGACCACGTTGGTGGCGGACAACACCGCTGTGTCGACGACGACGCTGGCGGACTCGCTGCTGGGTGCGTTGGACACGGCGATCGACCAGGTGAGCACGCAGCGTGCGAAGCTTGGTGCGGCTCAGAACCAGATGGAGTCGGCGATCGCGTCGGTTGCCATCTCGGTCGAGAACCTGAGCGCGTCCGAGAGCCGGATCCGCGACGCGGACATCGCGATGGTGTCCTCGGAGCTGGTGACGCGGCAGATCATGCAGCAGGCTGGTGTCTCGGTCCTCGCTCAGGCGAACCAGGCGCCGCAGGCGGTGCTCTCGCTCCTCGGCTAGGCGCGAGCTTACGAGGCAAACCGGCCGCTTCGACGTCGATCGGCCGGACGAGGACCCCCGCGGCAACGCGGGGGTCCTTCTTTGTCCAGCCCGCCAGTCTTGCGCCGTTAGTCGATCCGGCTCACGAGGGCGGTTGCCAGTCCGAGGAAGGCGAGGAAGCCGAGCAGGTCGGTCGTGGTGGTGAGCCAGATGCCGCTCGAGAGGGCGGGGTCTTGCTTGAGGCGGTGGAGCGCCATCGGGATTGCGACGCCGGCGACGACGCCGACCATCACGTTTACCAGCAGCGCGAGGCCGACGATCGCGCCGAGCCATGGGTTGCCCTGCCAGACGACGGTGAGCGCGGCGACGGCGCCGCCGGTGACGACGCCGACGATCGCGCCTGCCGCCAGCTCGCGGCCGATCACCTCGAGCGTGTCGCGGACGGCGAGGCGGCCGAGGGCCAGCGAGCGGACGACGACGGTGACCGTCTGGATGCCGGCGTTCCCGCCGAGGCCGCCGACCACCGGCAGGAAGGCGGCGAGCACGGCGACGCGGGTCAACGTGTCCTGGAACAGCGATACAACCCAGGCGGCGATCAGGACGGTCACGAGGTTCACGGCGAGCCACGGGAGGCGGTGCCGGACGGAGCGGCGGATGCTGCGGAGGTCCTCCTCCTGATTGACGCCGACGAGGCGAAACATGTCCTCGGTGGCCTCTTCCTCAAGGACGTCGATCAGGTCGTCGGCGGTGAGGGATCCGATCAGGTGTCCGTGCTCGTCGACGACGGGGAGGGCGAGCAGCTTGTACTGCTTCAGCGTGCGGGCGGCGTCTTCCTGGTCCGTGTCGGCGGTGACCCTGATCGGTTCGGCCACCATCAGGTCGACGGCCAGTGTCTCGGGTGGGGCGGCGATCAGCGTGCGCAGGTTTAGCACGCCGCGGAGATGGCGCTCGTGATCCGCGACGTAGAGGTAGAAGGGCTGGCTGACGTCGAGTGGTACGTCGCGCAGGTCGGCGAGGATGGCCTCGGCGGTCCAGCTTTCGTCGATCGTGATGAGCTGGCCGGTCATGCGGCCGCCGGCCGTCTCCTCGGCGTGGACGAGCAGGGCGTCGATCGCCGCGCGACGCTCAGCCGGGAGCGCGTCGAGCACCTCGGAAGCGGTCTCGTCCGGCAGCGCCTGGATGACGTCGGTGGCGACGTCGTCCTCTTCGAGGACCAGCGTCTCGACGATCTGGTCGGGCGGCAGGCCGCTGAGCAGGTCGCCTCGGAAGTGTGACTCGACGTAGTCGAGCGCCTCGGCGGTGGTCTCCGCGTCGAGCGCGACGAGGATCTGCGCGCGCTCGTCGTCGGTCAGCAGCTCGAGGGCGTCTGCCAGTTCGGCGCCGTGCAGCGAGCGGGCGAACTCGATCGCGCCGGCGAGATCGTCCTCGGCGAGGCGTGTTTCGATCGTGACGTCGGGACGTTCGACGTCGGTCGGGTCGTCAGCAGGCTGTGTGTTAGGTGGGGTACTCGTCACCGGTCGTCCTCGTGCGCTTCGTCAGCGTACGGTCCAACCGGGTTGCGGACGGTTAACGGCGCGGCAACTCAGCGTCCCCGACCGCTGAAGAAGCCCCGCACACTGTCCCACATACCGCCTCCGCCGACTCCGTCGAGGAAGTTGTCCCAGGCCTGCTCCGCCTTGACGGCGCGATTCCGGCCGCGCACCCGCTCATCGATGATGTCGCGGACGCGACCCTCCTCGCCGGCGTCGAGCCAGAACCCGTGTTCGTCCCGGCAGGTATCCAGCTCCAGGTCGTACGCCCGGTAGTTGAAGGCGACCATTGGCTCGGTGCAGACAGGGCAGGCGAGTTCGGAGTCGCGCTGGGCGTACTCGATCATCCCGCTGCGGTGGTCTTCGTCCTTGGTCCGTGTCGCCTCGAGTTCGTCGAGCTGGTGATGGTCGAGCCAGCGCCCGTTGCACTGCGGGCAGTGGTCGACCTCGATGCCGTGGACGCGCTCCTCGAGGAGGACGGCCTGGTCGCGCGGACACTGCATGTACGCACCCTTCCGAGGTCGAGGTGGGGGTGGATCGAGCGTACCAAGCCTGTCCGTCGTCCAAGGCGCCGTTCAGGGCGGAGCGGCGGTGGTTCCGGGACCGGCCAGCGGGCGTGTCGGGAGAGTGGGAGTTTCCCCGATCTGGCTGACGATCCTCTGCCGACGATCGGGTGAGGAGTCAGACGATGGCGCTCTCGGTTCCATGCGCGGCTTGCGGTTACCGGATGCAGGGCAACCTGGTTGGGGTGACCTTCCGCCAGTTCGTGGTCGATGCTGGCGGCCGCTCGTTTCCAGTACCGGACGGCCAGCAGCAGCACGTGCTCTGCCGCACCTGTGCCGCCTACTTCGAGCGGGGCTTCAACGAGCTGGTCGATCGAGCGCTCGCCCGACAGGCGAGCACAGCTGCCCGAGGAGCGGCGACGTGAGCAGCTCCGGCGAGTACCTCGGCTGTGATCTCTGCCTGGCGACGATCGATGGTCAGATGACCCAGATCCAGTACTCGCGCGGCGCCTTCGTGTACGGCGAGTCGCAGGTTCGAGTCACCCCGGACTCCAGCCGCCTGCGCGACGTTCAGGTGTGCGCAACCTGCTCGACCTACCTCACGGGCCTGCTCTCGTACCTCATCGAGGAGCGCGGTCGCCCGGCACGCCCGGTCCCTCGGGCGGTGAACGGGTAGGCGATCAGCCGTCTCGACGGTAAGGTGCGGCTCACGCCTCGGCGAACGAGAGGGCCGACCGATGACCGATCAGACCGCCGTCGATCAACGGCTCTTCCGGGATGTGATGGGCACCTTCGCCACCGGTGTCACCGTCGTGACGCTGAGCGTCGACGACGAGCCGCGCGGCATGACCGCGAACGCGGTTCTCTCGTTGTCGCTCGATCCGCCATTGGTGGTCGTGTGTGTGCAGCGGACCGGGTCGATGCACGAGTTGTTCGATCGCGCCTCGAGCTTCGGGGTGAACATCCTCGCCGCGGATCAGCGGCCGGTGTCGGATCTGTTCGCGAGCCACGGCGCGCCAGAGGAGCCGATGGGCGGATTCGACTACCGCCTTGGTGCGACCGGCGTTCCGCTGCTGGCGGGGACGGTCGCGCACGTCGAGTGCCGGATCAGCGAGCGGCTGGCGGGCGGGGACCACACGATCGTGATCGGCGAGGCGCTGGAGGTCGGCTACGATGCCGAAGGGGCGGATCCGCTCCTGTTCCACCGTGGGCGCTACCGGCTGCTTGGCGGCGAGGCGTAGGAACGCCGCGAGCCGCTCGGGTTCTCCCTCATACGCGGGGTGACCGCGCAGTCCTAGTCTGCGATCGCATCCCGGGACGGTGCGATGGCAACCGATCCGATCGGTGGAGCGAGTAGACCGGCGGCGTCCGAGGCGCCTGCCGCGCGCCCGGCCACGTCGGCCGCCGTCGAGCAATTCGCGGCTGTGCTGACGCGCCACCTCGACCGGCCGCGCAGCGAGATCGCGAACGTCCGTGCCGAGATCGCCTCGTTCCGAGGCGGCGCCGCCCTCTTCGCGCAGCCGGATCGCGCGATTCCCGTGACGTCCGATTCCACCTCGGTAGCGCCGCGCGACGCGGCGGCGCTTGCGGCGCGTTACGCGACCGGTGACGTCGACGACCCCTATGGCTGGCGCGAGATGGCGCGCGACACCGCCGAGCAGGTGATCGGGCCGGGCTACGGTCCGCTGTTCGAGCGGCAGATCGGCCAGGAGTCGGGCTTCGCGCCTGACGTCGTGTTCGGCATCCGGCGCTCGAGCGCGGGCGCCGAAGGCATCGCCCAGTTGATGCCGCAGTACTACCCGACCGTGGACCGCTCGAACCCAGAGGCTGGCCTGCTGGCGGGCGCCCAGACCATGCGGCACTACCTGACGGCCTGGGATGGCGACGTGCGGAAGGCGCTGGCGTCGTACAACGCGGGCCTGGGACGGGTGCGCTCCCTCGTTGAGGCGCACAGCGACAACTGGGAGCAGGCGCTGCCGACCGAGACGAAGCACTACCTGGCCGCGATCGTCGGCTCGGACACGCCGCAGTACGACCCCGCTACCGCGTCCGAGGTGGCGGTGTTCGGTGGGCGTGGGCCGGGCGGCGTGCTCAGCACGCCGGTCGAGGCGACCTCGACACGGAGCGGCCCGAGCTGGCTCGACTACTTCGCCGCGGGTGGGGGCGAGGTGCGGTCGCCGTCATCGGCGCAGGTGGTGTCGGTGGACCAGATCGGCGCGTTCCATTCGGTGCTGCTCGACCATGGCAACGGCTGGCGCTCGTCGCTCTTCGGCCTCGGTGAGGTCGTCCCGGCGGTCGGGGAGAGTGTGCGCCGAGGCGAGCTGCTCGGCACGCTGCCGGGCGACACCGACGACGCGGCTCAGCTGCGCCTGGGGATCAGCTACGAGGGCCGTGCGCTGGATCCTCGACGCTACGTCCTGCCCTCGTGATCGCGTAGTCGCGCCCCACCACGAGTGCTACGATCTTCGCCGCGCCGAGCGCTCGCTCGTTCGGTGCGCTTCGATGGTGGGTGTGGCCCAGTGGTTAGGGCGCCAGGTTGTGGCCCTGGAGATCGGGGGTTCAAGTCCCCTCACCCACCCCATCGATCTTCCTGTTCGATCCCCAACACCGATCGCCGGCGCTGAGGGGCGCTCGCGCGTTCCGGAGGCTCGCACACGTCGACCCGCCGGATCGCGGTGCTACGATTCCCGCTCCCACGTCGCGAAAGGTCCCGCCGGTGCGCCCTCGTCTGGTCATGACACTGCTGATCGCACCGCTGCTCGTCGCTCTGGCCTGTGGCGACTCAGAGGAAGCCCCGACGGGCACCGAGGGTGGCAGCGTGGGCGATCGCTATCTGCGGCTGTTCGAGGTGCGCGACTTCGGGGCGAGCCTCTTCGTCTATGATGCGGAGCTCCCGCCGGATCTCGCGCGGCTCCTCAACCCCGGTCTGACCGACGACACGCCCGAGGATGACATCGTCTCGATTCCGGTCCCGGCGGAGGGAGAGCTGCTGGGTTCGTATCACATCCGCCGCCGCGACGGCACGAACGAGGTCTGGCTCTCGTACGACGTGGCCGGCGTCGACACCGTCGTGGAGGAGTCGCTGCGTGAGTTGCTGGACGAGACGCCGTGGCAGGTAACCGGCGGCCAGTCGAACGAGCTGTTTGGCGCGATCAGCTTCCAGAGCACGGTGTCCGGGGACCTCGAGGGCTTCGCGACCGTGCAGGCGCTGCCGTCGACGCCCACCTACCCGGTGACGGTCGAGCGCGATGGTGCGACGGTCGAGCTGGAGCTACCGCGAGGCGCGTTCATCCCGCAGATCGATGCGCGCTTCCGCGAGCTGTCGTCGGGCCTCGAGGTGACCGAGGTGCTCTCGGACGAGCTGCTGCGCGAGGACGACGTGATCGTCGCGGTCGGCGAAGTGTCGGTCGCGAGTGAGCGCGATCTCTACACCGGGTTCCGATCGCTGGCGGACCTCGGCGAACCTCGGACGGCCGTCTTGTACCGGCTGACGATCGTGTCGCCGTCACCGGCGGAGGACCCGATCTTCATCACGCCGCGGGAGCGCCCGCTGCCCGAGGACTTCCCGGCGGAGTTCCTCGTCGCTGGCGACCTGTCGGTCGTCGACGTGACCTGGAACAGCGAGGCGGCGGGCGACATCTACCAGGTGACGATGGTGACGCCTCGTTCAGCCTTCCAGGTCGCGGACGACTACCGGTCGGCGCTCGAGTCCGAGGGGTGGGCGCTGACCGGCGACGAGGCGCAGGGCTTCGCCACCACGCTCAGCTTCGAGGATGAACCGAGCGGCCTCCAGGGGATCGCCACGATCGATGAATTCGAGTCGGATGACGAGCTTGTCAGCGTGATCTTGCAACTTCAGGCGGTTCGCGGCGTCAACTAGCGGCCGTCCCGGCGACCGACCACCGGGTTGTCGGTTCGCTGACTGAGCGTCTTCCCCAGTACGAGAACGGCGCCAGCCTCCCGATGATGGTGTCGGGAGTAGATCCGTGTCCGATCTCCGTGTCCAGCAGTTCGATCCGGGCGCCGAGCGCGCCCTCGCGGTGTCGCGTGATGGCGGCGGCGGGAACCAGGACGGCGGCGAGCCGATGCCGCGCCAGCACGACGCGCCGGCCGGCGCCGAGGAGCTGGCCGTCGCGCTCGCCGAATCGGACCGCGGGGACACGTTGGTCGCCTCATACGAGGTCGACGCCGACGGCGAGCCGCTGATCCGGATCGTCGACCGGTCCCGGGACGAGACCGTGGCGCTGATTACGCCAGAGGAGCTGAAGACCCTTGCCGAGGACACCGGTTTGCCGCCGGGGTTGTTGGTGCGGGTGTCTTCCTAGGGGTACCCGTGGTCCAGAACCGCATCACCTTCGGTGGGCTCGCGTCCGGCCTCGACACCAACGCGGTGATCGACGCGCTGATGGACATTCAGCGGCGGCCGATCGAGAACCAGCAGATCCGCCGGGAGGTCGAGCTCCAGAAGCGCCAGGCGCTCCAGCAGGTCGGCTCCTCGTTCAGCTCGCTGCTCGGGACGATCGAGGCGTTGACGGACGTTTCGACGTTCACGACCCAGGGCACGAGCGTGCTCGCGCACACCGACGACAGCGGCAAGGTCCTCGCGAGCGCGAACGGTAGCGCGGCCCTCGGGACCTTCGACGTCGACGTCGTCAAGGTCGCGACGGCGACGACGGCTCGGAGCGCGACCGCTGTCGGCGAGGCGATCGACTCGACGGCCTCGCTCGACCAGGCCGGGTTCATCGACGGGTTCGTGGCGGGAACCTTCACGATCAACAGCACCGAGTTCACGATCGCTGCCGCGACCGCGACCACCATGGAGAGTGCCACCACAATCGGGACTGGCGTCGATCCCACGGCGCTGCTGAACGCCGCGGGGTTCGATGTGGCGCCGACGGCCGGGGACTTCCAGATCAACGGCGTCACGATCAGCTTCGACGACACCGTCGACACGCTGAACGACGTGATCACGCGCATCAATCAGTCAGCCGCTGGCGTGACCGCCTCGTTCGATGCCGCGACCGATCAGTTCACGCTGACCGCCAAGACGACCGGGCCCGGGCTGCTCACGTTGAGCGACACGACGGGGAACTTCCTCGAGTCGGTCGAGCTGATCGATGGCGTCGGCGCGAAGGTGGGGACGGAGACCGACGGCACCGACCTGATCTCGCTCGACGACGTGGTGCTGATGATCAACCTCGCCGGCGCGGGCGTGATCGCGAGCATCGAGAACGACGGGTCCGGCCGACCCAACATCATGCGCATCGCCGACGACCCCGGGAACGGCGCACAGAGCGTGCAGCTGGGCGCGGGCAGCGACACGAGCAACTTCCTCGATGTCACGCACCTCCTCGAGTCGCCGGGGACGACGACGCGGGATGGCGTGCGCGGCATGGGCGGCAGCCTGGTCGGCGAGACGCTGGCGAACGCGCGCCTGGCGACGCCGATGATTGCCACCGGCACCTTCGAGATCAACGGCGTGAGCTTCGACTACGACACCGCGGTCGACTCGATGTCGAAGCTGATCACGAGGATCAACCAGTCGACGGCCGGCGTGACCGCCTCCTACGATCCGTTCGACGACGCTATGGTGCTGGCGGCCGACGACACGGGCTCAACCGCGATCCAGCTCGACGACGTGAGTGGCGACTTCCTCGCCCAGACCGGACTGCTGGCGGCGACGCAGACGACCGGCGCGAACGCCGAGTACCAGATCGACGGCGGGCCGATCCGCTACTCGAACAGCAACGTCGTGTCGGACGCGGTCGCCGGTGTCACTCTGACCTTCAGCGACACCACCACCCAGTCGGTGAGCGTGGAAGTGAAGCACGACGCGACCACCGCGGTCTCGGCCGCCGACGCGTTCGTCGAGGCGTTCAATGAGACCGCTCAGCTGATCGACGACCTCACGACCTTCGTGGAGGACGGCGAGAGTGGCCTGCTGATTGGCGACGGCACGCTGCGCCGCGCCGAGCAGAGCCTCCGCTCGGTCCTGACCAGCGCCGCACTCGGGCTCAGCGGCTCGCTGCGCACGTTCAGCGACGCGGGGATCAGCTTCGGGGTCATCGGCTCCGAGGTCGGCGCGACCGACCGGCTCGTCCTGGACCAGGGCAAGCTCAACGACGCGCTCGCGGAGAACCCCGACGCCGTCGCCCAGCTCTTCGCCGGGTTCGCGGCATCCGCGACGCTCGAGGGCGGTGGCACCGGATCGATCGCCTCGATTGCGGGTACGCCGACGGCGGCCACCAAGGCGGGCGTCTACACGATCAACTCGACGGCGAGCGGGCAGCTCAACGTCACGTTCAAGCCGGACGACGGCTCGACCTCGGTGGTTCAGACCGGATCGATCGCGCCGGGCGGGACGAACACGACGCTGATCCCCGGCGTGACGTTGACCGCGGCGGGTGTGCTGGTGGACGGCGCCGACACGATCACGATCACCGCGACCGAGCGCGGCGTTGGCCTGGTCCTCCGCGACTACGTCAACTCGCTCACGAGGTCGGGGGGCACGTTCGAGACCCGCGACGACGAGTTCCAGTCGCGGATCGACTCGATCGCCGATCAGATCGAACGCCTCGAGGAGCGCGCCGAGGCACGGGAGGCGCAGCTCGTCCGCCAGTTCACGGCGCTCGAGGTGACGATCGGGCGTCTCCAGAGCCAGCAGGAAGCGCTTGCCGGGATGGTGGCGCAACTCAACGCGAACCGCCCACAGCAGCAGTAAGGCCACTCCGGGCGTGATGAGGCGGTGACGTGCGCACCACTTCTGAGGGCGATACGGACCGGCGTGAGCGTTCGAGACGGGGCGAATCAGCAGTCGCCCCGACCAGCGTCGACACCGGTGGGCCGATGCTTGATGTGACGGACGAGTGAGCGGTTCGACAGCAGTTGACCGCGGGAGGGGGCCACGTGCAGGCAGTCGGCTACGGCGCGTACCAGCGGGTGCAGGTCGAGACCTCCTCACCCGGTGAGGTGATCGTTCTCCTCTACGACGCGCTGCTGAAGAACCTCAATCGCGCGCTCGTCGCGCTCGAGACCGACGACCCCGCCAAGGTCAGCGAGGCGCTGACTCGTGCCCAGGAGATCACGCTCGAGCTGCGCACCAGCCTCGACGCCGAGGCCGAGCTGGCCGAGCAGCTGCTCCCGCTCTACACGTACGTCTTCCGCAGCCTGATCACCGCGAACGTGAACAAGGACGCCGACGTGATCCGGGAGCTCGAGGCGTTGATCACGCCGATGCGCAACGCCTGGGCGTTTGCCGTTCGCGGCACCTCGCCGGGCGCGGTCACGCCGCAGAGCGAGGCCGCCGATGTCTAGTCGAGCGCTGATGCCCGACGGCTTCGCCGCCGAGAAGTTCGAGATCCTCTGTGCGGTGTTCGAGCGGGCGCGCGCGCAGCGCGCGGCGCTGGAGGCGAACGACCTGCCGGCCTTCCTCGAGATCCTCGACGAGCGCGACACGCTGCTCGCGCAGCTCAAGCAGCTCGTCGACTCGATGCCGGAGCTGCCTGAGAACGTAGTCGCGTTCCCGACGGAGCTGAACGAGCGCACGAGGCACGACGACACGCTGGCCCTCGATACAGTGATTCGCGGCATCGTGGAGCACGACGAGCACAACGAGGCGCTGCTCAACGGGCAGCTCGAAGCCCTCGCCGGGCAGGTCCCGGCGCTGCGCCGCGGCCGCGGCGCGGCGGCCGCCTACCGGGTGCCGAGCGAGCAGCGGGGCTACGTCGACCGCTTATCCTGACGATGATCGCCTGGGGAGGACGATGGTGACGCCGGTGCGGCGTGGCCAGCGGATCCGCATCCCAGGAGCGATCAATGGCCCGATCCTCACGGTCGACTGACCGAGCGGCCTCGAAACGACAGCGGGGCAGGCGCGCGAGCGCCGTGACTCACGTCGTCGGCGGGTTCACCCTCGGTGCGCTCGCGCTCGGCGTCGGGCTGCTGTTCGCCGGCACCGGCCTCGAACAGGCGCCGCAGAGCGAAGCGGCCACCGAGGCCGCCGCGGTCGCCGCGTTCCAGATCGCGGTCAGCCGCGACGAGACGCCTCAGCCCGTCGCGACCTCGCGCCCGGAGGCCGATCCACAGCCGTTCCTCGCGGATCGCGAGTCGGTGATCAATCTGCGTGGCGCGACGCGGGTCGTCGTCGAGTCGGTCGGCATCGACTCCGAGGTGCGAACGGTTGGCTACTCGTTCGCCAACGGCCGGCTGCAGTACGACGTCCCGCGCCTCGACGCGGGCCAGTACGTGGGGACCGCGGCCCCCGGAGACGCCGGCAACACTGTGATCGGCGGGCACGTCTCCAATCGAGGCGGTTCCGCCGTGTTCGAGCATCTGCCGGGTGTGAAAGCCGGCGATGTGATTCAGGTCTACAGCGGAGACCGACTGTTTCGATACTCAGTTACCGAGATCAAGGTTGTCGCAGCGGAAGCGACATCCGTGATGGGGCAGACGCACGACGCGACGCTCACGCTCATCACCTGCTTTCCCGGACAGGACTACAGCGAACGGCTGGTAGTCGTCGGGAAGCTGCTGTAGCAGGTCCGCGTTCGCCCTGAGGGCGGCGCATACTGTGCGAGGGAGCGTTTGCGTTGAGCACATCTGACCGCCGCCAGGAACCCGACAACCTCGAGGCGCATCGCGCCAGACGAGGTCCGCGCGCCTCGGAACCCGCGCCGGATACGGCCGGGGAGTCCGGCGAGCCGGCCTCCTTCGAGGAGTCGCCCGCGGTGAAGCGCGCCCGCCACATCGAGCAGCTGCGCGAGATCGTCGATGCCGGCGAGTACCGCCCGGATCCGGGCAAGATCGCCGAAAGCATGCTGGAGAACGAGCGCTCGTAACCCCGTCCGGTCTCCCGTGCTCGCTGATGGTCGCCCCCGTCGGCGCCTCTGAGGGCGGATGCCCGCTCCCACGCGGGAACTCCCTCATTCAGGACGATCAGGCCGCTTCGTACGCTCACTGCACGCGTGACGAGTGCCCATTCCCGGGCGCCGTTCGTGGCGGCAGGGAGACGTTTTGGAGCAGAACGCACGCCGGCTCGCTGCGACCTGGCAAGAGCTGCCTCCGGTGCGGAAAGGCATGCTCGCCGGGACCGGATTCGCGCTCGCCGCGCTGCTCTTTCTCCTCTACTCGTGGTCGTCCAGCAGCAGCTTCGTCCCGCTCTACTCCGGCCTCGAACCGGCCGACAGCAGCGCGATCGTCGATCAGTTGCGCAGCCAGGGCGTCAGCCACCGCCTCGAGGCCGATGGCACTCGCATCTTGGTGCCCGAGTCTGAGCTCGACCAGCTCCGCCTGGACTTCGCGGCGCAGGGGCTGCCCGAGGGCGGTCACGTCGGCTTCGAGATCTTCGAGAGCAACGCCTTCACGGCGACCGACTTCGTTCAGCGACTGAACTTCCAGCGCGGCCTCCAGGGCGAGCTGGAACGCACGATCGAGGCGTTCCCGCAGGTCGCCGGCGCGCGCGTCCACATCGTCATGCCGGAGCGCTCCCTGTTCCGCGAGGACGAGGAGCCGTCCACGGCCTCGGTCGTGCTCCAACTTCGTGCCGGCCGCAACCTCTCGATGGATGAGGTCTCCGGCGTGGCGCACCTCGTCTCCGGTGCGGTCTCTGGCCTCGATAAGAGCAACGTCACGATCCTGGATTCGAACGGCGCGATCCTCTTCGACGGTGCGACCGCCGATCAGGGCGGCATCGCCTTCGCCGGCACTCAGCAGGCGCTCGTGCGCGACTTCGAGGATCAGCTCACCCGCGACGCGCAGTCGCTGCTCGACCAATCGATCGGCCCGGCCAACTCGGTGGTCACGGTGCGCGCGACGTTGAACTTCGACCAGACCGAGACGCAGACGTCGGACTTCGAGGACGACGCCGTTCCGGTCTCGACGACCGAGGTGACCGAGAGCTACTCGACGACCGGCGAGGCGACGTTGGGCGCGATCCCGGGCGCCGTCACCAACGTGCCCGGCGCCAATGCCGACCTCCCTGGCGGTGAAGGGACCGACGCGACCGCAGGTACCGCTCCGTCCAGCACGGAGTACGAGCGGACCGAGAGCACCTCGAACTTCGAGGTGCCGCAGACCGTGACCGTCTCCACGGAGGCGCCCGGCGACGTCGAGCGACTGTCGGTGTCGCTCGTCATCGACGATGCGGTGCCGGAGGCACAGGCCACCGCGCTCTCGAATGCCGTCGCCGCGGCGGTCGGGATTGACGCCGATCGTGGCGACCAGATCGTGATGAGCCGCGTGCCGTTCAGCCGCGAGATCGTCGACAGCGCCGCCACGTCGTTCGCGGCCGCTGAGGGCACGCAGACGATCCTCACCTATGCGCGGATCGCGCTCCCGGTCGTTGTCCTTCTCGTGGCGTTCTTCTTCTTCCGGATGCTGATGAAGTCGCTCAGCCGGCGGGGTGTGCAGACCGTCGAGATGCCGACCGAGTACGCGCTGCCGTCCGGCGGGGGCATGACCCCGGCGCTCGCCAGCGGTGGCATCGCCGCGATGCTGCCACCGGGGATGCCGGTCCCCGCCATGGAGGAGCCGCCCACCCCGGACGAGATGAAGTCGGACCTCGAGCGGCAGGTCACCAAGCTCGCTGAGTCACACCCCGACACGGTCGCGGAAGTGGTCCAGTCGTGGCTGCGCGAGGACTAGATGCGTAGCTCCGTGCAGCGCAACGTCGGGACGTCGCGATGACGACCGCACAGGGCTCGCTGGCGACGGCGCGTGGTCGCCGTCGCGCGGCCGCGTTGCTGATCGCGCTGGGCCCGGAGCACGCCGCCGAGATTCTGCGTGGGTTGCCCGAGGAGGACATCGGGCAGCTGACGTGGGAGATCGTGGGGATCGGCCAGCTCTCCGCCAGCGAGCGTGAGGAGATCCTCGCGCACTTCTACGAGTCCGCGACGGGCCGGGACTTCGTCTCGATCGGTGGTCTCGAGTACGCGCAGGACATGCTCGAGAAGGCGGTCGGCCGCGAGCGCGCGGACGAGATCACCTCGCGGCTCGGCAAGCACGCCGGGTCGAAGCCGTTCACGTTCCTGCAGCAGGTCGACACCAAGGACCTGGTCAACTTCATGTCGGGCGAGCACCCTCAGGCGATCGCGCTGGTGCTCGCCTACCTCCCCAGCGACAAGGCGTCGGAGATCCTGTCGTCGCTGCCAGACGACCAGCAGGCGGAGATCTCCGTTCGCATCGCGATGATGGAGCGGACCGCCCCCGAGGTGATCCAGGAGGTCGAGGAGGCGTTCCGCGCCCGCCTCGGCACCGTCTTCTCGCCACGCACCGAGATCACGGCCGCGGGTGGTCTCGACTCCGTCGTCGAGCTGCTGCGCAAGGTCGACCTCGCGACGGAGAAGTCGATCCTCGATGGCCTCGAGCAGGCCGACCCGGAGACCGCCAACGAGATCCGCAAGCGGATGTTCGTCTTCGAGAACATTACGTTGCTCGACGACCGCTCGATCCAGCGCGTGCTCCGCGAGGTGGACGGCAAGGACCTCGGGCTCGCGCTCAAGGGCGCGATGGACGAGGTCAAGCAGCGCATTCTCTCGAACATGTCCGAGCGCGCCGCTCGGATGCTCGAGGAGGACATGGCGGCGCTCGGGCCGGTGCGGCTGAAGCAGGTGGAGGAAGCGCAGGGACGGATCGTCGCGGTGATCCGACGCCTCGAGGAGGCTGAGGAGATCTTCGTGATGCGCGGTGGCGAGGAGGACATGCTTGTCTAACCTCCGTCATCTCCGCGCCGCCCGGGACGCCGACGCCGTCACCTTCGACGAGGACGGCCAGCTCGTCATGGGCTTCGCCGCCGGCGTCATCGACGAGACGGCGGCCGCCGCCACCGCCGAGAGCGCGGACATCGTCGCCGCGGCGCACGAGCGGGCCGAGCACCTCGTGCGGGAGGCAGCCCTCGAGGCGGCGTCGATCCGCCACGAGGCGTACGCGGAAGGCCGCGAGGAGGGCGCGCGCGATGGCGTCGCGCTCGCCCGCGCCGAGCTGACCGACCAGATGGCATTGCTCCAGCAGGCGCTGCAGGACTCGAAGGCGATTCGCGACCGGCTGCTTTGGGCCGCCGAGCAGGAGATCATCGAGCTGGTCCTCGCGGCGACGCGCGCCGTCGTCGGCGAGCACGCCCGCCTCGACCCGGCGCTGGCCGTCGAGACGGTCGAGCGGGCGCTCGACCGCGCCGGTTCGCAGAACGTCGTCGCGATCCGCATCCACCCCGAGCGCCACGAGCTGATCGAGGCGCATCTCACCGAGCTGCATGGCACCCCGCCACCCTTCGAGGTGCGCGCGGACGACACCGTCGCCGTCGGGGGCTGCGTTATCGACACGCAGTCCGGCCAGGTCGATGCTCGCCTCGACGTCCAGCTCGACGAGATCGCGCGCCTGCTGCGCGAGGCGCTGCCCGACTCGCCGGACGTGCAGGAGCTGGCGGCATGACCGCTTTCGCGCCCGAAGCCGTGGCCGCGGTGCCGGACCTGCGCCGCTACGAGGCGCGCCTGCGCGCCGCGTCGCCGATCGTCGTGCGCGGTCGCGTGCGCGAGGTGATCGGCCTGCTCGTGGAGATCGAGGGCATCTCCGCTCGCCTCGGCGAGCTCTGCGCGATCGAGCGTGCTGGTGAGGACGCCGTCCTCGCCGAGATCGTTGGCTTCAGAGGTGAGCGTACGCTCGCGATGCCGCTCGGCGAGCTGCGGGGCGTGCAGTCGGGTGCGCCAGTGACCTCGCACGGTGCGCTGACGATGGTGCCGGTTGGTGCCGGCGTCCTCGGACGGGTGCTCGACGGCCTCGGCCGGCCGATCGACGGGCTCGGCCCGATCACCGCCGACTTCGTGCGACCGGGCGCGGGGACGTCACCGCACGTGCTCCAGCGCCGCCGGATCGACCAGACGCTGACCACGGGGGTGCGGGCGCTCGACGGGCTGCTGACCTGCGGTCTCGGACAGCGGATCGGCATCTTCGCCGGCTCCGGCGTCGGGAAGAGCACCGTCCTCGGGATGATCGCACGCCGCGCGTCGACCGACGTCTCGGTGATCGCGCTGATCGGCGAGCGCGGGCGCGAGGTGCGCGAGTTCATCGAGCAGGACCTTGGCCCGGAGGGCCTCGCGCGCAGCGTGGTGGTGGTCTCGACCTCGGATGAGCCGGCGCCGCTGCGGCTGAACGCGGCCTGGGTGGCGACCACGATCGCCGAGGACTTCCGAGCGCGCGGCCAGGACGTGTCGCTGCTGATGGACTCCGTCACCCGCTTCGCGATGGCCCGCCGCGAGATCGGGCTCGCGCTCGGCGAGCCACCGGCGATGAAGGGCTACACGCCCTCGGTGTTCTCGCAGCTCTCGAGGTTGCTCGAGCGCGCGGGGACCGCGGACGAAGGGTCGATCACGGCCTTCTACACCGTGCTGGTGGAGTCGGACGACCTCAACGAGCCGATCGCCGACACGGTGCGCGGCACGCTGGACGGGCACGTCGTGCTGTCGCGTGAGCTCGCGTCGCAGAACCACTACCCGGCGATCGACATCGCCAACAGCGTGTCGCGGGTGATGCCCGCCGTGGCCTCACAGGCGCACCAGACGGACGCCGCGCGGCTGCGTGAGCTGCTCGCGCGCTACGAGCGATCCCGCGACCTCGTGCAGATCGGGGCGTACGAGGCCGGGACCGACGGCGCGCTCGACGAGGCGCTGGCGCGACTGCCCGCGATCGAGGCGTTCCTGCGCCAGCGGCCCGAGGAGTTCAACGACCTCGAGTCGACCGTTGCGCAGCTCCAGGCGGCCGTCGGCGAACCGACTGCCCCGGCTGCACCCTCAGACGGGCCGACCGAGCTCACGGCGAGCCCGGTCGCGACGCCTGAGCCGGCACCCGACTTCGACCCGATCGCCGAAGCGGTGAGCGAGGCGATCCAATGAGCCAGCCGTTCCGACTCGGACAGGTCCTCGGCCACGCGCGGCTCAAGGAGGAGGCGCAGGCGGCGCAGCTCTCCACGGTCGACGCGGAATACCGCCGCGCCGTCGCCGTGCTGATGCAGCTTCGCGAGCAGGAGTCCTCCCAGCTCAACGCGCTGGCCGACGCCACGCGCTCGGGTTCGGTCGACCCCGCCATCACGGAGGCCGCGCGCCACTATCTCGCCCACCTCGAGTCTTCGATCGACGAGCAGGTCGCGCTGGTCGCGGCCGTCGAGGCGCGGGTGGAGGAGAGCCGCGCGGAGCTGCTGGCGGTTGCTCGTGAGAAGCGCCTGCTCGAGAAGCTCGAGGAGCGTCACGACGAGGACGTCGCCGCCGACACCGCCCGCCGCGAGAACGCGAGCGCCGACGAGCTGACCGGCCAGCGGCATCAGCGGATGCAGCAGCGGCGGCCGAACGGGGAGGTGGCGTAGTGCTGACCTCAATCTTCGACACCAAGGCGATGCAGGCGGCGCGTACGGCCCTCACGGGCCTGAGCCGGCGCCAGGAGGCGATCAGCGCCAACGTCGCCAACATCGACACCCCGGGCTATCAGCGGCGCGCCGTCAGCTTCGAGTCGTCGCTCGCCGCGGAGCTGACCACCGGCGCGGAGTCGCCGCACCGGCTCCGCACGACGGACCCACGGCACATCGATCGCCCCAGTGGCAGCGCGAGTGACCAGGGAGTCGTCGAGGCGCGAGATGTGGTCTCGGCGCGGAACGACGGCAACAACGTGAGCATCGATGAAGAGATGACGCTCCTGGTGGAGACACAGATTCGCTACCAGGCGCTGACGCAATCGGTCGGTCGCCGCATCGGCACGTTGCGGACGGTGATCCGTGGCTAGCGCAGCCGCGGTGAGCGCGCTCTTGCCAGGTACGTGGCGGCAGGACGGGAGGCCCTCATGGGCTTGATGAACAGCCTGCGGATCTCGGCCAGCTCGCTGCAGGCGCAGCGGCTGCGGATGGACGTGATCGCGAACAACGTCGCGAACACGAACACCACCAACGGCCCGGACGAGACGCCGTACCAGCGGCAGTCGGTGGTGTTCCGCGAGCAGTCGGCGAGCCGGCCGTTCGGCGACTTCCTCGGACGGGCGCGCGACAGCGCTGCTGCCGGTGGCGTCGAGGTCGCCTCGATCCATGTCGACAACGCGCCGCCGCGTGAGATCTACGACCCGGCACACCCGGACGCGAACGCGGAGGGCTATGTGCTGATGCCGAACATCGACGTCGTGACGGAGATGACCGACCTCTCCGGCGCCGGGCGCGCCTACGAGGCGACGGTCACCGTCCTGAACGCCACCAAGGCGATGGCGCTCAACGCGCTGAACATCGGCCGCGGCTAGCGAGGTCATCGCTCGCAGGAGCGATCGACTGAACGAGGAGTGCAGAGATGAACGTATTCGGAGTCGGCGCCAGCGGCGCCGCGGGTCTCCCGGATGTCGGCTCGATTGCCTCGGGCGCTGGCGCGCAGGAGAGCGGCGACAGCAGCGCCTTCAGCCAGCTCCTCGATGGGTTGAACGACGCCTCGGGGTTGGCCGACCAGGCGGTGACGGACATCGCCACGGGCGCCGACGCGGACCTTCATGACGTGACGCTGGCGGTCGAGATGGAATCGCTGGCGTTCGACCTGGCCGTGCAGATCAGGAACCGCCTGGTCGACGCGTACCAGGAAGTCTTCCGGATGCAGATCTAACTGCGTCTGGCTTGGCGGGAGCGGCCCGACGTCGGGTCGCGGGAAGAGGTGATATGGCGTGAATTCAGTGAACACGGTCGGTCTTCCCGGCCCCGCACCGCCGGCGACGGGGACGTCGCCACCAGCGGACGCGGGGACTGGTGAGGCGGCGCCGTTCGCGGAGGCGCTTCAGGGAGCGGGTCCAACCGGGCCTGCCTCGATGCGCACCGGGGGCGAACCGCCGGGACCTGAACCGGGTTCGCTCGATGTGGCTGCGCTGGTCCAGCTGTTGCTGGGCGGGGAAGTACCACCGGGCGACCAAACCATCGCAGAACCAGGAATCCAGCCGGACCGCGCCGCGGGAGCTGGAGTGAATCAGACCGAGGACGCCGGGGAACCGGTGGACGGGGAGACGCTCGTGGCCTTGATGGCTCAGCTCGCTGCCCCGGTGGCGGAGCCCGACGCGGGTCCGCCGCTCGTCGCGCTGTCGGTGGCTGGCGCCACCGCGCAGCAGACGGCTGCCCGCACCTCCTCGACGTCTGCCACCGTCGAGGTGCCGACCCCCTCCGCCGATCAGGCGGGGGTGGTGACTGCACCTCCCGAGGGGTCGAGTGACGGCTCGCCGGTGCTCCCGCCGCCTCCGGCGGCGGACACAGCACCTGCTGAGCTGGCGTCCGATGTCGCGCCCAAGGTCGAGGAGACGCAGTTGCTGCCGCTCGCCTCGGTCGCTGACGAGGACGCCGTGGCGGCCGAGTTGCCTGAGACCGTCGACGCGCCGATCGCCGAGGAGCCGGCCGTGGCCGACCTCGATGCGACGGCGGCGGACGCGGTGGCGGACGACGCGGCCGTGGAGCGGCCCGCACCGGAACCGGTGCGAGTCGAGGCGCCGACGGCGGCGTCACGTGAACCGGCCACGCCGGCGAACGTGGTTGCCGACGATGCGGCGCTGCCGCCAGTCGGCCAGGCGACCTCGACGAGCGCTCGCTCGACGACGCCGGTGTCGGCCACCGAGCCGGCCGCGGTGCCGCCGAGCAACGAGGCCTTCACCGCCGAGCTGGCGAGCACGGTCCGCCGCGCCTCGTTGCTCGGCGATCAGGAAGTGCGGCTGCTGCTCAACCCACCGGAGCTGGGTCACCTGGATGTCCGGGTGGTCGAGTCGCCGGAGGGGCTGCGCATCGTGCTCGAGGCCGCCTCGGCCGAGGCACGCGAGCTGATCGAGCAGCAACTGCCGGCGCTGCGCACGGCCCTGGAGGGGCGCGACCTGAAGGTCGAGCGGCTCCAGGTGGACCAGGCGTTGGACGCCTCGGCGTTGGATGAGCAAGCCGAACGCGACCTGCGGCAGGACGGACAGGGCGAGGGTGGACCGGATCAGTCCGGTCAGGACGCCACGCCGTGGTCGCCTACCGCATCGCTGCGATCGGATGACGGCAGTGAGCCGGCAGCCGCCGGTGCCGTCAGCGGATCAGAGTCAAACACGCAGACGGCAGCCGGCGATGGCCGGTTGGACGTCCTGGCGTAGGAGCGACTGATGGTGTCGAACGTCGGACGAACGCTGGATGACTTCTCGATCCCGACCTCGCAACGGGCGACGAGCGAAGACCTGGGCCAGGAGGACTTCCTCAAGCTCATGGTCGAGCAGATGCGAAATCAGAACCCGCTGGATCCGCAGGACAACTCGGAGTTCTTCAGCCAGATCGCCCAGTTCCAGACGCTGGACGCGATGACGGTGATCTCCGAGGCGATCACGACGCTGGTCGAGATCAGCGGCCTCTCGAACGCGAGCTCGCTGATCGGCCGCTCGATCGTCGCTGAGATCGAGCAGTCGCCCGATCCGGCGACCGGGTTCCCGCGCCCACCTGAAGAGGTGAGCGGGATCGTGGAGCGGGTGACGTTCGACCAGAACGGCGCCGTGCTCCACGTCGGCGACCTGGCGATCCCGTCGGCGGCCGTCGTCGAGATCACCGAGACCGCCGAGGTCGCTGCGCCCGCCGCGCCGTCCGTTGCGGACGTCACGGCGGAGTTGCTCGCGCAGCTCGAGGCGCTCGGGGTGTTTGGCCTCGATGGTTCGGGTGCTGACCCGGAGGCGGGAGCCGACGGCTCGGCTGACGAGGCGGGCGCGGCCGACGAGGCCGCGGCGGCCGATGAGGCGAGCGAGGATTCGACGCCAGGGACCACGGCCGCGGTGCCGGGGGCAACGGCCGAGGAATCGGCCTCGGATGAGGCGGCAGCATGATCGATGCCGTCAATCCGGGTGGAGTGCGTGGCCTCGGCCACGCGGCGCCGACGCCGGCCACTCGGCCGGCGGCTGGGAACGCCAGCTTCGAGGCCGCGCTGGGACGTGCCGACTCGTCGGTGCAGTTCTCGCGTCACGCCACGAAGCGCATTGAGCAGCGAGGGCTCGACCTCGACGCGGCTCGCCTCGAACGCCTCGAGCAGGCGGTCGGGCGAGCGGCCGACAAGGGGGCTCGTGACTCGCTGATTCTCTTGGATGAGTTAGCGCTGGTGGTCAGCGTGCAGCAACGCACGGTGGTCACGGCGATGGATGAAACGGCTAGCAGGGAGCACGTCTTCACGAACATCGACAGCGTGGTGATTGCTGACTAATCACCGACGAATGAGCCGCCTCGGCGGCAACTCGCAACGGCGCCGGACCCTTCCGGGAAGCGCCACCTGCGAGGCTCTTTCGCTCGCGAACCCGCGAGCGCGAGGCGCGGAACATGGTCCCCGCGGGTACGCGAGGACAGGAACACCGGGAAGGGTGTACCGACCATGATGCGATCCCTCTTTGCAGCCATTTCGGGGCTGCAGAACCACGTCACCTACATGGACGTGGTGGGCAACAACATCGCGAACGTCAACACGCAGGGCTACAAGGCCAGCCGGGTGACGTTCCAGGACATGCTGACGCAGAACATCGCCGGTGCGAGTGCGCCGACGGCCGACCGAGGCGGGACCAACCCGCAGCAGGTTGGGCTCGGCATGAAGCTGGGTGGCATCAACGTCATCCACACGCAGGGTGCGTTGCAGGCCACGGGGAACAGCACGGACTTTGCGGTGCAGGGGAGCGGGTTCTTCATCGTCAAGGACGGGCAGCGGGTCTTCTA
The DNA here is from genome assembly GCA_028279505.1 of Dehalococcoidia bacterium. GTDB lineage: Bacteria > Chloroflexota > Dehalococcoidia > UBA2979 > UBA2979 > UBA6627. The sequence goes on from JANQNP010000078.1 coordinate 21,508, forward strand.
CACCCGTGACGGGGCCTTCGACGTATCGGTGACCGGCGAACTGGTGAACCCGACCAACGGGTTCAAGGTTCAGGGTTGGAACGCCGACACCAACGGCGTGACGGACGTGAACACGCCGATCGGCGCGATTACGATCCCGCTCGGCCAGTCGATCGCGGCGCAGGAGTCCACGCTCGCGACGTTCACGGGCAACCTGGACGCGCGAGTCGCGACCGGCGCGAGCTTCTCCACCACGATGGACGTGTACGACTCGCTGGGTGCCGCGCATCCGGTAGTCGTGACGTACACGAAGAACGCCACCCCCAACGTCTGGGACGTGACCGCCACCAGCGCTGACCCGCTGGTGAGCGCGCTCTCGGTGGACGTGGACGGACTGGGTGGCACCCAGGCGACCTTTGACGTCACCGGCCGTCTGACGACGGCGGGTACGCCAATGGTGATCGACATCGACCTCGACACGGCGTCGGGCGCCGGTACTACCGGTGTCGTCGACTTCCAGACGACGGTCGACATCGACGCGATCACCCAGTTCGCATCGGCGGGGCAGATCTCGCCATCGTTCAACAACGGGTTCTCGGCCGGTTCGTTGCTGACCTTCTCGGTCGGTCCGGGCGGTGACATCACGGGCATCTTCTCGAACGGCACGACGCGGCCGCTCGGTCAGATCGCCACGGCGGCGTTCACCAACCCGGCTGGTCTCGCGAAGGCGGGCGCGAACAACTTCGAGGCGACCTCGAACTCCGGGATCGCCCTCGTGGGGACGCCGGGTACGGGCGGCCGTGGCTCGATTGGCGCTGGCGTGTTGGAGGGTTCGAACACGGACCTCGCTCGGGAGTTCACCAACGTGGTGGTCGCCCAGCGTGGCTTCCAGGCATCGAGCCGGATCATCTCCACCGCCGACGAGATGCTGGAGAGCCTGGTCAATCTGATCCGATAGCGATGAGTAGTCGGGGCGTGGCCGGATGCATGAGTCCGGCCGCGCCGCCGACGATGTAGGTACCGAAACGCAGGGTGCACGGAGGGCGTGTGAGCACCACTCAGAATCGATCGCTCCCCGAGAGCTATCGACACCTGAACGAGTTCGCTGTCCGCTACCCGGCGGGGTCGGCGGTGTACGAGCCCGGGCAGGCCCTCGATCGCTTCTTCGTCGTGCTCAGCGGCCGGGTCCGTCTCGAGGCGCCGGCTCCCGGCGGTGACCTGACCTCGGTCGGTGAGGCCGTGCGCGGCCAGCTGATCGGGCACCTTGCGGCGTTCGAGGGCCGTCCGCCGCTGGCTGGTGCGACGACGGTCGACGACTCGGTGCTGATCGCCGTCCCGGTCGCGAACGCGACCGCGGCGTTTGCTGTCTCGCCGGACCTCGCGATCGAGATTGCTCGCGACCTCGCGGGGCGCGTGCCCGTCGACATCGCCTCCGAGGTGCCGGAGCAACTCCCCACTCCGCTGCCGGAGCCTGCGGCGGTTGATGAACCCTCGGCGGTTGAGACACCGGCCGAGGACGCTGTACCGGCGGCTGCGGACACCTCGGCTGCGGCGGATGTCGCTACCGAGGAGACGCCGGCCGCGGAGCCGAGCCCGCCCGCTGAGGCGAACCCGGCTGCATCGACCGCCGCTGCGATCGGTGGCGGGTGGGTACCCGCGCTCACCAGGCTGGACGTCGAGTACGACGATTCCTTCTTCTTCAAAGACCAGACCGATTGCCCGGCGTGCGGCAGTCGCTTCGAGTACCTCCGCGTCCGCACGGCGGGCGTTCGGCCGCAGCACCGCGAGTCGGACTTCTACGTGAGCTACCGCTCAGAAGATCCGACGCGCTACGGCATCGTCGTCTGCCCGACCTGCAGCTTCGCCGCGACCCACGACGACTTCGGCACGCTCGACGAGGAGGAGCGCGCGGCGATCGTCGGCGCGCGACACCAGCGCGGGCGCTACGACTACCCGAACCTCGGTGGGGTGCGTGACCTCGAGGAGTCGCTGATCGCGCTCGACCTTGCCCAGTCGTGCTACGCGCTGCGCCCGCCAAGTCCGCGCCGCGATGCCGTGCTGCTGCATCGCCGCGCCTGGATCGAACGTGAGCGCGGCGACGAGGCGGCCGAGCGCGACTGGCTCGAGCAGGCGCGCGACGCCTACCAGCGTTCGTTTGAGTTGGACGGCGAGATCTCCGAGGAGTCGGCGATGCGGGTCGCCTACCTGATCGGTGACCTCAGCCTGCGCCTCGACGACCCGCACCTCGGCGCCCAGTGGCTCGAGACCGCCACGCGGTTCCCCGAAGCGAAGGCCCAGAGCGGCCTCGAGCGCCTCGCGCGCGACCGCCTCTCGGACGCGCGGAAGCTGCTCGCCGAGCTCGAAGCTGAGCGGCAGTCGGCGTAGCCGGTGGCCGGCTCGCCGTCGCGTGCGATCCCGATCTGGTTCCCGCTGGCGGCTCTCGCCCTGCTGATCGCGTGGCCGACCGCGGACCGCGTCCGGGCCGCCGAGGACCACACCCAGCTCCTCGTCGCCGACCTGCGCGCGGATGAGCTGCTGGTGGTGGATGCGGACACCGAAACCGTCGTGCAGCGGATTGCGCTGCCAGGCGGTGGTCATGAACTCCTCGAACTCCCCGACGGGCGCATTGTCGTCTCGATCGAGCAGTCGGGAGTGCTGGCGGTCGTTGACCTCGAAACTTCGGATGTCCTCGAGGTGCCGGTTGGCGGCACGCCGCACGGCCTCGCGCTCGATGACGGGGTGCTGCTGGTGACGGATCGCGCGGTCGGCCAGATCCGGCGGTTCGACGTAGACGACTGGAGCGAGCAGACGCCAACTTCGACCGGGCGTTGGCCGCACGCGATCGCGTTGATGGCCGACGGCCGGATCGCCGTCGCGGCGGCGCTCGATGACGCGATCCGGGTCGGCGACCAGGCGCTCCCGGTGTCCGAGCTGCCCGAGACGGTCAGCGTCGCCTCGGATGGCGCGATCGCCACCGTCGGTGCAGTCGGCGGCGAGTTGCACCTCTTCGACGCAGCCGGTGTCGAGCAGCGACGGATCCCCCTCGGCGGGCGGCCAGTGCGCGTGCTGTTCGCACCCGACGGCGAGTCCGTCGCGGTCGCGCTCTCCGCGAGCGGGGAGGTGGCGCTGGCCGATCGCAACGGCAACGTGCGGCGCGCCGCCGTCCCGGGTGTGCCGGACGGCCTGGCGTTCAGCCCGTCCGGCCAACGGCTCTACGTCAGCGATGTCGTCGGCGGCGGGATCGTGGTCCTCGGTACCGACGATCTCGAGCTGGTGGCCGTGATCGAGGGCGGAACGGCGACGGGAGCGATCCTCGCGCGCTGAGCTGGCCGATCTGACGAATCGGTGACCAGCCGTACACGAACCACCTGATCCCATGCCAGAATGGTCAGGTTGCGCCACGCATGGGGACTGTTCCGATGATCCAGGTTGGGCTTGCCTGTTCCTTCAGCAAGGGCTTCTTGCGGGGTTCGTGCGGCGTCGAGGCGACCGGGCAGTGCGTCTATTGCGGTGAGCCGTTCTGCAACGATCACGGCATGCACGGCAAGGACTACCTCGAGGTCTGCAACCGACCGAAGTGTCGCGCCAAGTTCGACGATGTCGAGTCGCACCAGGCGTGGATCCTGCGCGTCCGCGGCGCGAACAGCGTCTCCGTCTGCGCGATCGAGGGCTGCCAGTCCCGCATGCAGCACGAGTGCGGCCGTTGCCGCCTCCAGTTCTGCAACGATCACCTGAAGCCGATGCAGATCCTCGAGCGGCGGCACGTACCACCGCAGAAGGTGACCGTCGTGCTCTGCGCCCACTGCGCCTCACGCCGCAAGCTCTGGGACGACTGAGTTTTATTGCTTGACCTGTCGGGTGGGGTTCGACACTCGTCGTTAGGTGTGGCTGCGCGTCACGAGACGACGCTCCGGATCGGATCGTCGAGACACCTTGAGCCACGACTGACCGCGTATCGCTGGTAACCAGGCCGGAACGGTCGGAACGGGGTTGAAGACCCTCAACGAGGGGTTGGAGACCCTCCGGTGGCGCGCTGGACGGTGCCGGCGTGGAGGGCGGCGCGGTCGTGGATTGGGTTCGTGCCGGGGGCCATGTCGTTCCAGCGCGCGAGCAGGCGATTCATGTCCGCCGTCATCACCATCGTCTCGCCGGGCAACGTCTCAGTGAGGACGGCACCCGCCGGGGCCACGACGTAGGCGCCGCCGTCCTCGCTGGTGTCGCCGGCGGCGAGGACGTAGCAGTGGTGCTCGAGGGCGCGAGCGCGCGCGAACGTGCGCAGCGGCGTCCCGACATCGCCCGCCGACCACGCGATGAGCTCGCTGCCGCGCAGCTTGAGCGACTGCGCCAGCTCCGGCACGAGGCCTTCGACCCCAGCGAGGAGCCCGACCTGTCCGACGATCGTGTCGACGACCGGTGGTGACTCGTTGCCGGGGGAGAAGCCCGCCTGCCGTTCGCGCTCGGAGAGGTGTGTCTGGCGGTGTGAGGCGAGCACCCCCGAGGGGTCGATCAAGTACTGCGTCTTGAAGGTCGCCGAGCCGTCCCGTTCGGCCAGCGCGACGGCGATCATCGCCGACCGTTCGCGAGCGAGACCCTCGAGGAGTGGCAGCGTCTCCCGCTCTGTGACGGCGCGCATGTCCGCGCCGGCGAGGTCGGGGAGCACGATCAGCGCCGCGTCCTGCGTCGTCGCTGCGCGCACGAGCTGGCGCGCGCCCTCGACGAGATCGACCGCCGAGGGCGATGCATCGATCGCCGCCGCGCCGACGCGGGCGGCCGCATCCTCGGCGATCAGCGCCTCGCGGGCGAGGCGCGCCGCGGCCGACTGGTCGGCGGACATGCCGAGGTCGCCGTACAGCTCCGGCCGGCGCGCGATCGGCGGGCCGGTCGCGGCATCGAGGTCGATCTCGTGGACGACGATGCCGGCGCCGCTGCTCGGCGCCCGCACCACCCACTCCCCATCAGGAGCGATCACGCCGGACTGGCCGGCGTAGACGACCGAATGGCCCTCGAGGCCGGTCTTGTCAGCGCAGACGATCCAGCACCCGTTCTCGATCGCGCGCGCCGGCATCAGGAACTCGATCTGCGGGTTGGAGAGCTGCTGCGGGTCGCGGCCAGCCGAGACCCAGGCCGTCGGGTCGACGATCAGGCGAGCGCCCTCGACGGCGTAGGCGCGCGGGATCTCCTCGAGGCGGCTGTCCGAGCAGATGAGCACGCCGGCCGTTGTCACCCCGGCGCGCGGGAAGGTCAGCTCGAATACCGGGTAGCGCTGACCCGGCTGGAACCAGCGGCGGTCGAAGTGCCAGAGGAAGCTCTTCGTGTATCGCCCCACCTCGCGACCGTCGGGGTCGAAGAGGACGCACACGTTCTCGAGGCCGTTCGCTCCCTCGAGGACCAAGCCCGCGGCGAGGTGGACGCCGTGGCGCCGCGCCCGCTCGGCGAGCGTGGAGAGCACCTGCTCGCTCGGGTGGACCGAGGCCCCCTCGTAGGCTTCGCGCGACTGCAGGAAGTACGCGGGGTAGCTCGCCTCCGGGAGGACGATCAGCTCGGGTTCCTGCTCGGCTGCCTCGTCGATCGCGCGCAGCAGTTCGCCCCAGGCGCGGTCGTGGTCGGCCAGGTCGCGGGCTTCGAGCTGGAGGAGCGCGACGCGTAGGGGACGGGGCACGGGCACTCCTGCGACGCGGCTGAACGGGCGGCGCGGTGGCGTCCGTGCCATCGCTGCTGGGGCAGTCTACGCGACGGGTGCGTCAGCCGCGCTGCACCCCTCGATCGAGGCAGTTGGCCGGCTGCTGCGTGCTACGATTCCGCTCTGTCGACCACCGATCGCCGCGTGCGGATCGCATGGTTCCGGGCCCGCCTGCCCGGCTCGCCTGACGGGCCAGCGGACGAGGAGTGACCCCCTGCTGCAACCTCCGCGCGACGACCTCCAGCCTCGACCCCACGCCGGCCTGCACCTCTACAACTCGCTGAGTCGCGAACTAGAGCCGTTCGAGTCGCTCGAACCGGGCGTCGCGAGGATGTACGTCTGCGGCGTCACGCCGTACGACGTCGGCCACCTCGGCCACGCGCTCGTCTACGTCGTCCAGGACACGCTGCGACGCTGGCTGGAGTTCAACGCCTACGAGGTTCGCCACGTCCAGAACATCACCGACATCGACGACGACATGGTGCGGAAGTCCAAGGAGCTCGGCGTCACCATCCAGGAGCTGACCGAGCGCAACCACCGCATCTACCTGGAAGAGATGGACGCGCTCAACGTGCTCCGCCCGGACGCCTACCCGCGCGTGTCCGAGCACATCCCGGAGATCATCGAGATGGTGGCCGCCCTCGTCGCCTCCGGGCACGCCTACGAGGTCGATGGCTACGTCTTCTTCGACCACTCGAAGACGCCGGCGTTCGGCGTGCTCTCGGGGCGGACACAGGACGAGCTGCGGACCGGGCCGCGGACCGACACGATGCCGGACGAGCCCGATCACCTGAAACGGGACGTGCTCGACTTCCTGATCTGGCAGCCCTCGGAGGACGCGGGCGCCACCTTCGAGTCGCCCTGGGGGCCCGGCCGCCCCGGCTGGCACATCGAGTGCTCGGCGATGGTGCGCGCCGGCCTCGGCGACCAGATCGACATCCACGGCGGCGGCCGCGACCTGGCGTTCCCCCACCACGATTGCGAGATCGTGCAGACCGAGGGCGTGACCGGCGACTGTCCCAGCGTTCGCTACTGGGTCCACAACGGCACGATGGGCCTTGGTGGCGTGAAGATGTCGAAGTCGCTGGGGAACCTCGTGAAGGTGAGCGAGCTGCTGGGTGCCGGTCACACTCCGGACGCCATTCGGTTGCTGCTCCTCGGTACTCACTATCGCGCCGACCGCGACTACTCCGAGGAGGCGCTCGCCGCCGAGGAGGAGCACGCTGCCCTGCTCCGCCGCGCGGCGGAGATGGCTTCGGACGGCCCGGACGTGCTCCGCGCCCAGCCGTTCCGCAACGCGTTCATGGATGCGATGGACAACGATCTCAACACGCCCGAGGCGATCCGCGCGCTGCTCCAGCTCGCGCGCGAGATGGAGAGCGGCCAGGTCGGTGGCGAGACGGCCACCGCCGCACTCGTCGAGCTGTCGGACGTCCTCGGCCTGACGCTCGGCCGCGAGGGGTCTTCGACCCGGTCCTGACGCTTCGCGCCTGACGCAGGGTCCTCGGTCAGGCCGCTCGGCCCTCGGAAGCCGCGCGCGGGGGTCTTCGACCCGCTCCTGACGCTTCGCGCCTGACGCACGGGACCTCGGTCAGGTCGCTCGGCCCTCGGAAGCCGCGCGCGGGGGTCTTCGACCCGGTCCTGACGCTTCGCGCCTGACGCGCTACCTCGGTCAGGTCGCTCGGCCTCGGATACCGCGCGCGGCCGCCCGGCTAGGCTGGCGCCGCCGTCTCGGCGCTGACCTCGGCGACGATGTCCATGAACCGTCCGAGGGTGTCGAGGCGCTCGCTCAGATTCGAGCCGCGGGGGCCGGCGCGGAACGTGGTGATGCCGGCGTCGCGGTAGAGGCGGAGCCGGTCGCGGATCGAGTCCTCGTCGCCGATCAGGTTGCCGCCTAGCACCATCTCGTCGGGCACCCGGGCGCGGGCGGCGTCACGCTCGCCAGACAGCCACAGCCGCTGGATCTCGAGCGCCTCGTCGGCCCAGCCCTGACGCCGGTAGGCGTCGTTGTAGAAGTTGTGGGCCTTCGAGCCCATCGCGCCCAGGCTGAAGGCGAGCCCGGGCTTGAGCGCCTGGGCGGCTGCCTCGAGGTCATCGGTGAACCAGATCGTGCCGCCGACCTGGATGTCCATGTCCTCGAAGGAGCGGCCGGCCGCCTGCGCGCCTTCGCGTATCGGGTCGAGGAACAGGTTCGCATGCTCCGGGAGGAACGAGGTGCCGAGCCAGCCGTCCGCGATCTCGCCGGTCATCTGCAGGTTCTTCGGTCCGAGCGACGCGACGTAGATCGGGACGTTCTTGGGCGGCGGGGCGCCCGGGATCAGCGCCTTGCCCTCGCCGGAGCCGCCGTCGCGGAGCGGGAGCTGGTAGAACTCCCCGTCGTAGCTCAGCTTCTCGCCGTTGAAGATCCGCTGGACGATCTCGATCACCTCGCGGGTGCGCGCGAGGGGCTTCGCGAACGGGATGCCGTGCCAGCCCTCGATCACCTGCGGGCCGCTGCTGCCGACGCCGAGCCGGAAGCGCCCGTTCGACATGCCGTCGAGCGCCATCGCGGTCATCGCGACCAGGGAGGGTGTGCGCGTGCCGATCTGCATGATGCTCGTGCCGAGGTGGATCTTCTCGGTCTTCGCCGCCAGGTAGGCGAGCGGGGTCATCACGTCGTGCGCCCACGCCTCGGCGGTCCAGATGCAGTCGACGCCGAGCTTCTCTGACTCGATCGCCCACGCCGACACTTCGTCCCAGTCCGTGATCGCCTCGCGACCGAGGCCGACGGCCACCTTCATCAGCATCCCCCACGTCACTCGCGCTCAGCGGTCTAAGTCTGCTGACGCTCGACGCGCACGATAGCAGGGCGCAGGGCGCTACCGGACCGTCAGGTCGCGTCGGGATCGCCGCGACGTCGCCGCGATCGTGCCGATAGTCCGCCGCAGACCCGCCGTCGATCATCACGGCGCTGTGATGGTCCCTGCTCCGGCCACGGGCTACCGTGAGCACTCCCTCGTTCCAGACCGATCAGGTGGCCGAGCTGATGAGAGCGTTCGCGGAGCGATCGCCCGTGCACTACGGGTGGGTGATCGTCGTCGCCGGCATCCTCACGAACGCCGTGACCGTCGGCGCCACGTTCTGGGTTGTCGCCCTCTACGTCACCTCGATCCCCGAGGACTTCGACGTCAGCCGCACGGCGCTGTTCGGCGCGTTCACGATCGGACAGGTCTCGTTCGCGGTGATCGGTCCGTGGATCGGCGGCGTGATCGATCGCGGCGGTCCTCGTCGGGTGTTGCTGATCGGCACGATCGCGATGCCGATCGCGCTGGTCGCGACCTCGTTCTCGCAGAACCTCTGGCACTTCTACATCGGCTGGATCGCCGTCAGCCTCGCTCGTCCGTTCCTGACACCGATCCCCTACAACTGGCTGATCACCCGCTGGTTCGAGGGTCGTAGCCGCCAGCGGGCACTTGGCCTCGTCACGACCGGCTTCGCGATGGGTGGCGCCGTCGTGCTGCCGGCGCTCGCGTGGGTCGACAGCATTTCGGGCTGGCAGGAGGTGATGTTCGTCAGCGGGATCGCCATCCTCGTGCTGCAAGGCATCGGCACGCTGCTCGTCACGGACCGACCACGCGACTTCGGGCTCCGCGCCCACGGCGCGCCCCCGGTCATCGAGGGCGAGCCGGAGCTCGAGGCGGATGAGGGCGGGTTCAGTTCCTCTCAAGCGCTGCGCTCGGCCGTGTTCTGGCTCGTCGCCCTCGGGATGTTGTTGTTCTTCCTCGGCCAGGGTTCCGTCAACAACCTGATCGTCGACTTCTTCGAGAGCCGCGCCGTCGCCGGCGGCGCCGGGCTGCTGGCGCTGACCGCGCTGATCCGCGCGGTCGCGCGGCCGCCGCTGAGCCTGGTGCTCTACCGCATCGATCGCGTGTTTGCCCTCGGCGTTGGGGTGGCGTTGGCCCAGGCAATCGCGACGGGAGTGCTGGTCGCGAACACGGACACGCCGGGCATCGTGGCGTGGGTGATCTTCTGGGGGTTCGGCGGCGCGTTCGCTCCAATGATGGAGCCGCTGCTGGTTACCCGAGCCTTCGGCGTCCGCCACTACGGGGCGATCAGCGGCCTGGTGTCGATGATCAGCTTCGGTGGCCAGGTGCTCGGTCCGCTCGCGGGGACGTTCTTCTTCGACCTGACGGACTCGTACTCGATCCCGTTCGCGCTCTACACCGCCGGCTTCCTGCTGGCGGCCGCACTCTGGGCGGCGGCCGCGATCCTGATGCGCCGCCCCGCGTTCCTCGAGGCTTCCGCCCGCGCCGGCATGGGGTCTTCGACCCCTTCTTGACGCTTCGCGCCTAGGGGCGGGGTGGCTGCTGTCCGGTCGAGGGGTCTGGTGGGCCGTCGGGTGACTCGTCGCTGTCGCGGGTTGCGCCGGCCTCGGAGGCGGTCTCGTCGGGCCGTTCAGATTCGGAGGACTCGGCTGTCGACGGGTCGCGTAGCTCGCGTTCCATCGCGTCGAGGGCGGGGCGCAGCGGGCCGGGTGTCACGGTGCGGGCGACGCCCGATGCCGCGACCTCGGCGCCACGTTTCGAGGCGCGGACGATCTCGTCCTGGTGCTCGCGCACGTACGCGGTCGCTTCGCGCGCCTTCTGCTCGACGTGCGGTCGGGCGGCGTCGGCGGCGGCTTTCGCCTGCTTCGCGCGCCGCTCAATCTCCGGTCGCGCGGCATCCGCGAGCTTGCGCGCTTCCTCGGCGCCCGCGTCCGCGACCTCGGAAGCCGCGCGTCGCAGCCCACGCAACGCGTCGCGGAACGAGCTGCCTGCGTCGCGGTCGCCCGGGTCGCCTGGCGGTTCCCGGTCCGGTTTCTCAGTCATCGGACGATCGTACCCGCGCGCGAAGCGTCGTGGAGGCTCGAAGGGCCCCCTAAGAGGCTGAGTCGGCTTCCTTCGCCTTCTCGAGCGCGCGGAGGATCATTCCCTTCTCGGGGATCGACTTCCAGCCGGCGGGGGTGTTGTAGTAGCGGACGCCGGCCGTCGTCTCGTCCGGCTCGCGCTCCTGGTACTCCACGTCGAGGCCGTTGATCCGGATCGTCGGCGATCCGAGACACTTGATCGCGATCGCCTCCTCGTCGGCGCGGATCGTCGTCTCCGCGACCTCCACGTCGTTGAGTCCGGACTCATCGAGGGCCTCGCGCAGCAGCGCGCGGACCTCCTCGTGGTGGTCCTGGCCGCGCTCGGTCAGGGTCAGCGTGACTTCCATGGGGAGGCTCTCCTCGTTCGGGTGCAGGTCGGTCGGGTACCGGTCGCTCGGCTATGTCGATGACGGGCTGGATCGGCGCCGAGCATACCCCGAGCGACGCTCGCGATCAGGAGTCCAGCGTCGTGACCCGGCGCCGGCCGGTCACCGTCCGGCGTCGAGCATGCCCCGCCACTCGGCGACGATCTGGTCGTCGTGCGGGAACGCGAGCTCCGGCAGCGTGTCGAGTCCGAACCAGCCCAACTCGAACGCCTCGTCGCCGGCGACGGCTTCGCCGCTCACGACGTGGCCGGCGTACGCGACGAACACGACCATGTTGCCCGGCTCGGAGTAGACCCCAACGAGCCGGTCGAGCGCGATCGTCACCCCGGTCTCCTCGAACACCTCGCGGATCGCCGCGGCCTCCACCACCTCGCCGGCGTCGACGAACCCCGAGGGGAACGCCCAGCGACCGAGCGCCGGCTCGTGGTTGCGGCGCACCAGCAGCAGCTCGAGGTCGTCGATCGCACCGCTGGTCGGGTCGCCGGGTTCAGCGGAGCGGGGTCTCGAGATGAGCACCCCGGTCGCGACCTTCGGGTCGGGGTAGGCGACGTAGTCGCAGGCGGGGCAGGTCGGGCGATCGCCCTCGGATGGTGCGGGCATTGCCGCGCCGCAGCGGGGGCAGAAACGAGGCGCGACGTACTCCACGGCGACTCCCTCGGCCGGTCACGCCCTCGCGTGTTACGCCGGGATCGCTGGCTGGAAGGCGGGCGCGATCCGAGACATGAACAGCTCCAGGTTCTTCGTCGCGGTCTCGACCGGCATCGGGCCGATCCGGAAGGACGCGAGCACGCCGCCGGCGCCGGTCGCCTCGATGGCCGCGATCTGCTCGGCGACGGTCTCCGGCGATCCGTGGATCAGCGCCGCCTCGACGTTGCGCCGCGGCAGCGCGGCCACCGTCTCCTTCGTGACGCCCTCGATGGTCGATCCGCGCTCGTCGAGCATGCGGTTCCGCATCGCGTCGCGCAGCTGGGACTGCAGCTCGTAGGCGGGGATGCCGACGTTCGCCGCCTCGTCGTCGGTCTCCGCGACGAAGATGTTGCGCCAGACCCAGCTGTCGGCGGTGTTCGCCGCGATCCGCTCGTCGTCGTAGCCGGCCGATCGCATCTCGGCGCGGTACGCGTCCATCCGCTCCTGCGTCACCGAGAGCGGCTGGATGTTCATCAGGAACGGGCGGCCGGCGCGCGCCTGGTCCAGCACGGAGCCCTCGCTCGAGCAGGCGCGGATCACCTGCGGGTGCGGTTTCGTGAACGGGCGCGGACGGAGCGTCGGGATCTCGACGTTCCAGAACCGACCCTCGTGCCGGACCCCCTCGCCGGAGTTGGAGGCGGTCCACGCCTCGATCATCAGCGCCTCGGCCTCGATGAGTCGCGCCTGCGCCTCGTCGAACGGGATGCCGAAGCCGTCGTACTCGTAGGTGTTCGTGCTCGGACCGCGACCGAGCCCGACGATCAGCCGCCCCTGGCTGAGGTGGTCGATCAGCGCGACCTGCTCGGCCATGCGCACGGGGTGGTGCAGCGCCATCTGCGCAATCGAGTACCCGATCTTGATCCGCTCGGTCGCCATCGCGAGCGCGGTCGAGAAGGTCACCGGGTCGACGTAGGCGCACATCCCGTCGAAGTGGTGCTCGCCGAGCCAGACGGCGTCCATCCCCAGCGCGTCCGACCGCTTCGCCTCGTCGATCGTCTCGCTAATGAACCGCCCGTCCTCGTCGGGATCGTCAACCGTCGGAAACAGAAAATTCCCAAACCGCACTGACCCTTCGGGTCCTTTCTGACGCTTCGCGCCCTGCGCTCATCGTTTCGAGGTCACGCGTTGCGTTGCGGAACCCTAACACGCAGCGATCGGCTCGGGAGCCTCACCGCTCAGCGCCGGGCCGCGCCCTCGAGGGCTCCCAACGAACTGTGCAGCCTGAGCCGTGCATCCCGACCGGCCACGGAACGTCGATGGCACACCCCGAAGGGTCAGGGGAGACCCCGAAGGGGTCAGAGGAAGAGGGTGATGCGGCGGAATTCCTCGACGTAGCGGCCGGCGTCGTTCTTCCAGAACGTGCGGATCTGCTCGAGGAACTCGTCGTTCACGTCGAACTGGCTGTCGTGGGCGACGAGCGACGCGATCTTCGTCTCCACCACCTCGGTGATATCCACCTCGAAGTTCGACTCGTTGGCGCCCCAGAGGTAGAGCTCGCGCACCTTGTGCGGGGCGAGGCCTTCCTCGAGGTGGTGGGGGAAGTTCAGGCGGTCGCGGGCCGCCGGGTAGACCGCGTCGACGGTCGCGAGACCGGTCGCGCGGTGGTCGCTGTGGTTCACGAAGCCGTTGCGAATGATCACCGGCTCCGGGTCGTGGGTGTAGACCGCGAACGGCTGGAACGCGCGGATCTCGCGCACGATCGCCTCGAGCAGGGTCAGGTCGCGCACCAGCTCGCCGTCGGTGAACCCGAGGAACCCGACGCTCTGGACGCCGAGCAGATCCGCCGCGTCGCGCTGCTCCTGCTCGCGCATCGTGACGAGCTGGTCCGGCGTCAACGAGGGATCGTCGGATCCCTTCGACCCGTCGGTCGCGACGACGTAGCGCACCTCCCACCCGGCCTGGGTGAGCAGGTGGGCGGTGCCGGCGGCGCCGAAATCGGCGTCGTCGGGGTGCGCGGCGACGACCATCGCGCGGCGCAGCTCGCCCGCTGACTCGTCCGGCTCGGCGGGCGCCTCCTGCCCGAACAGGTCCTCGAGGCCGGCTGCCATGGGTGCTCCTCAGATGGTGGTCCGGGTTGTGTGGGTCCGCGGTTGGCGACGTCCGTCCGCGCCGGTCGCCGTGTCGTTCGGACGGCCGCGCGAGGGCGAATCGTACCTCGGACGCGCGATCGACGATGGTGGACGAATCGTGGGCTCGTTGTTGACGGGTCGCCATGGTCGCCGTTACGTTCGGATCGTTCGGAACAGAACATATGTGCCGGAACTGACGACGGCGGTCGCCTCTGGCGACCAGGGCCGTGCCGGATCCGGCGATCTGCGGTGGGGCGCAGGGCCCGATCGATCGGCGCCTTTGGAGGGCTGTCCCTCGGAGGACGCAGCGCGACGGGTAGAGGAGACAGCCGTGGCCGATCCACAGTTCGACGAGCTTTCCGCGAAGCAGCAGGGGATCCTGCGCTTCCTCGAGACCTTCATCGCCGAGCATGACTACCCGCCGTCGATCCGCGACATTCAGTCCGGCTGCGACATCTCGTCGACCTCGGTCGTCGACTACAACCTGAAACGTCTCGAGGAGAAGGGCTTCATTCGCCGCGACCGCGAGGTCTCTCGCGCGATCGAGCTCCTCGGTGGGAGCGCCGGCAGCCGGCGCCGCACCGTGCCGGTGCCGCTCCTCGGCAAGATCGCGGCGGGGATCCCGATCCCGACCCCGCCGGACGCGTCGACGATCGAGGCCGCCCCCGACACGATCGAGCTGACCGAGGATCAGACCGGCGGCCGCAGCAACGTCTTCGCGCTGCGCGTCGATGGCCATTCGATGGTCGACGCGCTGATCAACGACGGCGACATCGTGATCCTCGAACCGACCCAGAGCTGCGACGACGGCGAGATGGTCGCCGTCTGGCTGAAGGCCGAGAACGAGACGACGCTCAAGAAGTTCTTCCACGAGGGCGAGCGCGTCCGGCTCCAGCCGATGAACGCGACGATGGATCCGATCTACACGAGCGCCGACAACATCGAGGTTCAGGGCCGCGTCGTCACCGCCATCCGCCCCTTCTAACCCCCTTCGGGGGCTTGTTGACGCTTCGCGGGCTGGCGAGCCGCCGCTCGTGAGGAGCGAAGCGACGGTCGCCTGGTCGCCGATGGGTTGCTGTCCTCGGGCGGGTGAATGTGTCGACGTGGGAGCTGGGCCTCGCTCTCGGACCGCGGCTGACGGCCGGGACCACGGGTCGGATCGCAGCCGCCAGCTCCGTTGGCTCACGGGCGACGTGATCAGCGAATAAGATCGACGCTCGCAGGCCCGACGGGTCAGTGGCCCTCGCCGGGGGGCGACGAGGGTAAAGAGGGGCCTGACGTGACGTCGACGAACGGCGCGAGTGGAGGGCAAGCCGAGCCGCCGCTGATCGCGGTCGACGGGCTCTCCGTGAGCTATCGCTCCGAGGACGCGACCGTTGCCGCCGTGCGTGACGTCTCGTTCGAGGTGCGCGCCGGCGAGACGCTTGCCCTCGTGGGCGAGTCCGCCGCGGGGAAGAGCACGATCGGTCACGCGCTCCTCGGGTTGCTGCCCGGCAATGCGGACGTCCAAGCGCGTTCGATGCGCTACGCGGGGCGCTCGCTGCTCGGGCTCGACACCGAGGAGCTCCGTCGCATCCGCGGCGAGCAGATCTCGATGATCTTCCAGGACGCGTTGAGTGCCCTCACTCCGACCCTCCGGGTGCGCGAGCAGCTCGTCGAGCTCTACCAGGCGCACCGGGACCTCTCGCGGGAGGAGGCGGAGGCCGAGGCGCTCGCGGCGCTCCAGCGGATCCTCCCGGACGCCGAGCGCGCCTTCGACGCGTACCCGTTCCAGCTCTCTGGCGGCATGGCGCAGCGGGTGATGATCACGCTCGCCGTCGCACTGCAGCCCCGAGTCATCATCGCCGACGAACCGACCGCCAGCCTCGACCCCGGCGTCCGCATGGAGACCCTGCAGATCCTCGAGGAGCTGCGCGACCAGGCGGGTGTGGGCCTGCTGCTGATCACGCACGACTTCGGCGTCGTCGCGCGCATGGCCGATCGCGTCCACGTGATGTACGCCGGCGAGATCGTCGAGAGAGCCGACGTGAAGACGGTCTTTCGCGCGCCCCGCCACCCCTATAGCCACGGGCTGCTGCAGAGCCTCCCCGGCCCGCACCAGTCCCGGCTCCAGCCGCTGCGCGGCCAGCCCCCCGACCTCTCCGACCTCGCGCCGCAGTGCCCCTTCCTCCCCCGTTGCCCCAAGGCCGTCTCGCAATGCCGCATTGAGGACGCCCCCGCCCTCGAGCCCGCCGGCGACGAGCCCGGCCACTTCGCCGCCTGCTACAACCCGATCGCCATCCCCCTCCGGGGGTCTTAGACCCCTCTCTTGACGTTTCACGCCAGATTGAGTGGGTGGGCCTTGCCCTCGTTCCTTCGCCGAGTTCTGTGACCGGCTGACGCTTAGTCGTCTAGTCCTCGCCCAACCCGCCGCTGTTCTGGACAGGTAGACCCGACAAAGCAACGACGAACTGCCGGGGCAACGTGGAGGCCCCAGGCCGCAGCTTCCCACGGAGCACCAGGCAGCGATGGACGAACCGAGACTCACGCGAAGCGCCAACCGCCGGACCGACCACACACCGCGAAGCGTCAAGAGGGGGGTCGAAGACCCCCGGAGACGAGGAGTTCGAGGGCGAGCTCGTCGCCGAGGCGGCCCGACTTCACGGCGAAGTCGGCGGCCTCGACCGCGCGCAGGTTTCGCTCCGCTTGCTCGCGGCTGAGCTGGCGCGACTGGCGCATCACCTTCGTGAGCGGGAACCCTCGGAGGCCGGTCGCGTCGCCGACCTCTTGCTGCGTCGCGTGACGTTCGAGGAGCTCGGTTGCTCGCACGAGGTTGCGCAACTGGCGGGCGACCATCACCTGCAACAGGATCGGCGCCACGCTGCCGTCGTCGAGCACGCGCCGCAGCAAGCGCAACGCGAGATCGGCGCGCCCTTCCACGATCGCGTCGACGAGGGCGAACATGCTCTCCTCGCGCGCCTGCGGGGTCATCAGCCGCACGTCGGCCGCCGTGATCGAGGGAGCGCCGGTGGCGGCGGCGTGTGCGGCGAGCTTGTCGAGCTCCTGCGCGAGGGTGCGCAGGTTGGCGCCGATCAGATCGACCAGCGTGTCGATTGCGTCGTTGTCGATCGCGATCGAGCGCGCGGACGCGCGATCGTAGAGCCAGCGTCCGACCTCGCTGGGGCCGCTGCGGCTCCAGGTCTTCAGCTCGGCGAACTCGCGTACGTCGGCGTCTGGCACGTTCTTCAGCGCGCGTAGCAGGGGCGAGCGGCCGATGCCCTGGCGGTCGTCCCGCCTCGGTGCCGGCTCGATCAGCACCACGTGGTTCGACGGCGGCAGCTCGGCCGCCGCCTCGATGAAGGGCTGCCACTCGTCGGCGACACCGCGGCGCGAGCCGAGGGCGCTCAGCAGGCCCTCGACGATCACGAGTCGCGACTCCGCGAGGAATGGCACGGCCATCGCGTGCTGCGTCAGCTCGGCCGGTTTGAGCCCGCGGCCGGACAGGACCGAGGTGTTGCTCGCGAGCATCCCGTCGCCGTCGAGCGATCGCTTCAGTTCGGCGAGCGCTTCGCCGCTCCGGAAGTCATCGGCGCCGTAGTAGACATGGAGCATCGTGCGCCCATGCTCTCACGACGCGAGGGCGCGTGGTTGATCCGTGCCGTGACCGCGACCGAACGAGACGCGTGATCGATCGCCCTCGGATCAGTCGATGTCGAGCTGCCAGCCCAGCCAGCTCGCCAGGGTGGTGCCGGCGAAGATCGCCGCCCCCGGCCAGAGCAACGTCTCGAGAAAGGCGCCGCCGCCGGCGCTGGCGTCGTAGAGCGCCCAGCCGGCCGCGGCGACGATGCCGGGCAGCGGGAGCCAGAGCGGGAAGCGCGGGTCGTCGTCGTCGACCAGCGCGTCGCGCAGTAACTCGGTCGCGCCGGAAGGGGGCTCGTTCGGGGTCGGGTCCTCCGAGGCCGGATCCGCGTCTCCCGACTGGTCGGCGGGGCCCTGCTGTTCCTCGGTCACGGTCGTGTCCCGTCCGCGCATCGATGCTTGTCGATGCTACGGGCGGCGCCGGGGGAAGACGAACGTCGGCACGCCCTCGTCGGTGAGCGGGGCCTCGGCGGGTGGCGCCGGCTCGTCCGGTGCGCTGGTCGCGCGCGGCGCACCGTCCGGCGGGACCGCCGGGTCGCGGGTGGTGTCGCCGCTCGTTCGCCAGGCGACGTACGCGAGGAGTGCCACCGCCGCGAGCCCGAGCGAGGCGACGAGCAGCCCGGTATCGAGGCTCGACCCATCCACTAGCAGGCCGATCACCGGCGTCACCGCGACTGTCGCGCTGCTCGACACCATCGAGGCCGTCGAGATCACGGTCGCTCGTTCCTGCTCGGTGACGCGTCGCGAGAGGAACCCCGACGCGTTCGTGTAGACGAGGTGGTAGCCGGCGCCGGGCAGCAGGAAGAACGCGTACATCCAGGGCCAGTCGGAGATGCCGGCCAGGAGCGACAGCGAGCTGATCAGCGGCACGAACAGGAACAGGCGATGCAGGCCGAGGCGCAGCCCCGCCGCGCCCGCGACCCACGCGCCCGCTGCGCCGATCAGCAGCTGGACCGCGACGAAGGCGCCCAGGCTCCAGACCGGGAAGCCGAACTTGATCAGCAGTGGCTGCTGCAGGATCGCCATCAGCGAGATCGCGACCGTCGACACCCCGTTGATCAGCACGACCGACCACATCGCCCGGGTGGTCGCGATCCGCTTCAGCGCGCCCACGCCGATCGCTCGCACGCTCGAGCGGCCGCGCCGTCGAGGCGGGTCGGTCATCCGCATGACGAGGAGCAGGCTCGGAACGGTGAGGACCGCGCTCAGCAGGATCGGGGTGGAGAGCGGGGTCCAGCGCACCATCAGCGAGCCGCCGACCGTCATGATCGCGAAGCCAGCCATCACCAGCGCGTTGAACCGTCCGAGCTTCGGTTCGAACTCCTCGGTGCGACCGTTCGGTTCGAGCGAGTCGTAGAGCAACGCCTGGTCGGCGCCGGAGAGCGCCGCGTCGGAGACCCCGAACGCCCCGTACGCCAGCAAGAGGAGCAGGAGTCCCTCGCCGAGCCCGAACGTGAGCAGCCCGCCGATGAACACGACGCCGGAGATGAGCAGCACGCGGCGGCGGCCGAACCGATCGGCGAGGATGCCCGACGGGATCTCCGTCACCAGCACCGAGGCCGCGTAGGCCGCCTCGAAGAAGAGGACCTCGCCGAGGCTCAGGCCGTGCTCCTCGGTCAGGTAGATGACCCAGATCGCCTCGCCGAGCCAGAAGAAGCGGAGCCACCACCACCAGCCAAGGAGGCTGATGTTCCGGTCCATCGCGCGCCGCAGCTCGGCGTCGACCGGCGTGGGGTTGGCGGGGGTCCCCGCGTCCGCGGACATCAGCGCAGCGTAGGGTCAGTGCCGTTCCCGAGCTACGGGCGGGTCCACGGCACCCAGTGCGCCGGCGGAGCGGCCCAGGTGTGACGCGCGCGAGGGATCGGGTGGGGGGCTACGGGAAGAGGTCCAGCTCCATCTCGCGAACGATCTCCGACGCGGACCCGTTGCCCCGCGGGTAGTCGTAGCCGCGCATGATCGCCACCGGCACCCCGTCGCTCTTGCCCATCACCAGCTCGGCGGTGCCGGCGATCTGGTCGGCGACGCAGATCGTGGTCACGCGCAACTCGATGCCGTCCATGTCGTTCTCGCCGACGTAGTCGCGGAACGGCAGCATCCCGGCGACGCCGATCGCGACGTTCGTCTGCCCGTGTCGCCACGGCCGCCCGAACGTGTCAGTCATGATGACCGCCACGTCCGCGCCGGTGCGCTCCGCGATCCCGGCGCGAATCCGTTCGCACGAGGCGTCCGGGTCGACCGGCAGCAGGGACACGAACTCCTCGCCGCCGACGTTGGAGCCGTCGACGCCGGCGTTCGCGCACTTGAAGCCGTGCTTCGTCTCCGTGATCAGGACGCCGCCCACCTGGCGGATCACGCGCGTCGACTCCCGCAGCACGGCCTCGACGACTCGCGGATCCTTCTCCGTGCGGTCGGCGTACTCGAGGGCGAACGGGCTCGGCTCGAACTCGTCCAGGCGGCGGAGCTGGTGCTCGGCGCGGGAGACGATCCGCTGCGTCACGGCGATCGCGTCGCCATCCTCGATACCGACGCCCTGCGCCGAGGCGGCGTCGACGATCAGCTCGGCGATGTCGTCGTCGGGTTGGACGATCGGGATTCCGCGCAGCCCGATCACCCGCAGCTCGCCGTCGGCGGCGGCGGTCATGCCGATGCTCCGACGTCGAGCCCGGAGACCTGGATGCCCGAGTGTGCCTTGTAGCGGCCGTTCACGCCGATCAGCAGGATCGTGATCCCCTCGACGAAGCGGGAGTAGCGGAGGGGGCCGGCGTCGACGGCGCGCGCGCCCTCGATCTCGTTCGCCAGCGCCATCACCGTCTCCTTGGCTTCCTTGTCGCCGCCGGTGACGAGCACGTCGGCATCGAGCGGTGTGTGTGGCTCCAGCAGCACCTCCGCGGAGAGGTTGTGGAACGCGCCGATCACCCGCGCGTCCGGCAGGATCTGCTTCGCCTCCTCGGTCGCGGACCCGGCCTCGACCTCGATCGGTCGTGGCCCCTTCTCGAAGTACACCGGCACGACGGCGTCGACGACGATCTTGCCGTCGAGCGCTGCGCCGAGGCCCTCGAGCGTTGGCCGGTGCGCCGTGTACGGCACGACGACGACGACCACGTCGGCGTCGGCGACTGCGGTCGCGTTGTCGGTCCCGGTCACGGTCGTTGCCTCCGGCGCGCTCGTCGCGAGGCTGGCGGCCAGTTCCGCGGCGACCTCGGCGCCGCGCTCGGCGCCGCGGCTGCCGATCACGACGTCGTGCCCGGCGAGCGCGAATCGGGTCGCGAGCCCGCGTCCTTCGGGGCCGGTACCGCCGACCAGCGCGATGCGATGGGCCATCGGAACTCCGATCTGTCAGTGGAGGGGTTGGGGATGTCGCCTGCCGGCGCGGCGCGGGTGCCGCCCGAACCGGCCAGGATTGGCCGCCTCGGACCATACAATGAACGAGCCGCGACTGCGCGGCCGGATCGCGCGTCGGCGGACGGCGACCGATCGGTGGGCGGGGACGGAACGCGATGACCTCGAACCCCGTGGCGGATCGCGCGCAGTCGGCGCCGGCGACCGCCTCGATGCCTGCAATCACCCTCGAGAGCGTCGCGCACCAGTACGAGGCGGAGCGCACCACCGTGCGTGCCCTCGCCGCGGTCGATCTGTCGGTCGCGCCGGGCGAGTTCGTCTCGATCGTCGGCCCGTCCGGGTGCGGCAAGACCACGCTGCTCCGCGCCGTTGCTGGCCTCCTCGAGCCGGCGTCCGGCCGCGTCGAGGTCTTCGGCTCACCGCCGCGGACCGCGCGCCGGAACGGGGCGTTGGGCCTCGTCACCCAGGAGCCGGGGCTGATGCCCTGGCGATCGGTGGAGGCGAACGTCCGGCTCGCGATCGACCTCGCGGGGTCCGATGGCTCCGCAACCAGCTGGCTCGAACGGGTCGGCATCGACCGCTACGCCGGGCTCTACCCGCGCGAGCTGTCTGGTGGGATGAAGCAACGCGTCGCGCTCGCGCGGGCGCTGGCCGTCGACCCGCGACTGCTGCTGATGGACGAGCCCTTCGGCGCGCTCGACGAGCTCTCCAGGGAGGCGATGCGCCTCGAGCTGCTCGCACTCTGGGAGCGGGAGCGGATCTCCGTGCTGTTCGTGACGCACTCGATCCGCGAGGCGCTGCTGCTCTCCGACCGCGTCGTGGTGATGAGCGGCTCGCCCGGCCGGATCCTCGAAGAGGTCGCGGTCGACCTCTCGCGCCCGCGCACCGACGCGCTCCTCACGGAGCCCGCCTTCGTCGAGTCCGAGCGGCACATCCGCGACCTGCTGCGAACGAGCGCCTGATGCAGCGCACCGGCCAGCTGGAGACGCCCGCGCCCGCCGCACCCGAGGTGGTGGCGGTCCGTCCGTCGGCGCGCGCGGCGGCGCGCGTCCGCGGCTGGCTCGCGGTAACGGTCCCGCCGGTCGTAGCGCTGGTGGTGCTCGTTATCGGCTGGGAGTTCTGGGTGCGCGAGCGCGAGATCGCCGAGTACCTCGTGCCGAAGCCGTCGGCCGTCTTCGAGGCGCTGCGCGACGATCCCGGCCGCTACGTCACCGCCGCGCGTGAGTCGCTGACCGCAGCGATGGGCGGCCTGATCATCGCGAGCGTCGGGGCGTTCGCGCTCGCGGTGCTGATGGCGCATTCGAGGTTGCTCGAACGTGCGCTCTACCCGCCGGCGCTGCTGGTCAAGCTGACCCCGATCGTCGCTGTCTACCCGCTCTTCGCGATCTGGTTCGGCTTCGGGGTCGGGCCGAAGATCGCGATCGCCGCGCTGATCACGTTCTTCCCGATGCTGGTCAACGCGCTGATCGGCCTGCGCGCCGTCGACCCGGCTGCCCTCGACTTCATGCGCGCCCTCGATGCCTCTCGCTGGCGCGTGCTCTGGTCGCTGCGCATGCCCTCGTCGTTGCCGTACGTCTTCGCGGCGCTGCGCATCTCGGTGCCGCTATCGCTGATCGGCGCGGTGGTCGCCGAGTTCCTCTCGGGGTCCTCGGGGATGGGTCAGCTGATCCTGATCGCCAACGGCGACTTCGACACGCCGGCGCTGTTCGGCGCGATCGTCGTGCTCGCCACGCTGGGCGTGGCCCTGACCGGCATCGTTGCGTACATTGAGCGCCGCGTGCTGTTCTGGCACGATTCGATGACCGGGCCGTAGCGCCCGCGCGCACAGCGCGGATGCGGTCCGATTGGTTCGAGCCCCTGCGTGTAGCGCCCGCGCCCAAGGCGCGGATGCACGCTCCGCAGCCCGGTTGGAGTCCCTGACATGTCGCGTCTTGCTGTGTTCACGACATTCGTCGTGTCGCTGTTGCTGTTCGCCGTCGCCTG
>JANQNP010000087.1 GCA_028279505.1 Dehalococcoidia bacterium
GCCGCTCGCGGCCACGCCATTCACGCCGACGACTCGCCGCCGATGTAGCGGTGGTGCTCCGCGATGTGGTCGTAGCCGTCCTCGTCGATCGCCGCGACCATCTCCTCGGTCCACTGCTCCGCCGGCGTCGAGCGAATTAATTGCGCCCGCCGACCCTGCGCGCGCAACGCGCGCGCCCGCAACGTCTCGAGGTCGTGCGCCCCGTCCTCGGCCGCCCAGCGCGCGTTCGCCTCCTCGAAGGTCTCGTTCGCCTCCGGCCGCGGCTGACCGTCGCGCATCGCCTCGAACGCCGTGATCCCCCACTCCGTCCAGTGCGCGAAGTGCCCGAAGATCTCCTTGCTCGTCCACTCCGGCGACTCCGGATCGTGGAGCGGCACCCCTGGCCGCGCGTCCAGTGCGGCCACCAGCTCGCTCCAGGATGTGCGATCGCGCGACAGCCGCGACACCGCCTCTGCCGGCGGCTCGACCCCGCTAGCGTCGACCACGAACCCGATGTGCTCGAGCACATGCCCGACCCCGGTACCGCGCGCGTAGCCCTCGAAGAGCCCGTTCCACTCAGACGGCTCGACCGCCGCGAGCAGCGCACGGAACTCGGCCCACGTATCGAGGGCGCGCGCCTTCGCCTCGTCGCCGGCGAGCCCGCGATCCGCTTCCAACCACCCGAGGTTCAGCCGCTCCCCGTCGTCGTAGTCGTCGATCTCGCGCTCGCCGCCCTGGTAGCGCTTCACGACGTCCACCGATGCGGCGAACCAACGCCCGAGGTGCGCCCACACGTCCGCCTCGGTCCAGTCGTGCTGGTCGTCGCCATGGAGCGTCACCCGCTCAGCGCCCTCCAGCACAGCCTCCAGCTCGGCAAGCGCTGTGTCCGTCGCGGCAATGATCGCCCGGGCGGCGTCCGTCGCGGCTGGTGCAGTCATCGTGGTCCCTCTCTCCCTCGGTCTCGCCCTGTTTCGCTCTGTCTCGCTCCGTGAGCGCCCTCGGGCGCGAATCGGCGGCCCGATATGGGCCGCCGATTACCTGAGGACTATTCGATTGGAGGCCGCCTCAGCGGCCCAGCGCCCCGCCGGGGCGCCGACGCCGCCTACGGCGTCGTGAACGGGAAGTGGCGCTCCACCTCCCGATGCAGATCGCGCCGCGCCTCCTGAATCAACGGCAGGTCGCCCTGCCGACTGCGCCCGATCAGCGCGTTGTAGTACCGCTCCAGCCTCAGTGTGTGGTTCGCCATGGCCCCGTCCCTCGCGATCTCGGTAACCGGCTATCAGCCTGTTGCTGGTACCGTCACCGACAAGACAAACTTTACTGGTTCCAATGTCACCAGTCAACAGCGGATTGGTAGTGATGATATGCTGATTCCATGGACCGAGCAGACCGCCGCCTCTTCTTCAAGTTCCTCAATAGCCACCACCACGACGAGGGCGTGCGGGACTGGTTCGCCAACCGAGACCTCTTCACCCGCTGGCTGACCGCCGAGCGAGTCGCGGAGAGCGGCCTGATCGACGTCACCACCGAGGACGTCGACCTCGCCCGCGCCGCCAGGGACGCCCTGAACGCGCTGATCGACGACCACACCCCTCGAAACGCGGCCCAGCTCGACGCGATCGCCGCCCAGCTCCCGCTCCGCGTCCGCTTCGAAGGCGCCGACTCGCACCTCGAGCCCGCAGCCACCGGCATCCGAGGCCTCACCGCCCGCGTCCTCGGTATCGCCCACGACGCCATGCGCGACGGCACCTGGGCCCGCCTCAGCCACTGCCAGAACGACACCTGCCAGTGGGCCTTCCTCGACCAGTCCAAGAACCGATCCCGCCGCTGGTGCGACATGAGCACCTGCGGCACGAAGTCGAAAGCCCGCGCCTACCGCGCCCGCCAGCGCGAACTCCGCGAACGAGCCGCCGAGGCCGAACGACAACTACGCGATAGCGCCGTCGCCGGCGATTCACCACCTACAGAGCAGATCAACACGGGGGCCGATCGGCCCCCGTTCCGTGCCACTTCTCTCTGAGCGACTCCAGACACAACTCGTTCGTCTCGCGCTCCAGAGCGCGCCGCGCTGCCCGCAGTTCGATCTTCAGCGCCGAAGCCAGCCCTCCGAGGGCGAAGCCCTCCGGAAAGCGGGGCGTGGGGCGCAGCCCCACAGGCATATGGGGTGGGTGGGCGGGTTTCCTAGAAGAATCCGGCCACGGGCGCAGCCCGTGTCCTCCTCTGGCGCACTCGCGTCAGCCCCCAGCAGCCACCTCCCGAGGCAGGCCTACCGCTCGAGGCCAGCCCCAGCCCCGCCTGGCGCTCGCCGGCGAAACACCCGCTGGCCACCGCGTCGCAGAGGCGCTCCCTCGGCGCAACACCCACCGCCCTCAGATCGAAACGAGGGGGCCTCTCGGCCCCCTCGCAATCGTCGACTCGTGGCCATCGAGGCCAGTCGAGCTAGTCGGGCTCGGCGACGTACGAAGCCGCTCCGGCCAGCTCGGCCGTCATCTCCTCGCTCGGCTGGAACACCGACGGCGTCTCGCCGATCAGCGTCTCCTGCCGCTCGAAGTCGAAGATGAACGGCAACACCATCGATTCCGGCATGGAGATCTCGGCGATCGGCTCCGGCCGCTCGACCACGACCTCGGCACGTGCCGGGATCAGCTTGCCGATGATGACGTTCTCCTTGAGGCCACGCAGGTAGTCCGTGGATCCGCTGATCGCGGCGTCCGTCAGCACCCGCGTCGTCTCCTGGAACGACGCCGCCGCCAGGAACGAGTCCGTCGATAGCGACGCCTTCGTCACACCCAGGAGCACCGGCTCCGCCGTCGCCGGCGTGCCGCCCTCAGCAATCAGGCGCTGGTTCATCTCCTCGAACTCCCAGCGGTCGACCAGCTCCGTCGGGAGGTGGTCGGAGTCACCCGGGTCCTCGATCCGAACCTTGCGCATCATCTGGCTCACGATCACCTCGATGTGGCGATCGTTGATGTTCACGCCCTGGGACCGGTAGACCTTCTGCACCTCGTCGACGAGGTAGAGCTGGCAGGCCTCGGGGCCCATGATCCGCAGCACCTCCTGCGGATCCAACGGACCCTCGGTGAGCTGGTCGCCGGCGTGGATGAACTCGCCACCCTCGACGCGTAGACGCGCGCTCGCGGGCACCGGGTACTCACGGACGTCCTTGATCTCGGCGGTGATGCGGAGGGCGACCGGGCGGCGCTTGCGGCCGTCACGGACGAACTCCACCTTGCCGTTCGCCGGCGAGACGAGCGGCACCATCGGGACGTCCGATTCCTCGGCGTCCTCGGGCGGCTGCGCGAGCAGCTGATCCGCCTCGACCTCGTCGTCGTTCTCCACGAGGAGCTCGAAGTTCTCAGGCAGCTCGAACTGCTCCGAGAACGTCTCCGTCGAGGTGACCGAGATCGTCCGCTGGTCGCCGTCGCGGAGCACCTGCACCACGCCGTCGATCTCCGCCAGCAGCGCCTGCCCCTTGGGCACGCGTGCTTCGAAGATCTCCTCGACACGCGGCAGACCCGAGGTGATGTCGAGTCCAGCGACACCACCCGTGTGGAACGTCCGCATCGTCAGCTGCGTGCCCGGCTCACCGATCGACTGCGCGGCGATGATGCCGATCGCGGTCCCCGGCTCCACCGGCTCGCCAGTCGCCAACGACCGGCCGTAGCTGTGCTGCGCAATCCCTCGAGGGCTCGTGTCCGTCAGCGGCGACTGCACGTGGACGCGGGTGATGCCCGCCTCCACGATCTCCTTCGCCTTCTGGGCCGAGATCTCGACGTCCTCCTCGACGAGCACTTCGCCCGTCTCGGGGTGCACCACCGGCGTGGCGGTGAAGCGACCGTCGATGCGCTCCTCGAGCGACGCCAGCAGGGCGTCGCCGGGGCGGTCGACCAGCCAGATGCCCGGGATCGGCTCGCCTTCCTCGACGCAGGTGCCCGGCTGGATCACGACGTCCTGGGAGACGTCGATCATGCGCCGGGTCAGGTAACCGGAGTCCGCGGTGCGGAGCGCCGTGTCGGCCAGACCCTTGCGAGCGCCGTGCGTCGAGATGAAGTACTCGAGGACCGAGAGGCCCTCTCGGAAGCTCGAGCGGATCGGAAGGTCGATGATCCGACCGGACGGGTCGGACATCAGACCGCGCATCGCGCCCATCTGGCGGATCTGCGCGATGTTCCCCTTCGCCCCGCTGTTCGACATCATCGCCAGCGCGCTGGTGGGCGGCAGCGAGTCGTACAGCGCGTCCTGCATCTTCGTGGTCGTCTCCGACCAGATGTTGATCGCGGACTGGTACTTCTCGTCCGAGGTGATCAGACCGAGCTGGTACTGGTCCTCCATGTCGTTGATGTGCGCGTCGGCCTCGGCCATCAGCTGTGGCTTCGTCTTCGGCACCGAGATGTCGGACACGGCGATCGTGAGACCGGACTGGGTCGCGTAGCGGAACCCGATGTCCTTGATCGCGTCCACGAGCTTCACCGTCGGCGCGTTGCCGAGCTCCCGGTGCGCCCGCGACACGAGCACCCGCAGGCGCCCCTTGTCCATCAGCTCGTTCTGGTACCCGAGCTCGTCCGGGACGATCTCGTTGAACAGCACCCGGCCGACGGTCGTGTCGATGAACTCCTCACCGACCTTGTAGCGCACCGGCTGGTGAATGCTCACCTGGCCGAGCTGGTAGGCCATCCGCAACCGGTCGTGGTCGATGAACGACCGAGGCGTCTCACCCTCGGGGAGCACGCCCTGGTAGGTCATGTAGTAGCAGCCGAGGACCATGTCCAGCGTCGGCGCCACCACCGGCTCACCATCCGACGGCGACAGCAGGTTCTCCGAGGACAGCATCACCTGCCGCGCCTCGGCGACGGCCTCGTACGACAGCGGCACGTGGACCGCCATCTGGTCGCCGTCGAAGTCCGCGTTGTACGCGAAGCAGACGAGCGGGTGCAGCTGGATCGCCGAGCCCTCGACGAGGACCGGCTCGAACGCCTGGATGCCGAGGCGGTGCAGGGTCGGCGCACGGTTCAGTAGAACCGGGCGCTCCTTGATCACCTCTTCCAGCACGTCCCAGACCTCGGGCTGGGCGCGCTCCACGATCCGCTTCGCGCTCTTGATGTTGTGCGCCAGCCCGCTCCGCACGAGGGCGTGCATGACGAACGGCTTGAACAGCTCGAGCGCCATCTTCTTCGGCAGCCCGCACTGATCGAGGCGCAGCTGCGGCCCCACGATGATCACGGACCGGCCGGAGTAGTCGACGCGCTTACCGAGCAGGTTCTGGCGGAAGCGCCCCTGCTTGCCCTTGAGCAAGTCGGACAGCGACTTCAGCTTGTGGTTGCCGGAACCGGAGACCGCACGACCGCGGCGGCCGTTGTCGATCAACGAGTCGACCGACTCCTGCAGCATCCGCTTCTCGTTGCGGATGATGATCTCGGGCGCGCCGAGGTTCAGCAGCCGCTTCAGGCGGTTGTTGCGGTTGATTACGCGCCGGTAGAGGTCGTTGAGGTCGGACGTCGCGAACCGGCCACCCTCCAGCTGCACCATCGGACGCAGGTCCGGGGGCAGCACGGGCAGCTCGGTGATGATCATCCACTCCGGGCGGTTCCCGGACTTCCGCAACGACTCGACGATGCGCAGGCGCTTCGTCGCCTTCTTACGGCGCTGGCCACTCGTCGAGTGCAGCTCGCCCTGGAGCTTCACCCGCAGCGTGTCCAGCTCGAGCCGCTGGAGGATCGAGAGGATCGCCTCCGCACCCATGCCGGACTTGAAGACGAGGCCGAAGCGCTCCTCGTAGTCGCGGTACTCGTTCTCGCTGAGGACCGTCAGCGCGTCCGCCTCGATCGGGTCGCGGAGCTTGTCGAGCCACTTCACCAGCGGCTCGTACTCCTTGGTGACCTCGTCCCGGATCGCCGCCGACTGCTCACGCAGCGGCTCGAGCGCCTCGAACGAGGCGTCCCGCTTCTGCTGCGCGGCCGCCTCGGCCATCAGCTGGATGTCGGACTTCTTGCCCGCGATCGTCTCCTCGACGCCGCTGACGGCGACCGTCGCGGCCTCCTGGAGCGCCTTGACCGTCTCCTTGCTGATCACGTCGCTGCGCTGCGCGATCACCTGATCGCGGAACGTCAGCTTGCCGCGCAGCTTCTCGTCGGTGCGGCCGTTGAGGTCCTGCTCCATCTCGCGCGCCTCGGTCATGACGGCGTCGATCTGTTCGCCCAGCTCCTCGTCGGCGGCCTTCAGCTCCTCGTCCTTGCGGGACTCGATCTCGGCGAGCTCAGCCTCGAGGGCCTGCTCCTTCTCGAGGATCTCCTGGCCGGTCTCGCCTTCGCGGCGGGTAGCCTCCTCGTCGATCTCGTTCTGCAGCAGCTCGAGCGCGTGCGCGCGCGCTTCGTCATTGACCTCGGTCACGACGTACTGCGCGAAGTAGAGGACCCGCTCCAGCGTCCGCGGCGGGATGTCCAGCAGCAGGCCCAGCCGGCTGGGGACGCCCTTCGCGAACCAGATGTGCGTCACCGGCGCGGCCAGGGTGATGTGCCCCATCCGCTCGCGGCGCACCTTGCTGCGCGTCACCTCGGTGCCGCAGCGGTCGCAGATGATCCCCTTGTAGCGGATCCGCTTGTACTTCCCGCACGCGCACTCGAAGTCCTTGATCGGACCGAAGATGCGCTGGCAGAACAGCCCGTCCATCTCGGGCTTCAGCGTCCGGTAGTTGATCGTCTCCGGCTTGGTGACCTCGCCGTACGACCACGACATGATCTGGGATGACGACGCCAGCCCCAGACGAATCGCGTTGAAATCATTGACCTCAAGCACGGGCAACATCCTCTGCTTCGCGACCTGAGAGGTTGATCCCGAGTGACGGGATCTGCTCCATGTAGTCCTCGCCGAACTCCACCTCTTCCGAGGCGTCGTTCAGGATTTCGACGCTCAGGCCGAGCGACTGGAGCTCCTTGACGAGGACCTTGAACGACTCGGGCACGCCCGGGTCCATCGTGTTCTCGCCCTTGACGATCGCCTCGTACGTCTTCACACGTCCGACCACGTCGTCCGACTTCACCGTCAGCATCTCCTGGAGGATGTGCGCGGCGCCGTACGCCTCGAGCGCCCAGACCTCCATCTCACCGAACCGCTGACCACCGAACTGCGCCTTACCACCCAGCGGCTGCTGCGTGATCAGCGAGTACGGGCCAGTCGACCGGGCGTGGATCTTGTCGTCCACGAGGTGGATCAGCTTCAGCATGTAGATGTAGCCAACCGTCACCGGCTGGTCGAAGGGCTCGCCCGTGCGACCGTCGTAGAGCGTCTGCTTGCCCCAGATCGGGGACGCGACGTTCTCGCGCGCGGCGACCTCGGTCACCCGCGCCTCGAAGTTCTCGTCGCTCAACCGGCGCACGTTCTTCTCGCCGAGACCCTCGAGCCACAGGCTCAGGCAGGCCTTCGTCGCCGTGCCCGGCTCACCGGTGCGCAGCACCTCGTCCGGGTCGAAGCCGCCCTCCTTGAGGTACGCCTCCATCGCATCGAGGTCGACGCGCTGCCCCACCTCGGTGTCCTCCGAGGTGAGCGCCGTGTCGGTCTCGACCGCGCCCGACTGGATCGCGAACCACGCCCGGCTGAGCGCGTCCTCGATCTCCGTCTCCGACGCACCGTCGAAGACCGGCGTCACCGCCCGCCATCCGAGGGTCGACGCCGCCCAGCCGAGGTGCGTCTCCAGCACCTGGCCGATGTTCATGCGCGACGGCACGCCAATCGGGTTCAGCACGATCTCGACCGGGCGACCGTCCGCCAGGTACGGCATGTCCTCGAGCGGGAGCAGCTTGGACACCACGCCCTTGTTGCCATGGCGGCCGGCCATCTTGTCACCCGACGTGATCTTGCGCTTCTGCGCGACGGCCACGCGGACCATCTTGTTCACGTCCGCCGGCAGCTCGTCGCCGTCGTCGCGGCTGAACACGCGGACGTCGATCACCTTGCCGCGCTCGCCGTGGGGCACGCGCAGGCTGGTGTCTTTCACCTCGCGCGCTTTCTCACCGAAGATCGCGCGCAGCAGCTTCTCCTCCGGCGTCAGCTCGGTCTCGCCCTTCGGCGTGATCTTGCCGACGAGGATGTCGCCCTCGCGCACCTCAGCGCCGACGCGAATCACCCCCTCCTCGTCGAGGTCGCGCAGCGCTTCCTCGCCGACGTTCGGGATGTCGCGGGTGATCTCCTCGGGGCCCAGCTTCGTGTCGCGGGCCTCCACCTCGTACTTCTCCATGTGGATGGAGGTGAACTTGTCCTCACGCACCACCGACTCGGACAGCACGATCGCGTCCTCGAAGTTCAGGCCCTCCCAGGACATGAACGCCACCAGCAGCGACTGGCCCAGCGCCAGCTCGCCGTCCTGCGTGCAGGACGAGTCCGCCAGCGGCTGACCGCGCTTCACCCGGTCGCCCGTGTTGACGATCGGGCGCTGGTTGATCGAGGTGCCCTGGTTCGACCGCACGAACTTGAGCAGCGGGTACCGCTCCGAGCGACCGGAGTCGTACTTCACCTGGATGTAGTTCGCGCTCGCGGAGAGGATCTCGCCGTCCTCCTCCGCGTGCATCACCTGCCCGGAGTCCGCCGCGGCCGGCAGCTCCATCCCGGTGCCGACCAGCGGCACCTCGGGGCGCAGCAGCGGCACCGCCTGGCGCTGCATGTTCGCGCCCATCAGGGCGCGGTTCGCGTCGTCATGCTCGAGGAACGGGATCATCGCCGCCGCGACCGAGACGATCTGCTTCGGCGAGACGTCGACGTAGTCGATGTCCACCCGCTGCACCATCTCGAAGCGGTCACCGTGCCGCACCTCGACGCGCGCCTCGGTGATGTTCCCGGCTTCGTCGATCCCGACGTTCGCCTGGGCGATCCGGTACTGCTCCTCCTCGTGAGCATCGAGGTAGACCGTCTCGTCCGCCGCGAATGGCTGCAGCGAGATCGTGTCCTCCTCGGCGTTGCCGAGCGCCTTCGCGAGGTCCTCGTCGATCATCTGCCCCTCGGAGCCGATGACCTTGCCCTTCGCGTCCTTCACGTCGACCGCGAGGAACCGGCCCTCGAGCTGACGGTTGAAGTTCTTCGACAGCTCGTGCACCACCGGGCGGTACGGCGTCTCGATGAACCCGAAGTCGTTGACCACCCCGTACGAGGCCAAACTCCCGATCAGACCGATGTTCGGGCCCTCGGGTGTCTCGATCGGGCAGATCCGGCCGTAGTGGCTGGAGTGCACGTCGCGCACGTCGAACCCGGCACGGTCTCGTGAGAGACCGCCCGGCCCGAGCGCGGACAGCTTCCGCTTGTGCGCGATCTCGGACAGCGGGTTCACCTGGTCCATGAACTGCGACAGCTGCGACCCGCCGAAGAACTCCTTCATCGACGCGACCACCGGGCGGATGTTGACCAGCGCCGAGGGCGTCGCCTCCTCCGGATCCGTGATCGTCATCCGCTCGCGAACCACGCGCTCCATGCGCAGCATCCCGACGCGGAACTGGTTCTGCATCAGCTCGCCGACCGACCGCACCCGGCGGTTGCCGAGGTGGTCGATGTCGTCCGGGCTGCCCTTGCCGTTGTTGATGTCCCAGATGCGGCGAATGATCGCCACCAGGTCCTCACGCCGCAGCGTCCGGATCTCCGGCGCGTCGACGAGCCCCAGGCGCTTGTTCAGCTTGTAGCGACCGACCTTGCCCAGGTCGTAGCGGCGGTCCGTGAAGAACAGCGTCTCCAGCAGCTCGCGGGCGTTGTCCGCCGTCGGCGGGTCGCCGGGGCGCAGCCGCCGGTAGAACTCCTCGAGCGCCTCCGCCTGGTTGGTCGTCGCGTCCTTCGCCAGCGTCGCCTCGAGGAAGCTGTGGTCCTCATTCGTGTCGACGTCCTGGAGGATGGCGCGGACGCGCTCGTCCGTGCCCAGCTCGGCCATCGAGAGGCCTTCCTCCTGGTCCAGCGCGCGCAGCAGCACCGTCACCGGGATCCGCCGCTTGCGGTCGACCTTCACGGAGATCAGGTCCTTGGCCGAGGTCTCGAACTCCAGCCACGCCCCGCGGTTCGGGATCAGCTTCGCGGCGACGAGCTGGCGGCCCGTCGCCGCGTCGATCGTCCCCGTGAAGTAGACGCCCGGCGAGCGCACGAGCTGCGACACCACGACGCGCTCGGCGCCGTTGATGATGAACGTCCCGTGATCCGTCATGAGCGGGATGTCGCCCATGAACAGCTCTTGCTCCTTGACCTCGCCGGTCTCCTTCACCAGGAGCTCGACGCGCACGCGCATCGGCGCGGCGTATGTGCGCTCCCGGTCACGCGACTCGGTCTCCGAGTACTTCGGCTCCTCGAAGCGGTACTCGCCGAAGCGCAGCTCCATCCGACCGCCGGTGAAGTCGTCGATCGGTGAGATCTCGTCGAAGAGCTCGCGCAAGCCCTCGCGAAGGAAGCGCTCGTACGAGCGCCGCGGCATTTCAATCAGATTCGGCATGTCCAGGACATGCGGTGCCTGGCCGTAGGTCTTCACCAGGCTGGGTACACGTCGGTTGGAACGAACGATGCGTCGGTTCGCTGTGGTCAAAGAGAGCCCCTTCGCGGCCAGCAAGCCTCGTTACACGTGCCTCGTCGCACGTGCTCGTCATGCGTGACGGGACCGTGGGATCCCGATCGCGCCCGTCAGTTCACTTCGATTTTGGGTAT
This sequence comes from Dehalococcoidia bacterium, assembly GCA_028279505.1. GTDB lineage: Bacteria > Chloroflexota > Dehalococcoidia > UBA2979 > UBA2979 > UBA6627. The sequence goes on from JANQNP010000087.1 coordinate 10,639, forward strand.
TAGGCAGGGTTTGATCCCCGTGCCGTCGACTGTGTGCACGGACGACTGTGTGCACGAAAAAATCCCCGACGGCGTACCGTCGAGGTTTCCAGTTACCGCATCGAATCGAAAGGGCGCCCCACGCTCGCCTTAGTCTATACAGACGTTGGCGGATTGACAACCGTACGACTTCGACGATCCTCGGGTCAATCCTGATTCTGACGGAATCGTCACCCAGGGCTCCAACGGTGACTATACTGCCGTCGCCGACGTCGGAGGGCGCCGATGGTCAATGCGCGTCCCCCCGATCCACCTGACGAGGATCCACCCCACGCCCGCGAAGGCGTCTTCGCCGGCCTCCGCGTCGTCGACTTCACCTCCAACATCGCCGGCCCCTACGCCACCATGTTCCTCGCCGACCACGGCGCCGACGTCGTCAAGGTCGAGACCCCCGCCGGCGACCCCTACCGCGGCTCCCCCGGCTTCGAAACCCTCAACCGAGGTAAGCGCTCCGTCCGCCTCGACCAGACCGGCGACGCCCGCCGGCGTCGCCTCCACGTCCTCTGTCGCTCCGCCGACGCCGTCGTCGTCGACCTGCCGCAGCACCTCGCCGAGGAGCGCGGCATCAGCTACGACCAGCTCGAGCCCTCCAACCCCGGCATGATCTACCTCGCCATGCCCCCGTTCGGCGACGACGGCCCCTTCGCCGATCACCCCGGCTCGCCGGCCCAGCTCGCCGCCGTCAGCGGCATCATGGCCGGCCAGGCCTCCTACTCCGGCGACCCCAGCTACCTCGTGCTCCCGCTCGCCAGCTACGGCGCCGCCGCGCTCGGCGCCGCCGCCATCGCCGGCGGCCTCTACGCCCGCGAGCGCTGGGGCGTCGGCCAGCGGATCGACGTCCCTCAGCTCGCCGGCGCCGCCGCTCTCCAGATCGGCGGCGTCACCTCGAATCAGGTCGCACCACCCGAGGCCGGGCCATCGCCCATGGGCTCCAAGGGCGCGATCCCCGTCTACCGGCTCTTCGAAGCCAGCGACGGCCTCTGGTTCTTCGTCGCCTGCGGCACCCCCGCCTTCTTCAACAAGCTCCTGATCGCCGTCGGCCACGCCGACCTCGCCGCCGACCCGCTGCTCGAGCACGCCCCCTGGGGACTCGCCTCCGAGGAGGCCCGCGAGCTCCTCGTCCCGATGCTCGAATCTACCTTCCGAGGCCAGCCGCGCGACCACTGGATCGGCGTCCTCCGCGAGTACGACGTGCCCGCCCAGCCCGTGAACAGCCGCGACGAGTACTTCGACAGCTACACCGTCAGCGCCAACGAGATGCGCGTCAGCATCGACCACCCGGACTACGAGTGGGTCGAGATGATGGGCGTCCCGCTCAACCTCACCGCCACGCCCGGCAAGGTCCACGGCCGTGCCCCCCGCCTCGGCGAGCACACCGACGACGTCCTCGCCGAGCTCGCCGCCGCCCCCCTCCCGATGGCCCGCATCTCCAGCCCCAGCCCCGGCCCCCACCTCCTCGAGGGCGTCCGCGTCCTCGACGTCACCTCGTTCATCGCCGGCCCCACCCTCACCAGGCACCTCGCCGCCCTCGGCGCGGACGTCGTCAAGGTCGAGGCCCCAACCGGCGACCCCTTCCGCCAGCACGGACTCGGCTTCCTCGGCTGGAACCAGGGCAAGCGCGGGATCGTCCTCGACCTCCGCGAAGCCGCCGGGCAGGACGTGCTCCACCGACTCGCCGAGGAGGCGGACGTCGTCGTCGAGAACTACCGCCCCGGCGTGGCCCGCCGGCTCGGCATGGACGACGCCACGCTCCGCGGCATCAACGAGCAGCTCGTCACCGTCACTGCCCCCGGCTGGGGCCACGACGAGACCATGACCGAGCTCGCCGCCTGGGATCCGCTCGTCCAGGCTCGCTCCGGCGCCATGCACCACCAGGGATCCGACGAGGAACCCGTCTTCCACACCGTCGCCCTCAACGACGTCATGACCCCCGCCATCGGCCTCTTCGGCGTCCTCGCCGCACTCTTCCACCGCGAACGCACCGACGAGGGCCAGCAGATCGAACTCGCCCTCGCGCGCACCGGCCTCGCGATCCAGGCCGCCGAGTTCACCCGCATCGCCGGCGCCCCCGCCGGCGGCGGCTTCCTCCGAGGTGGCGTCGACTTCCCCGGCCCCGACGCCGGGCAGCGCTGGTACCGCTGCGCCGACGGCGCGTCACTGTTCATCGAAGCCACCGGCGAGGCCGCCCGCGCCGCGCTGATCGCCGCCGCCGGCGTCGCGCTCCAGCCCAACCAGGTCGCCGCCCCCTACGGCACGCCGCCGAACGAGATCGCCAGCGACGCGCTCGCCACCGCCTTCGCGACCCGCCCCCGCGCCGACTGGATCGCCACCCTCAACGCCGTCGAGGTGCCCTGCGTCCCGGTCCTCGCGCGCCACGAAGCCGCGGACCAGCCCCACTTCACCGCGAACAACCTCGTCGTCTCGCAGCCCCACGCCGACTGGGGCACCACCACCAACTACGGCCTGCTGATCCGGCCCGGCGTCACCCGCGGCCGCCTCGAACGCCCGGCCCCACGCCTCTCCGAACACGCCTCCGAGGTGCTCGCCGAAGCCGGCTACACCGCCGAGGAGATCGCCGCCCTCGGCGCCGCCGGCACCATCGTCCTACCGGAGTAGCACGCCGCGCTCACGCTACCGGCTCAGCACCCCGTCCTCGAAAACCACCTTCCGAGGCCCCACGAGCGCTGGACTGAGGAGGCCGCGGTTCCGTGCCGATGCTAGCGAGGCCATGCCCGCACTCCCCTTCGACCCGGTCGACCTCGCTCCCGCCCTGCCCGACGTCGCCTGGGCGATCGGCATCGCCTTCATCCTCGCCGTCGTCACCTACCGCCCGCCGAAACCGGCGCCCCCACCGACCATGGACGACGCGATCGCCTCGATGAGCGCCGCCCCCGTCGCCGCGACGGAGGCGCCCGCCGTCACCGTGATCGACGCACCCGAGGACGGCGGCACCGACGGTAGCGCCGGCGGCGAGTCGGACGGTTCGTAGCCCACCCATCCGGTAGCCTCCCCGCACGAAACGGGAGGCCCCATGGACTTCGATCTCTCCGAGGAACACCGGCTGATCCAGCAGACCGCGCGCCGCGTCGCCCGCGAGGTCATCGAGCCCCGCGCGGCGGAGGTCGACGAGACCGCCGAGTACCCCGAGGACTACTACCAGGCCTTCAAGGAGGCCGACCTCCTCGGTATCACCCTCCCGACTGAGGTCGGCGGCACCGACGCCGGCACCCTCGCCCTCGCGATCGCCGTCGAAGAGGTCGCCAAGTTCGACTGCTCGGCCGGCCTGATGCTCCTGCTCTCGTCGCTCTCCACCCACACCGTCAAGTTCTTCGGCACCGACGACCAGCGACAGGACTACATCGGCCCCGTCGCCCGCGGCGAGAAGAAGGCCGCCTTCTGCCTGACCGAGCCGGACGCCGGCTCGGACGTCGCCAACCTCCAGACCCGCGCCGTCCGCGACGGCGACGAGTACGTCATCACCGGCCAGAAGTGCTACATCTCCGGCGGCCCGAACGCCGACCAGGTCACCGTCTTCGCGAAGACCGATCCGGCCGACCCGCGCTCGCTGAACGCCTTCATCGTCGACACGGCCATGCCGGGCTTCGAGGTCACCTCGATCGACCGCAAGCTCGGCGTCCGCGGCGTCCCCACCGGCGTACTCACCTTCGACGAGGTGCGCGTCCCCGCCGCCAACATCGTCGGCGGCACCGAGGGCCTCGGCATGCGCGCCCCCCTCGCCACCCTCAACTCCCTCCGCCCCGTCGTCGGCGCGCGCGGAGTCGGCCTCGCCCAGGGCGCCGCCAACTACGCCCTCGAGTTCGCGAAAGAGCGCCGCGCCTTCGGCGGCCCGCTCACCGACCTCCAGGCGATCCAGATGAAGTTCGCGGAGATGGCCATCGACATCGAGGCCGCGCGCATGCTCGTCTACCAGGGCTCATGGATGGTCGACCAGGGCCGCTACGGCCCCGAGCACGGCCACATGCTCTCCGTCGCCAAGGCCTTCGCCACCGAAGCCGCGAACCGCGTCGCCTCCGAGGCGCTCCAGGTCCTCGGCGGACAGGGCTACATGATGGACCACCCGCTGGAGCGCCACTACCGCGACGCCCGCCAGCTCATGATCGTCGAAGGCACCTCGGAGATTCAGCGCCTCGTCATCTCCCGCGCCCTCATGTCCGGCAACCTCGCGTACGCCTAGGCGCCGAGCACCGCGACCTCTGGATTGCAGAACACCTCCCGAGGCGAAGGCGCGAATCCCCGGCGAACTGAACAGAGAATCTGCCACCCGCGGAACTGAACGAACCCGGCGCGAAGCGTCGTCAATAGGGTCGAAGACCCCCCTAGGGGCCGCCGACGCCCGGCGCCGGCGTCGACTGGCCGTCGTCCGCCTGCGCATCGATCCGCGCGAAGCGCGCCCGCTCCGCCTCGACCGGGTCGTACGGCCGCTGCACCGCCTCCAGCCACGCGGGCCACGCCTCCTTCGGCGTCCCATCGATGTCCTGGAGCCCCAGCGTCTTCACGAGGTCCTCGGGCGGATCGTTCGCGTACGCGAGGTCGCGCGACAGCAGCCACACCAGCAGCGACGCCCCGAGCTCATCCGCGTCGCCGAACAACCGCTGGAGGAAACGTCGCTGCTCGGCCGGCGTCGAGGTGTTGAACCCCTCGCGACCCACCCCGCTCGCGTAACCGGCCGAGACGAACGCGACCGGCAGGTTCGTGTGCTCGCTGATCTGCGCGTAGTAGAACGGCTGCACCTTGCGCGCCACCGCGAACGCGAACGACGGGTAGGTCGTGATCCCGAACTGATCGAGGCGCCCGTCGAAATCCTCGAGCAGCTCCCACCGCGGCGCGTGCGGCGGCAGCCACGGGATCACGCCCAGCAGCTCCTCGTACTGGAAGCTCGTCAGCACCTCGGTCTCCGGCACCGCCTCCTTCACCGCGTCGTACGTCTCCGAGTAGATCGAAACGAACTCGGTGTAGGCCTCCGGATTGCGCTCGAACACCACGTTCACCTCGTGCCCAATCACGAGGTAGGCCGGCCGCACGTTCCGCGCGACGAACAGCGCATCGGCCAGCAGCGCCTGCCGCAGCTCGCCGTCGCCCAGCGTCCCGCCCGCGTGCGACGCCGGCAGCCCCTGCAGCCCGGACCGCGAGGCAGGGTCGAACGGATCGAGGACGTACACCAGCTCCAGGCCGCGCGCCTCGCCGGCGCGCCGCTCCGCGAGCGTCTGCGACCGCAGCTCGTCCGAGATCGTCGCGCCCGGCAGGAAATCCGCCCACGCCGGCGGGCGCTGCAGCAGCAGCGCCTCGCCGTGGCTCGCGGCGAGGTCGTACGTCTCGAGGTACGCGCTCTCCGTCAGCTCGGCCGGGATCGACGAGAACCCGAGCAGGTAACCGCGA
>JANQNP010000093.1 GCA_028279505.1 Dehalococcoidia bacterium
CCGCTATCATCCGCACGCACCGAGGAGGGGCGTGTGGCTGGGCGGCTCAGGGACAAGTACGCGATCGTGGGGATCGGGCAGACCGAGTTCTCGAAGGACTCGGGGCGGACGACCCGGCACCTCGGGGTCGAGGCGATCAAGATGGCGATGGAGGATGCCGGGCTCGGGGCTGACGAGGTCGACGGGATGCTGTCGTACTCGGGGAACGATTCGACGGATTCGCCGACGATCGCGAGTGACCTGGGGATTCGCCTCAACTTCTACATGGACTGCAACGGCGGCGGGTCCAGCACGGAGGCGCTGATCGGGCTCGCGATGGGCGCGATCGAGGTGGGGATGTGCAACACGGTTGCCATCTTCCGCGCGATGAACGGCTACACCGAGGCACGCATCGGCGGGACCGGGCGGCAGACGCCGGTCTTCCGAGGCAACGCACTCGACCAGGCGATCTACGGGATGAACTCGGCGGGGCAGTCGTTTGCGCCCTCGTTCATGCGGCACATGCACGAGTACGGGACGACCAGCGAGCAGGTCGCGCACGTGAAGGTGGCGCACAGCAAGCACGCCTCGAACAACCCGAAGGCCTACTACCCGAAGCGGGTGACCGTGGAGGAGGTGGTCGGCTCGCGCTGGATCACGAAGCCGCTGCACCTGCTCGACTGCTGCGTCGAGACGGACAACGGCAGCGCGCTGATCGTGACGACGACCGAGCGGGCGCGCGACCTGAAGCAGACGCCGACGATCATCATGGGCGTGGCCGGCCGCACGAGTAAAGAGCAGGCCGGCTACCACTGGACGCGCGGCCCGATCTCGAGGGTGGCCGGGCACTACGCCGGTCCGATCGTCTACGGGCAGGCGGGCATCGGTCCCGAGGATGTCGACGTGACCGGGTCCTACGACGCCTTCACGTTCACCTCGATGCTGCAGCTCGAGGCGTACGGGTACTGCAAGGAGGGCGAGGGCGGCGACTACGTCTCGAGCGGGATCATCGAGCTGGGCGGCGCGCGGCCGAACAACACCAGCGGTGGCCACCTCTGCGAGGGCTACACCCACGGCATCGCGCTCGTCGCCGAGAACGTGCGCCAGCTTCGCCACCAGGCCGACGACTACTGCCCGAACTGGGCCGACGGTGAGCACAGCTACGACTACAGTGAGGGCGGGTGCCGCCAGGTCAAGGACGTGGAGATCACGCACAACCTCGGCTGGGCGAGTCCGCCGACCGGGTCCTCGCTGATCATGCGCCGGCCATAGGAAGGGGCGACGAGATGTCTGAGTACCTCGGAGTTGAAGTCAACATCGCCTCGAACGATGGGGCGAAGCAGGAGTTTCTGGAGCATGCGGGGCAGGGGCGGCTGTCGCTCCAGTGCTGCAGCGCTTGCGACCAGCTGCGGTACCCGGTGATGACGGCGTGCCCGTTCTGCACCTCGCTGGACTGGGCGTGGTCAGAGGTGTCGGGGTGGGGGACGATCTACTCGTACGAGTACGTGATGCACCCGATTCACCCGGCTTACCGCGAGCGGGCGCCGTACCCGATCGTCCTCGTGGAGTTGGACGAGCAGCGCCAGTTCCCGGGCGAACACGACGGCCTGCGCCTGATCTCGAGCTTGGTGGACGCCGAGGGCGCCCCAGCCGCGCAGGAGGCCTGCGCGATCGGCGCACGCGTCGAGGTGGAGTTCGCGGACCTCGGAGATGGGCTCGCATTGCCGCGGTTCCGCCTGGCAGCGGAGCAGCCGGCGGAAGCCGAGCTCTGGCGGTATCCGGCCTGACGTCAGCCGGAAAGGGTGCTTCGCGCCAGACTGGCTGATTTGGGATCGGTTCGTGCCTTCCGTGAGGCGCGCGTACCTCGACACTACGGCTCTGTGCGGCGGAACCAGTAGTCGTGGTGGGTGAGCTGGCGTACGAGCTCGTAGTCGGCGCCTTCGAGGACCGGGCGCACAAGGTTGAGTGTCTCGGTTTCGATCACGATGTTGGCGACGGTCGTTCGGGTGAAGTCGGTGCCGGCGAGGAGGTCGAGCTCGGCGCCTTCGACGTCGATCGAGCAGATGTCGACGCGGGGATAGCCGGCCTCGGCGAGGACGGCGTCGAGCGTGCGGGCCGGTGCGTGGAAGGTGGTGCCCCAGAGGAACTCGTTGGGGGTGCGGGCTTCGGCTATGGCGGCGTGGGGGTCGGGCGAGGTCTCCGAGACGGTCATGACGTCGCGGTAGGTGATGGCGACGGTGGGCTGGCCGTACTCGAAGGAGACGAGCGCGCCGTGGATGCAGCGTGACTCGGGCCGGTTGCGGGCGCACTCGACGAAGCGGTGGGGGATCGGCTCGATCAGGATGCCGGTCCAGCCGAGGTACTGCTCGAGGTAGCGGGTGTTAGAGCGCTCGAGGCCGTCGTTGGCGCCGACCTCGAGGTAGTAGCGGCCGCTGCAACCGGCCGCGATCTCGAGGATGGCGTCGTGGAGCGGGCCGTGCGCGTAGCGCTGGCGGAACGGCGGCCGCCGCTCGCGGTCGACGATCGAGTGGTAGAGCCTGGCGAGGTCAGGGAAGCGGTCGCGCAGGTGCCTCGCGCGTGGCATTCGTCGCTCCTCGAGATGCCGCTTGTTCCTCGGCGGGCGCGGTGCCGCTACGAGGTGAGGCCGCCGTCGACGATGAACTCGGCGCCGGTGCTGTAGGAGCTGTCGTCCGAGGCGAGGTAGAGCGCGAGTTTCGCGACCTCCTCGGCCTCGGCGAAGCGGCCGAGGGGGACGCGGTCCAGGTAGGACTGCGTGTTTCCGGCGTCGATGCCGGGGAGCTGCTGGAGCATCGCGGTGTCGATGAAGCCGGGGTGGATGGAGTTGACGCGGATGCCGTGGGGCGCGAGTTCGCGCGCAGCGTTCTTGGTCATACCTCGGACGGCCCACTTGCTGGCGACGTAAGGGAAGGCGCCGCCGCCGCGGAGGCCGGCGATCGAGGAGATGTTGACGATCGATCCACCGCCGCGCTCGATCATCGCGGGTGCGACGTCGCGCATGCCGAGGAACACGCCGGTCTGGTTCACCTCGGTGGTGCGGCGGTAGTCCTCGAGGGATGTGCCGAGGAGCGGCATCTGCTGGTAGATACCGGCGTTGTTCACGAGCACGTCGATGCCGCCGTACTGGTCGACCGCCTGCTTCACGACGGCGGCCCAGTCGGCCTCGCTGGTGACGTCGTGGCGGATGTAGGTGCCGCCGACGTCGGCGGCGGTCTGCGCGCCGTCCTCGTCGAGGAGGTCGGTGACGACGACGCTGGCGCCCTCGGAAGCGAAGAGCCGTGCCTCGGCGGCGCCCTGTCCGCGCGCGCCGCCGGTGATCAGCGCGACTTTGCCCTCGAGCCTGCCTGACATGCGGTGCCTCCTCGGTGTGGCGATCTCGCCTCGGGAGCTGGGGTGCTCCGAGGTGGGTGCACAGCCTATGGGACGGCGGGTGTTGGAGGCGGCTCGGTCGGGGCCGTTAACGCCTCAGGCCCCGCTCACGGCGGGGCCCGTCGTTAGGTCCGGTCTCTGCTCACCTGCGGTCTCAGAACCGAGGGCGAACCGCCTGGACGCTGGTTCGCGGTGTTAGGTGAGTCGGGACTTCGAACCCTTCGGTGGCTCTGGTATCACCAAGGGCGGTGTCCCTCCTTTCCCGTCACTGCTGGTGGCTGATTTCTCGTCCACCTCGTTCTATGAGAATCCTCGCACGGCGACCGGCGCCTGCCGAGGGTCGAAGGTCCTGAACCCGTTGGGATTCTCCTTGGGACTTGCGCAGGACTCGCCGGTCCGCCTGTCAGGTCACCCGGGCCGGCCGAGGAGTCGGAAGCGATCGATCCCGGAAGGCCCGGTGCCCGTCATAGCGCAGTCTTAGCTCGGAACTCAGCGCAGCCGATCCGCTACCCTCCGCGTCGCGTGGCCGGCTAGTGTCTCGCGACTTTCGAGGAGGCGACGTTTTGACCGAGATGAAGTGGGTCAATCCGGCGGGCCTATGGGACGGCGTCCAATACCACTACGGCACAATCGTTGGACCGGGCTCGGTGCTGTTCTCGGCGGGGGCGTGTCCGCTCGATGACGGCGGGACCATCGTCTCGCCGGGTGACTACGAGGCGCAGGCGCATCGGGCGGTCGACAACCTCGAGGTGGTGCTGGCTGACGTGGGGTGCGGCCTCGCGGATCTGGTGCGAACGACGGTGTATGTCGTCGGCGAGCAAGCTCGACTCGTCGAGGTCTGGAACGTGGTGGCAGCGCGGCTGGCGCCGCACCAGCCGCCGAGCACGCTGCTCGGCGTCGCCGCCCTCGGCTACACGAATCAGCTCGTCGAGATCGACGGTATTGCCGCTGTCCCGGAGTAGCCTCGCCGCGAGGAAGCGCGATTGTCTCGACGTGTACGCATCAATCGGGTTGAGCACCCGATCGAGGCGGGCTCGGCGGTGATCCGCGCTGGGCTCGTCGTCTATGACCGGCGGGTGCTTGGCGAGACCGATCACTTCCCCGCGGTGTTCCGCCTGCTCAGCGGTGAGGGTGAGACCTGTGTGGTGGGCGGGCCGGAGCGCCAGAGCTTCTTCATACGGAAGCGGCTGGCGCCGCTGCGGCAGGCTTAGCGCTCGAACGACTCCTGGCGCCGGAGCAGGCGCCCACCCCAGCGCATCCACTCGATCTGGCCGGACTCGCCCCGGATGAACCGACCGCGCGAGGTGCGATTGCCACCATCGAGGACGATGTAGGCGTCGCGGTCCTCGAGTAGTCCGACCGTGACCGGCGGGGGAGGTGGGCCGCCTTCCCAGCCCTCGGGGCGCATCAGCGGGGTGATGTTGGCGACAAGGCGCGCGCCGTCGCATTCGAGGGCGATGCGGATCATCTCGCGCTCGTAGGTGCCGGCGTACTCCTCGAGGGCATCGCCGTGGTCGACAGGATCCGGGTCGCGAGCTTCGAGGCCGAGCAGGCGCGACTGGACGAAACGGGTGACGTTGCGCGTGAGTTCGCCGCCGATGTCCGCGTTGGTGACGACGCCGATGGCAGCCTGCTGCCGGGGGTATGTGGTGTGCAGGGAGATCTGGCCGTTGGTGCCGCCGGAGTGGGAGACGGTCGGAGCGCCGTCGACAGTGGCGAGCATCCAGGAGAGCGCGACGGACTCGGTGACGTCGCCGACCTCGAACTGGGATGAGTGGAGCTGGGCCATGGCGTCCGCGCTGAGCACCCGAGCGCCGTCCCCAGTGGTGCCGTCGCCGAGGTGGAAGCGGCCCCAGTGGAGCAGGTCGCGGATGTCGCACGCGATGGCGCCAGCCGGGAAGCTAGCGTGCGCGAGCTCCCAGAGGCCGGCGACCTGTGGTTCGCCCTCGCGGACGATGTGGCCGACGGCGGTGCGGTAGTGGAGGGCCTGGTCCGCGAACCAGACGGAGTTGTTGAGGCCGATGGGTTGAAAGAGCAACTCCTCCATGGCGTCCTCGAACGGCTGGTCGCGGACGACCTCGAGGATGCGGCCAGCGATGCTGAAGCCGGCGTTGTTGTAGTGGTAGAGCGAGCCGGGCGGGGTGAGCACCGCGGCCTCGGGCATGGCCTCGATGGTGCGCGCGAGCGCGTCATCGTCGCGGCCGCCGACCGGGTGGGTGAGCGTCCAGTCGCCGTCCCAGCCGCCGGTGTGGGTGAGCAGGTGGCGGACCGTGACCGCCGCCGCATCGCCACCGGGGCCGAGCTGGAACTCGGGCAAGTAGCGCTGGACAGGGGCGTCGAGCTCGACGCGGCCGGACTCGACCTCGCACATGATCGCGGTGGCGACGAAGGTCTTGGTGTTGGACCCGATCTGGAAGAGGGTGGCTTCGTCGACGGCGGTGGGGGCAGCGACGTTGGTGACGCCGAAGCCGGCGTACCACTCGTCGTCGCCGTGGACGATGCCGACGGCGACACCCGGGATGTGGAGGCGCTCGCGTTCGGTCTCGACGAAGTCGCGCAGCTCGGAGTCGAGTTCAGAGATGGCCATCATTGGCCCCGCTTCCCGTCGTGAGTTCGCTAGCCCCAGAACCGCTGCAGCTCGTCGAATCGCTCGATGCCGAGCGCGTCCATGATCGCGAGATTCCAGCCGACGTGGAGGATCTCGTGGTCGCGCATCGTGAAGACCATATCGATCGCGCGCATCTGCCCCCATGGCGCGGAGACCGGCGCGTCGGCATCGAAGTCGGCGCTCGCGAGGAGTGCGACCAATCGCGCATCGGTGGCGTCCAACTCGGCGATCAACTCGTCGCGACCGAGGTCCGCGAGCCCGTTGTCGGTTCCGCCAAACTCGAGGCGCCCTCGCTGCATCGCGTCGAGGTAGACGCGCTGTGTGGCGATCACATGGACGAGGCTCTCGCGCGGCGAGTCGGAGCGGCGCTCCGGGATGTCGACGAGCCGGAAGTCGAAGCTGTCCTCGGGAATGCGCTCGAAGCAGCCGCGGACGATCGACCGCTGGGCGTAGTAGAGGTCGAAGGCTTGCCGCGCGCCCGGATTCGTGATGGCGCTTGGTTCCACGTTAGGCATGCCGGCCTCCTCGGCGCGCACGGTATCCGTCAGCCGCGAGGTCCTCGCAGGACCCGGGCGGGTAACCCGAGGATCGCACGGAGCGTCTCGAACAGAGCGTCGACCGTGATGCCGATCAGACGGAACGGGAGCGAGAGCAACCAGAACACGGGGTAGAGCAGCAGCGCGATCAGGGCGAGGGGCCACGAGAGCACGAGCAAGATCAGCCAGATCAAGCAGCCGAGCACGCGTGACCCTCCCCGGCCGAGGCGCTGTGGAGCGAGCCCCTCGGAGGCCGATCCTGCCATGGCCGCGGGTGATCAGGCGATCACGGTCCCAGTCCGGCACCCCGCACGAGCCGGTCCGCGATCTCTTGCCGCCACGACGAGTCCGCGAGCCGGTGCAGGTGCGCGTCGGTCTCGCCGAGGAATGCGCCGACCCGTCGATTCCCCTCAAGGAGGTACGCCTCGTACACCCATGTGGTGTGCAGTCGGGTTTGCCACCAGAGGTCAAGTCCGGCGCGGAGTTCGGCTTCGCTGATCGCGACGTGACGGCTGTAAGCGCGTACGTACTCGCCGACCAATTCGCCCTCGAGGAGCTGCGAGTAGCTCAACGCTCGGATGAGCTCCCACACGCGGGCCGCCGCCCTTGCGAGTTCCCAGTCGACCACGCCGACGATCCGGTCTCGAGAGTCGAGCAGGACCTGCTGGTCGTGGAAGTCACCGTGGAGGAGTTGCGCTGGTAGCCAGCCGAAGTCTGCGAAGGGACGCGCTTCGCCGCTCATGAGCTGGTGCCACTGGAAGGCGAGCGTGTCGAGTAGCCGTTCGCCATCTTCGCGGTCGCGTGCCGCCGCTTCGAGCCGTTGCAGGGTGTCGATCGAGATCTCCGTGTCCCACCCGAGTTGGTCGAGGTCGGCGAGGGTCTGGCCGCGGGACTCCGGGTGGCTGGCGAGCGCGTGCTGGACCTGCCCGTGGACGTCCCCCATCGTGACGGCCTCGGTGGCCGTGATCGCTCCGCGGTCAGGGTTGCGCCCGGTGATCCACGGGAAGAGCGCCCAGTGTTCGCCGTCGAGCAGCAGTGAGGTCGTGCCGCCCTCGAGGGTGAGCGGAGCGACGGCCGGGATGTCGCGTGCGGCCACCCAGGCGATGATCGAGTGCTCGTGCTGGATGCGCGCAGCGTCGAGGTTGGCGCGGTAGCACCGGGCGAACACGGCGTCGCCGTCAGTCTGGCCCTCGGTGGGGACTCGGTAGTTGCGGCTGAGCGTGCCGGCGGCGACGCGAGCAGGTTCGCCCGTTCGCTGGAGGTTGGCGCGGGCGAGCAGCGTGTCGATCCTCGGAAGATCCGCCTCGAGTGTGGTTGCTTCCGAGGTCATCGGGCGCTCCCTCGATCTCGGGTGGTGCTCCTAGCGGCGTCCCATCAGGCGCCCGAGCAGACCGCCGAGGCCGCCGCTCGATCGGCCCGAGCTGGATCGACCGCGGGAGGAGCTGCCGCCACCGAGTGCGTCGCCCAGCACCTCGCCGAGGGGGCCGCCACCACCGCCGGCGCCGAGTCCCTGCAGCACGGCGGCGAGTCCGCCCAGGTCAGCGCCGCTGCCGGAGCCGGACTTCTTGGCACCGCCTCCGATCGAGCCCATCAGCAGCGTCGCGACCAGTGGCAGCATCTGCTTCAGCATGCCGACATCGAGGCCGGCCGCTGGCGCTGCAGCCGCGGCGACGCGGCGGCTCTCGTCCTTGCTGCCCAGCAGGTGGCCGAGGATCTTGTTCCCGTCCGCGGTGGTGGCTGCGTCAGCGAGCGACGCGGGGTCGTCGACGTAGCGGTCGTGACCGCCGCTCTGCACCGCTCCGAGCAGCGCCTCGAGACCGCCGGGCTTCGCGGTGTTCTTCCCGAGGGCCTCCGTCAACGCCGGCGCGAGGCCGCGCACCGCGCTCTCCGCCCGTTCGTCGGAGATGCCGAACTGCTTCGCGAGCTGCTGCACGGAGCCACCGCCGCGGCCGCCGAGCATGTTCAGTAGCTCATCCATCGAACTCTCCAAACCTGCGCCCCGGTGGCACCTGATCATCCCAGCTGCCCCTGACACCAACGAAGCGTCATCGAGCCCCGACGGGGCCCTAGTCGAACAGGCCCTCTACCGAGAGGTAGCGCTCGCCGGTGTCGTAGCAGAAGGCGAGCACGCGCGCGCCATCGGCGAGGTCGGGGAGCTTCTTGGCGACCGCGGCGAGCGTGGCTCCGGACGAGACGCCAACGAAGATGCCCTCCTCCTTCGCGACGCGGACGGCCATCTCGAACGCCTCATCCTCGGTCACCTGGATCGAGCCGTCGAGGGTGTCGGTGTGCAGGTTGGCGGGGATGAAGCCGGCGCCGATGCCCTGGATCCGGTGGGGGCCGGGGTCGCCGCCGGAGATCACCGGCGATTTCTCTGGCTCAACGGCGAGGGTCTGGAGGCCGGACATCTGCTCCTTCAGCACCTCGCTGACGCCAGTGATGTGACCACCCGTCCCGACGCCGGTGATCAGGTAGTCGATGCCTTCCGGGAAGTCTTCGAGGATCTCCCGGGCGGTGGTGTCCCGGTGGACGTTGACATTGGCCGGGTTCTCGAACTGCTGAGGGATCCAGGCGTTGTCGGTCTCGCTGCGGATCTCCTCCGCACGCGCGATCGCGCCGTTCATGCCGAGCTCGCGCGGCGTGAGGTCCACCTCCGCGCCGTAGGCAGAGAGGATGCGCCGCCGTTCCACCGACATCGACTCCGGCATGACGAGGATCAGCCGGTAGCCCTTCACGGCCGCCGTCATCGCGAGCCCGATCCCCGTGTTCCCGGAGGTCGGTTCGACGATCACGCTGCCTTCCTTGAGGATGCCCTGTGCCTCCGCGTCCTCGATCATCGCGAGGCCGATCCGGTCCTTGATGCTGCCGCCGGGGTTCGCGCGCTCGAGCTTGAGCCACACCTCGACGCGAGGGCCGAAGAGCCGGTTAATCCGCACGTGCGGCGTGTTCCCGATCGTCTCGAGGATGGAGTTGACCTTCATTGGGCATCCCTTGTCGGCATCGGCGCTGGGTATCGATTGCGGTGCGGAGCATAGCCCGATCGCGAAGCACGATCGCTGCGGGCGATCAGGGGGTCGCTATGGGCGTAGCCAAAGCGCTGGTTCGAGGCTGGGTTTGATCGAGGTCCGGGCTAGATGTGGTACTCGAGGAGCGGCTCATCGCGCCTTCGTCGCCGCTGAATCGTTGCGGCGTGTGTCACCACCGACCCGGCGGGCACAGCGTGGGTGAGCCAGACGTTGCCGCCGATCACGCTGTCCTCGCCGATCACCGTTTCGCCGCCGAGGAGGCTGGCGTTGGCGTACACGACGACGTTGTCGCCGATCGTCGGGTGGCGCTTCTGCGTGGCGAGTTCCTTGCGCACGCTCAACGCGCCGATCGTCACTCCCTGGTAGAGGCGGACGTGGTCCCCAATCACCGCGGTTTCCCCGACGACGATGCCCGTGCCGTGATCGATCGCGAGCGACTTGCCGATCGTCGCGCCCGGGTGGATGTCGATTCCAGTCAGGCGATGTGCCTGCTCGGTGATCAGCCGCGGTAGGAGCTCTACGCCCTCGAGGTGGAGGCGGTGAGCGATCCGGTAGTACGTCAGCGCCAGCGCGCCTGGGTAGGCGAGCAGCACCTCGTCGACGCTCTTCGCGGCTGGATCGGCTTCGTAGGTCGCGACGGCGTCGTCGGCGAGTTCTCGCTGCAGCTCCGGCAGGCCGTCAATGAACGCCGAGCAGATCTCGCCGGCCCGGTCAGAGGTCATGCCCTGACCGACGAGCAGCTCGCAGAGGTGCCCGCCGAGTTCGTTGAGTTCGCCTCGAACGGCGTCGGTGGACGCGCCCCCGCCCGAGGTGAAGTGAGGGAACAGCAGCGCCAGGGTCCGGCGCGTGAACTCCTCGGTGCGTCGCTCGATCGCTGGTGGCAACGCGTGTTCGGCGCGCGCGCGCACGACGTGTTGGACGAAGTCGTCGCCGGTGGGGAGCTCAGTCATCGCAACCACGATACCCCGGTGGGGCAGGGACGCGCCGCAACGGGCCGCGATCATCAGCGGCCGTTGGGCGTTGCACGCGACCAATCGTGCGAGCAATCGAGCAGGTTCGGGGGGCGCTGTTCGGGCCTGACTCGAGCGAGTTGCAACATGATCTCGTAAATGCGAATATTCGCGGATTCGCGATCCGGATGTCCGC
Source organism: Dehalococcoidia bacterium (assembly GCA_028279505.1). GTDB lineage: Bacteria > Chloroflexota > Dehalococcoidia > UBA2979 > UBA2979 > UBA6627. The sequence goes on from JANQNP010000093.1 coordinate 10,683, forward strand.
GCGACGGACGGTCCGCGAAGGTCGCGAAGCACGAGCGGGGGACGCATGACCGCTTCGATTGCCCCGGCGTTGGTGGATGCGGCCCAAGGCCCCGCGCTGCACATCCCGGATGGGTTCCTGAGCACCCCGGTCGCGGCGGCCGGCTACGTCGGCACCGGAATCGCGATCGCGATCGCGGTGCGTCGGACGGACAGCCGCCTCGATGAGCGGGCGGTGCCGCTGATGGGGGTGATGGCCGCCTTCATTTTCGCGGCGCAGATGATGAACTTCCCGGTCGCTGGCGGGACGTCGGGTCACATGCTCGGCGGGGCGTTGGCGGCGATTCTGCTTGGTCCGGCCGCGGCGATCATTGTGATGGCCGCGGTGGTTGGGCTGCAGGCGCTGCTGTTCCAGGACGGCGGGCTGGTCGTTCTAGGCGCCAACATCTTCAACATGGGAGTGATCACGGCGCTGGTCGGGTGGGCGGTGTTCCGTCTGCTGGCGCCGCTGCAGCGGTGGCACGCCGCAGCGATGACGGTCGCGGTGTTCGCGGCGGGTTGGCTGTCGGTTGAGGCGTCCGCGGTGGCGACCGCGTTCCAGCTCGCGATCTCCGATACGTCGCCGCTCGATGTGGCGCTGCCGGCGATGTTCGGCGTGCACGCGCTGATCGGGATCGGCGAGGGGCTGATCTCCGCTGCGGCGTTCGGCTTCGTGCTGAGCACGCGTCCAGACTTGGTCCGCCTGCAACTGGGCGGTGGCTCCAGTGGCTCCGGTGGCGCGGCTGCCGAGGGCGATGCTGCCCTCGCGGCGAGCAGCATGGACCGCGGTACTGCCGCCGGCATCCTCGGAGTCGGGGTGGCGATCGCGATCGGGGTCGCGTTCCTGTCGCCGCTGGCCTCGGGCGATCCGGATGGCCTCGAGCGTGTCGCTGAGGACGAGGGGTTCATCGAGACCGCTGAGGACGCGTGGTACGAGATCCTGCCGGACTACACGATCCCGGGCGTCGACAACGAGGCGGCGAGCACCATCATCGCTGGCGTCGTGGGCGTGATTGTGGTGACCGGCGGAGTGCTGCTGGGGGCGCGGGTGCGGCGTCGTGGCACCTCGAGCGATCCGCCCGCATTGACCGAGCAGGCGTGAGGGTGGGGCTTCGGTGATTGCGCGCGAGGCGCTGTTCGCCGAACGCCACATCGAGCGGGACAGCCTCCTCCACCGCATGGATGGGCGGGTGAAGCTGCCCGCCGCGCTGCTCTATATTGTCGCGATCACGCTGACCAATCCCGCGCAGTGGGCGACGCTGGCGCTGCTCGCGCTGCCGCTGCTGGTGGTCGTCGCGATCTCGCAGCTGCCGCTGTTGCTGGTGTTGATCCGCTCGGTGCTCGGGTTCCCGTTCGTGCTCGCAGCGGTGCCGCTGATGTTCACCGAGCCCGGCGAGGAGCTGTTCACGCTGCCGCTGGTCGGTTGGGACGCGAGCGTCGAGGGCTTCCAGGCGGTGGTGACGATCTTCATCAAGTCGTGGCTGGCGGTGCTCGTGGGGGTGCTGCTGACCTCGACGACCTCGGTCGGTGATCTGCTGCGGGCGCTGCGCACGTTGCGCGTGCCGAAGCTGCTGGTGGCGGTGGTGTTCTTTACCTACCGCTACCTGCACGTCGTGGGTTCCGAGGGCCAGCGGATGATGCGCGCCCGCGACTCGCGAGCGGCGGAGATCGAGGGGTATCGGAGCGGCGGTTCGCTGCGGTGGCGCGCGCGCATCCTCGGCTTCATGGTCGGGTCGCTGTTCACACGCAGCCTCGAGCGGGGCGAGCGGGTGTACGCGGCGATGCAGGCGCGTGGCTACGACGGGGAGTCGCGATTCCTCACCAGTCCGCGCCTCGAAGCCTGGGAGATTGCGGCCGCAGCGGCCTTCGTGGCGTACGGTCTGATCGTTCAGTTCGGGATGCGGCTATGAGGCGCGTGATCTCGGAAGAGGCGGCTGTGAGCCGCTGGCAGTTCGGGATGCGGCTTTGAGCCGCGCAGTGGCCGAGGGCGTGTCGATGACCTCGACGGTCAAGGCGAGCGAGGACGGTGCGACGGCGTCGCCTGGTGCGGCGGCTGCGCTCGAGATCGCTGACCTGCACTACACGTACCAGGACGGCACCGAGGCGCTGACCGGCCTCGATCTGCGGATCGAGCCGGGGGAGAAGGTGGCGCTGCTCGGACCGAACGGGGCGGGCAAGTCGACGCTGATGATGTCGCTGCTCGGGATCTTCCGCGCCGAAGGCTCGGTCCGGGTGCTCGGCGAGGAGCTGAACGACGACACGCGGAAGTCGGTGCGGGCGAAGATCGGGCTGCTGTTCTCGAATCCCGACGACCAGCTCTTCTCGCCAACGGTGCTCGACGACGTCGCGTACGGACCGCTCTACATGGGCCTCCCGGCGGACGAGGTGATGCGCCGCTCGCGAGAGGCGCTGGCGGCCGTTGGTATGGAGGAGTTCGAGGCGCGAGCGCCGCACCACCTGAGCCTGGGGCAGAAGAAGCGGATCGCGATCGCGACGGTGCTCTCGATGGGGTCGCCGATCCTCGCGCTGGACGAGCCAAGCGCGAGCTTAGCTCCGGCCGCGCGGCGCGAGCTGATCGAACTCCTCGACGAGTTGCCGCAGACCATGCTGATCTCGACGCACGATCTCTCGCTGGTGCGGGACCTGCTGCCTCGGACGGTGGTTCTCGATGGCGGGCGGGTTGTCGCCGACGGGCCTAGCGAGGAGCTACTGGTCGATGGCGATCTGCTGTCGGCACATGGGCTGGAGCCGCTCAGCGATCACGTCCACCCGGCGACGGGGACGACCCGACACCCCGGCGGCAGCGCGCCGGACCCGAACTAGCTTGTCTGGGCACCTGGCGTGTACCGCGCGCGGGCGGATGCCGATCGGCTGAATCGGCTATCTTCTGCGGGTCCAACCACGGTTTGGTTTTTGGCTACACCGAGCGGGAGCGTGTGAGTGGCGGAGACGTCGAGTTCGACCGAGACGCTGACGTTGCAGTGCCGTTTGGTCGGCGAGCTGCGCGGCTTCCTGCCCGAAGGCGATCGCGGCGAGGGGCCAGTCGAGCTGCCGGGACCGGCGACGATCGACGACCTGCTGATCCACCTCGCGATCCCCGACCGCGAGCTGCTGGTGGTGGGACTGAACGGTACGAAGGCGCCGCACACCGATGCGCTCAGCGACGGTGACGAGGTGACGATCGTCGCCCCGATGACCGGCGGCAGCAGGGAACAACGAGACCCAGAGGGAGGCGATGCGCGATGAGCGAGCGGTACGGCTACTGGAACAAGGTCCTGCACGTCGACCTGAACGCCGCGACGACGAGCATCGAGGAGCCCGGCGACGAGTTCTTCCGGATGTACGGTGGTGGTCGCGCGATGTCGGCCTACTACCTGCTGAAGCATGTGCCTGCAGGGACGGATGCGTTCGACCCGGAGAACGTGTTCGTCTTCTCGCCGGGTGTGATCACTGGCGCGCCGGTTCCCGGCGCGGGCCGGCACAACGTCGGCGCGGTGTCGCCGCTCAGCGGCGGGATCGCGGAGTCCGAGGCGGGCGGCTTCTGGGGCGCCGAGCTGAAGCGCGCCGGCTGGGACGGCATCGTCGTGCACGGCCAGTCCGACAAGCCGGTCTACCTCTACATCAACAACGACACCGTCGAGATCCGCGACGCCTCGCACCTGTGGGGCAAGGTGACGGGCGATGTCGAGGACGCGATCCGCGAGGAGCACGACGACCAGTTCATCCGCGTGGCGCAGATCGGGCCGGCGGGCGAGAACCTCGTGCGGTTCGCCTGCGTGATGAACGACGGCAAGGAGGCTGCCGGTCGAGGCGGCATGGGCGCCGTGCTCGGCTCGAAGAAGCTGAAGGCGGTCGCGGTGCGTGGCACGCAGCCGGTGCCGGTCGCAGACAAGACCATCCTCAAGAACACGGCCAAGTGGGTGTCGACGACGCTCGACGAGAACCACGCCAACTTCAGCCACTTCGGTACGGGCGTCGCGATGGAGGGCAAGAATCTCGACGGTGGGACGCCCTCGAGGAACTTCAAGTTCGGCTCGTTCGACGAGATCCGGAAGATCGACGCGGTCGCGGTCGGCGAGAACCACCGCATCCAGATGGACGCCTGCTTCGCGTGCTCGGTGCGCTGCAAGAAGGTCGTCCAGATCGAGATGTCCGAGGCCGACGCCGGCGTGACGAGGAAGGGCGTGCAGATCAGCCACGACCCGAAGGGGCGCTACCGCGTCGATCCTCGGTACGGCGGACCGGAGTACGAATCGCTCGCGTCGCTGGGTGGCAACCTGAACGTCGATGACCTCGTGGCGATCTGCAAGGCCAACGAGATGTGTAACTACCTGGGGATCGACTCGATCTCGACCGGGGCGACGATCGCCTGGGCGATGGAGGCGTACGAGAAGGGCCTGATCACCCTCGAAGACACCGACGGCGAGCCGATGCGGTTCGAGCACGGCGACGATGTTGTGCGGTGGATCGAGAAGATCGCGACGCGGGATGGCTACGGCGACGTGCTCGCCGAGGGCTCCCAACGCGTCGCCGAGGGCCTCGGGCTTGGCTCAGAGGAGTTCCTGACGACGGTCAAGGGCGTCGAGATGGGCATGCACGACCCGCGCCACATGGAGAACATGCGCGAGACGTTCCTGCTCTCGCCGACCGGTGGCGACCACGGGAGCCCGACCAGCGACCGCAACGGTCTGCGCAACGCGGTTGGGATCTGCAGCTTCCTCGCCTACGACGACGAGCAGACCCTCGACATCCTGCGGGCGGTCACGGGCTGGGACATCGACGCCGAGGAGATGAAGACGATCTCGCACCGCGGCCAGACGCTGGCTCGCATGTTCAACAACCGGCTGGGCTTCACCCGCGCCGACGATGTGCTGCCGAAGCGGTTCGAAGAGGACCTCCCGATGCACAAGGGCATGTCGCCGGAGTTCCAGGACAGCCTGGTGATGAACTACTACGCCGAGCACGGCTGGGACGAGCAGGGTGTTCCGACGGCCGAGGGCATGGCCGCCCTTGGTCTCTCCGAGGAGGAGCTGGCGCTCACGAGGTAGCACCCGCACTCGCAGATCAGGGAACGGCCGCCGTCAGGCGGCCGTTTCCGTGTCGCCGGCGTCCGCCCAATTCAGTCGAACCGGGCGAGGAATGCGAGCGTCCAGTCCCGGATCTGGTCGACGATCGACGGGTCGTAGTCGGCGTGGCTCGAGTCCGCGACCAGATGCGCGCTGGTCGAGTAGATGAGGAGCTGGCCGCTGGCTTCCGCGATTAGCGCCCGAGCGGCCTCAAGATCCTCGCTGACCCAGGGGTCGTCTTCGCCGAGGTGGATCTGCAGGGCGACGTCGGCCGGCCAGGCGTCGCCGAACGTCGAGGACGGCACCGCTCCGTGGTAGAGGATCGCGCCCGCGACGCCGGGGCGAGTCTGCGCGATCGCCTGCGCCGGCAGGACGCCGAGTGAGAAGCCGGCGACCACCAGTCGGTCTCCGAGTTCGTCCGCGGTGCGGACGCCCCGTTCTGTGATCTCCTCGAAGCCGATCGACTCGGCGTGCGCGACGCCCTCCTCGAGGGAGTCGAACGTGACGCCCTCGTACAGGTCGCGGGTCGACACGTCGTGCCCGGCCGCCCGGAGTTCGTCGGCGAAGGCGCGTACGCCCTCGGTGAGGCCGAGCGCGTGGTGGAAGAGCAGGACCTCGGCCATGCGTCAGTCGTAGAGAGTGAGGCTGCCACCGAGGTCGATCGAGATCACCTCGATGTTCGGGTGACGGCGCGAGAGCTCCTCGTGGACTGGTGTCATGTCAGTGAGGTCGGGTGTGTCCGCAGCGCCGGTGAAGTTGTCGTGATGGCTCAGCAGGACGCGGTCCGGGCGGAGCAGCTCGCACTCGCCGGCGATGAAGTCCTCGACGGATCCCTGGATCGGCTCGCCGTCGATATGGCCTCGGCCGGCCGCAGCGAGCAGGGCGACGTCGACCGTGGTGTGAGCGTAGAGGCCGGTGAAGTAACCCATGCTGTCTTGGAAGAGGACGTTCCCGTGCCGCGTCTCGATCAGGTAGTCGAGCGCGCCGCCGATGTTGTCGCTGTGCGCGCCGCCCTCGATCAGTACCTCCAGCTCGCTGTCCGAGCGGTCACCGCGCGCGGCGCGGCGGTCCTGCCGTTCGTTCTCGGAGATGCCGAGGTCACCCGTCACGACGGTGCCGGGCGCGGCGGCGCGGCTCCAGATGCAGGAGTGGAGGCTGGGGATAACGCGGACGGAGACCGCCTCGTTGAGCTGGTATCGCTCGCCGCCCTGGGCGGTCCAGAGCTGTTCCTCGGGAACGCCGCGTCCGCGGAGGACGTGGGCGGACTCGTTCGAGCAGATCACGGTCGCGCCGGTGTTCTCTGCGATCACGTCGGCGCCCGCGATGTGGTCCCAGTGGCTGTGGCCGATCAGCGCGAAGTCCGCCTCGCTGATCTCGTCGAGCGTGACGCCTACGTCAGGCGCGGTGGACGGACGATCGATGTAGGTATCGAGGTAGATTACGAGCCCATCGATCGCGAGCCGGAACGTCGCACAGCCGAGCCAATCGATTGTCATCGACACGTTGCGCCTCCTCGATCAGCGTGCGCGGGCCGGGCGACCTACGTGACGCTGGACGCCACGAAGCTAGCACTCACGACCGCGCGGGCGCCCATCACTTGTGGGTGCCAGACATACGAAACGGCCGCCCATGGGGCGGCCGTTCCGTCACGATGCGGCGCACATCACAACGCCGTGTCGCGAACCCGTCAGACCATCGGCTAGGCAGCAAGCCGGTCGTCGGACGCGTGCTCTTCGATCTCGGTCCGGACGCTCGCTGGATTGGCGAGCGTGAAGACCGAGAGCTGGCGTTGGAGGTTGTCGGCAACGTCGCCGAGGAGGTGCGTTGAGGCAGTCACCTCTTCGACCTGAGCCGACATCTCTTCCGCGGCTGCCGAGACCTGTCCGGTCGCGGCGCTGTTCTCTTCGGCAACGGAGGCGATGCCGGTCACGGAATCGGCGGCTGAGGTGGCCACACCATTCACGTCGCCGATCACATTGACCATTGCCTCGCTTGAGTGCTGGAGTTCGTTCGCCGCCCGACTCATCTCCTCGATCCGGTTCCCCACATGACCGACCGCCTCGAGGATTTCGCCCAGCGCCTCGCTCGCCCCACCCGCGGCTTGGGTCCCCTCATCCATCTCGCGGGCGCTCTCCTCCATGACCCGCACCGAGGACTCGACGCCTTCCTGCACGCCGTTGATTAGCCCGGCGATCTCCTTCGTCGCGCTCGCGACGCGCTCCGCAAGCTGGCGGACCTCGTCGGCGACGACGGCGAAGCCGCGTCCCTGCTCCCCGGCGCGAGCCGCCTCGATCGCCGCGTTGAGCGCGAGGAGATTCGTCTGGGCGGCGATGTCCTCGATGACCGCCACGATCTTGCCGATCTCTTGGGATCGTTCCCCGAGGACCGCGATCTCCTGGGCTGCGACATCCATCGTCGACTTGATGCGTTCGATGCCTGACACCGTTTGCTCGACCATCTCAACCCCGCGCTCTGCACGCTGCGAGGCGTTCTGAGACTCATCGCTCGCATTCGTGGCGCCGCTCGCCACCTGCTCGGCGGCAGTTGCCACCTGCTCACGGGCCTGACGGTTCAGCTCGGTCGCCGAGCGATTGAGCTGTTCGACGGCCTCGTTGACCTCCTGCACCCGGACCGCCTGGTCCGAGGTGCCCTCGGCGACCTGGCCGATCGTGCCGGCAACCTCCTGCGTGGCAGTTGATGCCTGCTCCGCGATCGAAGCGAGCTGCTCCTTGGCATCGTTCAGTGCGTCAGCGGCCTGCTGGGTCTCGCCGAGAACGGAGCGCAAGTTGTCGATCATGGCGCTGAATGCGTTCGACAACGCGTCGCGGTCGGAGCGTATGGTCACCTCGACAGTCAGATCGCCCTCGGCGATCTGCGTTGCCGAACGGACCATGTCGTTGAGGTAGTCCTGCATGCCGACGAACGCGTTGCCCAGCGTGTCGTCCGCCGACTTGGGCGTGATGGCAATGTCGAGGTTCCCGACAGCAATCTGGTCCGCTGCCGAGGCCGCCTCACGCAGGTACCCCTGCATGTTGGCGTAGGCGCGCGCCATGTCGCCGATCTCGTCCTGCGCGTCGACCACTACCTCCTCCGACAGGTCACCGGAAGAGACGGCGACTAGCGCGTCCCGGACCCTGGTGACCGGTGCCGAGAACGTGCGACCGAGCAAGAAGGCTGCGACACCGAGGATCACGGTGGCGACGACGCCAACGCCGAGGATGGTATTTCGCAGCGAGACGGTGGGCGCGTTGATCTCCGCCTGGTCGATCTCAGAGAGGATCGCCCAGTGCAGCCCCATGAACTCGAACGGGGCGAAGACGCTCAAGACCGGAACGCCTCGGTAGTCCGGCGCCACCATGACGCCCGACTCACCATCGAGCGCGCGGATGACCGGCTCGTGGTTGACGGTGGAGCGGAGGATCGTCGGCTCGTCCGAGAACCGCGAGTCGCTCCGCATCAGGTGGTCCTCGCCGACGAGGTAGGTTTCGCCGGACGCACCGAGCCCGGTGCGCTCCTGCATGATGCCGTTGATCTGGTCGAGCGGGAGCTGGAGCACCAGCGCACCGATGATGTCGCCGGTTGCGTCACGCAACGGCTCACCGATGAACGAGGCGGGGATGCCGGCTGACGGAGCGTACGACTCGATGTCGGTGATCAGGAAGTTACCGTCGAGCGCCGCCTGCGCGACTGCGCCGAGGCCCGACGAGGCGTAGACGCCGTCGACGACGTTCGTCGCGAAGTCGGCCTCGTGTGTCACGCTGTAGATGACGTTGCCGTCGGTCCCGATCAGGAAGAGGTCGTAGTACCCCTTCTCGTTGTTGTAGGCGGAGAAGAGCTCGTTCCACTCCTCCTGCGCCTGCTGGTACCGGTTTGAGTCAACGCCAAACCGAAATGCCTCGATGTAGTCGAGCATCGCCTGGTTGGTCGCCGGGAACTCGGCCAGTAGCTCGAGGTCGAGGACGCGTTCGGCGAACCAAGCTTCCGCCTGCCCGGACTTGAGTGCCGCCACTGCCTCCAGCTTGCTTTCAGCTTCGGAGTCGAGCGCGGAGCCTGCTTGACGGAAGCTTAAGAACCCCACGATGGCGAGCGGCACCAGGCCCGCGATCAGAATGATGGCAGTCAGCTTCGGCCCCATCTTGAAGCGATTCAACGGATTCCAGCTGACAATCGGTCGTGGGGTCATATGGCGGTCGACTCACTTCAATATCAACGTGACATCACAAAACAAACAAAACTCTGTCATTCGAGTCTCGCGGCGCTCTTCGTCACTCGCCGCCGGGAGAATCCCTGATGAGCTACTCGGATCTCGTCAGTCTGACGTCAGCCTGACGACGAAGAGTCACAACAGAGTCGCAGCGCCGATCGAACCGCGGCCCAGCCCGGTTGTTCTGACGAGAATCAACGTCGCCGGCAGAGGCCGTGATTCGAGACGGCCGCCCGTCGGGCGGCCGTCCCAGCGAGGGGTGCGTGATCGACTAGCTTGCGATGTGGATCCGCCCGAGGTTGCGGAGGGTCTGGGCGCAGGCGTCCGCTGCCTCGGCTCCCTTTACACGGAAGTGCTCGTGGAAGAAGCGCTGGTGCTCGTCGTGCTCATGGAACCGTTGCGGCGTGAGCACCACCGAGAGCACCGGCACCTCCGCTTCGAGCTGGACCTGCATCATCGCGTCGAGCACGGTCCGTGCGACGAACTCGTGGCGGTAGATCCCGCCGTCCACGATCAGGCCGGCCGCAACGATCGTGGCGTAGCGGCTGGTCTGGGCGAGCAGCTTCGACTGCAACGGGATCTCGAGGCTGCCCGGCACCTCGAAGAGGTCGACGTGCCCCTCGGGGATCCCGAGGGCGGCGAGCCGCTCGAGGAACGAATCGCGTGCCTGGTCAACGATCTCTCGATGCCAGGTGGCCTGAACCAGTGCGATCCGACGTCCGTCGAGGAACTCGACGAGGTCGGTGCTGGCCTGCGGCTCGGTGCGGGCGATGTCTGTGGTGGTCATTGGACCCTCCAACTGCGCTGCGCATCGATCGCAGGGCACAGGGAGGGTGGGTCACGGCGTCCGCGCGCAGCCACACGCGGCGCGACCTGGTTCTCTCCCATCCGGACTGTCACCGTCGGCTCCGGAGTCACACCGGATCTGCTGACCCCGGCCGCACACCTCGGAAGGTGGATGGCCGGGCGCTCGCGGGCTCGTGCTCTGCACTCACCGCCGGTGGGGAATTCCACCCCGCCCTGAGAACTTGGCCGCAGCCTACCATTCGCGGAGCGCAGTCGGCCGAGTGGGTCGAGACGGCCACTCCGCAGTCTTCGTTCAGTCCAGCGTGATGCTGGCGACTGGAGAGCGTCGTCGCCGAAGAGAGACCCGAACATGAGCCGACGGCGTCGTCACTGCGCCTCCGACCTCGGACAGCTCGTTCGGTCTGTTCGCGGCGGCGTTCGGAGAGAAACGCCCAATCCGGCTGTCTGAACATCGGTGCCCGCCGGCACGGCCCGACTCCTGAAGCCACCATCAGCATCTGGCGGGTGTCGAGGCGCGAAGTGACGCTCAGTCGTTCCAAAGCCGCTGAGCAACCGCGGGCATGTTCGGCTGCCCCGTATGCGCGGTTCGTCCGCCATCAGCCACGACCGCGGCGCCGGTGACATAGCTCGCCTCATCTGAGGCGAGGAAGGTGATGACCTGCGCCATCTCCTCGGGCGTGCCCGGACGGCCGAGGGCGACGCCGGCGCTCATCTTCTCGAGGAACGCGACATCGCTCCCGAGGCCCGCGGTCAGCGGCGTGTCGATGTAGCCGGGACAGAGCGCGTTGACGCGGATGCCGTCCTTGCCGTGATCGAGGGCCATGGTCCGGCTGAGGTTGATCACGCCGGCCTTGGCAGCGTTGTAGCTCGCCATTCCCCAGTCTCCACCGAGTCCTGAGATCGAGGCCGTGTTGACGATCGAGCCACCGTCCGCGGCACGCATGATCGGGATCGCGAAGCGGCAGGCGTGGAATACGGCGTTGAGGTCCACGTCCATCACGCGTGACCACAGCGCCGGGTCTACGTCCGGCACTTCGCCCCCGCCGCCGATTCCGGCGTTGTTCACTAGCACGTTGAGGACGCCACTCATCGACTCAAACCATCGCTGCGACTCGGCGATCAACGCTTCGATCTCGGCGGGATTGGCGACATCGCAGTGGATGTATCGCACCAGCTCGGAGCCGAGCGCGTCCGCCAGGCCGCGGCCAGCGTCGTCGTTTACGTCAGCGATGACAACTCGCGCGCCTTCGTCGACGAACTGGCGGACCGTCGCCGCTCCAATGCCTGACGCGGCGCCGGTGACGATCGCGTGCTTCTCTCCTAGTCGCGGCATTCGGGGCTGTTCCCTTCGATGGGTCGCTGCCTGGCAGAGGCCGCGAAGCTACTGACCGGGCTCGACGAGGATCTTGATCTCGCGTGGCTGCGAGGCAAGGCGATCGAACGCGGCTTCGCTCTCCTCAAGGGCGACGCGGCTAGTGATCAAGGTGTCGACGAGCGACCCATTCGACGCGATCAGGTCCAGTGCGCGACCGAATTCCTCGGGACGGTAGGCGAAGCTGAATTCCAGCGTCAGCTCCTTCGTAATCCCGAGCACCGGGGTGAACGAATCCTCGCCAGGACAGACGCCGACGATGACCGCGTGACTATGGCATGGCGCCCAGCGGAGGATGTCTTCGATCAGGCCGGGCGCGCCGACACACTCGAAGACTGTGATGCCCGCCGGCTGGGTCGTGGCGTCCTGCGGGAGCAGCGGCGAGATCGTCGCCTCGAGAAATCCGAAGTCGGGCAAGCGGTCGTACGGCGAACCGCCGGTTGTTTCAAGGACGAGATCGGCGCCGAGAGCGGTCGCGGCGTGGCGACGTTCGGGCGACAGATCGCTGGCGATGATCGGGCCGCGGCCGGCCGCGCGGAGCGAGAGGATGACCGCGAGCCCGATCGGTCCGCAACCGATCACCACTTGCGGCCCGCTCGCGTGACGGTTGGCGAGGCCGACCGCGTGTACGCCCACCGCCAGCGGTTCTGTGAGCGCGGCGCGGGTCGCGGGAATCCCGTCTGGCACGAGGAAGAGACTGCTCTCCTCGACCACGATGCGCGTCGCGAGCCCGCCGGGACGGTCGGGAGACATACCGACGGTGTCCGAGCCCTCGGGCGTCGCGGCAAACGGAATCGCGGTGACGAGGGAGCCGGCGGCGAAGCGAGACGTGGTGCCGGGCCCGGCTTCGAGTAGCTCGGCAGCGAATTCGTGGCCCGGGATCACCGACGGCAACGGACCACGGGCGGCGGCCTCGGAAAGGCGTTCGCGCATGTGCAGGTCGCTGCCACAGATCCCCGTCGCGAGCGGCGCGAGGAGTACTTCTCCTTCGGCGGGGACGGGCGCCTCGAGCGTCTCGACACCGATCCGGCCGCCGCGCATGACCGCTGCTCTCATCTCGCCTCCCAGGACCGTCTCGGCTTCGCCTCGGCAACCGATAGTGGCTGCGGGTCTGAAGGGCCCTAAGACAGCCGAAGGCTGTGGCCCGGCTCGCCGTCTGCGCACATCTGGTAGGTGAGCGGATCGTGGGTCTCGAAGAGGCCCGTGGTCACCTCGTCGCCGCAGGTCACCTCGCAATGGTAGTTGGCGCCGCCGCGGAGTCGGAGGCGGACGGCCGGGTCGGTGACATCGAAGGTCTCGCCGGTGACCTGCTCGCCGACGTTCATGCCGTGCCAGATGTCGCTGCCGGGCGTGCCGCCCTCGGAGCCGCCGTACATGCCGCAGCGGAGGAACGCGATCTGGTTGCCGAGCGGGCGGAACTCGAGCGACTTCACCTCGCCGCCCTCGAGGGTGTTGTGGATCGTGCCGCCGGTGAACAGCTTCGTCTCCGGGTCGAAGCTCAGCTCCCGCTCGAACTTCACGATCCGGCCCGTGCCCGGTCGCGGGTCGCCGAGGTTGTAGAGGATGCGGTGGAGCCAGACCGACCAGTCGTCGAACTCGACCCACTGCCCGCTCGTCGCCGTCGAGGTGGCGCGCTCGCGCGGCCGCAGCAGGTGGCCGGGTCCCCCGACGCCATCGCGCACGCCCCAGTGGTGATCGCGTGAGCCGGAGAACTCCTCGCGGGTGAGCGTGAACTCCTCGGAGCCGACGCGCACCGTGCCCTCGATGCGGCCGAAGGTCTCGTAGCCGCCGAGCATCGCCGGCTGGGCGATCGAGCGCTTCGTGTCGTACCAGCGGAGGTAGTAGCCGATGCCGTGCGGGTTGTCGTCGAGCGTCAGGTGCCACTCGCGGAAGGGGTCGACGAGGACCGCGTTGAACGGGCCGGCACTCATGTCGAAGCGGTTCGCGGTCAGCGCGCGGTGCGCGCGCACGGTGGTGTGCTGGCCTCGGAGGTTGACGATCGCGAACGACTCGACGGTGCCGAGGTTGGGGTAGAGCGCGAAGCCGATCACGACGAGCAGGTCGCCGGTCCGGTCCTGGGCGGTCCACCAGTAGCGCTCGTAGGCGCGCGGGTCGGTGGTGACCTCCATCAGGTTGGTCTGCGGCGTCCACTGGTGGACCGGCAGCTCCGAGAGCGCCCACATCGGCTCGTGCTCGGACGCCGCTTCGGGGATCTGGTTCACCATCGCTTGCTCCTCGTTATTCGGGGGCCGCCTCGAGCAGCGACTGCGCATCGAGGTCGATCGCCTGCTGCGCGTGGCGTCGCGCCATCGTCATGAACATCTCGTCGCCGCGCTCCGTTTGCACGACCACCATCGAGGCGGTGACCGCCATGACGTACCCGGCGTAGCTGTACCAGCGGTAGTCGTCCCAGAGCTGCTCGAGTGGGTACTCGGTCACGCCGCCGTCAACGAGGGCCGCGTGGTAGCGCTCGACGAGTGGCTGCTCGTGGGTGCGACGGTCCTCGGGAAGCAGCCCCGCGCCGAGGAAGTACGACACGTCTTGCGCCGCACCGCCGATGCCGACCGTCTGCCAGTCGACGACCGCGACCTGCTTGGCGCCGTCGTCGCTGTCGCCGATCAGCATGTTGTCCAGGCGGTAGTCGCCGTGGGTGATGCAGCGCTGGCCGGGGTAGGGGCGCGAGTAGGTGCCGTAGTAGGGCAGGAAGCGACGACCCACCTCGAGGGTTTCGTCGTCGAGTTGGTCGGCGTAGCGCTCCACGAATCCGGCCCACAGACGCTCATAGCGGGCGACGCGTGCGGCTTCGTCGCCCGGGCGCGTGAGGAACGGGTACTCGACGAGCGACTCGTCACCCCAGCGCGGCGCGTGCAGGTGGGCCGCCTCATCGAGGGCTGCTTCCGCCTCGGCGACTGAGCAGCCGCGCATCTGGTCGCCCTGCTCGGCGGGCGCCATGTCCTCCATCAGCAGGATGAAGTCGCCGCTCTCCTCGTCCATATCAAGCCAGAGCGGGCGGGGGGTGCGGATGCCGACGGTCGGGAGGATCTGCCGGTAGAAGTTGACCTCGCGCTGATAGGTGCCGGAGCTGCCGGTGCGCCGGCTCAACTCGTCCGGTGAGCGGAACTTGCCGACGAACGAAGGGGCGGCCTCGCCGTCCCAGGTGTCATAGCCGACGGCGAACCGTTCGCAGTGGGCGACCTGCCCCGTGCCCACGCTCTCCGACTCGATGCTGGCGACGGTCACCTCGTGTCCGATCGCGCGCAGTACCGAGGTCAACCAGTCGGGCGTCACATCCGCCGGGTCGGGAGCGAGCGCGATCTCGGTCACGGCTGCCCGCGCGCTCCCGGGTTGGCGGCGAGGTGCGCGAAGCGAGCGTCGTCGCGCTGGGCACGGTACGCCGCGACGATCGGCGCCAGGTCGTCGGGTGAAGCGCCGTGGAGGATCACGCCGTCGCATCCGAGGTCGAACTGGCCGTTGATCGCCGCGACGCATTCCTCGGGCGTTCCGGTGGCGGCGGGGGCGAGCCACTCGTCCGGGATCAGCTCGGCGACGTGCTCCAGCTCCTCGGTGGTGGCCTTGTCGTCGATGGAGGCGCGGAAGTTGGCGACGAACTCGTCGGCGCGGAAGCGGGCGAGGACCTCGGGGTCCCAGCGGTTCGTTTCGACCATCAGGTCCCCGTACGCCTGCAGGTAGGTGCCCATCCGGCCGACCGTCTTCTTCAACCGGATCGGTTCCGGCAGGTGGTCGCCGATCGTCGCGAAGCACGACCAAACGCGCACGTCCTCGGGGTTGCGGCCGGCCTCCTCGGCGGCCTGCTTCACGGTCTGGACGCAGCGGGCGGTCGTCTCGTCGGTGAAGAAGGTGTGCAGCACGACGGCGTCGTAGGCGCGGCCTCCGAGGGCCAGCGACTTCGGGCCGAACGCCGTCAGCAGGAGCGGGATCTCCTCGTCGAAGGTCGGGTCGAGGCTCATCGGGGGCCAGCTGCCGGCCGGGCCGCTGTGGTCAACGAGCTCGCCGCGGAAGAGCCGACGCATCAGGTGCGCGAAGTCCTCCATCTGTGCGGTCGTGATCGGCTTCAGCCCGAGGGAACGCGAGCCTCGAGGGGTGCCCCGGCCGAGGCCGAGCGAGAACCGCCCACCTGTGAGGAAGTGCATCGTGGTGGCATAGGCGGCGGTCACCTTCGGGTGCCGCTTGTCCTGGTTCGTCACGGCGGTGGCGATGCCGATTGAGGAAGAGACCGCACCCACGGCGCCGGAGATCGTCGCCGCCTCCTTGAGGTTCAGTCGCTCCGAGATGAACGCTGATCCGAGGCCCATCTCCTCGGCGGTCTGCACCTCGCGGATCAGGTCGCGCGGCGACTCGGGTGCGCCGGCGAGGGTGTAGAACCCGAGCTCGTTCATCTGAGCGGGCATTGGCGCTCCCTCCGCTACCGCGAGTCGAGGACTTCCTTCGCCGCGCGCAGGCCCTCGAGGTGCCCGGCCGAGTCGAGGCCGCCACCGAGCGTGCGCAAGCAGAGGTGCGTCGCGCCGAGGTCGTCCCACGCCTGGAGGTCGGCGAGCCATTCCTCCGGCTCGCGGCCGACAGCACCGATCGCACCTTCGACGCCGATCTCGGACGGGTCGCGTCCGTCCGCCTGTGCGAAGCCGTCGATCGCTGCTTTCGCCGCCGGGTAGTGCTCGCGCGGCAAGACGGCGAACCAGCCGTCGCTGCGGGCGATGCGGCGCAGGACCGGCCTCGGGAGGTTGCCGTCGTCGCCGACGGGGCCGTGTCCGATCCAGATTGGGATGTCGTGCTCGGGGAGCGGGTTGATGCCGATGCCGTTCACGGTGTCGAAGCGGCCGTTGAACTCGACCGTCTCGTGCTTCCAGAGCAGCTTCAGCAGCTCGATCTGCTCGTCGGTCCGTCGGCCGCGTGTCGTGAACTCCTGGCCGAGGGCTTCGAACTCCTCGGGGCTGCGGCCGACGCCGACACCGAAGCGCAGCCGGCCGCCGCTCAGCAGGTCGATCTCCGCCGCCTGCTTCGCGACGAGCACGGTCTCGCGCTCCGGCAGGATGATGACCGAGGGCACCAGCTCGATGCGTTCGGTGAAACCGGCGACCCAGGCGAGGAGCGTCAGCGCCTCGTGGAGGTGGCCGGCGCCGTCGCGGGCGACCTGGTCGGGGATGCGTAGGTGGGTGAAGCCGAGGTCCTCGGCGGTCTGGGCGAACTCTTTGATCGCGGCGAGGTCGTTCTGCATTTCGCGGACAGGCAGTGAGATGCCGATCTTCACGGTGAGGGGCCTCCTTTGGCGCCGCGTAGCGTAGCAGGCTCGGCCGAGCCCCCAGCCGTCGCGAGCCGGATCGCCTAGGCTCCCGCTATGCATGTCCACCTGATTGATGGCACCTACGAGTTGTTTCGCCACTACTTCGCCGTGCCGAAACGGCAGGGGCCGAGCGGCGCGGAGGTGGCGGCAGCGGGCGGCGTCCTCGAGTCGATGCTGGGGCTCCTCGAGGGTGGGGCGACGCATGTCGGGATCGCGACCGACCGCGTTATCCGCTCGTTCCGCAACGACCTCTACGAGGGCTACAAGTCCGGCGAGGGCGTCGAGCCCGACCTGATGGCGCAGTTCCCGATCCTCGAGAAGGTGCTCGAAGCCGCCGGGTTCGAGGTGCTCTCGATGGAGAACGAGGAGGCCGACGACGGGATGGCGACGGGCGCCGCGATCGCCGTGGCCGACCCGCGCGTGGAGAAGGTCTGGATCTGCACGCCGGACAAGGACCTGGCGCAGTGCGTGTCTGACCCTCGGGTGGTGCAGTTCGATCGGCGCCAGGAGATCGAATACGACGAGGCAGCAGTGATCGAGAAGTTCGGCGTGCCGCCCGGCTCGATTCCCGACTACCTCGCGCTGACTGGCGACAGCGCCGACGGGTTCCCCGGGCTGCCTGGCTGGGGTGCGAAGTCCTCGGCGACGTTGTTGGCCTACTACGGCTACATCGAGGCGATCCCCGACGACCACGAGGAGTGGGACGTCCAGGTGCGTGGCGCCGCGCGGCTCGCGGAGGCCTTGGTCCACGGCCGGCACGACGCGCGGCTGTTCAAGGAGCTGGCGACGCTGGTGACCGACGCGCCCGGTGTGACCGAAGTCGACGAATGGGAGTGGCTGGGGCCGCCGGATGACGCCGAGTTCGAGCAGGTGTGCATCGCCCTCGATCGGCCGCTGCTCGCGGAACGGGTGCAGCGGATCGCCGAGGCGCGGCGCTAGGTCAACTCGAGGGTCGCGGCTAGATCAGCGCGGTCACGATCAGGCGGACGGCGAGCGCCGTCAGCACTACGCGGAACACCCAGCCCAAGACCTCCTCGGAGATGCGTCCGAGGAGGCGTGTCCCGATCCAGCTGCCGATCGAGACGGCGACCGCACCGACGGCGATCGTCGCGACGTGGTCCTCAATGGGAAAGCCGTCGAGGAGGAAGGCGGCGACCTTCGAGATGTGCGCGAGCACCTGCGCGGCCGCGGCCGTGGCGACGAAGGCGGCGTGGCTGGCAGTCACCGCGCGGAAGAAGGGCGAGGTCACCGGGCCGCTCGCACCGACGGTGGTGTTGATGAAGCCCGACGCCGCCCCGACTCCCAGCAGCGCCGACTCCGGCATCTGCGCCCGGCCGCGCCAGCGCAGCAGTGACGGGCGCCAGGTGATGACGAGGGCGAATACGCCGAGTGCGGCGCGGGTCGCGTCCTCCGGGACCGAGGTCGCGACCAACACACCGAGGAGGCTCGCCGGGAAGAGGAGCACGGAGCTCCAGAGCACCGCGCGCCAAGCGATCTGGCCTCGGAGAAGGAATGCACGTGAGCCGTTCGCGACGAGTTGGATGCCGCCGTGGATCGGGATGGCGACCACCGGCGCGAAGAACTGGGCGAGCACGGCGAGCAGGATGATCCCGCCGCCGAGCCCCGCGAGGGCGCTCAGCACCGCGGTGGCCGCGGCAGCGATCGCGATGATGACCAGCTCCATAGCCGATGAACCTACGCGCTGGTCTCGCT
The DNA here is from genome assembly GCA_028279505.1 of Dehalococcoidia bacterium. Lineage (GTDB taxonomy): Bacteria > Chloroflexota > Dehalococcoidia > UBA2979 > UBA2979 > UBA6627. The sequence continues at coordinate 29,161 of JANQNP010000093.1, forward strand.
AGGCGGACATGGGCGGGCCGGGGTCCTAGCTCCGGGTCGGGAGCGTGACGATCGCGGTGCCTTGGAGCGGTCGCTCGCCTCGTTCGTTCTCGAGCGAGAGGTCGAGGTGGACTCGCGGCGCGACCTCGGCGTCCGTGACGAGGGCGACGGAGCGGATCCGGTCGCCGTGGAGCACGGGCCGCCGGTAGCTCACGTCGAGCTGGATGATGTGGCCGAGCGGGCCCATCCAGTCGGTCACCAGCCTCGTAATCATCGCCATCGACATGTTGCCTGGGACGATCGGCCGTTCGAGGCCCTGGCTACGCGCGGTGGTCAGGTCGGTGAAGCGGTCGGCGCCGGGATCGTCCTCGCCCCGTCGCCCGGTTCGGCCCATGAACTGGAGAACGTGCTCGGTGGTCGGTTCTTGGAGCTCTTCGAACTCGTCGCCGAGGTTGACGTCGTCGAAGAAACGCTGCTCGAGCGGGTTGTGCTGACTGGTCATCGAGAGCCTCGCCCGCTAGCCATCGAGTGCCTTCACCTTGCGCAGGACCATCGAGCCCTCGGTGGCGGCGACGTCGACACCATCCTGGTTCTGGTAGCGCGTGCGGCGCACGACGAAGACCATGCGGCCGCTGCGGCCGGTCTTTTCGTAGACCTCTTTCACTTGGGTGAAGGCCTCGATCGTGTCGCCGGGGCGGATCGGTTCGAACGTCTCGAGGCGTGACCCGGCCATGAACGACTGGTCGCCGAACCGGATCTGCGGGTCGGGTCCAGGTCGTAGGCGCGCGGTGTTGAGGATGCCGGGTGGCGCGATGATGCTGCCGTAGGGCCCCTCGCGCTCCGCCCACTCGGCATCCGTGTAGAGCGGGTTCACCTCTTCGAGGGCTTCGCAATACTCGGCGATCGTGTGGAGCGTGACCTCGAGCGAGCCGACGTGGACTTCCTGCCCGATCGCGCTCTCATCCAGCTCGATCGCGTCGCCGCCCAGGTCGCCCTGGCCGCTGGTCGCGGGGATGTGGGCCGCCGAGGGCAGCTCCTTCCGGGTTGCGCCCTCGCGGGTGTCTTCGACACGGACGGGGCGGAACTCGCCGCCGCGCAGCGCAGTAACCAACTCCTCGTTCGAAGTGACGACGGTGTCGAACTCGGTCAGGCAACGTCCGAGCGCCGAGACGAAGTGCGCGTCCGAGCCACCGACCGTCAGCAGCCCATGCTCCTCGGCGAGGTCGAACGAGCGGCCGTTCTCGTAGTCGCTGCTGCCGCCGTTGAGCGCCTCGATGATGCCCACCGTCTCGAGCGAGACGCCGCGTTCGCCGACGTGCTCGACCAGGCCGATCCGCGGGCGGCCGGCGTGGGCGCCGACCGCGATGCCGCCGCTCTCCTCGGCGGCGCTGAACACCTCGGCGTAAGGGAGGGCGATGTCGCTCAGGTCGAACCGAGCGAGGAAGTCGTCGTTGATGCCGTAGACGAGGACGTGACCGACGTCGGTCTCCACCTCGATGCCGCGCAGGATGGTGACGCCGTACTGCTCGGCAAGCGCGGTGTAGTCGATGTCAGCGACATAACGGCGGTGCTCCGTCAGGACGAAGCCGTCGATGTGGTAGCCGCTCTTGCGTCGCGCCTCGACCCACTTGCAGTAGCCCTCGACGGTTCCACCGGCGTCGTCGGACCCGTCGGTGGAATGGACGTGGAGGTCGAAGTAGGAGTGCGCGGTCACGAAGGGCTCGCTCCGGTCGTTGTCCTGGGTGGCGTCGTGATAACGGGTGAAATGCTCTCGCCGCGGGGCGGCAGTGTCAAAGGCCGGCGGGGCGGGGCCGTTGGGCCTCGAGCGTTTCGCGACGACGACGGGTGGTCGCTACGACTCAGGCCTGATGCTCTCGCGGCCGGTGACCCGCTCGTAGGTGGCGCGCATGTGCGCCGCGCGCTCCGGGCCGAGGAAGCGCTCAGGCTCCTCGTAGTTCTTCGCCTCTTCCCAGACCTCGATCGAGGTGACGGCTTCCTGGTCGGGGTCGTCGTCGAGGGCGGGCGAGACCTCTTCGCTCCAGCGCGGGATGCCGAGGGGGACGCCGTCCTTGCGCCGCTGCAGGATCTCGCGCTGCCGCTCCAGGACGCGCCGGATCTCGCGAGCGTCGGTCCAGCTCGCGCGGTAGGCGACGTGGCCGCGAGCGTCAATCACGTAGGTCGAGTTCGGGAACCGCCCCATCAGCTGGTGAAGGCTGCCCTCCATGTCGTCGAGCAGCACGGTGATGCCAGCGTCGTCGCTCGCCACGAAGTCGCGCGCGTACTGACGGCGTTGGTCGATCTCGGTCGGCTGCGGGTAGTCGCCACCGGCGTGCGCCTCACGGACCCAGACGACGAAGAACGAGGCGATGTCCGAGAACTCCTCGGCGAGCTGCTCCATGGGAGGAACCTCCCCCCGGAAGGGCGGTCAGGTGAAGGAACCGGTCTCGAGCACGACGACGCGGCCGCGCAGCGCTTCCAGGTTCCAGCGCTCGCCCTCGAGGGTGACGGTCTCCACGTCGGGGAATGGCTGGCCGGCGCCGGGGCACTCGGTGCGGAAGTGCGCCATGCGGTCCTGCATCGGGGGTGGTTGCTGTGCGGTCATGGCGCGCTCCTCGATTGCCGCAATCCGCGAACGGGGCGGTCGCTGGGGAGCGTAGCGGATCGCCATGCCCGGACTATTCGGCGAGCGCCTCGCTGGGGTTGTCGAGCCCCATCCAGCGGATCACCGCCACCCACCAGATCAGCACGAGGATCGCGAGGATGCTGACGATCAGGATCCACGGTTCGGGCCGCCACCAGCCGACCCCGATCGTCGCGATCGCCCCAACGCCGAGCGCGATCTGGAGCGGGATGTAGATGTCCGGGAAGCGGCGCGAATCCTCGAGGGAGGCGGTCACGACGATCAGCGAGGCGAGCACCACGGCCACCGAGGCGGTGAGCACCCAGGCGGCGGCTTCGGGTGCAGCGGCGTCGCCGGCGTGCTCGATCAGCACCACGGTTGCGGCTCCCGAGGCGGCGATCCCGAGCGTCAGTGGGAGATGCACCATCATCCAGCGGACGACGTTGGTGCCTTCGTGTAGCACGCGGCGACGGCCCACGAAGTCGAAGTAGGTCCACCAGAGACCGAAGCCGATCATGAGCGCGAGCATCCCGGTCGCCACGGTCTCGAAGTTTCGCTCGGCCTCGGAGATGCCGTTGACGACGCCGACAACCACCTCGCCGAGCACGATGATGGTGAACAGCCCGAACCGTTCCACGAGCGATTCGTCCGCGATGACCTCCGAAGGCGTGTCGTCTCTCGAGGTGATCCAGCCGAACACGTACATGCCTGCGACCCAGCCGACGACGACGGCTGCCCAGGCGGCAACCCGCGCCTCTTCCGGGAGGGCGGCACTCGCGGCGACGACGAGGGCGGTCAGCACCATAGCGGTCAGGTATCGACGAGTGGTCGAGGCGTACTCCGGCGAGTCCTGACGGTGCACGCCGTACCAGAGCGCCAGCATCAGTCCGAGGAAGGCGAGGTATGCCAGCGCGAACTCGCGCCCGGTGTCGGTGGCCGCGTACTCGATGAAGACTGCGATCAGCGCGAGCAGCAACATCTGCGCGAAGACGAAGCTGCGAGTTCGAGCGTCTTCGCGACCGTGCAGGTCGTAGTAGGTCGTGCCGTTCAGCCAGGCGATCCAGATCAGCCCGAAGATGACTGAGAAGTGGTAGACGCCCTCCCAGTCGAGGTGCGCTGCCAGGTGGTGAGTCGCGCGGGCGATCACCACCACGAAGATCAGGTCGTAGAACAGCTCCAAGAAGCTGACCGTGCGGTCCTCGATCTCTTCACCGTGAGCACGGGGTGGTCGCCACAGCACGGCGCGGAATCGCGAGAACAGGCCTGCGTCTTCGTTCAAGCGGTCCATCCTCAACCTGAGCGTCGGTCACACGACTGGCTCTGACGCCGGACCTTACCGGGTCGGTAGAGAGCCAGGGGTCGCGGATCGCGCCAGCTTGAGGTGGCGCTGGAGCGTGCGGTTGCTGACGCCGAGGCTGCGCGACACGGCCTCGATGGTGGTCGAGCCGACCGGGAGTAGCTCGAGGAGCGCGGAGCGGACCCGCTGCTCCGTTGAGGGCTGCGTGTCGAGGTCGGCGAGCCGCATCCGCAGGCTCGGTTCGAAGAACTCCCACATGCCCTCGTCATCGATCAGGAAGGGGCGCGTGGTGTCCGCTGCGGAGAGGGCGACGGAGTGGTGGGGGCCGGGCTGGATCGTGACGCCGAGGTACTGGCGGTAGGAGCACGCGTCGACCGGCGGGTGGGGTGTGGTCATCGCGCGCTCCTCGAAAGATCGAGCGGCCTCGGCTGGGCTGTCGCCGGGAGCGTAGCGCACGGTGACGACGATCCGCGCTAGCACGAGCCCGACTCGAATCAACCGACGGCCATCGGACGGGGTAGTGATTCGCCGATACGCTCCCTCACATGGCGAGCATCCTCGTGCTGGGCGCGAGCGGGTACATCGGCACGCACCTCGTGCCTCGACTGGTGGCAGCCGGGCACCGGGTTCGCGCGGTCTCGCGTCACCGTGAGGTGCTCGAGGCGCGAGGCTGGCGCAGCGTCGAGATCGTCGAGGCTGACGCGCTGGACGAGACGACCTTGGGCGCGGCGCTCCGGGACATCGAGGTGGCGTACTACCTCGTGCATTCGATGGCGAGCGGGGCTGGCTACGCGGAGCGCGACCGTCGCGCGGCGCGCAACTTCCGGGAGGCGGCGGCGCGTGCCGGGGTGCGACGGATCGTGTTCCTCGGTGGGTTGCAGCCGGACTCACCTGGCAGCCAGGTGACCGACGAGGGTGCTTCCGAGCACCTCGCCTCGCGCGCGGAGACGGGGGATGTGCTGCGTGAAGGCTCGGTGCCCGTGACGGAGCTGCGTGCCGGGATCATCGTCGGGCCTGGCTCCGCCGCATTCGAGGTGATTCGCGACCTCGTGAACCACCTGCGAGTGATGGTGGCGCCTCGGTGGGTGCGATCGCGCACCGATCCGATCGCGTTGGATGACCTGCTCACGTACCTCGAGCGTGTGATCGAGATCGAGGAGACGGCGGGCGGCATCTACGACGTCGGCGGTGCGGAGACGCTGAGCTACCACGAGCTGATGAAGCAGTACGCAGAGGCGATGGGGCGACGGATCTTCGTGATTCCGGTGCCGGTGCTGACGCCCCGCCTGTCTTCGTACTGGCTGGACTTCGTGACTGCGGTGCCGCGGAGCGTCGCCCGGCCGCTCATCGAGGGACTGAAGCTCCACCTGCTTGCGGACGATCGAGCGATTCGGGAGCTGGTGCCGATCCTACTGCAGACATACCGAGATGCGGTGGACGCTGCGATCGCCGCTGAACGGGAAGCGAACTTCGACGGGCGCTGGGCCGAAGCCGCCTTGCCATATCCCGGCTTCGGTGACGAGGAGTCGTCATTCTTCAGCAAAGAGGAGCAGGCCAGCGGGGTCGCGCTCGTCCCGGTGGACATGCTCTGGTCCGAGGTGCGTCGGATCGGTGGCGAGAACGGCTGGTATGCCTACCCGTGGCTGTGGAAGCTGCGCGGGGTGCTCGATCGGCTGATCGGCGGGCCCGGGATGCGTCGTCGCCGTCGTGACGCGGACGATCTCAGGGTCGGCGACGCGTTGGACTTCTGGCGTGTGGTGCGTGTTGAGCCGGAGCGCCGCCTCACGCTGCTTGCGGAAATGAAGCTGCCCGGCCGCGCCGTTCTCGAGTTCCAACTCGAACCCCTCGGCGATCGACGAGCGCGTCTGACGACGGTGGCACGGTTCCATCCCGCTGGCACGGTCGGGCTCATGTACTGGTACTCGCTGATCCCGATCCACCCGCGCATCTTCGGCGGGATGACGCAGATCCTGATCGGACGTGCGGAGGCTCGCCTGCGCCTCCTGGGCGCCGCGGCAGATCCCACGCGCACCGGATCTTCCCGCGCTGACTGATAACCGCGCTGACTCCTCCAGCCACCGAGCTGCTTTCGGTGCTCCCTTCTCGTCAGGCCTGGAATGGCCGCCGCTCTCGATGACCTAGGTACCGCCGCATCGCGGACTTGGCCCCTCGCTCGATCCCAGTTCCCCTCGCATCATGTCTGGCGACGGGGGAGGCGATGATGCGGGTCGGCGTGGTTATCGGCGGAGCGTGTATTGCACTCGGCCTCGGGGTAGCGGCGAACTCGCTGCTCGGGCCAATCGGACTCGGCGTGATCGAGTACCGGACGCCCTCGGTTGGGTTGGATCAGCTCAAGGGGGCGGACATCGCCTCGCTGGCGGTGGTTGCGCCGTCCTCGCTGGTGGCGGGGTGGCTGTGGTGGCGCGGGCATGCGGTCGCGCCGATCGTGTCGCTCGCAACGGGAGCCTACGCCGCCTACACGTTCACGCAGGCGATCCTCGGGATCGACTACGGGCTGTACGAGGGCAACAACGAGCGGTTCTTCCCACTCCACCTCGCCCTTGCCGTCGCCGGCGGCGCGGTGGCGCTGCGTTCCTGGAGCGCCATCGACCAGGACGCGCTTCCCTCGCTTCCACGCCGTCTGCGGAAGACCGCGGCGTTCACGATGTTGGGCTCAGCTGCATTCCTGGCGTTCGGTCTGCACCTGCCGACACTGATCGCCGCGTGGCGCGGTGATCCGCCCGCCGAGTACATCGAGATTCCGGCGGCCTTTTGGGTTGTGAAGCTCATGGATCTTGGACTGATCGTCCCGGCGGCGGCGGCCGCGGGCGTCGGCCTGCTCCGGGGATCGCGTGTCGCCCAGCGGGCGACGTACGGCCTCGTTGGGGTGTTCGCGATGATCGCCGCGTCGGTGACGTCGATGGCAGCGGTGTTGATGGTCAACGACGACCCGTCCGCCTCGATCGTGTTCACGGTCGGCTTCGGAGCGATCACGACGGCGTTTGCGGTGCTGGCCTACCACCTCGCGCGGGCCGCGGCTCCTCGAGCGGTCGAGCATCGCGAGTCGTCGAGCACGACGCCGCGAAGGAGCGGCGATGCACTACGTCGTGGCGTGTGACCCCCAGCGTGGAGGGCGCGAGGTGCTGGAGGCGGTGTCGGGGCTCGTCGACGCGAACGACCAGGTGACGGTCGTCCACGTGGTGAATCCGCTGGGTGAACCCTGGGACGATCGCGAGCGCGACCTGCCCGAGGCAATCACCGCCGCGGTTGAGCGCGAACGGCGGGCACTACTCGAGCTGCTCGATGAGATTGGCTTGACCTCGGAGCTGGTTGTGGAGGCGAACGGCGTCGGCGAGGAGACGGCACCCGCGGTTGCGCGCGTGGCCCGCCGGCTCGGCGCGGGGACGCTGGTGGTGCTGTCGAAGCGGGCGTCCGGGCTACGAGGGATGCTGCTGGGCAGCGTGGCGCAAGGGCTACTCGCACTGAGTCCGTGCCCGGTGCTCGTGGTTCGCCCTGGCACCGAGCACTAACGCGCAACCGAGTTGGCTCTGGTGTAGGGTTCGCACCTTCGCTGGACGATAGAGAGGAGAGGGCAATGGCGGCGCAGGCAGGGAGCTACGCGGCACGGCTGGAGATCGATTACCCGGAGAGTCTGGATCGGTTAACGACCCTGCTCCGACTGATCTGGGTGATACCGATCGGCGTCGTCGCTGCGACCATCAACGCGAGTCTCACAATCCCCACGTTGCTGATGATTCTGTTCCGGCAGCGGTACCCGCGCTGGTGGTTCGACTTCTCTCGAGAGCTGACTCGGTTCAGCGCTCGCATCGGCGCATATCTGATGTTGCTGACTGACCGATACCCATCGACGGAGGACGAGCAGTCGGTGCATCTGGAGCTGGACTACCCCGACGCGGTGCGCGACCTGAACCGCTGGCTGCCGTTGGTGAAGTGGATTCTGGCGCTGCCCCACTACATCGTGCTGGCGCTGCTTGCGGCCGCCGCGATCGTGGCGATCCTGATCGCATGGTTTGCGATCCTGTTCACGGGTCGGTACCCGCAGGGGCTGTTCAACTTCGTAGTCGGCGTGAACCGCTGGGCCCTGCGCGTGAACGCGTATGCATTCCTGCTCGTGACCGACGAGTACCCGCCGTTCAGCCTGGACTAGACGACGGTGTCACCCGCGACTTCTCCTAGCAGCCGCTAGTTTGGTTCGCTTCTGAGCACGTCGAGCGGTCGGCTGCGCTGGCGGCGCGGAAGGCCGCCGCGGAGAGTTGTGGTCGAAGATGCGCGAGGGGTAACCCAGCCCTTCGAGGACACCGGGGTCGATGCGCCATGGTTCACGGAGATCGCGGGCTTGAATGCCTGCGAGCTCTGGGAGGTGACGGCGGACGTAGGCGCCGCTCGGGTCGAAGCGTTGAGCCTGGCGGACTGGCGACAGGATCCGGTTCGGGCGTGTGTCGGTCCCGGTGCCGGCCACCCACTGCCAGTTCCCCGTGTTGTTTGCGACGTCGCCGTCGATCAGCCAGCGCATGAAGTGCGCAGCGCCGAGCCGCCAGTCGATGCCGAGGTGCTTCGTGAGCACCGAGGCGACGAGCATGCGCAGGCGATTGGGGATCCAACCCTCGGTGTGCAACTGACGCATCGCGGCATCGACGATCGGGTAGCCGGTTCGCCCGTCGCACCACGCGTCGAAATCCTCGCTCGCTCCGCTACTCGCGGTCGCGTCGCGCCAGGGAGCCGCCCTCGGGCGGAGGTCCGTCGAGGTGAGCTGCGGATGGTGATGAAGGAGCTGGTGGAAGTAGTCGCGCCAAGCGAGTGAGCGGATCATCGCCTCGTGGTGGGGTAGTCGGTCCTCAGAAGCGAGGGTGGCGGCGACCTCGAGAGGTGACACGCAGCCCAGGTGGAGCGCCGCGCCGAGACGCGAGGAGCGATCGTCCGCGAGATCCTCGTCGCGGTCTTCGTCCTGGGCGTTGCCCCTCGTGACGGCGGTTAGGTGGACACGTGCCTCGGTCTCGCCGCCACGTGGCAAGTGCGGCGAACGCGGGCCGGGGGTGACCTCCTCAGGGGTCGGGAGTGCGCCGGTCGCGATGCCCGTCGGGAACGGCATGTGCTCAGGCGCGGCCTCGGTTGGGCGTCGCCGCGCGGCCGCCCAGGAGCGAGCGAACGGAGTGAAGACCCGGTAGGACTTGCCGGTTTTCGTCAGGACGTCGCCAGGCGGGACGACAGTCACACCGGGGAATGCGCGCACCTCGATACCGGCGCCACCACTGGCCGTTCTCAGCGCTGACTCTCGACGACGGGCGAGCGGCGAGACGTCCGCACTGACGTTGATCGCTGTTGCGCCGACGGTGCGGGCGAGGGTGAGCGCCTCGGTTACCGGATCGCCCCGTGCGATGACGAGGTCGCCGCCGCGCGCCCGGAGTGAATTGCGCAGGTCCGCGAGCGCGTCCACCAGCAGCGCCGCTCGGTTCGGCGACGCGTTCGGCCCCGCCGTGATGCGCTTGTCGATGACGAAGAGCGGGACGACGGTTTCCGCGGTCCGACAGGCGTCGGCGAGGGCGGGGTGGTCATGGACGCGGAGGTCCCGGTTCAGCAGGACAATCGTGGCGGTCATGGTTAGCAACGTCCCGATGCCTGCTCCTGGGAGCCGGTGCTTCGCCGAGGAGGCTATCGCCGGTTGCCCGATCGAGTGGGGGAAGCTCACGCGCTAGACGGTCGATCACGCAGCCTGGTCGGCGTTGCGAGGTAGGACCACCGTGAAGGTGCTGCCCTTGCCCTCGGTACTGCTGACGGTCACGGTGCCCCCATGGGCGCGCACTAGTCGGTGGACGATCGCGAGTCCGAGGCCAGCGCCGCCGGTCGTTCGGCTGCGTGAGGGATCGATGCGGTAGAAACGGTCGAAGAGGTGCGGGAGGTGCTCCGGGGCGATGCCGCGGCCGGTGTCACGAACCTCGAAACGGACGGCTTCGCCGCGAGTCTCAGAGCTTGTGCCCTCTGCACCGGCACCGACGCGAAGGACGACGGTGCCCCCAGCCGGCGTGTTGGTGAGAGCGTTATCCACGAGGTTGTGTGCGACCTGGGCGATGCGCTCGCGGTCGCCCATGAATTCGAAAGTTTCGGCGTCGGCTTCGAGAGCGATCGAGATGCCCGCAGCCTCGGCGCGTGGCTGCACGGAGCGGACGACGCCGTCGAGCGTAGTGACGAGATCGACCGGGGTCCGATGCAACGGAAGCTGGCCCGCCTCGGCCTGGGCAAGTTCGTTGAGGTCGGTGACGAGTCGAGCGAGCAGTAGCGCATCGTCGCGCATGGAGCCGAGGGTCGCCTCGTCAGGCTCGAGGAGGCTGTCGGCGACGGCGTCGAGCTGACCGACGAGGTTCTGAATCGGCGTACGTAGTTCGTGTGCGACGTCGCTGACCAGGCTCTGGCGTAGCTCCTCCTGGCGCTCCATGGTGTCGGCCATCGAGTTGAAAGCAGCGGCGAGCTCGCCGACCTCCCCCTTGCCGCTGGTTGTCACGCGTTGCGTGAGGTCGCCGTCCTCGAGGCGTCGGGCAGCACCGGTCAGTTCAAGGACCGGCCGGGTGACGGTACGCGAGGCGACGAAGCTGACGCCGACGGTCATGCCGATCGCGGTCAATGCCGTGACCAGCAAGTTGCGGTTCACATCGCTGAGCAGGGAGGAGCCGTCATCCGTCAGGGTGGCGGCGAGACGGTCATCGAGGCCGATGTAGACTGCGCCGCGGTCATCGACGGCGAGTTCCCAGGGGGGTGGTCCTTCGGACGGGATGCTGCCCTCGAGGGTGACGAATTCGCCGCTCGTCATTGCTACGTCGGTGGGTGAGCCCACGAACTCGTAGACCACGACCGGAGGGGCGTCGAGTACGAAGGTGCTGAAGCGGTCGCGCAGGTCCCCGGCGGTCAGGGTTGCGGTGAGCACGCTGTCGCCGTCGCTGGTCATCGCTGTATCAGGGGCTATCACGACGTCTACCGGCGTCGTGAAATCGGCGGGGTCATCCAACGGTCCGACGAAGGTGGCCGACGAGCTCGCCGTGCCGATCGGGACCGCGGAGAGGACGGTGCCAGCGATCGTCTGCGCGTTCTGCGCGTTCACGTCGAACCGACGGTCGACGCTCTGCTGCGCGGCTCGAGCCGATAGGATCGTGACGGCCACGATGCCGGCGACCGCTATTGCCGAGGTGAGCAGGAGGACACGGGTGCCGAGGCTCGATGGCCACCAACCGCCGCGCCATGCCGTCGAGCGTCGCGTTTCGTCCGATCTAGGCAGAGCCATCGGGGCCTCCCGTGGCGCGGTAGCCCACGCCGTAGACGGTCTGGATGTAGCGGAAGTTCGCGGGGTCGGGCTCGACCTTTCGGCGGAGGTTCGCGATGTGCGCGTCGATGGTGCGATCGAGGCCGTCGTACTCGTAGCCGAACGCTTCCTGCATGAGCTGATGGCGCGAGAAGGCGCGGCCCGGTGAGCGGGCGAGGGTCTCGAGGAGGCGGAACTCCCGGGGCGTCAGTGCGATCGGTGCGCCGTCGAGGCGGGCCTCATGGGCGCGGGTGTCGACCTCGAGGTTGTCGATGCGCAGGAGCGGGTCACCTTCCGAGCCGCGCGCGGCGGTGCGACGGAGGACCGCCTGAACGCGGGCAACGAGCTCACGCGGGCGGAACGGCTTGGTGATGTAGTCATCGGCCCCCGAACTGAGACCGAGGAGTGTGTCGGCCTCAGTGCCACGGGCTGTGACCATGATGATGGGCACCTCGGAGCGTTCGCGGACGGCGCGGCAGACGTCGATGCCGTCGATGACCGGCAACATGATGTCAAGCACGATCAGGTCCGGTTCGGTGGCGAAGGCGGCGTCGATGCCGGCCTGTCCGTCTACCTCGACCTGGACGGCGTAGCGCTCGCGTTCGAGGTAGAGCCGGAGAAGGTCCGCCGTCTTCGGGTCGTTTTCAACGACGAGGATGTGTTCGCTCACGGGCTCCGGACCATCGCGCGCAGAGGTGCGATCTCACTGTAGGTAGCGGCGCGCGGTCGTTGATGAAGAAGCTGTGAAGGGGTTCGGTTCGGACCTTCACAACACCTGAGCCTGATCTGCACCGCTGCGCGCCCCGGCGGGGCTTCGCTGGTTGGAGTGAATGACTTCAGTCAGCGGAGGAAGCCTGTGCGCGTGCGATGGCTCGTGGTGGCGACTGTCGGATTGCTCACCCTCATAGCGGCCTGCAGCGATGACGATGACTCGTCGCCGGGTGCGACAGCGAACGACGAGGCGACCTCGACGGCGACGCCGGATCCTGACGAGCGGCCGCAGACGATCGCGGAAGCGTTCGCGGCACGGAACGCCGTGATGGCTGAGAACCAACTCGCCCTCGAGGCGGCGATCCAGAGCTGCATGGCGGAGCAGGGTTTCGAGTACACGCCGAGCGCCGACGGCGGCGATGTCTTCGTTGGCGAGTTCGACGATGGCGACTTCACGGAGCGGTTCGGCTATGGCGTCAGCACGCTGGCCGGCGGTGCGATCGGCGAATTCGGGCTGGGCGCCGGAGCGGTTGAGGATCCCAACCAGTCTTACGTCCAGTCATTGACTGATTCGCAGCGCAGCGCCTACTACGAGGCGCTCTATGGCGCGCTGCCGGACGGCACGACCTCGAGCGGCACGACGTTCTCGGGTGGTGTTGGGGACGCATCGGGAGGTGACGGTAGCTCCTTCGTGTTCGGGCGCAGCGGCGGATGCACCGCTGCGGCCAACCTCGAGGTCTACGGCGAGGAGCAGCCACTGTCGTTCACTCCGGATCTGTTCGAACAGATGCAGGAGATCTCCGCGCAGGTGGAGGCCGACACGCGCGTGCTCGAGGCGTGGGGATCGTGGGCGAGCTGCATGGCGGACGCCGGTTACCCGTACTCCGACGACGAAGAGATCATCCGCGACCTGGGTGCCCGGTTCGAGGCGATCACCGGGCAGCGGTCTCCGCGCTCCGGCGGGGGGTTCACCGTCTTCGGCGAGGCGTTTGGCCAGCAGGAGCCCGACTACGACGTCGCCGCGTTGGAAGCGCTACAGGACGAGGAACGAGAGATCGCTGCCGTGGGTGCGCGGTGCCGCGAAGACCATGTCAGCGACGTTGAGACGGACGTGCGTGAGGCGATCGAGCGCACGTTCCTGGCCGACAACCCGGAGATTCTCGACCAACTGCTGGGCCCGGCCAGTGGCAGCTAGTGAGGGTGTTGAGGAACGAGCGACTCCGTCGGCAACCTCGGATCTGGATCTCGCGAGAGGAGCGGCGACGCGCCGGTACCGAACGGTCGGGCTGATTCTGCTCAGCGTCGTGGCCGCAGCGGGTGTCGGATGGTTCGCCGGATCTCAGCTCAGCACTCCGGAGCAGATCGCGGCGGATTCCGCACTTCCGCCGGCCTCGAATGTGACCGCAGCCGTCGAACGTCGCACGCTCGCGGAGTCGCTGATCACGCGCGGCGATGCGCGGTTCGACGACCCGATCGACGTTGTGTTCCCGGCGGGTGCAACCGGGGGTGGTGACATCGTGACTGACGCGCCCGTGCGCGGGGCGTCGATCGAGGACGGAGACGCGATGTTTGAGCTGTCGGGCTCGCCGGTGTTGGCGCTCGAGGGCGAGTCGCCGATGTACCGCGACCTCGGGCCGGGCGATCGTGGGCGCGACGTGATGCAGCTCGAGGCGGGGCTCGAGCGGTTGGGGTACGAGCCGGGCGCGGTCGATGGCGTCTACGACGCGGACACCTCTGCTGCGGTGCGACGCTGGCATGCAGCATTGGGCTACACGGCTGCGGGGCCGTCCGAAGAGGCAGAGCGAGAGATCGAGGTCGCGCGGGACGCCGTCGAGTCGGCGGAACGGTCACTACGGGACGCCGAGCGATCGGTCGAGGAAGCGCGGGAGGCGCCCTCGCTCCTCGCGCTGCTTGAGCAGGAGGCCGCGGTTGACGACGCGCGGCAGCGCGCCGCTGAGGCGGAGGCGCAGGCGGCGGATGGGCTCGCGGCCGCCGAGTTCGAGGTGACTCGGGACGGTGCCGCGCTGGAGATGGCAGAGGAGATCAGTCGTCGCTTCGTCGATGGCCAGGGTCCGCCCTCGTTGCGGGCTCTCGTCGAGGACAGATCGGATACGGCCGTGCTGGCGGCGGCGAAGACGCCGTCGCCCGAGGCGAACGCGCGGGTCGAAGGCCTCGAGTGGGTCCTCGCCCAGGTAGTCGACGCGGAAGCGGCCTTCGACGTGGCCGATCCCGACGAACGCTGGGATGCCGCTCGGGTCGATCTCGCGGACGTCGAGCGGCGTGCGCGCGATGCGTACGAATCGAGCGAGCTGGCGCTAGAGCGCGCCCGGGTTGACAGCGCACAGGCGGTCGCCGACGCGCGCGAGGCCGTGACGCTTGCGGATCTGCGGCTGATCGCGCTGAAGAACCCGAGCCCCTCCGAGGGATTGCGCAATGCCGTCGCCGACGCCGAGGTGCGCCTCGCCGAGGCGCAGGGTGACCTCGCGACGCTGCTGCGCGAGCACGACACCGGGGTGCGGGCCGCGCACCTCGTGTTCTTTGACTCACTGCCGGTCCAGGTGAACAGCGTCTCGATCAAGGATGGCGACGTGCCGTCCGGGACGCTGATGACCGTCAGCGGGACGCAGCTGGTGATCGAAACGTCGTTGCCGCTGACCCTCGCCGAGGTCGTGCAGACGGGTGCGCGTGCCTCCGTGGACTCGGCGAGCCTCGGGATCGAGGTGGGTGGCGAGGTGTCGTTCGTTGCGGAGGAGCCCGGGACCAACGGGCTGAGCGCGCAGCAGGTGTACGCGGAGATCGTGCCGGACGAGCAGCCACCGGGGTTGCTGGACGCCTCGGTCCGCGTTGTGATCCCGCTTGCGGAGACAGACGGTGAGGTGCTGGCAGTCCCGGTGGCCGCGCTGTTCACCGTCGCCGACGGGAGCACGCGGGTGCGGGTCGAACGCGCGGGTGGGGTGATCGAAGCCCTCGAAGTAGTGGTGGGGCTCCGCGCGGACGGCTTCGCCGAGGTCACGCCGGTGGACGGCGCGTTGACCGAGGGCAACCGGGTCGTCGTGGGTGCAGAGTGATCTCTGGCGTCTCCGGTGCTCGGGATTCGCTCGTGCTCCTCGAAGGCGTGTCACGCACGTTCGAGACCGAGCCGCCCGTGCGGGCGCTGCGGCAGGTTGATCTGACGGTCGATGAGGGCGACTACGCGGCGATCGAAGGCCGTTCCGGGTCGGGCAAGTCGACGTTGTTGAACATCCTCGGGCTGCTCGATGCGCCGACGGAGGGGCGGTACTGGCTCGACCGCGCGGACGTGCTCGCGCAGTCAGACAGCGAGCGGGCAGCGACGCGGGCTCGACGGATCGGCTTCGTCTTCCAATCGTTCCACCTGATGCCGCATCGCAACGTGCTGGAGAACGTGATGCTCGCGGGTGTGTACAGCCGGATGCCGCGCGGCGAGCGGATCGAGCGAGCCGAGTCGGTCCTGCAGCGAGTCGGGATGACGCACCGCGCGTCGTTCGTGCCGACGCAGCTTTCGGGCGGGGAACGTCAACGGGTTGCGATCGCAAGGGCTCTGCTGACCCATCCGCGGCTACTCCTGTGCGACGAGCCGACCGGCAATCTCGACTCGCGGAACACCGCGACGATCCTCGATCTGTTCGATGAGCTGGCGGCGGACGGGCTGACGCTGATCGTCATCACCCACGACGAGTTGGTGAGCCGGCGCGCGCGGCGACGACTAGTGATGGTCGATGGAATGCTCTCTGAGCAGCCGCGCCGGCTGGATGAACCGGCGTGAGAGCTCCACTCCGAAGGGTTCGCCGACCTCCGATGCCGGCGCTGCGCGCGGTCGGTGTGCGCGACCTCCTGGACGAGGCGCTGGCAAGTGTGCTGGCGCGGCCATCGAGGTCGGCGCTCACCGTGCTGGGCACGGTCCTCGGGATATGCGCGCTCGTAGCGACGCTTGGAGTCTCGACGACCGCGGGGCACCAGATCGTCGGTCGTTTGGATGAGTTGCAGGCGACCGAGGTGGTGGCCGAACCGGCCGGCGGGTCGGGCTTCGGCGCGCCGCCCGTCAGCGAGCTGCCCTGGGACATTGAGGATCGGTTGGAGCGACTGAACGGGGTCGTCGCGGCCGGTGGCTACGCCAACGTCGACGTTGGCGACCGCCTCGTTAGCTCGTTTCTGATCGAGCGATTAACGCGGGACTTGAGTTTCCGGCTGCGCGTGGTGGCGGCGACGCCGGGGTTGTTCGAGGCTACGCGGAGCACGCTGTCGTCTGGGCGGACCTGGGATGCCGGTTTCTCCGAGCGCGAGGACCGGGTTGCGGTCCTCGGACGGGCGGCCGCGGAGCGGCTGGGGATCACAGACGTAGCGCACGCGCCGGCGATCTTCGTCGGCGACGAGCCGTTCGTGGTGATCGGGATCCTCGACGAGCTCGCGCGCGAGGGGGACCTGGCGGCGGCGGTGTTGATCCCCGAGGGCACGGCACGGGGATTGTTCGACCTCGGAGCCCCGTCGCGGCTAATCGTGGATACGGAGCTGGGTGCTGCACCCACTATTGCTGCGCAGGCGCCTCTCGCGCTGATCCCCAACGACCCCGACCAGGTGCGGGTCACGCTCGCGCAAGCACCGCGTGGGGTGCAGGCGGGGATCGAGTCCGACGTGCAGGCGCTGTTTGTGACGCTTGGCCTCGTGGCGTTGCTCGTCGGCGGGATCGGGATCGCCAACACGACGCTCGTCAGCGTCCTCGAGCGTGTGGGCGAGATCGGATTGCGTCGTGCCCTGGGGGCTGGCCGCAGCGAGATCGCGCTTCACTTCCTCGCGGAGAGCACCTTGCTCGGGTTCGTGGGGGGGATTCTGGGCGCCAGCGGCGGCGTGATCGTCGTGGTGGGGTTCGCGGCGTCGCGCGACTGGGTGCCGGTCCTCGATCCGTGGCTTGCGCCAACGGCGGCGGTCGGGGGCGCCGCGATGGGCCTCGTGGCAGGGCTGTACCCGGCGCTGCGGGCGGCCTCGTTGGAGGCGGCGGAAGCTCTTCGGTCGGGTTAGGGCTCTGGCGGTTTGGTCGGGCGACGTCCGGAGCGCCGGGATTCGAGTGAGCTAGGGTGCCCGCCTCGCCTGAGCAGTGTCGCGGTGGCGGCCTGTTGATTAGCGATCGACTGCTCGCGAGCCTCGATGTTGACGAAGCGCGGTCGGAGTGCCGTCGCGTGCTTCGAGACAGTGATGCGCGCCGACGGCGCAGATGGCGAGGGAGCGGCGCGTGGTTCTGTCCCCGTTTGACGAGCAACAGGAGGCACAGGCCGGGGCTCGCGGTCCCTCGGTGCTCGAGCAGATCCGGGCGGCGGAGCGACGTGCCGAGCAGGAGCGGCAGCAGCGGATCGCGGCTGAGCTGGCGCGGTTCCGCGAGGCTGAACGTCAGCAGGCGCTCGAAGCGGCGCGCCGCGCGGAGGCCGCTCGCCGGGCGGAAGAGGCCCGAGCGGCGGAGATCGCGCGCCAGCTCGCGCGGTTCCGCGAGGAGCAGCGCCGGGTGGAACTCGAGCGTCGCGCCCGAGCGGAGGCAGAACGACGGGCCGAGATCGCTCGCGAGGTGGAGCGGTTCCGAGAGGCGCAGCGGCGGCAGCGTCTCGAACAGGAACGCCGCGCGGAAGAAGCGCGACGGGCCGAGGAGGCGCGTCAGGCGCAGATTCAGGCAGAGCGCGACCGATTCCGCGCGATCGAGCGCGAGCGCGAACTGGAGCAGCAGCGGGTTGAGGCACTTCGCCTGGAGGCGGAGCAGCGGGAGCGCCAGCGCCAGGCTGAGATCGATCGTCAACGGGAGCAGGATCGCCTACGGGCCAAGGAGCGCGAGCTGCAGCTCGAACGTGAGCGGGAGCAGATCCGCCAGCGTGAGCGACTAGAGCTCGAGGAGCCCTCGCGGCCGCCGATCAGCGAGGCACCGGCAGCGCGGCTGCTGGAGGACACGCCCGCGCGCCGCGCCGGGGCTGACGCGGCGCGTTCCTCGTTCCGCGCTGAGCGCGAGCTCAGTGATCGCAACGCCGCATTTCGGCGCGCCTTCGAGGTCGTACCCGACGGTTCTCGGCAGCTGGCAACTATCGATGCCCTCGTCGAGGCATCGGAACAGATCAGCCACGGCGGGCTGAGCGACGCCGAGGAGCGGCTGTTCGCCGAGGGCCTGGCGCAGGACGAAGCGGCTGCAGCCGCGGGGCCAACCTCGGTCCTGCCGGAGCTGGCCGGGCGGACGCCCGGCGAGGCGGCGGCGCTGATTCGCGAACGCGCGGATGTGATCGAACGTGGGCTGGAGGCGCACGACTCGTTCCTCGAAGAGCGGCGGCGTCACGCGGCGAACGATCCGATCCGGCGCCGACTCCTACGCGTGCCGGGTGGCGACGCGCTTATCACGACGCTGGAGCTCGCGGGTGAGGTGGCCGATGGCGCCCTCCGCGATGGTCGGACGACGCCTGGGCGGCCCCGCTCCGGGCGGCCGTTCGGCAGCGCTCCTTCGCCCCTCGGGCGCCGGCGCTTCGGCGGCGCCGATGACGACGACACCCTCGCCGCGGAGCGTCCGCTGACCGCCCGAAACGCTGCGCGCCGTCGGGCGTTCGGGGTCCTCGAGGATGGCGATCGCACGCTGGCGGCCGTGGAACTGCTCGCGGCGAACGGCGACGGGCGCCCTCGGAGTTCGGCCGCGCTCAGTCCGGAAGACGAAGAGCGCCTGTTCGAGGCGGAGCTGGCCGTGCAGGAGGCGGCCTCGGTGGCCGGAGCGCCCTCGGTGCTGCGCGAGGTACAGGAGATGCTTGCCGAGGAGGACGCCGCCCAGCAGGAGGCGCTGATCCAAGAGATCGCGGCGAAGATCCCAGGTGGGACGGAGTCGGTGGCGGATTTCCGCCGGGAGCGGCGGGAGCGCGAGGCGAATGCAACGCCGAGCGCGGCGTTCACGCTAAAGGAGCAGCAGTCTGAGTTTGTGCGACTGAAGAAGCTGCCGCGGAACCGAGAGGCAGACGACAACGACCTTTGGGCGCAGGCGGCCCAGAATCTGTCGCGCCGGCGGACGCGCGGACTCGAGCAGCTCGGCGGCCAGGTGGCGGTGGATGAGTTTGAGCCCGGCTCAACCTTCGTTCCCGTCGATCGAGCGATCGGGTTGGGAGATCTGTTTGGCGGTTTCCGCTCGTCGTCGGGTCGAGACGACCTGACGGTTCAGATCGGTGCGGTGGAGGACGAAGTCGACGTCAGCCCGTTCGCAGGTGTTCCGGAGCGCGACCTGCCACGCCAGCGTTTCTTCACGCTGGAGGACCAGCAGTCCGAGTTCGTCCGCTTGAAACAGATGCCGAGCAACTCCGATGTCAACGACAACGTACTCTGGGCTCAGGCCGGACAGAATCTCGCGACGCCTCGAACGCGTGGTCTTGAAGGTCTTGGCGGGCAGGTCGCAGTAGATGAGTTCGAGCCCGGGACGACGTTCGTTCCCATTGACCGCGAGCCTCGTCTCGGCGATCTGTTCGGCGGGTTCCGCCCTGAATCGAGGCGGGACCTCGATGTCCAGATCGGTCCGTCTCAGGATGAGATCGATGCTGGTGCCCCTGCCGTCTTGCCCATTGAGGAGGCGATTCTCTTCAGGCGACTGCGCCCCCTCCATCCAGGAATGGACCCCGACGACTTGATGCTCCGGGTTCGTCGACTGGCCCGAGCGTCACGCACCCGGGGGATCGAAGGGATGACGTTGGACGAGGCCATCGCGGAGTTCGACCCGACTGCTGAAGGTCGCTTCATCGAGGACAACGCGTTCGGCGCGGCGCTCAAGGAGGGGCTCTCCAAGCCCGCGGAGTGGGCTGCGAGCTGCTTGGCCGGAAAACTGGCCGAGGGAGCGGCCGTCGAGTACGCCGCGACGGGCCGGATTACACCTCCAACGCCGGCTGCCGTCGCCGGCGCTCTCGCGGAATGCGCCGCGGATCAAGTGGCAGCGGACATCGGTATTTTGCGGTGAGCTTAGTCCTCGACCTCGGTCGGATCGTTGGATGGTAGAGAAAGTGCCCGCACCCCGCGCGCGGCCGCGAATGGGAGAGCGCTTAGGAACGTAATCGAGGGGACGACCTTCGTAATCGCTGCTTCCAGGCCGCCGAGCAGGAGCTGAACAAGGGCTGCGAAGACGCCGCCGTAGAGAACCTCGTTTTCGGATCTTTCCGGCTGTTCGAGCCACGGTTGATACATGAATGCGATGCCCCAGACCCAGAGAGGGGCCAAGAAGGTCGCTCCGGCAACGCCGAGCGTCATGAAGACCACCGACGCGGACAACGGACGGTCGGTCAGGAGGATGGTCGGTGTCTGGATCAGGAGAACCCAGATGCTTGTCGCTAGGGCGCTTACCAGCGCAGCTTGACGCCAGCCCTCGAGCGATGAGAACCATACCCGAAGCGCGGGTGCCACTGCGCTAATGGTCGAGCGGCCTCGTGGTGGCATGTCCCAACTCTAACGAGGCGCAGTGCGGCATGCCGGCGTGCGTTCTAGGTCCCAAGGACGGCGAGCGGATGCTGGCGGCAGTGGAGCTGCTACGGATCCTTTGGAGTCCGCAGGCACCATTCCGGGGACGGAGAAGTGTCCGACGCGCCAGCTGACTCTCGCGCTCGGGACGTCGTGCGGCTGCTGGATCACCGAGGCCAACGGGCCCAAATCAACGCTACGGAACCGGGACTTTCATAGGAGTGTTCCGAGCGCGACCGAGCTTGCGACCCCCGGTGCTCGGTCTTCGCATGTTCTCTCCGATGTGTGTCGCGTCGACGTTGATCTGTGCGGCTTCGCCAGCAGAAGTCGCCAGACCTCGCCCGACGATGGCGAAGCAGTATCAGAAGCCCGCAGTTCGCTACTCGGTGGACGCTGCGGCCTCTGCGTCTGCGGCAGTATCGCCGAGGAGGTAGCGGGGGCCGGTGCCGAGGGCCCGCGCGGCGTCGTTGGGGTTGAAGAGTGGGCAGTTCTTGAGGGAGAGGCAACCGCAGCCGATGCAGCCGTCGAGGTCGTCGCGGAGGCGCTCGAGGGAGGCGATACGTGCTTCGAGGTCGGTGCGCCAGCGCGCGGAGATGCGGCGCCAGTCGGCGTGGGTGGGGGCGCGGTCGCCGGGGAGGCGGTCGAGCGCGGCGCTGATCTCGTCGAGGGAGAGGCCGACGGCCTGGGCGGCACGGATGACCGAGACGATGCGGAGCGCGTCGCGCGGGAAGAGCCGGTGGTTGCCGGGCGTGCGTTGGGCCTCGATCAGTCCACGTTTCTCGTAGAAGCGGATCGCCGAGCGGGCGACGCCGCTGCGATCGGCGAGTTCGCCGACGGTGAGGTGGGGGTTCGGATTCGACATCGGACTTCCGTTCGAGGCAGTTCGTGGGGTCCCTAGCGAGCGCTTGACTTCAACTTAAGTTGAAATTCTACGGTTGTCAGCATGACGAACTCAACTTCCGTTGCGCGAGACATGACCGCGCTCGACCGATACGAGAATCTGGCCGGGCTGATGAGCCTGATGACGGGTGACGAGAAGCACTCGTTCGCCGCGACGTCGACCTTGGACGTGTTGTGGGTCCTCTATGACCGCGTGTTGCGCGTGACGCCGGAGGCGGTCGACCTGCCGGAGCGCGATCGGTTCCTGCTGTCGAAGGGGCACGGGCCGATGGCGTACTACGCGGTACTGGCCGCGAAGGGGTTCGTGGCGCCGTCGGTTCTCGAGACGTTCGGACAGTACGACTCGCCGCTGGGCATGCACCCGGACCGGAACCTGGTGCCCGGCGTGGAGATTGCGAGCGGGTCGCTGGGGCATGGATTGCCGCTGGGGGTGGGACTGGCGATGGGCCTACGTGCTCGCAGGCTTGGGGAGCCGCGGGTGTTCTGCCTCGTTGGTGACGCGGAGTCTGATGAGGGGAGCAACCAGGAGGCGATCGTTCTCGCAGGGCGGGAGTCGCTTGAGGCGGTGACGGCGATCGTGGTGGACAACCAGTCCTCGAGTCGCGGCTGGCCGGGCGGACTCGCTGCTCGGTTCGAGGTGGAGGGCTGGTCGGCGGTGACGGTGGACGGGCGCGACCACGAGGAGATCGAGTCCGCGCTGACGTTAGAGCATGCAGGGCGGCCGCACGCGGTCGTTGCGCGCGTGGAACCGAAGTGAGGACATGGCGATGGCGGTAGCGACTGAGACGATGCGCGACCGGTTTTACCGGGTGACCTCGGAGTTGCTCGATACCGACGAGCGAGTAGCCGTCGTGCTCGCTGACATCGGGGTCGCGCAGCTCCGTGAACTGGGCGCATTCGACCGGCATCCGGAGCGGGCGATCAACGTGGGGATCCGCGAGTCGCTGATGGTGAGCGTGAGCGCGGGAATGGCGCTGGCGGGGATGCGGCCGATCGCGCACTCATACGCCCCGTTTCTCGTCGAGCGGCCGTTCGAGCAGTTGAAGCTCGACTTCTCGCACCAGGGGCTTGGCGGGGTGCTGGCGAGTGTCGGGGCCTCGTACGACTGGGCGTCCGGCGGGCGAACGCATCATGCGCCCGGCGACGTGGCGGCGGTGGCGACGCTTCCGGGTTGGACGATCCTGGTGCCGGGGCATCCCGACGAGGCCGAGAGTGGCCTCCGCGGCGCCATCGACGACGGTCGGCGTGCGTACTTGCGGCTCGCCGAACAGACGAATAGCGGGCCGGTCGCCGGGGCGACCGAGGGCATCGTCGAAGTTCGGCGCGGCTCCGCGAGTGCTCCGATGGTGCTGGCGGTCGGGCCGATGCTGGATCGCGTGCTCGAGGCAGCGAGTGATGATGACGTGGCGGTGCTGTATACCGCGCGTCCTCGACCGTTTGATGCCGCCTCGTTCCGCGCGTTGGTTCGGGGGACCGAGGTGGTTCTCGTAGAGCCCTACCTCGAAGGGACGTCGAGCGCGCAGGTGGTGGCAGCGACCGCCGATCGCCCGACGCGAGTGTTGGCGATCGGTGTGCCGCATGGCGAACACCGGCACTACGGGACATACGAAGAGCACGACCGGGCGTTTGGCCTCGATGCGTCGGGGATCCGGGAGCGAGTGCGAGCGTTCGTCAGCACGACGGCGGTTGCGTAGCGCGGGGCTTCCGTCGGGGAGGCCTCGGAGGTTGGTCCGGCCTCGGGAGTTCGACCGCTGCGACTAGCCGTCGCGCTGGCGAGCGCGGCTCTCGGTCACGAGTCGGGCGGCGTCGGAGCGGTTGCGGACGTCGATCTTGGAGTAGATGCCCGAGACGTAGTTCTTCACCGTCTTCGCGCTGAGCGTCAGTTTGTCAGCGATCTGCTGGTTGGTCATTCCATCCGCGACGAGGCTGAGGATTCGGCTTTCTTGCGGCGTCAGCGCTGAGAGTTGTTCGCTGGCCGGGTTGCTCGGCGCGTTCGCGGTGAACGTCGCGACCAGCTCGGAGACACGGCTCGGTTCGAGGAGCGACTCGCCATGGCCGACCGCGATCACGGCTTCCTGAGTCCTGCCGGCGTCGAGCGTTTTGAGCAGGAATCCGGCGGCGCCCGCGAGAACAGCGGAGAGCAAGGCCTCGCGGTCTGCATGTGAGGTGAGGATGAGGACGCCCGTCTCCGGGCGCTCGCTGCGGATCTCCCGACAGGCCTCGACGCCGTCTCCGTCCGGAAGGCGGAGGTCCATCACGATCGTGTCCGGCTGAAGCTCGCGAGCCTGGGTGACCGCCTCGGCAACGGTGGCGGCCTCGCCGACGACTGTTAGTTCCGAGCGCTCCTCGAGGATGGAGCGCAGCCCCTGGCGGACGATCTCGTGATCGTCGACCAGGAGTACTCGGACTGGTGGACTGGTATCGGAACCGCTCATCGGCTGCTCCCACGGTCTGCGGTCTGGCGTTCGGGTGCCTC
Organism: Dehalococcoidia bacterium; assembly: GCA_028279505.1. Lineage (GTDB taxonomy): Bacteria > Chloroflexota > Dehalococcoidia > UBA2979 > UBA2979 > UBA6627. The sequence continues at coordinate 52,913 of JANQNP010000093.1, forward strand.
CGACGCTTGTTGCCCGTTCTCACTGCCGGCGTCTTCCCAATCATCCAGACCATTCGTTGATCGGGTCACGGGGTAACGCGGCAGCTGTGCTTCGATTCGACTCCCTTTCCCCGAGGTGGAGTCGATAGTGACCGCACCACCGAGGTCGGACGCCCGTCGATCGAGGCCGCGCAGGCCGAAATTATTGGGATGTTCAGCGTTGGTATCGAAGCCAATACCATCGTCGCGGACGACGAGCCGCATCGAACCGCCGTCGCTCGTTTCGTCCAGCGTGAGCCAAGCGTTCTCGGCGTTCGCATGGCGCCAGACGTTCGAGATCATCTCTTTCGCCAACAGGTAGAGCTGGCGGCCTTCCTCGGGTCGGAGTGAGGGGAGTTCGATCTCCGCCGTCCATTGCGGGCGGCCTGGCCCTGACGCGAGCAGTGTCTCGATGCGGACGCGGAGCACCTCGTCGGCGACGGTTGCGCCGGTTCCGGTGCTCAGCCGCTCCATGTAGGCCCGGAGGTCCGCGATCACTGCGTTGAGGTCGGCGGTCGCGCGATCGAGCGCCGCCTCCTTGGTCACATCGGGGTTGTTCCGGGCGGCATGGAACGCGAGCCCGACGGCGTAGGTCGACTGAATGATGTCGTCGTGGAGGTCGTGGGCGATCCGCTCGCGCTCGAGCTGCTTTTCGATGTCAGCGACGACTCGCCGCTGTTCCTCTTCCGCTTCGCGGCGCTCTGTGACGTTGCGTGAGATGCCTTCGACCGCGACGAGCGTCGTGCCATTGCGGATGGGGACGAGCTTGTGTTCACACCACCGCAGCTCTCCGTCCGGCCAGTACTCCCGGAGGGTGATGATCCGCTCCTCACCGGAGGCGATCGCGTCGTGCCAGAGGTCTCGGTCACCTGGATGGATCAGGCCAGGGAAGAGCTCCGGATCGGCGTAGAATTCTTCTGGCGTACGGCCGAGGGCCGTGGTCACCGACGGGCTGATGTACTCGAAACACGGTGGTGTTTCTGTCATGTCGAGTCGGAAGATCAGGTCCTGCGCGTGCTCAGCGAGCAGGCGGTAGCGCTCTTCGCTCAAGCGAAGCGTGTCCTCGATTCGTCTTCGCTCGGTGACGTCGCGGATCACAGCCGTTGTCAGAGTCGATCCGTCGATGACGCTTGGACTGAGGCTGATCTCCACCGGGAACTCCGTACCGTCCTGGCGTAGACCCCAGAGGTCGAACTTGCTCCCCATTGGGCGGGTTTCCGGTTGGCTGGCGTATACATCACGATGGCTAACGTGCATCGAGCGGAACCGCTCCGGCATCAGCAGTTCGACGCGATGGCCGATTAGCTCTTCGCGGTCGTGACCGAAGAGCTCCTCGATCTGCGCGTTTGCGAGCACGATGCTGCCGCGTTTGTCGACGAGCAGGATCCCGTCGGGGGCGGCCTCGAGGAGTGCCTTGAATACGGAGTCGCTGAGCGGGCCGCGGGTGGGCTGGGGTGCCACTGGGGAGCCTTCCGCCGACGTCGATCGAGGTGATCGATCTCGCGGGGGCGCCACGATCGTTCGCCTCACCGATCGTCGAGCGCGGCCCGCGGCGGCTGTTGGGATTATCGCCCCGCGTGTCAAGCGAGAGCGATCGACTCGACTTCGCTACGTGCGGGTGGGGGCCGAGCCACGCGTGGCCGTCGGTACATCGACTGCCACGCGCCGGTTTGAGCGAGGTCTCTAGCCCTCGGATCGGACCAGTGGCTCGCCGAGGGTCTCCATCAAGCGGTTGGCCCAGCAGAAGACCGATGCCGCGAGCGTCAGGTCGATGATTTCGAGGTCCGTGAGACCGACCTCGCGCAGGGCGTTGACATGCGTCTTGTTCACTTGCGGCGGAGTCGCGGCGAGGGCGACTGAATAGTCGAACAGCGCCTGTTCGCGCGGAGGGAGAACGGCGCTGGATTCGTCCTCGAAGATGTTCTCGATGACCTCGGCCTGGTCGGTCAGCTCGATGTATCGCTTCGAGTGGACCGCAGTGCAGAAGATGCAGCGATTCTCCTCGGATGCGCCGACGGCGCCGAGCTCGCGATCGGCGCGGCGGAGGCCACCTTCGCTACCGGACATGATCTCGTTGAACAGCGGGTTGCGGTGGATCAGCGTCTCGGGGTCATGCGCGAGCACGAGGACGTAGTCCGAGATCGGCCCGTTCGACGGCGTGACCTCGAGCGACTTCTGTTGCAGTGGAGTTGCGGCGTCCTGTGAGATTGGGCGGACGTGGGGGCTCCAGCGCGGGATGTCGGTGGTGAATTCTTGGACGACCTCGGCCATCGATTGGTCCTCCTATTGCTCGTTGATCAGCCGGAGGCCGGCCACGAGTCTGGCCTGGTACACCACGAAGCCGACGAGCTGCGTGAGTCGGACGATGTCGGGATCCTCAACGCCGGCCGCCCTCAGCGCCTCAATCGTGGCCTTGTTGGAGTCTTGTGGCGCGATCGCCAGTAGATCGGCGTGAGCGACCACCGCGGTGAGCCATCGGTCGCCCTCGGCTGGTGGCATGTAGGTAGGGTCGGCGACGGAGACGATGCTCTGGCTGGCCTCATCGGCGGCGTCGAGGAGCGCGTGATAGTGATCGATCAACGCCTCGTCAGCGTTGATGGTGGCAACGCGGGTAGCGAGTGCTGCGCGCAGCGGGAGCGAGAGTCCACCAGGGTCGGTCGGTGCGAGCAGGGCGTCGTGCGAGTTCTGGCTGAGTTCAAGTACGCGCTCGCGCTCAGCGAGGACAGTCGCGGCTGGGGAACCCGCCTGTACGCCGGCGGTACGTGGAATGACTGAGTCGAGCGGCACCGGTGGCTCCCTGGATGGGCGTGCTGGTGAGAGCGCAGCGTAGCGCAGGTGAGGACTGGCTCGGAGCTGAGTCTGTAGGCCGGGCGGTGGCTACCCTCGAGCGCATGCCGGGGAGACGATGACCGAGTCTCACGCCGATCCGTTGATTCGTCTCGCGACGCTCGACGATGCGCCTGCGATGGTGCGCGTCCTGGAGTCGGCCTTCGACCGCTGGCCGCCGTTCGAAATCGAAGGGTCGGCGGTTGACCACCTGCGCTGGAAGATGTCGCTGCGCGGCGTCGGCTCTGTTGGACACTCCAACGCGGCCGCTCACACGGTGGTGGAGGTAGACAGCGAGATCGTCGCTGTCAGCGTGCGCTGGGTGACGCCGTTTCGGCTGGGCGACGAGCGGCTCGTCCAGGACAGCGGGATCGACCAGGCGGTGCTGCCTGCCATGCAAGGCCGTGGACTCGGCGGGAAGATGGCCCGCTTCGCGCATGCGCTGGCGGTCGAGTACTCAGACATGTCGCTGGGCACGGGAAGCAGCGACGAGCGGATCCCGAGCATCTTCGATGCGTTCGATCCGCCTGCGGTTCAGCAAACCTTGCCGATGCGCTCACGACCGTTCAGCGCACGCGCGTTCGTTGCCACCCACCGGGCGGGTGGCAGTGCGGCCAGGTTTGCGCGGCAGGCCCTCCGCGCCGGGCGGCGACTGGCCAACCGTTCGGGTGAGGTGAGCCGTGCGAGTCTCGAGGAGCTGACCGCCTTCGACGAGCGGGTTGATCCACTCTGGGAGGCGTTCACCTCGCGGTTCGATTTCGCCATCGACCGGAGCGTCGACTATCTGAACTGGCGCTATTGCGAACCAGCGGGTGGACCGGCGGTGGTCCTTGGAGGCTACGAAGACGACCTCATGGTTGGGTACGTGGTGTTCAAGCGATCGGATGACTGGAGCCACGTGTTGGACCTGGTCGTCCAGCCGGACCACCCTCAGGCTGCGACGATTGCGCGGGAACTCCTCGACGCAGGGTGCCGCCGTATGGCGGAGGCGGGGGTTCGCGGCTCTCATGTCGCGCTGACGCTGGGACATCCGCTCGGGCGGATGGTGGAGGCTGCAGGGTTCTTGCCGCTTGGCTGGTCGACACACCTCACCTGCGGGCCCCAACGACGCGGCCGAGACTCGCCGTTGCTCGATCGGTTCTACGCTGGTGAGACGCGCAACCACTTGATGCTGGGTGACGTGGATATCTACTAGCGGGAGGTGGCCTCGGATGGGTCACCGCGCGGGAAGCGGCGGTTCGCGGGGAGTTCCCGCGATCGAACGATGGGGTGCACGAGATGAAGCTGCTGTTCTTCGATGACTTCCGGCTGGGCGTCGTTCGTGACGACGAGGTTGTTGACGTGTCAGCTGCCGTCGAGTCGGTGCCGCACACCGGGCCGCATGACCTGATCAGCGGCGTGATCGCTGACTTCCAGGCGCGGCGCCCGGACCTCGAGGCCGCCGCCGCGAGTGGCGAAGGGATCGCGCTTTCGAGCGTGCGGATCCGGCCACCGTTGCCGCGACCGGTGACGATCGCCTGCATGGCGGTCAACTACATGGAGGACGGCACTCGCGATGAGCCGGCGCCGATCAACGCGTTCCAGAAGGCGCCGAGCACCATTATCGGCGACGGAGACACGATGGTGCTGCCGGACGTGCCGGCGTCCGTGTTCGAAGGCGAAGCGGAGCTGGCGCTGGTGATCGGTCGTCGGGCGACCCAAGTGAGCGCCGCTGACGCGATGGACTACGTCTTCGGCTACACGAACTTCGTCGATGGATCAGCGCGGGGATTGCACCCGGGCTTCTACCAGATGAAGTCTCGCGACACGTTCGCGCCGATCGGCCCGTACATCGTGACAACGGACGAGATCGCGGACCCACAGAAGCTCCAGGTTCAGCTGTGGAACAACGGCGAGCTCCGGCAGAACTTCAACACTGACGACATGGCCCACAACATCGCGCGCAGCATCGAGTTCATCACCTCGATCCACACGCTGGAGCCCGGTGACATCGTCGCTACCGGAACCAATCACCGCGGGTTGCACCCGTTCCAGGACGGTGACCGAATCGAGTTGGAGACGGAAGGGCTCGGGCGACTTCACATCAACGTGTCGGATCCGCTTGGCCGAACGTGGGAGCGCGTCACTCGCCTCAGGCTGGCGGAGCGCGGTGGCCCGGCCACGCCACCACAGATCTCCGGGAAGTATGCAGGCGGTTGATTAGCGATCGTGTGCGGGTGAGCCTCGAGTCATCGGGCGTGCGTTGCGCCCTCGGAACGGGGCTCAGATGGCGGCGTTCTTCGAACCTCGTTGGCACGCTCGTGAGCGCGAGGCGCGTGATCGCGAGCGCTACTGGGAGCTCGAGTTCAGCGACTTGGACGAGTTGCTGCGGATCGATCGCGCGAACTTCCGAGACGGGTTGCCCTTGACCTCGTTCGGTCGAGCGATGATCGATACGTTCGCACGAGTCGGCGTCTCACTCGAGGACCGCGCGGCGATCGAGGCGGAGACGCGCCGCGATCTGTCGGCCCGTGCGAGCCAGCCGGTGGATGCTGCACCGTTCGATTCCTCGATGGACCCCGCTCTCGACGCGTTCCCTGCCGGTCCGATGCCTCAGGTGTAGCGGCGTCGCTGAACTCTCCGGGTGGACGACGTACTCACCCTGCGGGGCGTCAACCGTACGCGTTTGCTACTTCCACGTTTGGCGTTAGCCGGTGAGCGGCTCCGGATTGCGTCATTTGTCGTTGGGCTCCTGAGGTCGGTGGCCGGACCGTACGGTGTGTGCGCGGCTACACCGCCCGGACCGACCGTAGCGAGCGTAGGCAGGCGAGCGCGAGGAGCTGGAAAGGTGACATTTTCACCTCGTGGGCCGAGCACCCCGTGGGATTGGTTCGAGGTACACGGGATCGCGATCCTCGCCGGCGGTCAGGCGAGCGGCACGATCTACGGGAGGCAGTGGCTCCTTGCCCAGTCGCTTGGCGGCTAGCGGCCCTCGCGGGCGGCAGTTAGCGCCGCGTCCGGGACGCCGGAACGGAGTTGCATGCCCCAATGGCCGTCCCGCTCCGTGACGATGTAGAGGACGCGGCCGCTCCCATAAACGGTGCCGTCGGCCTTGTAGCGCTTGAACGTCGTCTCAAAGTGCACTTTCGTGTCTGACGCGGTGATCGCCGTGAAGTCATCGAACGAGCTGGAGGCCCAGCCTTCCACCTCGGCGAGCCGGGCGAAGTCCGTCTGGAAGTCGTCCCGCGTCGGAGCGACGACGACTTGACCGCCGGCGGCACCGATTGTCACGTGCGGGTAGTGGAGTTCGTCGCGGACGCGCTCGAGGTCGGCGCTGTTCCAGGCTTCGAGGAAACGCGCGAGCCAGTCCCTGGCCGCCTGGATTGCTGCGTCGCTCACGTGGTGTCTCCTTCGAGTCTCCAGTTCGCGTTCTGTCTTGCCGGGACTGCTACGGCAGGCCGGCGTGCGGAACCGCAACGCGGACGGCCTCGATGTAGGCAACGCCCTCGCCGGCTTCGCGCTCCTCCGCGGAGGTTGGCGATGTGCAGATGTAGAGCGTGCGACCATCGCTGCCGCCCAGCATGCAAGCGTAGGTGCGGTGCTCTGTTACGACACGGTCCGTGACCCTGCCGTCGCGGTCGATGCGTAGACACTCATTCTGCGGGTGAGTGGTGCCGTCCGGTGGCCGGTACGACGGCGTGGCGACCCAGATCGCGCCGGACTGGTCGAGGCAGATGCCGTCGGGCGAGGCGTAGTCGAGATCGGCTAGCTCGCGACGGTTGGAGAGCGCGCCATCCTCGGCGAGGTCGAACGCGGTGAGGCGCGCGCCACGGGTCTCGGCGACGACGAGCTCGCGGCCGCTAGGCGTGACGACCATGCCGTTCGGGAAGCTGAGGTTGGCCGCCGCCTCGCTCACCACGCCCGTTGCCAGGTCGACCATCGCGAGAGCGGTCGGTCGAGGGATGTCGTTCTCGTCGCGGTCGCCGAAGCTGCCGATGAAAGCGTGGTCGTTCGCGTCGATCAGCAGGTCGTTCGCCCAGCCGCTCCCGACGCCCTCGAGGGATGCGATCGCCCTGAGCGAGCCGTCGGGCTCGTGGCGGAGCAGCTCGCGCCTGGACATGGAGACGACGTGCAGCCGGCGGGTGCGATCCCAGCCCAGGCCGCTGACCTGATCGTCGGTCTCCGCCACCGTGGTGATGGCCCGGTCATCGCCGACGGTGACGACCCGCCGGTTCCACATGTCGGAGACCCAGAGCTGGCCGTCGTGCCAGCGCGGCCCCTCGCCGAAGGAGAGACCGTCGGCGATCACTTCAGAACGAGACTCGCTCACCGGGTCTCCCTCGGACGTCGCTAGCTGACCTCGGCGGGGGTGACGGATTCACCGAGGACCACCCCCTCTTCGGCGAGTCGGGCGATCTCCTCCGCGCTGAAGCCGGCCTCGTCGAGGATCTCGCGTGAGTGGTCGCCCGGGGTGATCGGGGCGATGAAGCGAACCTCGGCGGGGCTCTCGGAGAACTGGGCGACGGGACCGTGAGTCGCGACCTGGCCCCAGACCGGGTGCTCGAACTCGTTCACGTAGCCATTGGTGATTGCCTGTTCGTCCTCGCGGATCATCTCGTAGCTGTGGACGACTGTGCAGGGGATGTCGGCGGCGCGGAGGGCGTCGATCCACTCGGCCGAGGGACGTTGAATTACCTCGGCGTCGATCCTCTCAACGAGCGAACCGAGGTGCTCGCCGCGGCCCTCGGGACTCGCATAGCGCTCATCTTCCGCGAGCTCCGCGAGCCCAAGCGCGGCAGCGAGACGCGGGAAGTGGCGGGCCTCGAGGAAGCCGAACGCGATCCAGCGGCCGTCGAGGCAGAGGGCGCGGTGACTGAAGACCCCCGACGATTTGCCGGGCGGCGCAAGTTCGTGCTCAGTCCAATGGCGCGCGACCTGGATTCCCTGCAACGCGATTTGCGATCCGTAGAGCGAGACGTCGACCTTCTGACCCTCGCCGGTTCGCAGTCGGTGAACGAGTGCGGCGAGCACCGCGTAGGCGAGCATGCTGCCGCCGGTCTGGTCGGCGATGCCTGGCTGGATGCCGTGCGGAGTTTCCCCGTCCTGAGTGGTGAAGGCCATGATGCCGCCGGTCGCCTGGGCGATGTTGTCGTAACCGGGGTCGAGCCCGCGCGGCCCCCTCGGCCCGTACATGCTGCCGCTCGCGAAGATGACGCCGGGATTGATCGCCCGCAGGTCGTCGTAGCCGATCCCGAGCCGATCCATTGTTCCGGGGCGGAAGTTCTCAGCGACGATGTCCACTTCCTTCACGAGCCGCTTGACTAGGTCGACGCCACCGGGCTTGCGAAGGTCGAGGCTGATGCTGCGCTTGTTGCGGTTGAGGGATTCGAAGTAGGAGGAATACCCGCCGATGTGGCGACCGAGCGTTCGGCCGGGGTCGCCGCCTGGTTGCTCGATCTTCCAGACGTCGGCGCCGAGGTCGGCGAGCTGAACGGTGCCGAAGGTGCCTTGCTGGAAGCGAGTGAAGTCAAGAATGCGGATGCTGTCGAGCGGGCCTGGCATGGGCGTGGTCCTTTGATTCGGTCGGGGACCGCGTTGCGAGGGTGTGAGTCTACAGGCGTGCTCGCCGCGCGCTCGGTCGCATGTGAACGGGAGCTACACGAGGTTGAGGCGCATCCCGCACAGTGAGATCTGATCGTCGGAGAGTCGGGCACCTCGTTGCTCCGCCGCTTCGAGGATGCGCGGGCGGTCGACCGCTCTAGGTCGAGGGCGGCGAGGCCTTCGGGGCGGCCGTCAGCGATCGGGACGAAGCGCAGCGTCGCGTCATCGAGGGCGATCGTCGGGTTGCCATCCTCGGATGTCTCGATCGGGCGGTCGAGCACCTGTGACCAGCGCGCAGCGAGGGTGGGTGGATCCTCCGTCTGGAGTTCGGCCGCGGTAATCGCGCGGACGACGTCGAGGCGCTGGGCAGGGAGCCAGTCGGGGCCGGCCGGGTGCCAGGGTTCCTCCGGGTCGCTGTCTCCTTCGTTCCAAGAGAGCTGGAGCATGGCGCCTGGGACGTCCTTGGGGTGGAGCTGGATGCCGTCGCTGCGCCGGTCAGCGCGATCGAAGACTAGCCGGATGCCCAGACCGGCAACCCGTGCGCGGTCCGAGGCGATGTCCCCCGTCTGCAGAACCACCATGTACCCACCGTCGCCGCCGCGCCGCTCCAGATAGCGGCCACCGGCGGTGCCGTTCTCGAAGGGTGCGACGACCTCGATGAATTGGTTGCCGACCGGCATCAGGAAGTTCTTGAGGCCGTACTTCTCGACGCCGGGATCGCGATAGCAGACCTCCAGGCCGAGGACCGCTCGGAGGTCGGCCTCGATGGCGTCGAGGTCGTGGGCGGCGAGGGCGATCTGGCGCATGCGGAGCATCGGTGGCCTTCCTCGGAAGCGACGAGCGAGCGCGTGGTGCGGGGAGCGTAGCGGCGCTGACCTCGGCGGTGTTGATTAGCGATCGAGCGGCGGCCAGCCTCGAAGCGTGGCAACAGAACTCGCGAACCGGGCGTGGCTGGCGATCAGCGTGGATCGGCATGCCCCGGATATGGCTGGGGGGTGCGCGTGAATCAGCAGGAACTGGCTCGGGGGGCCGACGGGTCTTCAATCCTCTCGACGCCAAATGGTCCAGTCGCGGTCTCGCCCGACGGCATCCCCACACTGATGCCTGCGAACTTCGCGAACCAGGTGCTGACCATGATCAACGCTGCCGGCGAAGTCGACCCGGCCGAAGCGGCGATGATTGCGAACCAAGCGCGCCAGTTTGATGCTGGCTTCCAGCTCGATATAGCCAATCGAAACGCCGACGCGGTCCAGCAAGCTGAGCAGTTCAACATCTCGAACCAGCTCACCGCGGATCAGGCGAATGCCGCGAACGCGCTGCGGGCCGCCGAGGCGAATCTGAACGCGCGATTGCGCGTCGAGGAGACGAACGCGTCGCTACGCGCGCGGCAGGCGGAACTCGCTGAGCAGATCCGTCAGGCGGACATCCAGGACGCCCGCGAGCGCGAGAACATGCGATTCCTCCTGCGCAAGGAGCAGGTGGCCACCGAGGAAGGCAACCGCGCAGCCTTCCAGAACGCGGTCGCGCTGCGAGAGCAAATCGCTGCCCGCATCGAGACGAACCGCTTCCAGCGCCAGTCGCTCGTGACCGAGGTGAACAGCCTCAACACGCAGATGGAGAACAACGTTCGCCAGTTCAACGCGCAAGAAGCGGCGCGCGTCGAGCAGCTGAACGAGCAGCGGCGGCAGGCCAACCTCGATCGGCTGCAGAGCGTGTCGACGCAGATTGGTGAGCTGGCGCAGAACCCCGCTGACGTCGGCAAGCTGGCCGCGTTCCTGCGGTCTGGTCGCCCCGACGCGATTTCGAGCGCGATCGCGCGCGGCGAGAACGCGATCACGGACGAGTCCCTCCTCGGGCTGCGGGGACTCCTCGGTGTGCGCGAGGGGCTGCAGCAGGGCCCGACGCTCGCGACGGGCAACTTCATCGAAGCGGACCTGGTCGACGTGCCGCAGTTCGACACGCCGCTCGGCGAGGCGCCAGACGTGGACGACCTGTTCCAGCAGATCCAGTTCGATCCCGAAGGGATTGAGCGGGGTGCATCACCAGCGGCGGGGGACCTCGGTCAGTATTTCCAGGAGATCGGGATGCCGCCGGAGATCGCGGCACAGCTGGTCAACTCGCCGCCAGAGGTCCAGGCGCAGGTCCTTGGCTCGCCGCAGTTTGCGGACGCGGTTGTGGCGAATCCGCCGCCGGTTCAGGCTCCGGCCGATCAGGTCAGCACGCAGGGGCACCCAAGCGGCGAGTTTATCGAATCGCAGCCCGTCGGTACCCAGGTGACGGGACCGAGCGGGGTCGTCTTCGAGAATCGGCCGGTGGAGGAGCATGGCGACCGCGCTCTGCCCGGTGGCGCGCTGTCGCGGGTCACAGACGGCACTGTTCCAGGGTCAGGCATCTCCGACGAAGACTTCGACCGCGTCCCGCAGTGGGTCAAAGACGGATTAGCGGAACAGGGCAGCCAGCCTCCGCCCACGCCCACGAGTGAGACCGACAGCTCGATCACCCGCTCGGGGCTTGAGCAGGACGGGGTCACGGTTGGCTCGTCGGTGAGCGACGACGAGATTGCGGAATTCTTCAAGGGATTCGCGCGTGGCGGGATCGCGGCTCCCGGCACGCCCGTGATCGTTGGCGACTCCTCGGATGGGACGGAGAATCAGGAACTGGCGATGGTGGACGCCCACGGGAACCTCGTGGTCACGCCGCTCGATGAGCTGCGGCGCGCCGAGGACGGCGGCGTCTTCGACCTCGCGCAGCAGGCGCGCACCCACGCGGCGCCGCGCAGCTCTCGGAGGCGTCGACCGCGCGGAGGACGGCGGCGTCGCGGGCCGGGACAGGGGTTCCCGACGTTTGGTGAGGAGGTGCGGCCGGGGCGGCAGGGGCAGTTCCCGTCGCCTCGGATGGCAAACGATCGCGGTGTGCCGATCGCCGAGCGGTTCAGGCCCGCGGTCGAACGGCCCTCGAACCCCGAGCGTGGATCAGAGCCCGGTCCGGGCGCGAGGCGGCGGCCCCCTAGTTCGCTTCGCGACGATCCGCGAGTGCGTGCGATGCTTGAACGAGCGCGAGCAGCTCGTCGCTCGGGCGGAGCGGCCGGTGACGCTCCGATCAGGTTTCCGGAGCCTGGCTCCGGGCAGCTCCCGGAGCCATTCCCTCGCGACCATCGGATCGGCTTTCCGGCTCAGTCCCCGCGGCTGACGCCCAAGCAGCTCGCTGCGTTGCGCCGACGGGCTGCGAACGATCACCTTCTCCCGGCGATCCCACGAGATGGGGGTCAGCGAATCGACATCCGAGACCCTCGCTTCAGTTTCGCAGTTGAGCCCGACAGGCCAGCCGTCATGCCGTCACCGCCGTTTGCGAGGACGGGTTCCGGGGTTGCGCCTATCGAGCCCGGACCGGCCGTATGGCATCACGGCTTGATTCCGGGTCCGGTGCCGCCTGGGCAAGACCTGATCGCTCCGAGGCCAGCTATGACACCACCGAATCAGCCGGCAGTCCCCTTCGCACCGCCAGCAGCTACTGCGCTGCCGACGCCCGGGCAGATGACTCCGGCGGTGCCTCAGCCAGGTCCGGCTGCGCCGCTGCCGGCCACCCCGCAGCCCTTCGCTCCTCAGCCGCTACCCGGCCCCCCCGTTGCGCGGACACCGGTGGCGACGCCGCCCGCAGGTGCTCCACAGGTGGCACCCGGGGTGGGTTCTGCGCCCGTGCAACCGCCGGCCGCCGTTCCGGGACCGGTCGATCCCGATGTCGCGCGGTTGTTCCTCGACGATGTGCAGCGCGATGCGCTGCGCCGAGGCGGATTCACCGATCCGACCGAGGTATCGCCGATCCGGGTGTCTGCGCCCGGGACTTCGAGGTTCTTGCAGGACCTGTCGGCGAGCGTCGCGGGGACGCTCGGGTTCGGGCCGTCGCAGCTCTTCTTTGAGGAGTTGCAGCGGCTGCAACCGCAAGGGGTGCGTAGCGGGGTCGCGCGGCGGACGGGGTAGGCAGGCCCTTGAGGTGCGGCCAGGTGATGCTCCGCGCTTGCGAAGTGCTGGTTTTCTAGCATAGAGTCTTAGTGCTGAATTTCTAGCATTCAGCGCAGAGGGGCTATCGCATGGCTTCGAGGGCACGCGGGCGCGGGGAGTTGCCGCCGCTGAGCCGGCGCGAGCGCGAGATCATGGACATCCTGTTCCGGCGAGGGCGTGCGAGCGCAGAGGTTGTGCACGAGGAGTTGCCGGACCCGCCGAGCTATTCCGCGGTGCGGGCGACGTTGCGGGTGCTACTCGAGAAGGGGCACGTGCGCCACGAGCGGGAGGGACGGCGGTACGTGTACACGCCCTCTACCGCGCCCACGGCGGCCCGCACTGCTGCGGTCGATCGGCTGGTGGAGGTCTTCTTCGCGGGATCCGCCGCCGAGGCGATGGTGGCGATGATCGATGAGCGGGCCGCCGATCTGAGTGACGAGGAGATCGAGAAGATCGAAACGATGATCGAGCGGACGCGGGAGGCCGGACGGTGATGTCCGGCAGCCTCTCGGATCTGACAGCCGCGATGCTTGATCTTGGAGCGAGCTGGTTCGCGATCGTGGTGCCCGCGTCGATCCGCGTGGCGTTGATCGTGCTGCTGACCTGGGGGGTGGCTTCGTCGCTGCGCTCTCGAGGAGCGTCGCTGCGCTCGCTGGTGTGGACGACGGGGCTGACGTCCGCGTTGATGATGCCACTGCTGGCGCCGACGCTGGCGAGCGGTCCGAGCTTCACGTTCGAGACGCCGGACACGCAGTTGATCGAAAGTTCGGAGCCTCACCGCGTTCCCGACGGTGGTGCGTTCGCCGACATCGGCGACGAGACCCCCAGCCGATCGGCGCCGGTCTCGTGGGCGGAGCCGCCGGGCGGTGTGTCAGGTGGGGATATCGTCCAGACAGAGGACAGCGCGTGGTCGCCCGGTGGGATCGCTGGGCCGCAGTTCGAGCTGAGTCTCGAGGGAGGTGCTGGTTGGTCGTCCTTGTTCGCCGGGCTGGGATTGCTTTCGCTTACCGGGTCGCTGCTGCTGGGGGCGCGGCTGGTCGCTGGCCACCTCGGCGGCTGGCTGCGCACGAGGCGACTCCCGCCGATTGAGGCCGGACCGTGGGCGGTCTCGATCGCAGCGATGCGCCTGACCGAAGGTGTGCCGCATCGGGTGCGGTTTGTGCTGGCTCCAGGTGCGGCGAGCCCGCAGACGTGGGGTCTGATCCGACCGACGGTAGTGCTGTCCTCGGACGGTGCGGCGCTGACGGAGGCTGAACGGCGGGCGGTGCTGCGGCACGAACTAGCGCACGTTTCAAGGTTCGACACGCTCTGGCTGATCGCGGAACGGGCGCTCGTGGCGCTGTTCTGGTGGAACTCGCTGGTGTGGCCTGCGCAGCGGCGCGCGCAGCTCGAGCGCGAGCAGGCATGTGACGACGCGGTCCTCGGTGGGGGCGCCACACCGTCTCGCTACGCCGGCCAACTGCTGCGCCAGGCGCAGGATCTGAGGGAGATGGCCAGCGCGACCGGCATGTCGATGTTGCCGGAAGCGGAGGGGCAGCTCACGCGCCGGGTCGGCTCGATCCTCGATCCCGAGGTGCGGCGCGGGGCACCGCGCCGGGCGCTTGTGGCGGTCGTCGTCGGCGCGATGTTCGTCGCAGCGTGCAGCGTGTCATCGGTTGGCGTCGGCGCCGATCACAGTCGCGCCGAGTGGTCGGACGGCGATGGTGTGCTCGTGGAGGAACGTGCCGACCGAACGCTGGTCACGATCGACGAGGGTCTGGGTGAGTTCGCGGCGAGTGTTCCAACCGGCATCCGCTTCGCGAGCGACACGGAGATCGCGACGATCGACGGCGCGACGCTGGCGATCGAGGACACCCGGGCGCGGCCGACGCGGACGCTCGAAGTCGAGTCTGTACGAGGTGAGTTGGAGTTTCTCTATCGCGTCGATGGCGACGAGCACGAGCTCGACGGCCTCGGACGCGAGTGGCTCCATTCGACGTTGCTGGAGCTCTTCCGCCGCGCCGGCATCGATCACGAGGCGCGGGTCGGGCGCCTGCATGCGAGCGGCGGGACGGAAGCAGTGCTCGCTGAGACCGCGCTGCTCGGCTCGGACTTCGTGGCCGCCAGTTACCTCGGAGACCTGCTCCGGCTGCCGGACCTCGCGGACGGAGCGGAGGTCAAGGTGATCGAGGTGCTGCCACGTCTCGTGCACGGCACGTTCCTGCGCGCGCGGGTGATCGAGCGGCTGGACCTGGAGCTTGTGTTGGAGGACGCAGCGCTACGCGACGCGCTGGTCGGGACGCTTCGCAGCCTGGAGGAATCGCCGTTCGAGCTCGGTCGGACCCTCGAGGGAACGCTCGCAGGTCTTGCGGTGGACGAGGAGGCATTCGCCGCCGTTCTTGGTGTGGGTGTCCACGTGCGAAGTGACTTCGAGCGGGGGCAACTTCTTGAGGTGGCCGCGTTCCAGATCACCGATACCGGTGTGGCGCTGGACGCCTGGCTCGCGGTCGCCGGGAGGATGGAGAGTTCCTTCGAGCTAGGGAGAGCGCTGGAACGACTCCTCGACCGGTCCGCGGCAAGCGGGGCGCTGCGCCTCGAGGTGATCGGGCTGGTCGGCGAGCTGAACGGTGACTTCGAGCGGTCGCGCGTCCTCATGGGTGTGGCGAGCCGATTCTCGGGATCGGACGAGGAACGGGATGCGTATCGCGCCGCCGCGCGCTCGATTCGCTCTGACTTCGAGCGCGGCCGGGCGCTGGCGGCGCTCGACGACTTCGTGTCGCGGGGTTGATCTCGCTTCCCGACGGGGCGTGGTCCCTGAGACGCGCTAGCGCCAGTTGTCGGATCGCCGTGGCAGGCGATCGCTTGCCCGAGGCGGACTCCAGCGCTCGTTCTTCTTCGGCTTCGTGCCGCGGGGTAGTCCGCGGCGCCCGAGCGCGCGCTCTCGGCTGGTGTGAAGGGCCTCGTCGCGGTGCTCACGTAGCTCGACTCGGCGCTGTTGCTGCCGGGCGTGCAGGTCCCAGAACTTGAAGGCGTCGACCTCGACGGCGATGACGACCTTGCCGTTGTTCGCCCCGCGCTGCCCCTGCCACTTCCAGTCGTGGCCCTGCGCCAGGTAGTGAGCGAGTGAGTGCACCTGCTCTTGCAGGTCTCTCGTTTCCATGTGCGATACCCCCACCGCACTGTCAGATAAAAACAGAACATGTGTTCTATACAGGAAACGCTAGAGCCTCGCAAGCTGGGAGCTGCACGGCGGTGCGTTGCGACGGGGGCGCGCGCTCCTCGCGGAGGGGCGTTGCTACTCGTCGAAGAAGTAGCTGGTGCCGTAGCGCTCACCGATCTCGACGATGCGCTCCGGGTGCTCACCCAGCTCGCGGAACAGGCCCTCGATCCCTGCGGGGGTGAACCAGAAGATCATCTCGGCGTCCTCCGGGCCGTTGTTGCGGAAGCGGTGCTTGGTACCGCGCGGCACTTGCACGAAGGCTCCGGCCGGCGCGGTGACCTCGTCGTCGCCGGCAAGGAAGGTCAGCTCGCCTCTGACGACGTAGAACGCCTCCTCCTCGCGGGTGTGGATGTGGGCCGGCGGCCCGCCGCCGGGCGGGACGATGGCGTGGGTGAGGTAGTAGCCGCCGTTGGTCTGGTCGCCCGTGGCGAGGACGGCGTAGATGTCGCCGCCCGCTGCGGTTGGAACGCCATGACGGTCGTCCGGCTGGATCAGCAAGAACTCTGCACTCATCTGCGTCGCCTCCCGAAGTTGTGAGTGTCGAGCGTACTGGTACACACGGAAGGAGCTCCCGGCCGCGCTAGCCTGCCGCGGTGAAAGGTGGCGCCGATGCCTGACCCGACGCTGGGGGAGATCGCGGCCGAAATCGAGGTGCTGGAAGCAGCGGAGAGCTTCGGCGCCGAGGTGCAGCAGTTCACGGACTGGCTCTCTACGCTGTCGGGCGGCGATGTGCAGACGTGGCTCGCGGCGGACTCGCTCGAGGGCGGTAGACCAGCCGAGGTCGACAAGACCATTGAGTACGAACTCGGGAAGCTCAAGGACGCCGCGTTCGAGTTCTCGGAGACGCTGTCCGGGTTCGCCGACAACTTCAAACCGCTGACTGATGCGTCAGGGACCGCAGATGAGCTGAACCAGGTCGTCCAAGCGGTGAGTTCGCTGTCGACGATGATCGGGCGCGCCGACGAGGCGGTCGGGGCCCAGAAGGCCACCGAGCTGGCCAACGTCATCTCCTCGATCAAGGACGTGTCGACGCTGCTGACCGGGTTGTCACTGAACCCGGTGATCGGTGTGTTCATTGGTCTCTATGCGACGGCGCTGCAGAACGCCGCGATCGGCCTCGAGAAGATCGAGGCGTATGCCGCTCGGCGCAACGAGATCATCGCGAGCCGCGGCGGCGAGATCGACTACGAGGCGATCGAGGCCCAGCAGGCCACCGAGGCGGAGAGCGCCGAAGCTGCTCGCTCGGCGCTCAACCAGCGCCTCAACGAGCTCTACGAACGTCGGGCCGAGGCGATCGGGCGAATCCAGGAGACCGACTACCTCGCCGCCACCAACGACTGCGTCCGGACTCGCCAGTCGGAGTTGACCGCCCTGATCAAGATCGCCGCTCGCGAAGGCGGGATCGTAGGCAACGCCCCGTCGAACGGTGAGACGCTGCGCGCGCTCGAGGGCTGGGTCGAAGGCATCAACGAAGCGGCCGGGGAGCTCTTCCTCGAAGCGTCGGTCATGCCAGAAGGGCCCGCGCGGGACGCCATCATCGACCGCCTCAATCGGATGACCGAGGTTCGGCGCCGGGTGGTCACGGGCCT
The DNA here is from genome assembly GCA_028279505.1 of Dehalococcoidia bacterium. Taxonomy (GTDB): domain Bacteria; phylum Chloroflexota; class Dehalococcoidia; order UBA2979; family UBA2979; genus UBA6627. The sequence goes on from JANQNP010000093.1 coordinate 70,123, forward strand.
GCGCCCGTTCCGTGACTGCGTGCGGCAGCGGCTGGAGCAGTATGGGACCAGCACCGCTGATGTCGCGACGCCTGTCGCCGCGGCCTCAACTGGCGGCGGCCGGAACCGCCGGATGCTGATGATGGGTGGCGGCGCGGGGATCTTCGCGATGGCGGCGGTCGGGCTCGTGCTGTTGCTCTCCGGTGGCGGGGACGACCCGGTCTCGAACGGCTCGGGCTCGGGTTCCTCGAACGGCGGCTCGGCCGCGAGCGGCTCGACGCCCTCGGGCGGGGGCGGTTCCGCGATCGGCGAGGCGCCCGTGATCGTCCACCCGTGCGATGTGTTCACCGTCGCCGAGGTCTCGGGCTTCCTTGGCGCGACACTGGTGGCTGACCGGAGCGCTCCAAGCGAGCGGCGCGCGATCTGCACGTTCCGAGCGCCGGACGCTGGTGGCGGGCTTCATGTCGAAGTCCAGCGCAACAGCGCGGCGGACGGCTTCTTCGACGAGTTCCGCTTCCAGCGCGTGGATCAGACTGCCGTGCCGGTCGACTGGCCGAACGAGGCGGAGATCCGGCAGGGCGATGGCAGCTCGTCGTTCTGGGGCTACGTGATCACGGATGACCCACTCGGCCGCGACGTCTTCGTTTGGATTGCCGGCGCCAGCGAGGGCAACAGTCCAGTGGTTCTCGAGATGGCGAATCGGCTGCGGGCGGCGATCCTGTTAGCGAACGGACGGGCGCCCGACGGTTAGTCGGCGGCCGTCCTAGTCCGACGGCTGGGCGTCGAGCGGTTTCAGCTCAACGGTGCCGCGCGGCTCGTCGTCGCGCGCGTCCTCGGTGGGGAGCAACTCGCCCTCGGGCAGCCCCGCCTTACGAGCGGCGCGCGCCGCTCGCTTCGCCTCGCGCTTGGCGGCCTTGGCGCGGTCGCGCTGGTTGCGCTCGAACGAGTAGTTGGGGCGTCGGGGCATTGGCCGTCCTCGATGCTGCGATCGCGCCTCGTGGCGGCGAGCAGCTTGCCTCGCCTCGGAACGAGGCTAACACTCGGGGGGTAGTGGGGTGGGGATGCCGCGGCGCGCTCTGAACTGCTGCTTCGCGCCATAGCCTACGAGCTGACGAGCGCCTGAAGCAGTTCGGCGATTAGATCCCATATCTCCCTGAGTAACGACTGAGGCGGGTCGGCTGAGTCGGTGTCGCTCGAGGCGAAGGCCCAAAGGATGAGTCCGACGGCGGTAGTGACGGCAACGCCCAGGGTCGCAAACACCAGGAGGGTCTGGGACCTGATTAAGGTCTCGACTTTGCGCCGGTTCTGAGACATCGTTCGTCCACGGACCACGAGGAGTTGAGCCGCGAGATTCCTCAGTAGGTTCGCGTCGGACTCAGCCTGTGCGATATCGAGAGGACCGACCGACGGCATTATGCCGACCTTCAGGACATCCATGCTGGTGTAGGCGGTATAGACGAGAAGGAACACGACCGCGACGTATGCAGCGAGCGCCACCCAGAATGGTAGGCCAAACCCACTGAGCTGAGGCACGACCAACCCCATAGTGGCGCCGAGGATTCCTGACAGCAGTGCGGCTGCAGTCAGTACTGCTGTGGCCTTGGACTCCACAGATGACGTCGTGTCGTCTGCTTGAGCGCGAAGGTTCTCCAGTTCTGTTGTGATCTCCTTGAGCGTCGCGATGTCCTCTGTACGGATCAGGTCGAGTGCTGCATCGACGGTCTTTGGGTAGTCGGGGTATCGCTCGGCGCTCATGTGGATTCCTGCTCTGTGAGGAGTTCCACGATCGCGTCGCTGATAGGAAGGGAAGCTCGTTCCTCAATCCAGGCCCATTGGCCGTTCGGATTGAGTTCGAGAAATGTCAAGGTCCCATCAGCCCGCTCGATCAGATCGATCGCGGCGAATGACAAATCGAGCCGCTGCACCAACTCGACCAGCGCCGCCGATGTCTCTGCCGGGAGGTCGATCGCTCGGTGTTCTAGTTCTTGACCAGCGCGGCGCCAGTCGACACTCGCCTCCGGATGGACTTGAGACTCAATAGCCGCCGCGAAAACTCGCTTGCCGACGATGGTCACTCGGATGTCGCGCCGCTTCGGTTCGTGACTCTGCAGGAGCATTGGCGTGCGGACAGCTTCGCCAGCAAGATCCTCCTCGGTTATCAGCGAGGTGAACACGAGAAAAGGGTCGCCGGACCTCCGCTGCTGGCCTAGCCTCTTCGCTACCGCGCCATTCGGTGAGTTTCGGACGAAGTCTCGGGCGTCCGAGACGCTTGTCGTGACGAGCGTCTTGGGTACGCGTAGCCCGCAGGCAGCAGCCAGTTGAAGTTGGAGGAGTCGCTGCTCAGCTCGTGAATTCGCCCACCCCGGGTTCACCCACCGAGCCGATGGGAAGCACTCTCCAAGGTTGCGGACTAAGGCCTCCCACTCCGCGGCAACGAAGGCTTCGACGGCGGGATCCCCCGTTGTTTGTTGCGGTACCTCGGGGCGCCGGAGCCAAACTGTCGCCACTGTGGCTCCAATCAGGCGTCTGGTGCTGGTGCTGCTCTCGAGACGGACGGACGGACGGTTGCCTTCGGGAATCGCAACCCTTACGTCTTGCGAAGCGGACTCAGTGTTCCACCGAAAGTAGGGGTGCTGACCAGAGCGAAGCTTCTTGATGACTACATCAGCCGTTAGATCTCGCTCAGAGGTGACGATCAGAATCAACGGTCAGTCGACGTCGCTGTTTTCCTCAAAGGTCTTCGTCATCGTCTCGGTGCCAAGCAGTCCAGGTATCGAGACTGCGAGTTTGGTCGTGCCGCCGGCGACAACAACGTTCATGTCGAGCTCTTCGTCGTATGTGAACGGCCGCTCCAGCACGTGCTCGCGTACTTCGGCGTTCCGCAAAAGGAAGGGGGCATCAGAGTGTGCCATCGGATTCCTCCTCGGGGCTCATACCCTAACAGGTTCGTCTCGGCATCACGATTGCGTCGGTGGCTTGATTAGCGATCGTGCCCTGCCCAACTTCGTACTCAGGCATGAGTGCGAGGAGTGCGCGTGGTTCTGGACGCTGGCGACTCGACGGTTGGACAGGCTTCGGAGCTTTCGAGGTCCCAGGAGGGGGTGGCAGCCAGCGGCGACTCGTTCGCGGATGGCGATGCTGCCTTCCGAGGGAGTCGGGACGCTGCGGATGCGGTGGCCGATGGTCTGAGCGAGGCGTCCGCACGTGGCTCCTCGCCGAACGGCACTTCCGAGAGTTCACCCGCTGACCGAGAACGACCGCTGGCTGCCTCGAAGGATCGGCGTGCCTCGGACGGGGCGTCGGAGAGGCCGGAACGGTCACCGAGGGCCGACGGCCCGATGTCGGTTGCGGAGGCGCGGCGGCGGTATCCGGAGGTAGCTCGGGCGTTGGAAAACGCCGGGGCGCAGGCGCGGGAGGCGCAGTTACGGCGCGAGGCGGGGTCGAGGGAATCGACCCGCGAGCGCGTGGCCGCAATCCGGGCGCGGCTCGCACAGGCACCCGAGGGCGACGCAGCGGGCCTGGACTTCGTCTGGGAGAACGCGCGCGCGAACGCCTCGGAAGATCTGATGCGGGCGATGGCGACGAACGCCATCGAGACCTTCAACCCGACCTCGGAAGAGCGAGCAATGCTGGAGGCGGCGGTGGCCGATCAGACCGGCGACGGGCTGCGCCAGTACGCGATGCAGCTGGTGACGCTGGCGGCGGATCGGGTCGGACGGCGGTCGCTCTACGACCAGTCGATCGACGAGATCCCCGCCGACTCTCGGCTGGCGCGATCCGCCCTCGAGCGGGAGCAGCGGCGACTGGAGGCCGAGCGCAAGGCAGCGGCGATCGAGGCGCGACCTCGACGCCAGCCGGCGCCGGCAACACCGGCGGGGCGGCCGGTCGGGACGAACGCGTACGACCTCAACAACCCGTTCGACGTGCTGCGCGCGAACCGCGAGGGCTACTTCGCGGCCGACGGGTCGGCAGCAGAGGCGCTCGACCGTGCTTTTGAGGGGAACTGATGCGACGACTAGAGGTCGCGCATCGGAGGGCGTTCGAGGGCTCATGACCAACTCAACCACTTCAACGACAGCAACCAAGACAACGACACCAACACCAACTGACTGGAGGGCTTAGATGCCAGACACGTTGGCGGCGAACGTCGCGGAACTCAGCCAGGAGCTGATCGACGCGACGGTGATGCAGATGCCGCAGAACGCTCCGCTGATGAACCTGGTGGAGCGCATCGATATCCCGGACGGGCACAAC
>JANQNP010000099.1 GCA_028279505.1 Dehalococcoidia bacterium
TGCCTACACTCTGTGCTCGCGGGCCTGTAGCTCAGCTGGGAGAGCGCCACACTGGCAGTGTGGAGGTCAGGGGTTCGAGCCCCCTCAGGTCCACCAGCATTCACCGGGCGTTTCGCGATCCCGCGCCCGTCCCCAACTCCCCATCAGTGGCCATTCAGTGGCCATGTTGCGACGGTTCTCCTATGGCCAAAACGACCGAAGCTTTGATCAACGCTGGCGAGAACCAGACGGTCGAGTTCAAGGAATCGCTCTCGAGCGGTCGGAAGAAGGAAGCGATTGAGACACTGGTCGCCTTCGCAAACGGGTCAGGCGGCTCTGTGCTCTTCGGCGTCACGGACGATGGCCAAGTCGTTGGGGCCAACGTGGGGGCGGATACCCAGGAGAAGCTCGCTGAGCTCATCCGTCGTCGTACCTACCCATCTTTGCCTGTCGAGATCACGGTCACCTCAATCGAGGGGGCAGTCGTCCTCCGCGTCGACACCCCCGCAGATCGCCCGCCGCTGATTGGCGTCTATTGCTCGTCGACGGAGAATCTCAACGACACGGACGTCGTCGACACCGCGAACTTGAGCGCGTTCAGACGAGTCGGTGCGACGAACCGGCGCACCAACTTCATGCTCCTCCGCGAGCCGCGCCGCGCAGAGCCGGACGTCGTGCTGCGACGGGGGACCGGCATGACCCGAGGAGCCCAGGTCCCGAAAAGCTGGGGCTATGTCTACTCGAACGCCGGTGATGCGTGGGCGTTCGACGTCCGAATCTTCGCGATCCATCCGACCCTGAAGTTGAGCTACGTCGGCCCGAAGGACTTGGAGCCCAACTCTGATTCTGACAGTGCTCAGCTCGCTTGCTCGAACCCCGAGGAGTGGGACGGAACGCCAGTCGTCCTCGCCGCTGAGTACTCCGACCCGAACGGATTGAAGTGGCGCTCGAGTCTCACGCTCACGCCGGCCGGCAGCGAGGGCTATGTCTCGGGGGCTCGTGACCGGCTGATCTACGAGTTTCCGCCGATGGCACATCTCACGAATCGGGGGTGACGACAGCCGCCGGAAGCTAGGCGAACATTCGTGCTAATCTGTGCCGGTCAGTACATCGAGTGCTGCCAATAGCGGGGAGCTAGACGATGGCGGAGCCAAGAGACACGGCGAAGTACCAGTTCAGGGACGAGCGCGGTCGTATCGTGCGCTCCGGGATCACGAAGCGTGATCTCGAGGTGCGCGAGCGCGAACTCCAACGTGAGACAGGCATCGCCGGGACGACGAGTCAGGTCGGGAGGCGCACTACCGATAGCGCGGCCCGCGAATGGGAACGACGTCAGCGCAAAGGCACCCCGCCCGGCGGCTGATGACGGACGAGCGCATCGCCACCGATCTCACTCGAGGCGAGGTCATCCATGCTCTCGCCTCGCGCATGTCCGCCTGCGTGATGGCCTCGCAGCGAGCGGCTAGCGGTGCGCGAAGCGACGCGCAGGCGCTGCTCGCCTACGACCTCGCACTCCATGTTGTCGGTGCGTCAACGCTCCTTGCCCAGAAGCTCTACTCCCCCGCCGCATCTATGATTCGGCTGATTCTGGAACGTGCTGAGTACCTCGAGGCCGCGGGTTACGACGAGGGCTTCGCCAAGAGGTACCTAGCCACCCGCAACCCCGAAGGAAGCACGGCGCTGCGTGCCGGTGAGCAGCGCTCGGCGTTGAGAACCGGGTGGATCGGCGACGGTTTGACCCAGCCTCAGGCGCAAGAGTTCCTCGATGCGCACCGTGAGATCGCTGATATCGCGAGCGGAGCGGTCCACCCGACCGCGCTCATGCCGTCGGTCCAGTTCGCGATCGCCAACGGGATCCAGTCGCCGGAGGAAGTCCTTCAGTGGATCGGAAGCGCCGTCGCGTTCGCCGGCCTCGCGCTCTGGACTTCGACCCCCAAGGAGGACCGCCAGCTCCCAGACGCGCAGCAAACATGCGCCCTCGCCGTGGAATGGATGGAGCGGTTCGAGGGGATCCCGATGAGGGATCTCCTCGGACCAGACCTCGTGACCGAGATCCCGGCTGACTAGGCTGCCTTCCCACCCCACTTCCGCCGGTAGGCGTTGTTGACGAACTCCATGCATGCCGCGATCGCGCGCTCTTGCCACCACGTGGTGAGCGGGCTTTCGGCGACGTGGCTGAGCGATCGCTTGTTCGTCGCAACGAGGAGGACCACCATTGGCGCCTCCTCATCGTCGTTGGCGTCCGCCCGAATCTGTTTCAGGTAGCCGTGGAGCCGCGTCGTGACGTCCGCCACGATCTCGAGGTGCGGATCAGGACTCAGCAGCCTCCGTACCTGGTCCTCGATCGGCTCCATCACGCCGCCTCCAGGCAGCGCGGCTGAGCGGGTCCCCACGGCGTGTCCTCGAGGCGAGTCGCCTCGTCAGCCTCGAAGCCGCGGCCGGCCGCTTCGTAGGCGCTCTGGCGCTCCTCCGCGACGGCCAAGGCCTGAGGGTCGGCTACGAGCGCCGGCAGCCCCAGAGTGCCATGCTGGACCTCCCTGCTGAAGCGAATGACGCCCCCGACGAGGACGTCGCTCCGCCGAACCGTGTACCCCGCGTGGGCGGCGTAGAAGTCGTCGCCGACGCGGACGACGACGAGGTCACCGCGACGGGAGATGCTGGGCTCGCCGGGCGGCGTGCACTCGGCCGTGAGCACGTCCTGGACTTGCAGCTCTGAGTGCGGGACCTCGGCGTTCACGATGAACGCCCGGTAGACGTAGCCGTTGGCCACGTACTCCCATGGCATGCTCACCGCGACCTGCGGGAGCTGTCTGAGCGGGACGCGCCCAGGCGTCCATGTGGGCTCAGGCAGCACGATCGACGTGCTGTGGTCAATACTGGTGCGGGGCTGCATCTGGACTTACCTCCGTGCAGTTCAAGGGCGGCGTGGGAGTCATCAGCTCCCCGTCGCCCGCTTGGTTCTAATCGGGTCGATCGCGGCCTTCCGCCTCCAATCCTCTCAATGCGAGTTCGACCATCTCCGGGAGCCGGCTTTCGCCGGAGAGCCACCGGGTCAGCGTGCTGGGGTCTACGCCAAGGCGCGGCGCCAGGGCCCGCGCCGAAGGCCAGCCTCGCTTGTCCATCCAGGCCCGTAGCTCGCTGGGCTCCATCGTGATGTATATTGCATGATGCGTATCGCACAAGGCAAGCGCCGATGTCGGGCCGGGTTCAGCTCGTGGTAGCAACCGATTCCACGCCATCGCGGTTCACCTTCACAGCCGAGACAGGCGGAGCGCACGATGGCGCATACCTAGCCGCGAGGTCTGTGACCTCGAGGAGTGCCGCAGCTGGCTCGGCGGGGAGCTGACCCCGCTCCGTTAGGAGCTGGTACGCCGTCCACGCGTGGTCGCGGCCGGCGCCAATCGCCGCGAAGTGGCGGCCCGCCAAGACGTGGAGGGTGACGTCGCCGTTGACTTCGAGGTGAGCGATCTCCGCAGTGCTCCCGACGAAGCCGACAAGCAGGACCTGGGTGAGATCGCCGGCTGGATCCCAACCGACGTGGTTCGCTGACGCCGCACCAGTCCGCATGCCGTTCAGCACCGCGAGTCGCTGGACGGCTGCAGCGATTAGTCGTTCCCAGTCGAGTGGGTCCGGGGGAGGATCTAGTTGGTCGGTGAGCCACTGGCTCCACAGGTCACCGATCGCTTCGTCACCAGCTGTGGCCCAGGCCAGCGGGGGCAGATCGATGCTCGATATCTTAGTAGCCGCACTCTGGACAGGCAGGCCCATGAGCGCACTGTCGGCTGCGAGATAGAGTGCCCCGTCAGCGTCGTAGATCGCGCATGCGACGGTCATTCGATGTTGGCCTCTCTCATCATCGGAGACTTCATGGCGAAACCACCTTCCGACTCACCGGCTGAAGACCGGGAGTCTACCTACGACTCGGGCGACGTCTCCGTCACACCGGAGCCCGGCAGGCTGCGGATCGGCGCGCAACCTGAAGACGTCGTCACCGGCTCAGGCGCAGCAACGCTCCCAAATCTCACCACGAGGGCAGGCGCTCGTCCCGACCCTCCGCCTGCAGCTGAACCAGCTCCACTCCGCTCCAACGAGGTCGACCGGGGCCCCTCCGACGCCGACGAGCGGCTCCTATCGGCGACGACCGCCGCCGTCCTCCGAGGCGATCCCAAGACGATGGTGCTTCAAACGCAGGATGTTCAGCGCAGGCTGCGACGCTTGTCGGATGACCCGAAGCAAACTCCGAACGTCCGGCTGAGCGCCCGGAACGCGGAAGCGTCGCTCGCGATGGTTCTGGCCCTGCTCGACGGTGAGGTGAGCGCCGAGGCCGCGACGCCAACGGTCCGCAGCATGAAGCTGTTCCTGGACCTCACCGAGCTTGGGCTCTCAACGACATCGCCAGCGCTCTTCGTCTTCAAGGCGGTAAGACTCATCGTCGAGTACGCCGCCGAGTGGAAAGGCATTCAGCTGAACGAACGGTAACCCGACGAACCCTTCTGTCGCCCGCCTCACACGATCTCTGCGGCACTCAGCACCGCTAGTGTCTGCGTGGCGATGATGACGAGCGTGATCACCCCAGCGGCGATGTACAAGAGGTGTGCGAGGTGTGCCCAGTACGGGGCTTCGAATGCTCGAGCGAGGTATTCGACTCGGGCGCTGGCCTCGGTCAGCTCGCGAGGGGGCGCTTTGGGGTCCTCGGGATCCCCCCCCAGCGCGCTGAGCGGCCCGGAACCGCTGGAGGGCTGTCACCATCGCACCCCACGAGTCGGGCGCTACCTCCGGTCCCGCTCCGGTCGAAGGGAGCTGTCTCCCGGAGGCACGCTCGAAAGCGTCTCGGGCCGCGGTCTCCGCGTCGATGACGTATCCCAGGCCTGGGTTGGCATCGAATTCGCGGAGACGGTTACCAACGAAGCTCTCGATGGAATGTGCGCGCACGCTCTGGGGGGCGCCGATCTGATAGACCGTCTGCCCGAGGAACGCGCATAGCGAGGCGAGGAAGGCCAGCGCCCAAAACGTGGGCAGGTGCCCCAGGGCGAACGATTCGTTCGCAAGCCCATCGATCAGATCCCGAATCGCCGGCCATACCGCGGCCATCAGAGGCACGGCGGCGAGCGTGAACAAGGATGCGCGGCGAAGAATCTCCAACTCCCCGAACGACCGCACCTTGGACCAATCGGTCAGGCGGCGGTCGGGGAACCGCGGAAGCCAGTCTAGAATCGTCCGCAACCCTCTCTGAACCCGGCCCGAACTCTAACACCGGAACTCAAGCCACTAAGGAGGGGGGTCATGATCCGCGGAAGCTTCGATGAAGCGTGATCATCACGTCACGGGCTCAAAGGCGAAGCCGTGCTCGTCGAGAACCGCGCCACAGGTGAGTGGACCGGACGACAGCGCGGGGCTGGCTGAGACCTGGATGCGCAGATCGAACCGAGGCGCAATCGTCACCGTCCCCGGAATCCACGAGGTTGTGCCGCAGGTCACGAAGTGCTTTGTCCTCGGGTCGTAGAACGGCAGCTCGTAACTGAGGGTTGAGGCCGGCGAGATTTTAAGCTCAGCGATCTTCGCGCGATCCGTTTGCCCCTGAAGCAGCCTCGAGCAGTCCTGCCAACCAGACCCTTCCCACACCGCACGATAGCGAGCCGGCGGTCGAATCGGGCCATGCGTCGACTCCCACCCACTGATGAACTCGACCTCGATCTGGAAGTCACCCTCCCCCGCTCCGACGTTGGTGACCTCGAGGAAGTGCCCGAGCACCGGGTCCTCGACGTGCCGCACACGAGCAGCAGGTCTAGCTCCGAGCGACTCCTCGAGCTTGGCGGCCTGGCTTTCGAGCGCCTCGATTCGCGCCTCGGCCACCCCGATACCTTCGACCGCCTGCGCGTAGGTGGCGGTCGCGAAGTGCCAGCAGAACTCGCCAGCCGGAACGAGAAGCATCGCCACAGCCGCAGCGATCAGGATCCTCGCCGCGGCGATCCATGCTCCGGCGCCATCGTCGAGCACGTAGCGGAAGAAGACGAAGGTAGCGATGAGAGTCAGTAAACCGGCAGCGAGTTCGCGCCGAGGCCGCAGTGCGGTACGGCGTCGGGCGAAACCGAGGCGATCTCTGAACGACATAGGCGCAGCTTACGCCCCGCAATCTCCACAAGCGTCGTCCCCGAGCCGGCGGTCAGTGCCCACCGAATACCCCAACAAGCTCGACGTCGAGCCCCTCGGGCCCGATCACGAACGTTCCCTCGTCTCCGGTCGCTAGCAGGCACCGCGCCGCAAGGTCCCGCGCACGACGGCGCGACGCCTCGGAGGTCTCCCGGAGCCTCTCTAGGCGCGCCCCTGTCGCGCTCTCTTGCGCCTCCTCAGCCTCGCAGTAGGTCCGCCAGCAGACGAACAGCCACGACAACACGAACGCGTCGACGGCGGGTGCCTGAAGCTCGCTCGGAACGCGGTCGCGGTAGGTGCTCCACAGCGCCGCCCACTCATGCTCTTCCTGAAGCGTGTGGAGCGGGAACCCGACCGGCGCGGGATCAGAGACGGTCATTCAAACAACCCCTCCATCGGATCGGCGGGCTCGAGCCCCTCGACCTTCATCCGCGATCGCGCCGGCGACGTCATGCCGAGCTCACGTAATCCGATCATCAGCCGACGCCAGGCGTCCTGGAGCATCTCGACCTCGGGCCGCTTCCGGAACATCCGCCCCGACTTCCCCTCGGTGGCGTAGACGCGGCCCGAGCGCTGCACCGCGGCCCGCAGCTCGAGGTACTCGATGTAGACGTCGATCACCATCGCGAGCACGATCTCGTCGGCCTTCGTCAGCACCCCCATTCGCTCGAGGAGCGGCGCCAGCTTCCGCCAGGCCTCCTCGTGACGGCCGACCTGCTGCGCGCGCAGCGCGGCGACCAGCTCGTCGACGCGCATCCGCGAGTAGCCACGGATCCCCGCCGCCTTCGCTCGCGCGATCAGCTGCCGGCGGTTCAGCGCCTCGAGGCCGTCGTGCTCGTCGACGAGTGACAGCCACTCCGGCATCTCCACCGGTTCGTCGGGCACGACGGGTTCGCGATCGTTGAGGGGCCGTCGCCCCGGGTTGCCTCGGAGCCTCCGGACCGCGGTCGGGAGGGGCGACGGGCCACGGTACGTCAACAGTCAGCCCTGAGCCCTTTTCCGAACCAACCTGCGCCCGCGCGTGCAACTATGGGACGGCGGTCTCGGTGGGTGGGTCGGCCTGAAGTTTCGATCCCCCCTCCCCACCGAGACAGAGAAAGCGCACCGAGACTCGCCCACGGCGGTCGGTAGACTCTCGACATGGACGCGGCTCTCGAGTTTCTGCGGCAGCTCATCTCGGTGATCGCAAGCCTTGCCGGAGAATCCGTTGCGACTGCCCTCGACGATGCTGAGGTAACGGTTCGACGCGACGCGCTGGCTTTGACTGTTCAGTCGGTGGTTGCAGCAGTGGCGGTCGTTGCGGCGCTGGCGGCGCTGTTGGGCCTGTACTACACCCAGCATCAGCTGCGGTTGGAGGAAGAAGGGCGACGGGCAAGTTACAAGCCCCGCCCTATCGTCACCGGGCGAGTCGAAGTGGAGCCCGACGCCATCTACCTGACCGTGAAGAACATCGGGACTGGGTTGGCTGACGAGCTCGAAGGTCAAGCGTGGCTGGCACTCGACATGCCCAGCAGACGTGAGGGCCATGAAGATGAGTGGGATCGGGTCGCCCGGGAACTGGAGCGAACCCCGCCGCATCTGCTTGGTAGCGTTGGCGCTCTCGGTGCGGGCGATCAGTTCCGGCAGCCATGGATTCGGCAGTCCGCCTATCCAGGAGACCCCAAGCCGAACGCCTCGTTCCTCCTGGTATTCAGGTTTCGCGGGACCGACATCGCCGATCAGCATTTTGAGACGAAGCCTGACACGCTCAGCATCTTGAGCACCTGAGCGCCGATTCATGTCGTTCGCTGCCGTCGCGAGCGACCCGCCGCTGAAGACCGCTCAACGGAGCCCACGGAGCCGCATCTTCGCCCGCTGCACGCCGTAGCGAATTCGCTGAGCTCGAAGGTCGCTCATCGCCGGCTCCCCTCGGGTCTTGATCGCCGTGACACGGGTCCCCAGGCCGGCACCGGCGAGCACGGGATCAACGCTGTGGACCTTCAACTTGCGGAGAATCCTCACAGGGCGACCGTCGCGCTCCCCTCGCTCGGAGTCCTCGATGGTGAAGATGTAGGACCACTCCTGCCGAACACCCTCATCGACGAGGTTCTTGATCGTCCGATAGGCAGCGTCGCCGTGTGGGGTGTCGATGAAGAAGCGACCGGCGATCGATGCCGTGCTGGTGTCTGAGGCGATAGCAGCAGCCCCGACCGGAAGCTCGCCGTCTCGGCTGGCGTGGCCATAAGCACCGACCGGGATCCGCGCTCCCTGGTCGAATGCCCCGGGCAGCGTGACATCGCCATCGTGGTCGATGACGTCGAACGTCGCGAAGACCGCGGTGAACGCGCCGGCCTCATCCGCCTTCAGCTCCAGCGAGACAGCCTTCCGCTCCAGGACCATCACAGCGGCCCGAGCTGCAGCGTGTAGGTCGCGCCGCACGAGTCACAGGTGACCTCGACCGGGCCGCGGAACGGCGGCTTGTCGGTGCGACGAACGAGGAGCACGCCGTTACAGGGTCGGTTCGCTCGCGGCGCGTCCGCCCTGCAGTAGATCGTCGACCTAGCCATGTCCGGCGGATCCGGTCGGCCGGACCATCCGACGACTCTGGCGAGCCGTCGCAAGGCGCCCCAACTCGTTCCGGACTTCGTGCGCGGGTAGCCCGCGGTCCAACTCGATCAGCGCCACGAGAGTCGAGAGTCGCTGGACCGCCATGGCGGTCGCGGCATCTTGAACCTCGGCCCCGGCCTCGAGGCTGAGGCGCGCGCGACGAGCTTCGAGATCCTCGGCCAGGTCACGAGCAGCGACGATCGCGACCCGTAGGCGATCAAACGTCGCCTGCGTCTCTTCGATGAACGCCGTCCGTGCAAGCTCTGAGAGCTGAGAATCGAGACGGCCCAAGTGTTCACGGCCTTCGAGACGTGCCGACTCAAGCACGGCGCGACCTGCCGCGATTTCCGCCTGGGCTTCGGGCAGCTCCCGCTTCGCCCGAGCGTAGACCAGCGGGGACACGTCCTCGTCGGCGAGGACCGCGTTCAAGTCGGCGACGCGCCGCTCACCCTCGGCGAGCACCGGGTCGGCGCGAAGGATGTCCAGCTCTTGCTGGACCGTCTCCCGCCGCTTCTTCAGTTGCTCGATCTCGTTGCGAGTGCCAAACGTCATCATGCTCACCTTTCAGGCGCACCTGTGCGTGTCGCCCCTACCTGCACCACGCGAACTCCTCGCCGAGCCGAAGCTCGGGGAGGAATCGTCTGGCGAAGTCGTCTGCGTCCTCTTCGTCCCGCTCGTGCGATCGGGTCTCGTGTTGCCAGAGGTGGCGGAGCTCGTGCAGCGCCACGAAAGGAAGCGCCGATGCCGGCGCGGTCGCGAGCAGCCAGAACTCGTCGCCCCCGAATGCCAGCCCCCACGTCTCGCCGCTGCTGGTCGGGGCGAATTCGGGCGGCACCGCGCCGAGCGCGCGGGCAGCGGCAGACAGCTCGTCGGTTGACGCCTCCACGCACCAGCGCCAGCTAGGTAGCTCGAGGCCAAGCTCGGCGCACGCAGGCTCCACTACGAATCGATTGAGGAACGTGCGGCTGAGCGGACTGACGATCGGATCTGACGCCTTGAGCCAGCGTCGGGCGGCCAGATGGCTATCCAACCGGTCCATGGCAAGTCGCTCACGGGTCTTCGCCAGTGTCGCGCGGGCCTGCTCCACGGCAACTTGGGAGCGCACTCGGTCTCGGACCGCGACAAGTCGCTGCTGCTCACCGACCACCTGCCGGGCCGATTCGCCGTGACGCGCGATCACGTCGCATCCCCGGGCTGGTCGGCGTCGCGCCGAGTCAGCTCCGCGTCGATGAGCACGAGCTGCTCGAGCGCGAACGCCTCGCGGTCCTCGAGTTCGCGGAAGCGGTGTCCGTCGTTGAACGCGATCGAGCGGCGTTTCGTTAGAGAGACTTCAACGAAGAAGTTCAGGCGGACGAGGAACGGCCCGGCTCTGAGCGTCTCGGCGGGCGTCATGTCCTCGACGGTCTGAGTAGCCCACTCGCGCGGTTGACTGGGATCAGCGTGAAGAGCGGCGAAGAAGCGTCGGGCTGTCTCAAGCTCGAATCCGGACTGCGCGCACGAGAGTGGGGCGTAGCGATCGATCGCCGGCTCGATTCGTGCCCAAGCGGCTTCTTCAGGGGTGACGTCGCTCATCCGTACCTACCTCAGCAGCTCATCAAGCGCCGGAATCTGCCCGCCGTCGCTGGTGTCGACGTTGAGGTCGCCCGAGACCTGCAGCACGACCGTCTGGCCGCCGGCGTTGGTGAACGGCCCAGAGCCCTGCTCGGGCAGCCCGGCCGCGATCCTCGACTGCCGATTGAACTCGTCGAGGGCACCCGAGACGTCCGCCCCCTGGTTCGCGCCCTCGATGATCGCCCGCGCCAGGTTGTGGACGTTCTGCGTCGCCCGATCGCGCTCGGCGGCTGCGAGTTCCTTTGCGGCTTCTCTCGCCTCGCGGAGCGATTCGGCCAGGTCATCGATCTGATCGCGGAACGGGTCGAGCTGGAGACCCTCAATCAGGTCGGTCCGCTTCAACGTCTCGTTGACGGCGTCGAGCTGTTCCTGCAGGGCCGCGAACTGGTTCGTGTTCTCCAGGCCGACGGCGTCGAGCTCCGCGAGGTCGAGCCCGATGCCGGCCGCCATCGTGCGGAGGCTCTTCCGGGTGTCGTCGAACGCCTGCTGGGCTCGCCTGAAGTCCTCGACCCCCTGCTCGGACAGATCGAAATCGAAGGTTGGCAAGCCGGAGAGCTGCGATTCGATGAAGGAGAGAGCCGCTGGCGAGAACGCGTCAGGACCGCCGCCGGCGCCGCCTGACTCACGCTCGCGCTGTCGACGGGCAGTCTCCATTGCGCCGGCCTGCTGGGAGATGTCGGGGCCACCAGCCAGCACCTCGTTCACGAAGTCTGTGAGCGTCGGCGCCAGTTCTCCGAACCCCATCCCGGCCTCGGCCGCTGCCGCCGCCTGCTCGAGACCGCCGATGCGCGGTGGGCCGGCGGCCTGCGGGATGATGGACAAGCCGGCTTCGACGCCTATGCGGGCGGCGTCGAAACCTGGGACGCTTCCAATCGCGCCCCCGATCAAGTCCTTCGCTCCGCCTGGGCCCCTCAGAGTGCCGGCGAAAGCCGCGCCGAAGAGATCGCCAACGGTGAGCTCGCCGCTGCCGACCTTCTCGTCGGCGCCGGTGAGTCGGATGTTCATGACGAACTCGTGGGCTTGCCCCGCCAGGCCCGTGATGTCCTCGAGCGCGTCGAACAGGTCGTTCGCCTTCTCGGTGGCTTCCGTCATCGCAGGGACGAAGAATCGACCGAGATTGGTCTCCAGGTCCGCCATGTTCGCCGCGAGGATGCGTTGCTGGTTCGCGAGGCCTTCGGAAGTTCGCTCGAAGTCGCCGGCGGCGTTCGTGCTCTGCTCCGTGATCAGTGCCCAACGGGCCAGCACCTTTGCGCTGTCATCGAGCTCAGCCTTCGTTCGCGCCAGCCCGAGTTCCAGCGCCTTGTTCTCGACCGCGGCGGCACTGATGTTGACGCCGAGCGCCCGGAGCGGCTCAGCCTCGCCGACCAGTCCCGCGCGCAGCTTCTCCAGCGCCTCGGCCGTCCCGATGTTGTTGAACGACGCGAAGTCCACGGCGAGCTGGACGACGTCCTCGGAGAGTCCTGCCGCCGCCCCCTGAGTGAGGCCCATGGCGGTGAAGAGGTTCCCGAATGTGCCGGCCGACTCCAGCGCCGCCTGGGTGCTGAGACCCATCGAGCCTGCGGCTTCGTCGGCCCAGCTACGGATGCCGGTCGCGCTGGCCCCAAACACGACGTTGACCTTGGAGACTGACTCCTCGAGGTCGCTGGCGGCGGAGATCATGCCGCCGATCACTCGGCGTGCCCCCTCGGTCGCGCCGACGGCAGCGCCGACCGCGAGCCAGTTGCGCTGGATCACCTGCAATCGGCCATTGACTCCGCTGAGCGACCGGCGGAGCCGGTCGAAGCGCCGCGACTCACGCTCGGCGCTCATTCCGAACGACTCCATGCGCCGTTCAGCGTCGCGCACCGACCGCTGCGCGCGCTTCAGCTCCCGCTCCATCTGGTCAGCGTCGGCGATGATGTCCATCCGCAGCGAGCGGGATCTTCGGGAAGTCACATCAAACCCTCCGGTAGACGTGGGCGTACGGATCGGCCGTCACGACCGGCAGGCGCTCGGCGACGAACGTGCAATGACGCCGTCCGGTGCTCTGACGCTCGTCGGCGTCGAGCTCGTGGTAGAAGCGACCGCTCCCGTCGAGGCTCGGCTTTCCGCGCTCGCCGTGTTCGTCGCAGATTGGGCCGTTTCCGAGGCGTTTGTGAAAGTCAGAGCGATCGCGATCCGGATCCGGATCAGAGAACGAGGAGGAGGAGGAGGATCCTGGGGTCTGTAGATCCTCCTCCTCCCTTCTGGAGCTAAAAGAGGTGCGATCGCCGAACGTGTCTCCTGAGGGAACATGTTCCCCTCGCAACGTGTCTCCTAAAGGAACATGTTCCGTTTCGGAACATGTCTCCTCAGGGAACATGTTCCCCTCTCTTGACCCCGTGTTATTGAGGTCGAGTTGGGGCCCGCGAGAGGGGGCCTGTTCGCCCCGCTGGTGGATGAAGTAGCGGCGGCCCTTCCCCTCCCGTTCGACTGAGATCAGGTCGGCGCCGTCGCGATTCGCGAGGAGCCGGATCGCCTCGTTGACCCGGGATCTGGACGCGTGGATCGCCTCCGCAATCTCTCGCTGGCTCGGGGCGCAATGACCCTTCGTGCCCGCCTCGAGGTCGAGGTAGGTGTAGACGGCCTGTGCGAGCCTCGGCAGCTCGAGCAGCTCGCGAGGCGCCTTCGCCCAGTCCATCTGAGGGCCCATCTCGGGCTTACTCCCGCTCGCCAGCCAGCCACTGCTCGAAGAGGTCGCGCGGCACGATGATTCGTCGCCCCAATCTGATCGAGGGGAACACGCCTTCGTTTGCCAACTGGTAGGCCAGTCCTCGCCCGATGCCGAGCTGGTTCGCTACTTCGTCGATTGAATACGTGCGCCGTTCCGTTGCGTTCACGAGTCCCCCAGAGATGCCGAGCTATGCCGCCGCCTTGTCTTCCGAAGATGGGCGCGTCATACTGCATCCGCAACTTTTATTCGTGAATTGAACGTGACATGAGATCATTCAACGACTACCCCGCACTGGCAGACGACCGGACGGGCGCGCTAGGCGTTGACGACGCCCTGACCGCGGGGCCGATGGTCCCGGCGTTTGTCGAGCGCGACGGCGAGCACCTCGTATGGGACTGGATTCACCCGCGCGATGATTGGCGTCGGCCACGAACCGTTCGGTCCGATCGGTTGCTCGACGAATTCCTTCGGCTCCGGCAGCCGGACGACGTCGCTCCGTTCGCGGCGAAGTTCGGAAGCATCATGATCTGCGAGCACGGAGTACCGGCTACCCACCGTCGCGATCTCTGCAAGCCCTTCGTCGGGCTGACGGGTCCGTTCAGAGAGCCCCTCGATCGCTGGCTCCACTACTCGAGCCTGGCGCGGGGGCTAATGGAGGTCGCATCGCATGTCTTCGACGACCCGCCGAGATGCGCCACGCGCGAGACCTGGGAATCGATCTACGAGGACGTCGCCGACAGCTCCTTAGTTCAGCGGCAGATCAAGGGAGCCGCGGAGTCTCCGACATTGGGACGCCTCCTCCTGATCCGGCTGATCCAGGAATGGCTGGATACAGGAGACGTCGGGCCACGACTGGAGCTTGGGGACTCTGACGACGGACCGCCAGCCTTGAAGCTGGCGGCCGGGACGTTCGGTCTGATCGGTCTCCAGCTAGTTCAGGCGGTGACTCGCGCTCGGGATCTGACCAACTGCAGCGGCTGTGGCCTCTTCTACGAGCGTCGCGGCCGACGAGCAAAGAGTGGCCAGAGGAACTACTGCGATTCGTGCCGACAACAAGGGATCGATGCCAGAGACCGGCAAAGAGTTCGGCGGGCACGAGCGGCCCGTGGAGGTGAGGAGGACGACGGTGCCTAGACGAGACTACGGCGGTGGCGCCCTGGAGCAGCGGGACGCCGAGCGGTGGCTCCTCACCGTCGAACTCGGCCGCGACCCGATCAGCGGACGACGCCGGCGGCGACGCGAAACCGTCCGCGGTAGCAAACGAGATGCCCAGCGGCGGCTCCGCGCGATGCTCAGCGAACGCGACACGGCCGGCGTGGACCCATCGAAGATCACGACGGGCGAATGGCTCACCCACGCCCTCGGGCGTCGCGTCGCCGACGGAGAGATCGGCCCGCGGACCGTCGAGAACTACCGAGCGATCATCCGCATCCACCTCGCGGCGCTGATCGGAAACGTGAAGCTTCAGGACCTCCGCACTGAGCATGTGCTCGCGGTCCGCACCGCGGTCGGGGAGTCGGTGACGCCGGCGACCACGAAGACGGTCCTCGGTTTCCTCCGCCAATCCCTCGACGCGGCCGTCGTCGCGCAGCTGATCGCAACGAACCCCGCCGCCGCCGTGCCAAATCCCTCGCAGGCTGGGGCGCACAGAGAGCGGCGCGCACTCAGCGAGGCCGAGATCGGCGAACTCCTCGAGGCCGCGACCGAGACCGCCCACGACGTGCCGATCCGCTTCGCGGTCGCGACCGGCGTCCGCCAGGGCGAGCTCCTCGGGGCCGCCTGGGAGTCCGTGGACCTCGAAGCAGGCACCTTCGAGGTGAGGCAGACCCTCGCACTCCAGGCGGGCGAGCCGACCATGCTGCCGCCCAAGACCAAGAACTCTCGACGGACCATCGAGCTATCCGCGGCGACGATCGCGCAGCTGCGCCGTCACCGCGCCGCGCAGAACGAGGAGCGGCTCCGGCTCGGTAGCGTCTGGGCCGATGAAGGGCTGGTGTTCCCAGCGCTCGACGGCCGTCCCTGGTCCCGCCACACCTTCTACGACGGGTTCCGGCGGATCCTGGCTCGCACCGCGATCGCGGAGCCATCGACGGTCAACTGGCACACGCTCAGGCACAGCGCGGCCTCACTGTGGATCAAGAGCGGCGCGGACGTGTTCACCGTCTCGCGGCGGCTCGGCCACGGTTCGCCGGCGTTCACGATGAGCACCTACGCGCACCTCTTGAAGGGGCAGCAGCGAGCCGCCGCGGAAGCGCTCGACCACCTGATCGGGTGAGAACAGTGGCCATTCAGTGGCCATGTTCAACGAAACGCAACGGACGGGGCGTCACGAGCGGTCGATTCTGATCGCGAATCAGCCCGTATTCATTGACTCTACGCGGCCAGCCGGACGAACCGGGATCGACCTAGGCACACTGGCAGTGTGGAGGTCAGGGGTTCGAGCCCCCTCAGGTCCACCACCATCCCTAACCTCATGCGCTCTCAAGATCGCGCGAAGCGGGAGGGGGACGGCCGCCCGCTAGAGACACGGTGGCGATTGCAGATCGGTCGGGGCACCGGCGGGGCGACAGCCTCTCGAACCTCTTCGAGACCCCCCACATCGCGCTCTAGGGCTGACGGCGGAGCCTCGCCCGCCCACCTCATGGCGAAGGCCGAGGTCGCACGCTAGCCAGCGGCCGCTGACGACTCCAGAGTGTCCGGCGCCTCTTCCGCAGGCGACCGCGGCGGCTCGTAGTCAGGTAGATCGTCCTCCATCAGGCGCACCCGCGCGACGAGGAACGACACCGCCGTCAGCAGCCAGAGCGACAGGCCGAGCAGGATGTACATGAACGCCATGCCGCGCCCCTCGCCGGTGCCGATCACGTCGCCGACGCTGCCGGCCAGCGCGCCGCCCTCGGTGAAGAGCGGCTCGAACCAGCGGTCCGCCATCACGCCCGCGACCAGCACGCCAAGCGACTGCGCGCCAACACCGACCGCGACTCGAAGCGAGAAGACCCGCCCGAGGACGTTGGGTGACGCCTTCACCTGCCAGATCACGCGGTTCAGCCCGATCATGAAGATGAACGACGCGCCAATGAGCACCATGCTGCCGCCCACGAGCCAGACGTTCTCGCGTAACCCCGCCAGGATCGACGCCAGGCCAGCGAGCGCCATCGCCACGAGGATCCCGTCCATCCGCCGCGCCGGGCCACCCCACCCCGTGAGCAGCGCACCGGCTACGAGAGAGCCAATACCGAAGGCAGAAACCACGAGACCGGCTTCCTGCTCACCGGAGAAGCTCAGCACCAGCGGCGTCACGAGCGCATAGCCAATCCCAGGCATGATGAACATCGTGATGCTGACGAAGCCCATCAGGTACAGGAACGCCGGTCGTTCGCGGATGTAGCGCAGGCCGAACGTGAATGACTCCCAGAGCGACTGGCCATCGCTCTCGGTCTCGTCGGCTGCGGGCCGCGGGATCGCGGAGATCATCAGTGCAACCACTGCGGCGCCGAAGGTGACGAAGTCAACGACGAAGATCGCGCCGAGGTCGAAGACGCCCAGGAGCACGCCAGCAAGCGCCGGACCGAGAATCACCTCCAATGCCTGGATCATCTGGGTGAGCCCAGCGGCCCGGCCGAGCTGCTCCTTCTGGACCAGCAGCGGGATGCTCGCATCGATCGACGGCAGCAGGAACGCGTTCGCCACTCCGTTCACGGCCAGCGCGATGTAGAGGTGCCAGATCTCGAGGTTGTCCGACAGGAACAGCACCGCGACCACCAGGGTGCTGAGGCTGGCGACCGCGTTGCCGACGATCAGCACCGTGCGCCGCGGCCAGCGGTCGACCAGCGGTCCGGCGAACAGCGATCCCAGCCCGAGCGGCAGTACCGCGAAGAACAGGAGCACGCTGTACGCGGCCGTGTCCCCGGTCTCCTGGAGCACCCAGATCCCGACGCCAAAGCGCGTCATGCTGGAGCCAATGGTCGACACCAGTTGGCCCGTCATGATCGCGTAGAACGCTCGGGTGCTGGTCAGCATCGTGGCCCTCCCAATCTGACGAGCGTCAGGGACGTCCGCAGGCGCTACTCCTGAAGCCTCGGGATCACCTCTTCAGCGAAGCGGCGGACGGATGTGAGGACGCGCGACGGATCGCCGTCGGCCTCCATGTACAGCGCGAGCTTCCGCGCGCCTGTGCTGGCGATGAACTCCTTGAGCTGCTCCGCTACCCGCTCAGGTGGGCCGATCGGGCTCTGTTCGACGATGCCGCGGGCCCGCTCGTCGCGGTCTGCGAGCGGATCGCGGGGCGGAATGGATCGGAACTCCAGCGTGGGGTGGTTCCCCGTCCGGAAGGAGTGGATCAACCCGTCGACTTGGCGGGCGCGAGCGCCCGCCTCGTCGTCGTCGACGAAGCAGAGCAGCGTGTGGAGGTGATCGGCGTCGCCATCCCAGCCGGCTTCTTCCGCGAAGTCGCGATAACTCGTAACGATCTCGTTGCGCGGTTCAGCCGGGAGCCCGAAGTGGAACTGGAGCGGCAGTCGCTCCGCCGCTGAGAGCTTCAACGTATCCGGCGACATCGAGGCCACGAACACCGGCGGGTGCGGGCGGGTGAGCGGTCGCGGTCGGATCGGCACGCCCTCGAAGGCAAAGAACCCGTTCGTGCTCCGCGCCTCCTCGTTCGACAGCGCCTGGAGCACGGCCTCGATGGTCGCGGCCACCTCCGTCGTCCAGCGCATCGGCGGGATGTTGAAGACATCGAAGTCTAGTTTGTAGCCCCCGCGTCCCAGCCCCAGGTCGAAGCGTCCCCCGCTCAGCTGGTCGTTGAGCGCTACCTGCTCCGCAAGCGCGACCGGGTGGACGAGCGATGCGAGGGTGACCGCGGTCCCGACCCGGATCCGGTTCGTGCGTCCCAGCAGGAATCCGGCCACGGTGATCGCCGAGGGGCAAACGCCGTACTCGATGAAGTGGTGCTCGGTGAGCCAGAGCTCGTCGTAGCCAAGCTCCTCCGCGAGGTCGGTCGTCTCGACGGTCAGTTGCAGCGCACGAGCGTCGTCGACGCCCTCGAAGATGCCGTTGTTGAGGAACAGACCGAACTGCATGTCCTGATCACCTCATCTCGAAGTCGGGGTCGATTCGTGGATCGGCGAGGCGGCGCTTCCGGCTATGCGCGGCATCACCTGTTCAGCGAAACGTCGGACCGAGGTGAGCACGCGCTCCGGATCGCCGTCCGCCTCCATGTAGAGCGCGAAGTTGGTGGCGCCGGTGGCTTCGGCGAACTCCTGGAGCCAGTCCGCGACGAGCTCAGGAGATCCGACCGGACTCGCGTTGACGATCTTGGCCGCGCGTTCCGTTCGGGCAGCGTCCGAGTCCTCCATCCCCTCGTGACGGTTGAAGTTCGGGTGCCTGCCGGTGCTCCAGGTGTGCGCCAGCCCCTCGATCATTCGCTCGCGCGCTACGGCTTCATCGTCGTCGACGAAGCAGATCACGGAGTGCAGGTGCTCGGTCGCGCCATCCCAGCCAGTGTCGTCGGCATAGCCGTGGTACTTCTCGAGGATCTCCAGCCGCTGCTCCGCGCCGGGCAGCCCGAAGTGGAACTGCAGCGGCAACCGGTTCCGCGCCGCGGCTTCGAGCGAGCCCGGCGCCGTCGAGGCCACATAGACCGGCGGGTGCGGACGCGTCAGGGGCCTGGGCCGGATGGCGACGGTGTCGTACGCGAAGTAGCCGTTCGTACTGCGCGACTCCTCCTTCGATAGCGCCTCGATCACGGCGTCGACCGTCGCCTCCACCTCAGCAGACCAGCGCATCGAGGGGATGCCGAAGACCTCGTAGTCCAGCTTGTAACCGCCCCGGCCCAGGCCCAGGTCGAAGCGACCGCCGCTCAGCTGGTCGTTGAGCGCCGTCTGCTCAGCGAGCGCGACCGGATGCACGAGCGGCGCGAGCGTGATCGCGGTCCCGACGCGAATCCTCGAGGTTCGGCCGAGCAGGAAGCCAGCCAGCGTGATCGCCGACGGGCAAATGCCGTACTCGATGAAGTGGTGCTCCGTCACCCACAGCTCGTGGTAGCCGAGCTCCTCGGCGAGGTCGGCGGTATCGAGGGTGAGCGCGAGGGCGCGAGCATCGTCGACGCCCTCGAAGATCCCGTTGTTGAGGAGCAGGCCGAACTGCATGGTCATCGGGGACTCACCATCTTGGAATGAGTGCGTTGGTTGATGCCCTCGGACACGCGGCTCTGCACGATGTCGGCGACGGGACGATCCGCGGCGACGAGCGCCTGGGTGAGCTGGTGCGTGGGGGTGCCGAGGACATCCGCGACCGCCCCTTGCTCGCAGACATGTCCGTCGTGCAATACGACCGCTCGGTCGGCGATCCGCCGAACGACTCGCAGGTCGTGGGCGATGAGCAGCACCGCCATCCCGCTGCTTGATCGGAGCTCATCGATCAGGTCGAGGATCGACGCCTCAACCGACACATCGAGGGCGGATGTGACCTCGTCGCAGATCAGCACGTGCGGCTCTGCCGCGAGCGCGCGAGCGATCGCAACGCGCTGACGCTCGCCTCCGGAGAGGTCACGTGGGAACCGCTGGAGCAGCTCCGGCGAGAGGCGAACGCGCTCCATCAACTGCGCGGCCTCGGCATCCGCGTCTCGACGGCTCAAACCGCGCATCGTCCGGAGCGCGTGCCGCAGCGTGTCGCCGACCCGCCGTCGAGGATTGAGCGACCCGAGCGGATCCTGCGGCACCAGCTGGATCGTGCGTCGTTCCGCCACGCTGCGCTGGCGGACGCCGGGTGCGAGTTGGTTCCCCTCGACGACGACCTCGCCGCGATCGGGCAGGTGCAACCCGAGGAGGCAGCGCGCGATCGTACTCTTGCCGGAGCCCGAAGCGCCGATCAACGCCACGCACTCGCCGGGCGCGACGTCGAGAGCGAAGTCCTCGATCACCGGCACCGGCTCGCGACCCTGGTGGTACCCCGCGGCCAGCTCGCGGACGCTCAGCACCGCATCGCCGGAGCCCTCCGATGCACCCTCGGCACGGGACGCGGTGCCGTCGCTCGCGGCGACAAGCTCGCGGGTGTACGGATGCGACGGCCGGCTGAGCACAGCGTCCACCGCGCCGGACTCGACCACCACGCCGTCACGGAGGACGACGAGCTCGTCCGCGGAGCGAGCGACCATCGCGAGGTCGTGCGACACCATCACCAGGGTCAGCTCGTGCAGATCCGCCTGGCGTTCGATCTCGTCGGCGATCAGGCCGCGCGTCAGCAGATCGAGCGCGGCCGTCGGCTCATCGAGGATGAGCACCGCCGGGTCCGGAGCGAGCGCCCGCGCGATCGCGACTCGCTGCAGCTGGCCGCCAGAGACCTCATGGGGGTAACGACGCCGGAACTCGGCGTCGCCGGGCAGCCCGACCGCCTCGAATCGCTCGCGCAACGCCTCGTCGTCCCCATCGCCGTGCAGCAGCTCCGCCACCTGCGCGCCGATCCGCATGTTCGGCGTCAGCGCTGCGGCCGGGTCCTGCCCGAGGTAGGAGACGACGCTGCGGCGGTACGCCCGGAGCTGACGCGCGGATGCCCCGAGCACGTCGTGACCGGCCACATGGATCGCACCTCCGGTGCAGGTGAGGCCCGGCCGGAAGTGGCCGAGCAGGCTGAGCGCCAGCGTCGTCTTGCCGGCGCCCGACTCTCCGACGAGCCCAAGCCGCGCCCGAGGCGGGATCGCCACGGACACGTCGCCCAGGATCGGGCGCCCCGCAGCATCCTCCACTCGTAGCCGCGCGACGCGGACGGCGTCCTCGATCTGGTGACCGTTCATCGCGCGAACCGATCGGAGACCGTCTGCAGCACCACGTTCACGGCGATCGACAGCAGCGCGATCATCATCGCGGGGAGCGCCAGGCCCCAGATGTTCAATCCCGCGCCCTCGGCGTTCTCTCGAATCATCACGCCCCAGTCGGTCTCCGGCGTCTGCGGCCCGAAGCCGAGCAGACTGAGCGCCGCCACGAGGTACAGCGCACCCAGGAAGCGCATCCCGGAGTCGGCGAGCAGCGGACCGAGCACGTTGGGCAGCACATCGCGCCTGAGGATCGTGAAGGTGCCGTCGCCCTGCGTGACGCTGACCTGGACGAACGGCGCTTGGCTCACCTCGCGGGTGGCCGTCCGGGCGAGGCGCGCGAGGAATGGCGATCCGGTTAGCACCATCGCGATCACGATCACCAGCGGCCCGGCGCCCCAGCCGGTCGCGAGCACAAGCAACACGAGCACGCCCGGCAGCACGAGCAGCAGATCGAGCGTCGCGAGGATCAAGGCGTCGATGCGCCCTCGGAGGTAGCCGGCGATCATGCCAACCGCGCCACCCACGAAGACCGTCGCGATCGCCGCCAGCAGCGGCACGATCAGGAGCCGGCGACCGCCGTGAAGCGCCTGCGACCAGAGGTCGCGACCGAGGCGGTCGGTACCGAACAGGTGGTCGTCGCTCGGCGGCTCGAACGGCGGCGCCACGGAAGCGCCGAGGGGATGCGGAGCGATCCATGGACCGATGATCGCCAGCACGACCACGACCACACCCGGGAGTGCCACGAGCAGCAGCCCGTACCGCCCGACTCCCGCGGCGATCGCGCTCCGACGACCGGTTGCACCGGCGGTCGCCCCCGAGGCTTCGGCGACGTCTGCTCTCGCGGTCATAGCCCGGTCCGGAGGCGCGGATTGGCAAGCGCGCCCGCGAGGTCAGCCAGCAGGAACGACGTGACGACCGCGACGGCCATCGCGAGACCGGTGGCGAGGATCACGTCGATGTCCTCGACCGCGACCGCGCTCGCGAGCAGCGAGCCCATCCCCGGGTAGGCGAAGATCTGCTCGACGACGACCGAGCCGCCGACGAGAAAGCCGGTCGCCGCCGCCAGCACCTGCGCCGTGGGACCGATCACGCCCGGCAGTAGGTGCCGGAACAGCACTCGCTGCGGCGACAGGCCGGCAAGCCGAGCCGCCTCGACGTTCGGCGCCGTACGAGCGTCCACGACCGCCGCGCGGACGTAGCGGCTCGCCCACGCGCCCGCCGGAACGGCCAGCGCCACAGCCGGCAAGACCAGGATCGAGGGGCGATCGAGCGGGCTCCCACCAGCGAGGACGAGCGAAACCGGCGGGAACCACTCGATGGTGAACGCGAAGAGAGAGACCAGCACGCCGGCGACCACGAAGTCGGGGATGCTGACCCCAACGAGCGCAGCCACTGAAAGCGCAGAGTCCTCGGGACGTCCGACGCGCAGCCCGCTGGCGACCCCCACCACCAACGCGATCGCGACCGTGAGCGTTGCTGCGAAGGCCGCGAGGACGAGCGAGTTGCTCGCCCGCTCGCGCAGCAACGGACCGACCGGGCGACCCGAGGAGGCAGTCCCCAGGTCACCGGTCACCACGCCGCCGAGCCAGTCGGCGTACTGCACCGGCACGGGTCGGTCGAGCCCCATCTGCTCCCGCAGCGCCTCGACGTTCTCGGGGGTCGCCTCCCGCCCGAGAATGCGCGTCGCCGGGTCACCGGGGAGCACGACCGTCGCCGAGAACAGCAGGATCGACACCCCGAGCAACACCGCGACACTCGCCGCGAGCCGCCGCACGACGGCCCGCACGAGGGGATTGGGACGCGCGCTCATGCCTGTTGCCGCGCCGGACCGAACGTGGTCCGGCGCCCGTGGGCAGACGATGTCACGCGGTCGAACTCCTTCCTTCGAGTGGCGGTGTCACTCCTCGCGATCCTCCGGCTACGGCTACGCCTCGAGCGACGCGCTGTGGAACCGCGGGACCGACTGGGTGTAGGTGATTCCGTTCAGCCCCGGCACCGAGGCGTTGAGATCTTCCTGATAGCCCCAGACCACGAGGCCGTCGTTGTCGAACGCGTACTGCTGGGCCTGTTGCACGAATCCGAGACGTTCGTCGCGGTCGACGGCGGTCTGCGCGCTCGCCAGCAGTCCGTCGTACTCCTCGCCGGCGAGCCCCGTGATGTTGAATCCCGAGTTGGAGCCAGTGAACGACGTGAGGTGAACGTCGGCCGGGCGGTTGATGAACCAGGCCGTTTGCAGCGGCGTGGAGAAGAGGCGACCGAAGTCGGCGTAGTACTGATCGGCTGGCAGCTCATCCAGCGTCAGCGTGACGCCGGCCTCCGCCAGCTGCTGCACGAGCAGCTCCGAGGCAGCAACCGCGCCCGCGGTGACCTCGCCGGTCAGCATCGTGAGCTCGGTGATCCCGGCGGACGCGAAGAGCGCCGCCGCCTCCTCGACGTTGCGCTCCGTCTGCGGGATCCCGTCGGCGTAACCCGGCAGCCCCTTGCCCACGAGATCGTTCCCGATCTCGCCGAACCCAAGCAGCACCGTGTTCACGAAGGCCTGCCGGTCGACGGCCAACTTCAATGCCCGGACGGCATCCGGGTTGTCGAAGGGCGGAACCAAGGTGTTCGCGGCGAACCCTAGCGCCCGGGAGTTCGGGGCGCCCCCGCGGTTGATGACGATGTCCTCGTTGCCCTCTTCCGCTTTCGCGGCGGCAGGCGTGATCTCCCACGCGAACTCGGCTTCGCCACCCTTGAGAGCGTTCAGGCGTGCAGTTGGATCGTTGATCACAACAATCTCGAGCTCGTCGAGCAGCGCCGGCGTGTCCCAGTAGTCGTCGTTGCGGACCATGCGGGTGCTGCTGCCGGCCTCGAAGGCGTCGAGCTTGAAGGGCCCAGTGCCGATGGCGCCTTCGCCACCGAGTGAGCCGTCGGGAACCACGATCGACCAGATCGCCAGCTCCGCGTCCAGGAAATCGCCACGCGGCGTGGTGAGTGGGACGACGACGGTGCGATCGTCCGGCGTGGCGATGTTGGCGACGTCCATGACGCTGAAGCCGCCCGCCAGCGTCGGGGCCTGCTCAGGATCGGCGACGGTGCGCAGCGTGTACGCGACGTCCGCCGAGGTGAGCGGCGTGCCGTCGTGGAAGATCGCCTCCTTGAGGACGATCGTCCACTCGGAGCCGTCCTCGTTCGGCTCGATGGACTCGGCGACGCCGAGCCGCACCTCTGAGCCGGCGAGCCAGGCGAGGCTGTCGTAGACGTGGTAGAAGCCCCCGAAGCCGGCGCTGCCGGAGTTGTTGAAGGGGTTGAAGACCTCGGTCGCGCTGCCACCCGCGGCGATGCGGACGCGGCCACCGCTCGCGGCCGGAGGCGCCTCGGTTGCCGCGGCCGTCGAGGTCGCGGTCGGGCCCGCACCACCGCCGCCGTTCTCGCTCGTGGCGGTCGGCGTCGGATCGTCATCGTCGTTGCAGCCGATGAGCACCGGCGCCACGGCGAGAGCCAGCATCGACCCGCCGGTCAGTTTCAAGAGTCGTCGGCGGCTCCATCGTTCGTTCGTCATTCAGTTCCCTCTTCCGCGGAGCCGGCCGTCGACCCTGCAACCGCTGGCGCGGCCCCGATGCGCCAGCTCGAGGCGCGCTCGCGGTCCAGCCAGAGCCGCTGGTAGCGACCGCCCTCCTGATCGATCAATTCGTCGTGTGTCCCGGCCTGCGCGATCACACCCTCCTCAATGACGAGGATCTGGTCGGCCGAGCGAATGGTCGGGAGCCGGTGCGCGACAACGAGCACGGTCTTGTCGCGGACCAGCGCCTGGAGCGCGACGCGCACGGCCCGCTCGTTGAGCGCGTCCAGCGACGAGGTGGGCTCGTCGAGCAGGACGATCGGCGCGTCCTTGAGCATCGCGCGGGCGATCGAGAGTCGCTGACGCTCGCCACCCGAGAGCGTGGCGCCACCCTCACCTACCAGCGTCTCGTAGCCGAGCGGCAGCGCCTCGATGAAGTCGTGCGCCTGCGCCGCGCGAGCCGCCGCTTCGATCTCGGCGTCGGTCGCGTCGGGCCGGCCGAAGGCAATGTTCTCGCGCACGCTCGCGCGGAAGAGATAGACGTCCTGGAAGACGAAGGTGATGTGCTCGAAGAGCTGCTCCGAGGTGAGCTCGCGGATGTCGACCCCACCGATCTTGACCGCGCCCTCATTCGGGTCCCAGAAGCGAGCGACGAGGTTGAGGATCGTGCTCTTGCCGGCTCCCGACGGCCCGACGATCGCGGTGGTCTCCCCGGCACGTGCGGTGAACGAGACGTCGTGCAACACCGTGGCCGAGTCGTAGGCGAATGTGACGTGCTCGAGCTCGACCGCGTGCCCCTGCGGCTCAACGGTCGGGGTCTCCGAGGTGGCCTGCTCCTCGAGATCCATGACTCGCCCGATCCGCTCGAGAGCGGCGTCGCCGAGCCGCAGCAGCTCGATGTGAGGCGCCAGGGCGACGATCGGGCCGTACACGCGCAACACGAGCACGAGGAAGATCAGCGCCGTGCCGGCATCGATCGCGCCGCCGAACCATCGGTAGGTGATGACCCCCACGGCGAGCGGGGTGCCCAGCTGGATCACGCCGATCGTCAACACCGCGACGGGCAGCAGGCGGATCGTCAGCCGAGTGTTGATGTGACGGATCGAGGCGACCGCGCGACCGAACTGGCTCAGTCGATCGGTGGTGCGGTTGAACGCCCTCGAAACCGCGATCCCCTGGACGTACTCCAGCATGCGCCCGCTGGAGTCAGCGAGCCGATCGCCTCGGATCAGCGCCAACTCCTTGAACTCGCGGTTGGTCCAGTAGAAGAGCGGCACGCCAACGATGAGACTGATCGTGATCGCGGCCGCGAGCGGGGGATCGATGAAGAGCATCGCGATCACGACCACCAGCGGGAGGCCGACCGCGCCGAACAGGGCCGGCAAGCCGTTGGAGATGTAGGAAGACGCAGTCTCGAAGTCGGTCGAGAACGCGGTGGTGACGTCGCCGGTGGTCTGCGAACGGATGGTTCCGAGCGGCAGCCGCTGCACGTGTTCGAGCAGAGCGATCCGCGCCTTGCCGACGGCGTAGTAGGTGTTGGTCCAGGTGAGGTAGTTGCTGACGTACCAGGTGACGTACTGCGCCGCGATCGCGATCAGAGTCGCGATCGTGACCAGCCAGACCTCGCTCGTCGTCAGCGAGTCCTCGCGGAGTTGGTCAACCACCCAGACGAGGAGCGCGACGGGAATGCCGCCGAACATCGCCTGGAGGAACCGCAGCGCGATGCCGACCTTCAGTCGCCCGGCGTAGTCCCCCAGGACTCGCCAGGCGGTGGGAACGGCTCCCTCATAGAACGGACCACTCGGCGTCGGAGACAGGGCTTGCTCGGCCATCAGGCCTCCTCCCCAGCGCCGGCGACCGCCGCGTTCGACGCGCCGCCGGCGACGGCGATCTCGGATGCGTCGGAGAACGCTTCCCAGAGCTCGGCGTAGGTCCCGTTCTCGGCGAGCAGCTCGTCGTGGCGCCCCCGCTCCGCGATGCGGCCGTCGACGAGGACCAGCGTCTGGTCGGCACCGGCGACGGTGGAGAGGCGGTGCGCGATGACGATCAGCGTGCGGCCAGCCACGAGGCTGTTCAGCGCCTCCTGCAGCGCGACCTCGTTCTCCGGGTCCGCGTAGGCCGTGGCCTCGTCGAGCAGCACGATCGGCGCGTTCTTGAGGACGGCACGAGCGACCGCCAGTCGCTGACGTTCACCGCCCGAGAGCCGGGCGCCGCCTTCCCCGAGCGAGGTCTCATAGCCCTCAGGCAGCGCCGCGATGAAGTCGTGGGCACGAGCGGCCTTCGCCGCTTCAATCAGCTGTTCGTCCGTCGCGTCTGGGTTTGCGATGCGCAGGTTGGCGGCAACGGTGTCGTTGAACAGGAAGGTCTCCTGGAAGACGAACGCCACGTGCTCCATGAGCTGCGTGGCCGGCATCTCCCGGACGTCGACCCCACCGACGAGGACGGCGCCGTCATCCACCTCCCAGAACCGCGCGATCAGTCGCGCGAGCGTCGACTTACCGGAGCCGGAGGGCCCGACGATTGCGGTCACCGTCCCCGGCTCGGCCGTGAACGACACGTCAAACAGGACCTGGCGCTTCGAGCCGTCTTCCGCCTCGTACGAGAAGTCCACATCGCGAACCTCGACGCGGGGGCCCGACAGCTCGGCGCGGACGGTCGGCTCGTCGAGCACCTCGGCAGCCTCGAGCTCCCGGACGAGGCGCGCGCCGAGCGCCAGGTAGGAGAGCTGGGTCATCGTCTGGGCGAGGGTCAGGATCGGCAGGGTGAAGCCAAGCCCGACGATGAAGAAGAAGAGCAGCTCCGAGGTACCGAGTTCGTCGGTGCTCCAGAGCCACAGACCGGTGGGAACGATCACGAGCACGGGCGAGGTGAGGACGACGAAGAACGCGGTGTAGAGCGGAACGAACTCGCGCGCCCACTGAGCCTGGAACTCGGCGGCATCGTCGATCGCCGCTCGCGTCTCACCGAACACGCGGCGGGTGCCGTTGAACGTTCGCACGACAGGCATGGCGCGCACGAACTCGACGACGGAGCCGTTCATCCGCGCGAGCGAGCGGGTGTACGCGCCCATCTTGCGGCTCCCTCGGCGGGACCCGATCGACATCAGCACGAACGCGACGATCACCACGCCGATCCCGGCGAGTCCCATCCGGAGGTCGACGACCAACAGCCACACCACGAGGAAGAGAGATGTGGTCAGCGCCGCGGTGATGTCCGGGATCGCGTGCCCGAGGAAGATCTCCAGGCGTTCAACGTCGTCGCTCATCGTCCGTTGGACTTCGCCGGAGCGCCGGTTCGAAAGGAAGCCCAGCGGCACCCGGCCGAGGCGCTCCCCGATCCGCAGCCTCAACTGTTCGAGCGCCGCAAACGCGCCCATGTGCGAGACCCAGAGCGAGGCTGCCTGCAGGAAGTACTGAAGGACGATGAATACGGCCGCGAGCGCTGCGTAGCCGTACATGGCGTTCCGGCTCGCCTCACCGGCGACGAGGTCGTCGACCGCGCGGTAGACCAGCCAGAACGGTCCGAGCAGCGCCAACGAGGACAGCGATGCGAGCAAAGCCGCGATCGCGAATCGCCAGGCCCCGTGGCGCGCGAACGGCGCCAGGATCGAGAGGCCGGTCCAGAGCGTGATGTCCTCGGAGTCGGCGCGACGTGAGTCCTCGCGCGACGAAGCCCTCGGAGGTTCGACCTCCGCGACGTCAGCCACCATGCCCACACGCTCCCCGCCGCACCCTGGCCAGCGAACGGATCGTCCGCCGCCGCCGCCGAGCCAGTGCCTCTGCCGAGACGCTGGCCCGTTATCAGGTATTACTCAAATCAGTCGTTCGGTTAAACTAATCTCTGAAGCCTGTGTCAACTACATCACCGTACATGGCTGTATTCCGGGTCAAGCGACCGAGCGACCACCCGACTCACATCGACCCGGGTTCGGCGGAGTGGTGCCCTCCGAGCCAGGCCACACTCACGGCCCAGAAGAAGACGAATCGAAACGGCGGAGCATTGCGCCGCCCGCTCAATTGATACTTCCTCTCTTTCGAGACTCAGTATCAATAACGCCTGACGGCGCGCGACGCAAGCAGCGGCGACGCGGCCGATTCCGCTCGAAGGCGCCAGCGACGACACCTCTCCCGCCGACGTGCTGCTAGCGAGGGCTGTGAGTTGGGAACTGTCGGGTACTCGGACAGGAATGCCAGCGAGCCACGCGCCCCTCGTCGGTCGGAGTTGCCCGTCCGACTTGCTCAACGGCCGACCAGGCAGAGCACACCGACTACGGAGTTCGGGGTCGAAGCTCCTGGTCAGTTAGCGCTCACGGCACCCGTTTCGGTCGCGCCTCACCCCGCCATCGCCCCGATAGCCCCTCGTTCAGTCGTCCCACCCCTCGAGGATTGCGCGCCCCACCCGCACCCGCTCGATCAAGCGCACCGACGAGAGCGCCGCGATCCCCCAGAGCGCGAGCCGCGGCCGGCGCAGCAGACCGAGCACCGTGATGGCAAGCAACCGACCGTCGCGGTTCCCGAGCGGCATCAACGCCCGCTGCCAGCCCGACGCCGCTTCGGCGCGCTGGGTACTCGCCGCCGCGACGGCTTCGGCCGACAGCCGCTCCTTCGCCACGCTCGCAGTGACGACCCCGTTCGCTGCGACAAGCGCCGCCGCCCAGTCGACCCGACGACCGCCGGCACCAGCGGCGAGCCCACCGAGGATCGCGACGTCCGCCGTGCGATCGAGCGCGAGGTCGAGCAGCGCGCCGCTCGGACCGGCCGTCCCCTTGGCACGAGCCACCTCGCCGTCCACCCCGTCCAGTACCGAGCCGGCGTGCACCGCGAGCGCGCCAAGCCGTGGCAGCCGGACCGCAAACGCGGCAGCGCCGAGCAGCGTGGTAGCGAAGGCGATCCCCGACCACTGGTTGGCGCTGATCGGATGCGCCTCGACGCGAGCGGTGATCAGCCGCGAGATCGGTCGGTTGAGGTAGCGCGAGATCGGCCCGTCCAGCCCCGACACGCCCTTGTCATCCGACCCGGCAAGCGGATCACCCGTCATAGCGGAGCCACCTCGGCCTGACCGGCCTGATCGACGATCGCCTCGTGCATCGAACGCGCCAGCGAGCGGCGAGCGAACGCGAGGTCCTCGGGCGTGTCGACGTCGCACCAGAACGACCCGTCGCCGGCGACGGCGCGCATCAGGCCGGCGTCAGCCAGGCGCTGCACGGCCGCGCTCAGCTCGCACGCTCCGGCGGCCTCGGTGCTTCGGAGCGCGCCAAAGACCCGTTGGTCGAACGCGAACACACCGGTGTCGATGGCATCGAACTGGTCGAGCTCCTTACCGGTCGCCACGATCCGCGTTCCGTCGAGCCGCACCTTCGTCGCCTCGGCGAGGTCATGGACACTCGCCAGATCCCGATCGACCACCAGGAGTCCCGCAACGTCCTCGATGGGCTCGCGGCTGAGCTGGCGCAGGAATGACGGTGGCGTGAGGTGGTCAGCCATGAGCACGATGCAGCGCTCGGCGACCGCGGTCTCGGCGGCGAGAAGCGAGGAACCGTTGCCACGCATCCACTGATCGCTGCGGACGATCTCCAGCTCGATCCCGCGCCCCGCGGCAAGCGAGCGGACGTGCGCCTCGACCCGGGCGGCCTGATAGCCGGTCACCACGGCGACCCGCCTGACCCCCGCGACTTGGGCGGCGTCGATGGCGCGGCAGAGCAGTGAAGCGCCCAGTACGCGTGTGAGCGGCTTGGGGATCCCGATCCGCCCAGCGCCGATCCGCGTCCCCGCCCCTGCGGCAAGGATCACCGCGGTAGTGCACCGTGCACTGGTCTCATCGCCGCGTGGCTCGTCCGTCGCCTCGCCATCGATCAGCCGGCCGCCCGCGCCCAACCCACCGGCCACCGCGCGCGTCCCTCGCCGCTCGGACATCGTCGTCTCCTCCTGAGACTGGCCGAAGACTATCCCGTCGCCGGGTGGCGTCGCGAGTCGTCGGGGGCGACCACGGCCAACCGCGCCCGCCCTCGAGACTGCGGCTCCCGCGGTATCTTGCTGTCGGTAACATCACTGGCGGCAGACGAGCGTGAGTCCGAGGTGAGATGAACAATCCGCAGTTGCTCGGCCAGAAGTCGTCGCCTACTCGACCGCTACTGATCCGGCTCGCGCAGCGGCTCCTCCCGGCACCCTTCCGAAGCTGGCTCCGGGCGCGGCGCGAGCGCGACAGACGAGCCGTCACCCCGCCCGGCGTTCATCCCGACTCCAGGCTGGGGCGAGCGACCTCGATCGGCTTCGGGACACGCATCAACGGCCCTGCGTTCATCCAGAGCGAGCCCGGAGTCCCGGTCTCCATCGGTCGCTATTGCGCCATCGCCCATAACCTCAGGATCCGAACCCACAACCACGACACTCGATACGCAAACGTTCAGGTCGCCCTGCAGCAACGCCACGGATTCCCCCAGTTGCGGATTGGCCACCCGGTGGTCATTGGCAACGCGGTCTGGATCGGTGACAACGTGTCGATCTTGCCCGGCGTCACGATCGGGGACGGCGCGGTGATCGGTGCCGGCGCAGTGGTGACCCGTGATGTCCCGGCGTTTACGGTGGCCGCCGGCGTCCCCGCACGACCGCTTCGCCCCCGTTTCGACGAGTCGGTGTCGGATGCGCTCATCGAGGTCAGCTGGTGGAACTGGTCCACCGAGCGGATCGATCGCAACCGTGCCCTGTTCTCGACTGACCTGACCAGCTACGCCGGCGACGTGCGAGAGCTCGTCGTCCCGTAGCGACGCGCCGCCTCGATCCGATTCGGTCGAACACGCATCGAGGGCATCCGAGACCGTCCAAGGTCCACGAAACGCGCGACCTCCCGAAGGCTAGGCCGGTCGCGTCCAACTGACGACCTGCTAGTCTGACCAGACCTTTCCGTCTACGTCAGGGTTCATGTGACCTCCGGTAGTCGCGACCTCTACGGCGCGAACTCCTCATCGACCGCCGCTGACTCAGCAGACCTCGCCGCGCCCGGCGGACGCACGTCCGCGGTCGCGCCCCCGCTCGCTCCCGCCGCGGAGCGGCCAGCTCCGAGGCCCGAACCACGCATCGAGGCCGGCGGGACCGGCGGCGGTGGTCGACGCCAGCCAACCGGCTTCTGGCGCACCTTCGACTCGCTCCGCGACCCGAACTACCGGTGGTTCTTCGGGTCGACGTTCGCCCACTTCGCGGGAATGAACATCCAGATGTTCATTCAGGGCTACATGGTCTTCCAGCTCACCGAATCGTTCGCCTACCTGGGCGCGATCTCGGTGGCGCAGGGGATACCGATGCTGCTCCTCGCCATCTTCGGCGGGGTGCTCGCGGATCAGGTGTCGCAGAAGAAGTACGTCGTGCAGGTGGGCCAGGCCGTCAACGCGCTCAACGCGTTCCTGGTGGCCTTCTGGATCATCAGCGACCTGATCGTCGTCGAGCACCTGCTCGCCGCCGCGGTGGTTCAGGGCACCGTGAACTCGCTGATGATGCCCTCCCGCCAGGCGCTCACGCCCGAGGTGGTCGGGATGGAGCGCCTGACCAACGCGCTCGCGCTGAGCACAGCCGGCATGAACTTCAACCGGCTCGTGATGCCCGGCCTCGCGGGCTCCGTCCTCGCGATCCTCGCTCCCGAGGAAGGGCTAACCGCGACGGAGTTCGTCTACATCGCGATCGGGCTGATGTTCGTCGTCGCCGTGCTGTTCATGTTCAAGGTGCCGAAGATCCAGCGCGAAGCCCGAGGAGAGCGCTCCGTCAGCGGTGCGATCGCCGACCTCGTCGACGGCCTCCACTACGTGCGCCGCACCCCCACGATCAAGCTGCTCCTGATCACCAACCTGCTGATCGTCTCGGCGTCGATGCCCTACTTCATGCTGCTGCCCGGCTTCGTCGAGGAGGTGCTGGACGCCGGCAAGGGCGAGCTCGGCTTCCTGATCAGTATCCAGGGCGTGGGGTCGCTGACCGGCTCGCTGTGGATCGCGTCGATGGCGAATCGAGGCCGCGGCAAGCTGATGCTCTACAGCTCGCTCCTGCTCGGCGTATCACTGATCTTCTTCGCGGCGTCCGAGGTCTTCTGGCTGACCGCCGGCATCCTGATCGTCGTCGGGCTCGGTCAGTCCGGGCGCATGTCGCTCAGCAACGTGCTCGTCCAGTCCTACTCGGAGGACGACTACCGCGGCCGCGTGATGTCCATCTACATGATGGAGTTCGGCCTGACGATGATCGGCACCTTCGCCGTCGGCCTGCTCGCAGCGCTGATCGGCCCGCAATGGGCGATCGGCGGAACCGCCGCGTGGCTGGTCGTGCTGATCGTCTACCTGCTCGCGCGTACCGACCTCGCAAAGCTCGACTAGGAAGTCGTTGCGGCCTTCCGGCTCCGCGGCTTCTTCGCCGCGGGCTTCTTGGCCGCTGTCTTCTTGGTCGTCTGCTTCGTAGCAGCCGGCGCCTTGGACGCGGTCGAGGCCTTCCGCGTGGCCGGCTTCTTGGCATTCGACGCCTTCGCAGCCGGCTTCTTGGCGGTCGACTTCCTGGCTGCTGGCTTCTTCTTGGCGGGCGTCTTCTTTGAGGCACCGCGCTTGGCAACCGGCTTCTTGGCCGCAGAGCTACGAGGTCGAGACTCCGCCGCAACCGGCTCAGGCGCGACCTCGTCCGACGTGACGTCCGGCGTCGGCGCGCCGACCTCCACCTGCGATGCTGCGTCGATCATCACTGTCGCCACGAGCGAGACCGCATCCGACCACGCATCGCGCAGCTCGTTGGTCCAGACGTCGCCGGCGATCTCGCCCAGCGTCTCAACGAGGACCGTGCCCACTGCCTCGTAGTGGGCCGGCTCCGCCCCGTAGGCAACGTGGCGGCGGCCGAGCTCCTCGAGGTGCGGGACGAGCACGTCAGGCTGCCGCAGGGACGCGACGACCGTCGCGAGAGCCGCGAGCAGCTTGCCGCGCTGCTCGCCCATGTCGACCTCGGCGAAGAGCGGCTGCACCCCCGGGTGCTGCTGAAACAGGTTCTCGTAGAAGCGAACGACGAGGTCTTCCGCGTGCGGCTTCACCGCCTCGAAGCTCTGCTCGAGGAGTTCGACCCGCAGCCCGAGGGCGGCGGCATCGTCCGTCGCCAGTTCAGCCGGGGACTCGTCCGCTGGCGGCACAACCTCCTCGGTCGGATCCTCGACCGGAGCGGGTGTCTCCGCGGCAGGAGCGGCCACCTCCGCGACGGGCTCGGACTGCGCCGCTCCCGCTGCGTCGTCGACGGAAGCGACGTCGGCCGCAGCGCCCTCAAGCTCCCGCGACGGCGAGGCCTGTCCCACGCCGCCCTCGAGCGCCGCCTGAAGGTTGATCAGGACGATCAGCCGCCCCTCGACGTCGGCGACCCCCTCGAGGTAGTTCGAGCGGTCGGTCGTGACCTCGGTCGAGAGCTGCTGGAGCTGGTCGCCGGTCAGGCTGATCACGCCGGTCACGGCGTCGACATGCACGCCCACCATCGCGTCTTCGACGTCGATCACAATGATGCGTGTCGTGTCGTTGACCTCGGCCGCGTTTAGACCAAGCCGCTTGCGCAGATCGACAATCGGGGTGACCCGCCCTCGGAGGTTGATGATGCCCTCGACGATGTCGGGGGCGCCGGGGATCACGGTGACCGGCTGGTAGCGAATGATCTCGCGAATACTGCCGATGTCGACGCCGTAGCACTCGCCGTCGAGCTCGAACTCGACGAGCAGGCGTTCCTGTGTGGCGGCCGCGCCCTCGGTCGGTTCGAGGGCAATGGGAGCTTCGGCGACCATGGATCCTCCGGCGATAGACGCACTCGGGTGTGCGTCTGGAGTGTCGCCGGGGAAACCCGGCCGCCGTCTACGGGTATTCCCGCAGACCGGCGTCCCAGGGCGTGACTGTCAGCGGATCAGCAGGAGCGCCCGAGGTCGTCGCGCACCTCGGGCGCCTCGCCGTGTCGCGGCTACGCGAGGAGTTCGGCCGCCTCGAGGCTGAACTCCTTCATCATGTCGTCCGCGTACGTGATGCGACCGGACAGCTCACTGGCCGGGCTGTACGACAGGCGGAGGCAGGCCTCGGCCATGTGCTCCACCGGCGTCTGGCGGTCCTTGTTCGACTCGTTGATCAGCTTGTGGTGGATCACGCCGGGCGTCGCCACGAGGCCGGGCGAGATCACGTTGACGGCGACGCCATCCTCGTAGACCTCGGACGCCAGGCCGGTGGTGAACCGCTCAAGCGCCGCCTTGCCCATGCCGTAGACGGTGCCGCCCCGGCCGCCCGCATCCACCTTCGGGTGCAGCGCGGCGTGTGAGGAGACGTTGACGATCCAGCCGGTCTTGCGCTCGATCATGCTCGGCAGCACGAGCTGTGAGAGGTGGAACGGAGCGTAAACCTGCACCTCGTGCATCAGCTTGTAGCGGCGCTCCGGGAAGTCCGCGACCGGGATGAAGAAGGTGATCGCAGCGTTGTTCACCAGGATGTCGACCGGGCCATACGTGTCGACCGCCTCGCGGATCAGATCGTCGCGATCCTCCCCGACCGCCAAGTCGGCGCGCACGGCGTGCGCCTCGCCGCCGGCGTCCGCGATGCGCTGAACGACGCCGTTGATGCTGCCCGGCAGCGGGTGGTCGCCCTCCTCGACCGTTCGCGCCGAGACCACCACCTTCGCGCCCTCTTGCGCGTAGCGAAGCGCGATCGCCTCGCCGATGCCACGAGACGCGCCGGTGATGACGGCGACCTTGCCCGCGAGCAGTCCGTCCTTGTTGATCGATGCGGTCATGTCGTTCTCCTCGATAGTTCGTCTGATCAGGCTGGTGGTTGCGAGATGATGTGCGCGCCAGCGCACGAGGAGGATCGCTGAGACGAACCGCTCCGGCTAGCCGCCCGCGGCCGCTGCCTCGGGCTCCGTATCCGGGCGCGACGGCTTGTGGGCCATCGAGATGAGCACCACCGCCACGAGGGCGAGGAACGCCACCGCGAGGAAGGCGCCGTCGTAGTTGCCGACGCGGTCGAAGTAGAGCGCGGTCAGCAGCGGCGCGCTGGCGCTCAAGAACAGCGCGAACGGCATCCCCGCACTACGCACCGCACCGAGGTAGCGACGCCCGAAGAAGCCCGCCCAGACCACCTCTTGCAGCGGGATGAAGCCGCCCCAGCCGACGCCGAGGAGGAAGAACGAGGTGTAGACGAGCAGATCGGCGCCGGCGCGGACAGTGAAGACGATCATCACTAGCGAGATCGCGGTGACGACAAACCCGACGACCGACATCTGCTTCGCGTCGATCCGATCGATGAAGTAGCCCCAGACCGGCTTGGTCAGCATCGCCGGGATCGAGACGACGGTGATCATCAGCGCCGCGGTCGTGCTCGAGTAGCCTGCGTCCTCCATGTAGGGGATCGCGTTGATCAGAATCATGCCGATCGACAGACCACCGAGGCCGAACGCAACCACGATCAGATAGAAGGATCTTGCTCGCAGCGCCTCCGCCCGGGTCATCGAAGTCGCGAAGTCTGCTGCAGCCCGCGCACCTCCGCCGGCCGCGACCTCCTCCGGGGTCTTGCCATCGGGATGGAGTCCGTGGTCCTCGGGCCGGCGTCGCATCAGGGACGAGACGGGTAGCAGCACCAGCACCGCCCCGAGCGCCAGCCATCGCCAGGCATCCCGCCATCCCACCGTGTCGATCAACAACGCGGCGAGTGGCGTGATTGAGATACCGGCGAACGACACCCCCATCGCGGCCACACCGGATGCGCGACCGCGGCTCTCAACGAACCACTTCGCGATAGTGACGTTGACAACGAGGTTGCCGGTCATCGCGGCGCCTGACGTGAGGATCACGCCATTCAACAGCCACCACTGCCACAGTTCTTGGACGAAGGACTGACTGAACAGCGCGACCCCGAGGATCAGGGCGCCAATCCGCATCAACCGCCGCCCGCCGTTGCGGTCGACGTACGAACCAATGACCAGACCGGTGAAGGCGAACAGCGCCATCCCGATGAAGCGGGCTAAAACGAACTCCCAGCGGGCCCAGCCAAGCTCGTCGGTCATCGGGCGCTGGAAGGCGCCGAACACGTAGTTCTGGGCGCCGACTGAGATCAGCTGCGCGACGAAGGCGGCGCCGACAAGCCACCAGCCGAAGTAGATCCCTCGAAGGCCGGTCGCCTGCGCGGTGGGTTCAGATGCGGTTCGCTCGGTCGCGGCCTCGGCCAACGGTCAGCCCTCTCACCGTGCCGCCCAGAGCGGTGCAGCCGGTCGCGGCATCCTAGAGGAACTCGTAGCTAGGTTCACGTGCGCGTCAGGGTTAGACCTCGTCGGCCCTCGCGAGTTCGAGGGTGCGTTGACCCGACTTCGCCAGCTCCTCCCAGCGCTCGGTGAAGACGTTGTACGCCTGCGCCTCAAGCCCGACGTAGATCTGACACGCGCGCAGCCGTTCGTCGAACGCGGGCACCTCGAGGCCGATCGCCGCGTAGTGCTCGCGCGCGGCGCCCACGATGTCGACCCCTCGCCAGGCGGGATACCACGGGACCCAGAAGGTGAGACGCGCGAGGTCGTGCAGGAAGTCCCCATACCTGGCATTCCCCCAGTCGACGATGGCTGTGACCTCGCCATCCGCGATCCGAACGTTGTCACCCACCAGGTCCTCGTGGACCAGGTAGCGCCGTTCACCGACCGACTCCATCAGCGCCTCGAGCTCGCGGTAGCCCTGCTCGAACACCTCGAGGTCGGTCGGACGCGCCTCAAGCGTCGCGCGCCAACCCTGGATCCGCTGATACACCGTGTCGTCTCGAACGGCGAGGAGGCAGTCCCGCCAGGTGGCGAACGGCGCATCACCGTCGGGTGACCACATGCCGTAGCCGCTGGTGCCGGCGAGGTCGGCCAGCCGCAGCGCATCGAGCGACCGGAAGATCGAGGGAAGCGCGGCCTCGAGGGCTGGTCCGTCGAGCGAGTCGAGCGCCTCGCCATATCGCCGCTCCGAGACGGCGTAGTAGGCATCGAACGCCTGGCCGATCTCGTGCACGGGCGGGATCGGAAGGTCCGGCCCCGCGAAGCGGTAGGCAGCCTCGTCCTTCTGATAGTCCTCGAGCTGCGCGCCGAAGCGGACCACAAGGGCGCGCGACCCGTCCTTGAACGAGAACGCCTGCGACCACTCGCCCCCGCCGATCGGCTCCACCTCCGAGACGCGGGGGAACCGCGTTCCGAGGAACGCCGTTACCTCGGCGACGGTGTGGTCGGCTCTGAACATCGGCCGCACCGTAACGCAGCGGAGCCCGGCTGACGCCGGGCTCCGTGAGCGTGCGGTTCGGATGGCGCTTAGCCGCGCGGCAGCCCGAGCCCGCGCGTGGCGATCACGTTGCGCTGGATCTCCGAAGTGC
>JANQNP010000112.1 GCA_028279505.1 Dehalococcoidia bacterium
CCACGCCATCGCCGAGGACCGTGACCCGCGCCGCTGGCCGAACGACGAGGAGCGCCCCCTCACGCAGCGCGGCATCCGTCGCTTCCGCACAGCCGCCGCCGGCCTCGGCACCCTCGAGCCCGAGATCGACAGCCTGCTCACCAGCCCGTTCGTGCGCGCCCACCAGACCGCGACGATCCTCGAGGACCAGCTCGACTGGCCGCCCGCCGAGGTCCGCCCGCACCTCGCCGGTGGCGCGCCGATCGCTGGCATGGTCGCGCTCCTCGCGGACTGCGCCCCGCGCGCGACCGTCGTCGTCGTCGGCCACGAGCCGGCCATGTCCCTGCTCGCCGCCACCTACCTCGGCAGCGCCGCCACCCCGCTCGCCATCGACTGGCGTCGCGGCGGCGTCGCCAGCATCGCGTTCGATCGATCCCCCGAGATCGGTCGCGGCTCGCTTCGCTGGTTCCTGCCGCCGCGGGTGCTACGCGCGCTCGCCGCCGATTAGCTGGCCCCGGCCACCTCGACGACGACCCGCCGACCGAACGCGCGCTCCACGCGCTTGACCAGCGGCTCCGGCAACCGCCCGATCCCATTCGGCACCCGCAGCCCCAACGTCTTCTTCGTCACCGTCGTCTCGAATCCACTGATCGAGGACGGTGGCACCCGCCGATACAGCTCGAACCCAAGCGCCAGCGCCGCCGCCGCCAGGTCGAGCCGGCCCCGTTCGTCCGCGGACAGCAGCGGCGCGAAGCGGTGCACGTCGAAGCTCGCCTGCTCCACCAGCAGTAGCAGCGCCGCCAGCTCAGCGATCATCAGGTGCGAGAACCCGGCGAGGTCCGTCGTCATCACGATGTCCGCCGCCACTCGCTCGCGGTTGTAGAAGTCGATTGCCGCGCCCGCGTCGATCATCGTCGCCGCGTAGCCGATCAGCTCGCGTAGGTTTGGCCCCACCTCCGCGTCGGCGCGATCGATCAGCTCCAGCGCCGCCCACGTCCGCCGCTGGCTCGCGCTCGCATCGATCGTGGCGAATCGCGCGGCCAGCGCCCGCACCGAGGCACGTCGCACCGCCCGAGGATCCGGCAGCGCGGTCGCCAGCTCCGTCGGCGGCAGCTCGCCGAGCATTCCCCGCACCACGCCCTCGCGCAGCCCCTGCCCGGACACCACCAGCGATCGCGCCTTCAGCGTCTGCATCGCCGTTTCCAGGACCGTCACGCCCGCCACGATCGTCTCCGACCGCGACGGGTTGAGCCCGGGAATCGAGCCGCGATCGCCCGAGGGCATCGAGCGCAACAACGCCGACACCTTCGCGACGCGCCCGCGGCGCATCTCGTAGCCGTGCAGGCGCGGCACCGGGTACACCCGTCGTCGCCGCCGCCGGTCGATCTTCGCCACGTTCCGGATCGCGCCGCCCGTGCCGACCAGCCGCTCGCCGCGCTTCAGTGGCGGGATCGGCGCGTCGCGCAGCGCCGCCTCCGTCGCGGCGCGCAGCTCCGCGATCTGCTCCTCCGTCGGCGGATCGTCGCCTAAGTACCGCCCACCGGCCCGCAACGTCCCGAGGGGAAACGACCACAGCCCCTCCACCCGCCGGTCGCGGAACCGCGCGAACTCCACGCTCCCGCCACCGATGTCGATCACCGTCCCGTGCTCCACCGGCAGCCCATGCACCGCACCGAGGAAGCTGTAGTGCCCCTCCAGCTGGCCGTCGATGATCCGGATCTCGAGGCCGAATCGGTCCCGCAGCCGCGCCAGCAGCTCCCGCCCGTTCGTCGCGTCCCGCAACGCCGAGGTCCCCACGGCCACGAGGCGCTCCGACCCCGCCGCCCGCGAGATCGCGAGGAAGTCCTCCAGCGCTGCCG
Source organism: Dehalococcoidia bacterium (assembly GCA_028279505.1). Classification (GTDB taxonomy): domain Bacteria; phylum Chloroflexota; class Dehalococcoidia; order UBA2979; family UBA2979; genus UBA6627. Next base: position 1,839 of record JANQNP010000112.1, read on the forward strand.
CCAGCCGGTCGCACGCCTCGTCGCTCAGCCGGCCCTCGTCGTCGAGCGCCGCGCCGAGCCGGAGCGGCAGCCGCAGCTCCTCGACGACCTCCAGGTGCCCCCCGGCGCGCGGTTGAATCACGACCGCCCGACCGGAGTTCGAGCCGATGTCGATGACCGTCGTGCGGCCCGGGTCGGGCTGGATCGGGAGTCGATCGATCGCTCCACGCTCCTCGTCAGCGGTCCGGGCGCCGCCAGACTGCCCGGCCACTGCCCGACCGTAGGACGCTCACGCGGCGCGGTCGAGCCGTCCGAGGATCGCGCCGGGTCGGTCGTGCAGCCTCGTCGTCAGGACGACAGCGGTCCGAGCCGGGTCTCCAGCGCCTCGACGACCGCCTCCAGCACCCGTACTCGTGCGTGGTTCTTGTCCTCGGCGGAGACCAGCGTCCACGGCGCATCGACCGTATGGGTGCGGCGCAGCATCTCCTCGATCGCCGGCTCGTAGTCCGGCCAGCGCTCGCGGTTCCGCCAGTCGTCGGCCGTGATCTTGTACTCCTTGAACGGGTCCGCCTCCCGCGCCTCGAACCGCCGCAGCTGCTCCTCCTGCGAGATGTGCAGCCAGAACTTCACCAGCACCATCCCGTTGTCCACGAGCGTCTGCTCGAAGGACGCGATCTCGCCGTACGAGCGCTCCCATGCCTCCGGCGCCGTCAGCTCCTCCACCCGCTCCACCAGCACGCGCCCGTACCAGGACCGATCGAAGATCCCGAACTGCCCGTACTCCGGCATCCGCTGATGGAAGCGCCAGAGGTAGTGATGCCGCAGGTCCTTCCCGTTCGGCGGCCCGATCGGGTGCACCCGCACCCCTCGAGGATCGAGCCGCCCCGTCAGCCGCCGGATCGCGCCGCCCTTCCCGGCGGCGTCGACGCCCTCGAAGACGATCACCACCGGGCACGTCGCGTCGTCCCGCAGCCGCACCTGGTACCGCAGCAGCTTGAGCTGTAGCTCCTTGCGTCGCTTCTTGTACGTCTTCTCGTCGAGGCTCAGCGTCGGGTCGAAATCCGCCAGGCTCGGCACATGCTCGAGGATCACCGCGACACCGTTCCCTGGGCGGGCCGTCCCATCGCCCGAGGTCGGCGCGGCTCCGGTCGGATCAACGCGACCACCTCGTGCGGGGCTGCTCCTCCGCCTCGCCGTCGACCAGCAGCTCGTCGACGTTCTCGTTGTAGAAGCAGATCAGGCCCTCAATCTTCGGCAGCTCCGGGATCGGGAACGGGTAACTCCACGCGATGTCCTCGTACGTCGTCCCGTTCACCTCGGCGGACCACGTCGTCGCCACGCCCTTGTACGGGCACTGCGTCACCGTCGGCGACTTGCGCAGCAGGTCGAGGCGCACGTCCTGCGGCTGCAGGTAGTACCGCGTCGGCAGGCCCGTCTCGAACAGCAGCACCGGCCGCTCGGAGTCCGCGACCACTTCGCCGTTCAGCTTCACCTGCACGTGGCGAGCGCTGTGCAGCACGTCCACGCGCCGGTACGGGTCGCGCGCGTGCACGTAGACCTCGTCGTCCTCCTCGTACCAGTGATCCATCTGGTGCCAGTAGAACGCCACGAGGCCGGCTAGCGCCTCCTGCCCCTCGATCGGCTGCGGGTAGCCCCACACCGCGTTCTCCGCGACGCGGTCCCCCACGCGGATCGTCCAGTACTCCGCGTCCCCCTTGTACGGGCAGTGTGAGCTGTGATCGGTCCCTTCGAGGAGATCGAACCTCACGTCTTCCTTCGGGAAGTAGTACACCGGCACGCGCCCGCGCTCGTGCAGCAGCATCACCCGCTTGCTGTCCACGATCGTCTCGCCGTTGAAGGTCGCGCGGACCCAACGAGGGCTCGCTTCGACCGAAACGGCCGGTTCGATCAGTTCGGTGGGATGTGGCATCGGTGCTCCCCCTGAGACGGCGGCGTCTCACGCCAGCCGCTGTGAAATCGCAGATGTGGTCAAGATAACGCGCCTGTCACGTGCCCAGCCCACAGAACCGGCCCGTGGAACCGGGCTTAGGGAAGTCACGGTGGACGCGGCGAGGCGACTGGTCGACGATCCTGACATGCCACAACAACTGCCGGTGCTGCCGCCGGCCCGCGCCCGCGTGCTGACCATCGTCTCCACGCCGGCCCCCGACCCTCACGAGGTCACCTCGATCGTCCGCTCGGACCCGGCGCTCGCCGCCGCGGTCATCCGCGCGGCCAACTCCGCCTGGTCGGCGCCTCGCGAGGCCGTCCGCACCGTCGAGCGCGCGGTCATCCGGATCGGCCCGCGCGAGACCCTGCAGATCGTCGGCGCCGCCGTCCTCAGCTCCACGTTCGAGGACCTCGAGCAGGCCGGTCTCGACGTCGACGAACTCTGGCGCCACGTCGTCGCCTGCGGGCTGCTCACCGAGCTGCTGATCGATGACGACGCCTCGCGCGACATCCGCGCCGCCGCCTACAGCGCCGGTCTGCTGCACGACATCGGCCGCCTCGGCATGGCCGCCGAACGTCCCGAGGACTACGCCACCGTCATCGAGCGCGTGCGCGCCGGCACCTCTCCGCTCGAGGCCGAGCACCGCGTCTTCGGCGCCGCCCACACCGTCCGCGGCGTCGAGGCCGCCGAGGCCTGGAGCATCCCCGGCGTCATCCACTCCTCGATCCTCGAGCACCACGACCCGTCGGAACACCTCTCGCCGCTCGCGCAGGCCACCGCCCGCGCGGTCGAGATCTCCTGGCGCCTCGGCATCGGCGACGGCGTCGTGCTCCACGGCGGCGAGGACGACGAAGCCCTCACCGCCGAGGACGAGTGGGTCCTCTCGAAGATCGGTGGCGCGGACGTCCTCCACGCGCGCGTCGAGTGGTTCCGCAGCGCGATGCGACCCACGCCCAAACGCGACAAGGAGCGCCGCGCCAGCTAGCCGCTCGCGTTCGCCTCCGCCCGCGCCTTCAGCCCCGCAGTGAACTGATCGAACGACGGCTGAAGATCGGGCATCGAGCGCCAGATCAACGGCAGCAGCGGCCCGCTGAACTCCTCGCGCATCGCGAACGCCGTCCCCGACCCCTCGGGCGTCAGCGAGAACGTCCGCACGCCCTTGAACAGGCCAAGCGGCATCCCCCCGCGCCACGTCATCCGGCGGCCTGGCTCCAGCTCCACGCGCACCGGGAACGCGCGGCCCGGGCTGACCTCGGAGAAGACCTTGATTCGCTCGCCGGCCGCGATCGTGCCCTCCACGCGCTCCACGCCCGAATCCCAGTCGGGATAGGCGGCGGCGTCGGTCAGGACCGCCCAGACCGCCTCCGGTGCCACCTCGATCGTGGTGCTCGCGTCGTACGACTTCATAGGGGCCCCTCGCTGTCCGTTCAGGCGTGACGCGCACGGTACCCCGCGCAGATACCGTAACGCAACGGCTACCGTAAACGTCGTGCTACGCTCACCGCATGCAAGATCGAATCGACGGCGACCCCTTCGGCGCGCTCGGCGACCCGCACCGGCGCACGATCGTCGCGATGCTCGCCCGCGGTCCCCGGTCCGTCCGCGAGATCGCCGACCAGCTGCCGATCAGCCGTCCCGCCGTGTCCCGCCACCTCCGGCTGCTCCGCGAGGCCGGGCTCGTGACCTCCGAGGCGCAAGGGACGCGCCGCCTCTACAGCCTCGACGACCTCGGTGCCGGCGCCGTCCGCGCCTTCCTCGAGCAGGTCTGGGGCGAAGCCGCCGCTCGCTTCACGCTCGCCGCCGAGAACACGACGGCCGGCGGCGACGCCGAGGAGCGCGACGCGTGACCGAACCTCTCGAGCTGGACTTCACCGTCCGCTGCCCGGTCGACCACGCGTTCGCCACCTTCACCCGCCGCACGACGCTCTGGTGGCCGAAGTCCCACTCCTTCTCCGGCGATCCGGAGCTCGAGGTCGTGATCGAGCCGCGCGTCGGCGGCCGCATCTTCGAGCGCACCCCGGCCGGCGACGAGCGCGATTGGGGTGAGATCACCGAATGGGACGAGCCCCGCCGCCTCAGCTACCTCTGGCACCTGGGCACCGAGCGCTCCCGCGCCACGCGCGTCTCCATCGCCTTCGAGCCGGACGGCGACGACGCCACCATCGTGCGCATCGTCCACACCGGCTGGGAGGCTTGGGGCGACGACGCCGAAACGTGGCGGGAGCGGAACAAGGGCGGCTGGGCCGGTGTCCTCGACCCGTTCCAGCTCGCCTGCGTGAACCCCTAGCCGCCCACCCTCGCGGCGCGCCCTCGGCGATCACGCAGCACCCGCGCCGACGGAGCCGGTCGCTTCGTTCGAAGCCGCTGCCATCCCACGTCTGAGGCAGACGGGGGTCGTCGCCGGGACGTTCGGCTCTGTTCCGCGGCAACCGAGGTACGCCAACGTGCAGCCGCGATGCGGAGGCGCGCATGAACCCCTCTCGAGGTGAGCAACGGATAGCCGCGGACCTCGTCGGGCGAGCCCAAGGCTCGAGGCCGTGAACCTGATCCGGCCGATCGGCGTCATCGCGGCGAAGGACATCGTCCAGCGGCTCCGTGACCGGTCGGTCTACATCATGGGCATCGTCGGGCCACTCGCCCTCGTGCTCATCATGAGCGCCACCATCGGGGCGGCCGACGACGTCTCCGCGTTCGAGTTCGCGCTCGCTGACGCCGACGGCGGCGAGGCCGCTGCCGCGTTCGAGACCCTGCTCGTGGACCTCGAAGCGGACGGTACGATCGAGCTGACCACCGCCGAGGATCGGGCCACCCTCGACAGGCTCGTCGACGGCGGCGACGTCGCCGCCGGCTTCTTCGTCCCGCCCGGCTTCAGTGCGAGCGTCGTGTCGGGCGGCTCGGCCGAGCTGACGATCGTCGGCGACCCCGGGTCCTCTATCGCCGCCGACGTTGCACAGGCAATCGCCGACACCTTCGTGGCCGAGCTCGAATACGTCGCCGTCGCCAGCGCCATCGTCTTGGGCATCGAGGGTGGCGGAGGCGATCCTCGCCGCCTCGGTGAACTGGCCGCCGCCGCGACGGCCCTCGAGGAGCCCATCCGCCTCGTACCAGTCGAGACCGAGGGCCGCGGCCGCGATCTGGCCAGCCACTACTCGGTCTCGCTGTCGGTCCTCTTCCTCTTCTTCACCGTCCAGTTCGCCGTGTTGAGCCTGATGGAGGAGCGGGAGGTCGGCACCCTCCGTCGCATTATGGTCGCTCCCATCCCCGCTGCCGCGGTTGTGCTCGGGAAGATGGCGTCGGCCTTCATGATCGGGCTCGCGACGATGGTCGTGCTCGTCATCGCCACCACCTTGATCGTCGGGGCCGAGTGGGGGAACCCGCTCGCCGTGGCGGTGCTCATCCTCACCGGAGTGATCGTGGCGATCGCGCTGGCGGTGCTGGTCGCCGCTGCCGCACGCACGGCGGAGCAGGCCGGCGCCTACGCAACGATCGCCGCGCTCGTGCTCGGGTTGCTCGGCGGCGTCTTCTTCCCGATCAGCCAGGCGCCCGGGCTGCTGACCACGATCAGCTACGCCTCGCCCCATCGCTGGCTGCTCGACGGCTTCCGGGACGTCTCCTACGGCGCGGGCGCCGACGCGCTTGGCCCGACGCTCGCCGTCCTGGCTCTCTTTATCGTCGCGTTCGGCGGCATCGGCTTGGCTGCGGCCCGCCGAGGGTTGTTGCGACCATGAAGGTGCTCGCCATCGCCGCCAACAGCCTCCGGCGCCTGATCCGCACCCGCGCGAACCTCTTCTTCGTGTTCGCGCTCCCCATGCTCCTGATCCTCGTTCTCGGCCTCACCCTGGGCAGCGATACCCCGCGGATCGGCGTCCACGTCGAGGGTGATCGCACCCCCGCGGTGGAAGCCTTGATCGACGGCCTGCGTGAGGTCGAAGGCGCGGATCTCGAGGTCTTCGACGACGTCGAGGAGGCGACGGACCAGCTGGACCGCGAGGACATCACCGCCCTCGTCACGGTGCCCGGTGACTACGGCGCCGCCCTCGGGTCGGGTGGCACGACCGAGCTGTCCTACCGCGCCATTCCGGGCGGTGGCGGGTTCGAGGTCCAGGGCTTCGTCCAGTCGGTGGTCGCGGCCGAGAACGCCACCGAGCGCGCGACTCGCCTCGTCGTCGCCGAGACCGGTCTCCCCGAGAGCGAAGCAGCCGCCCTGGTTGCCCGGGCGGCTGAGGGCCAGCCGGCCGTCGGCGTGAGCACCGTCGACGCCGACGGCGATGCCTTCATCAAGGCCGATGCGGTAGGCTTCGTCGCCGCGCAGGAGCTCGTGCTGTTCGTGTTCGTCATGTCGATGGTCCTGGCGGGGGCCCTGATCCAGTCGAAGCGCCTCGGGGTCACGCGCCGCATGCTCTCCACCTCGGCGACGACGATCGAGGTCGTGACGGGCGAGGCGCTCGGTCGCTATCTCGTCGCGCTCGTCCAGAGCGCCGTCATCATCGTGTTCTCCGCGTTGCTCTTCGGCCTGAGTTGGGGATCGTGGCCAGCCACGCTGGCGATCGTCGCCGCCTTCTCACTGGTCGCGACCGCTGCCGCGTTGTTGGTCGGTGCGCTGGTGCGGAACGAGAGCCAGTCGCAAGCGGTCGGCATCTCGCTCGGGTTGGCACTCGCGGCCCTCGGCGGCTGCATGGTCCCGTTCGAGGTCTTTCCGGACGGACTGCGCACCGTGGCCCACATCACACCCCACGCGTGGGCGATCGACGCCTTCACGGAGGTGGTGCAGCGCGGCGGAGGCCTCGGACAGATCGTCACCGAGCTCGCCGTGCTGGTCGCCTACGGGCTCACCGTACTGGCGGCTGCCGCGTTCATGCTGCGCCGGTCAATCATCAACTGAGCCCGCCGTTCCGGCGCGGCAGCGGCGCTTGGCCGCGCTCCGCTCGATCTGTGTGAGGGCCTTAGTTGCGGAGCGCGCGACCGGTGAGCTGGAGGAAGACCTCCTCGAGGTCGGGTTCAACCACCTCGACCGAGAGCACCCGCGCCCCGGCCTCGTTGGCTGCGGTGAGGATCCGAGGCAGCGCGGTGTACGGCTCGTCGAGGGCGATGTCGACGGTGCCGTCGCTGGCGACGACGTTCACGACCTCCGGCAGCTGCCGCAGCCGCTCGACCACGGTGTCGCTACCCCGTCCGAGGGCCAGCCGGACCTGGTCGTGCTGGCCGATCTGCTCGACCAGCTCCCGGCGGGTCCCCTCCGCAATCAGCTTCCCGCGATCGATGATCCCGACCCGGTCGCAGAGCCGCTCCGCCTCCTCCATGTAGTGCGTCGTGTAGAGGACGCCGATGCCGCTCGCGCCGAGCTGCTCGACGCTGGCGAGGATCGAGTCGCGGCTCTGCGGATCCACCCCCACCGTGGGCTCGTCGAGCACGAGGAGCTGCGGCTCGTGTAGCAGCCCGATCCCGATGTTCAGGCGCCGCTTCATCCCACCGGAGAAGCGCTCGGCGCGGTCGTTCGCCCGGCCCGCAAGGCCGACGGTCTCCAGCACGTGCTCGGTTCTGGCGGCCAGCGCCTTGCCGCCCATCCCCTGGAGCCGCCCGAAGAACAGCAGGTTCTCCTTCGCCGAGAGATCCGGGTAGATCGCCAGGTCCTGGGGCACGTAGCCCAGCGACCGCCTGAGGTCGCGCGGCGCCTCATCGAGGTCGTGCCCCATGACGCTCACCGTGCCGCCGTCACGCTCAAGGAGCCCGCAGATCATCGAGATCGCGGTCGTCTTGCCGGCTCCATTCGGTCCCAGCAGGCCGTAGGTCTCCCCCGGCGCGATCGAGAAACCCAGATCGTCGACGACCGTCTTGTCGCCGTATCGCTTGGTCAGACCGCGACAATGCAGCACGCTTCTAGTGCCAGCCTCAGCCGTGCCGATCGCTTCGCGTTGTCCCACCATTGGCGGAGTCTCCGCCGCGAGCCGGTCGCCGGCCAAGGGCCTAAGGTCCCGGCTGCGCGTGCGGGAAGACGAGGGCGCTCGACAGCCCTCGCAAGGCGCGCCCGACGACTGGGCGCCACCGCGACCGGACAGGGGAGCGCGCTACCCGTCGGCACCGCTCCCTCACGGCGAACCCGCCGAGGCGCTCCGCAATTCATCAGAACATCGGCTGGAATTCGTATCGAACCACGCTACGAACGGTCGGTCGGAGCGGCTCGAGGGTGGTCCTCGTCGCGCCGCTGAGGGGACGAAAACGGCCCGTGAACGGGCCCAGGACGTGAAAAGACGGCCCGGAGGCCGCCTTCTCAGTCAAGGCCTGGGGTTGTTACCAGGCGATCCCACGGATCTTGCGCATAATGCACTCCCGTTCCGTCTGCCATATGAATGGCTTGTCTAGACGCGTAGGAATGTATGGCGCGGTTCATATGAGTGTCAACCCTGATCGAGCGTCTTCTGTAAGATTCTTGTTTCAGTAACGCGACATAACTGAAGGCACGAGACAGAAAACCGCCCCGCCACCGCACGAGGGCAGGGCAGCCTGTCAGAGAAGCGCGAGAAGAATGGGCGGCGCAACCGCCCTCAGCGCTGCGACGTCAGGCCTACGAGGTGAGTCGGGCCTACGAGGCGAGTCGGCGCCGAGCCGCCAGCCGGCGTACACCTCGACGGCGGTCAGCGACAGGAACGAGGGCGAACGGCCTGGCGGCCTAGGAGGCGAGTCGCTCGATCGGCTCGTGGTCGCGCACCAGCGCGGCGGTGACGTCCGCTTCGGCTGGCCGCGCGAAGTGGTAGCCCTGACCGCTCTCGCACCCGATCCCCGCGAGGAACCGTGCCTGCTCCTCGCGCTCGATCCCCTCGGCGACCACCCGCATGCCGAGGGCCTCCGCAACGCGCACCACCGCGCGCACGATCGACGCCTCGCGCTCGTCGTGGTCGACGTCGGAGACGAAGGAGCGGTCGATCTTGAGCACGTCGGCGGGGAGCTGCCGCAGGTAGCTCAGCGAGGAGTAGCCGGTGCCGAAGTCGTCGATCGCCAGCTCGACGCCGATTCGCTTCAGCTCGAGGAAGATGTCGTTCGTCACCGCGCTGTCGTCCAGCAGCACGCTCTCGGTGATCTCGATCCGCAGTGAGGCGGGATCCAGCCCCGTCTCGCGCAGCACCCGCAACACCTCCCACGCGAGCCCTGGCTCCAGGAACTCGTTCGCCGAGAGGTTGACCGCCATCGTGAACGGCCGATCGATGAACAGCGAATCGCGCCACTCCGCCGCCTGGCGGCACGCCTCGCGCAGCACCCACTTGCCGATGCTGATGATCTCGCCCGTCTCCTCCGCCAGCGTGATGAACTCCACCGGCGGCACCACGCCCCGGATCGGGTGGTTCCAGCGCACCAGCGCCTCGAACCCGATGATCTCGCCGCTCGGCAGGTCGATCTCCGGCTGGTAGTGCAGTCGCAACTGGTCGCGCTCGACCGCCTGCCGCAGCTCCGACTCGAGGCGCAGTCGGTCGATCGAGAACTTGTCCAGCGTCTCGTCGAACAGCACGTACCGGCTGCGACCCTGCTCCTTCGCATGGGAGAGCGCGATGTCCGCGCTGCGAATCAGCTCTCGAGGGCTCTTCGCCCGGTCCCCGCTCATCGAGATTCCGATGCTCGCCGTCACGATCGTGTTGTGACCCATCAGCTTCACCGGACCGCGCAGCTCACCCAGCAGGTGGTGCGCGAGCGCCGTCAGCGTCTCCTGCGAGTCCACCTTCGGCACCAGCAGCGTGAACTCGTCACCTCCGAAGCGCGCGACCAGCGCGTCGTCCGGCGCCGTCGCATTGAGCCGCTCCGCGAGGGCGATCAGCAGCTCGTCGCCGACGTTGTGACCCAGGCTGTCGTTCACGACCTTGAACCGGTCGAGGTCAATGAACATCACCGCTGTGCGCCCGCCGTTGCGCTGCGTCATCGCCAGCGCATCCTCCAGCCGCTCCATGAACATCGCCCGGTTCGGCAGGTTCGTCAGGGGGTCGTGGAACGCCTGGTGCCGCAGCTCGTTCTCCAGGCGCTTCCGGTCCGTCACGTCGCGCGCGTTGATCACGAGCCCGCCGACCGCCGGCTGCGAGACCAGGTTCGTCATCGTCGCCTCGTAGTCGCGCCACTCCCCGTGCGCGTCCGGCATCTTCAGCTCCAGCATCGGAGCGATGTCAGGCCGGTCCCGGCTCTCCCGGATCGCCTCGGTGATCGCCTCGAGGTCGCGCGGATGCACGAGGTCGTCCACCGTCGTCGCCTCGTCGTCCTCGGCGCCGATGTGCGAGCTCATGTACTGAATCGTGCCGTCCGGGTTGAGCACGATCGTCACGCCCGGCGCGTTCTGCACCAGCGCTCGGTAGCGCTTCTCGCTGTGCCCCAGCGCGCGGTTCGCGCGCTGCAGCTCCACCGTCGTCTCGCGCGTCCGGTCGGTGTACTGCCGGATCGCGAACCACAGCATGACGATCGGCATCGCGAAGATCGCCGCACCAATTGCCCCCAGCGCGAGGAACGAGACCACCATCGCGTACGCCGCGATCCCGAACGCCATGTAATGCGGCGCCAGCCAGGCGTACTTCTCGCGCCAGACCGCGACGATTCCCTGCTCGCTCGTCAGCGCGATGATCCCCGCCACCAGCACGCTGTTGATCGAGAACGCCACCAGCGTCGCGCCCAGCGCCACCGGCAGCAGCTCGAGGATCTGCCCCGAGGTCGGTGCCGCCGAGGCCGAGTGGAACACCATCGAGTACGCGACGCCCGCCAGCGACATCACCGCGACGTTGAAGAGGAACCGCTTCCACTCCTCGCGGTCCGGGAACCCGGCCACGAAGAGCCCGATCATCGCCGCCGCCCCGACGGCGCCCGGCGCGAGCAGCAGACCGCCGCAGGACAGCGCCACGAAGTTCAGCGAGATCCGGCTGTTCCCGAACAGGTCCTCGCGCGCCCGCTCGAGCGCGCCGACCCCCAGCGTGATCGCGATGAACAGCGGCCAGTCCCAGTGCGCCTCGGCGCCGGCCGCCGCTTCCGAGGCCAGCGAACCCACCGTCGCGACGACTGATAGCGCGATCACCGCCCAGATGTAGATCAGCGCGAGCCGGGAACGCCCCACCTGATCGGGCACCGAGGCACGAGGCGCGGCGAGCGCCTGAATCGCCGGACCGGCGGCCTCGGGACCGTGCTCCGTCAAACGCACCACGAATCTGCACGACGAGGCACTCGAGGGGATGGCGCCCGCCGTAGGCGGATCATCGGCAACTTTGACGGTCCGGTGAACGGATTCAGGCAGGAAAAACGGCGGTTCTGGCGGTTTCTGACAGCCGCCCAACTGCGCCGATCCGCCCCGATCGAGCAACAGCAGGCGGCGGCTCCCGAGTCACCTCGGAAACCGCCGCTCAGAGGGCGAAGATCGCCGTCAGCGTGCTGCCGGCAGGGCGCCTAGCGGCTGCCTCGCAGCCGCGGGTCGAGCTTGTCGCGCACCGCGTCGCCCAGCATGTTGAAGCTGTACACCGTGAAGAAGATCGCGAGGCCCGGGAAGATCGCCAGGTGCGGCGACCGGATCAGCTCCTCGCGCGCCTCGTTCAGCATCCGGCCCCAGCTCGGCGTGGGAGGTGGAATCCCGTAGCCGAGGAACGCCAGCGCCGACTCGATCAGAATCGCCGATCCCACCTCGATCGAGGCGGAGACCAGCACCAGCGCGAACACGTTCGGAACCACGTGTTGCACCATGATCCGGCCGCTGCCGGCACCCAGCGCCCGCGCGGCCTCCACGTATTGCTCCTCGCGTACCGCGATCGCCCCGGAGCGAATCACCCGCGACAACCGGATCGCGATCAGGATCGCGACCGACAGGATGATCGGCACCGTCTGCCCGCCGGGCAGATCTTGGAACGCCGTGATGAACAGGATGATGAAGATCAGCCCCGGCAGCGCGATCCCGATGTCCACCAGCCGCTGGAACACCGTGTCGAACAGCCCGCCGTAGTAGCCGGACACCACACCGAGGACCGTCGACAGCACCGCCGACACGATCACCACGCCGAAGCCGACGATGATCGAGGTCCGCGCACCGAAGATGATCCGCGAGTACAAGTCACGCCCGAGGGCATCGGTACCGAACCAGTGCTCGGCGCTCGGCCCCTGGAACCGGTCCCGCAGCACCTGCGCCGTCGGGTCCGCGGTCGCGAACCAGCTTGGCACCACCGCCATCAGCACCAGCAGCACCGCGAACGCCGCGCCGAACGCGCCCAGCGGGTACGACCGGCAGAAGCGCCATGTCGACCGCCACGCGCGTTGGAGGAACGATCGGTCCTGGCTCAGACCTGCCTGGGCAAAGGCATCGCTTGCGGTAGCCATTAGGAGTACCGAATCCGCGGATTGAGGACGGAGTACAGCAGGTCAACCGCAAGAATCGAGAAGACCGTGAACGTCGCAACCACGAGGTTGATCGCCTGGATCACCGGGAAGTCGAGCTGGTTGATCGATGAGATGTAGTACCGGCCCATCCCCGGAATCGAGTACACCGACTCGATGATCACCGTGCCGCCGATCACGACCGGGAGCTGGAGGCCGATCACCGTGATCACCGGGATCAGCGCGTTCTTCAGGACGTGTCGCGTCACGACCGTCCGCTCCGCCAACCCCTTCGCATGCGCTGTCCGCACGTAGTCTTGGCGCATCACCTCCAGGACCGCGGACCGCGTGTACCGCATCACCGACCCCGACAGTCCGAGGCCCAATAGGCTCGCCGGCATCGCCATGAACTTCAGGTTCGCGATTGGGTCATCGAAGAGGCTCGGGTACGAGGTAGAAGGGACACCCCACACGAACCACTTCGACGCGAACGTGATCAGCAGGATCGCGATCCAGAAGTTCGGCGCTGCCAGGAACCCGATCGCCAGGCTGCGGCCCATGTAGTCGGCCGCCGTATCCTGCCGGATCGCCGAGATCACCCCAATCGGCACCGCCACCGCCGAGGCGATGATGATCGCCAGGATGCCCAGCTCGAACGTCACCGGGAGCCGGTCCGACAGCTCGCTCACCACGGAGCGTCCGCTGATGATCGACGTGCCCAGATCGCCGCTCAACATGTCCTGCGACCAGTTCAGGTACTGGACCACCATGTTGTCGGCGAGACCGAAGTCTTCGAGGATCGCTTCTTTCGTCTCGGGCGAAACCGCACCGAACTCGCCCGAAATCAGGGCGACGACGTCACCAGGCACGATCCGGACCATGGTGAACACCACGATCGACAGCCCGACCAGTGTCGGAACCATCAGTGCCAGACGTCGAAGGACGTACTTCTGCATGTTGGTGAGCCACGACGCCTCGAGGTTGCACCCCTCGGCGCTCCGCTAGCCCATCTCCCTTCCCTCTGTGGCCATCGCTCGCCGCCCGACGACCGCGTCGCGTCACGCGACGAGGTCGTCCGCACATCGAGGTGGCCTCGTGTCTGGGTCCCTCCCGCGTCGGTCGTTCCGCCCTACGAGGAGCCTAGCCACCGCGGACCAGGCGCTGCGTAACGGTCGGTACACCGACGTCGGCCATCACGTTCGGGAATCATACGGGCACGAGCCACGTGTGGATCGAATTTCGCATGATGCGCGTGATGTTTTTTTCGGCCCAAACGCTGACCGTCAGAGATCTGTGATGTCAAAAGGCGGGCGCCGAAACGCCCGCCTCTTGATGTCTCTGTCGCCAGACGTCCGCTTAGACGTCGAACCAGAAGTACGGGTACTCCTCGGTCCCGGCCGCGTAGCCGAGCGTGTCGCGAATACCACCCTGCACGTTGGCCTGGTAGGCACGGTACGTCGTACCGGCGCCAGCCTGGCTGGGCGCGTACCACATGCTCTCGGCGTTGAGGATCTGGCCCTCGTGCATGATCTCTCGCCGGGCTTCCTCGTCGAGTTCCACCTTCTGGCGGTCGTCGATGTCGGTGAACTCCGGAAGGATGATCTTGCTGTGGTTCGCCGGGTCGTCGCCGAACATGCGAGCCCAGTACGAACCGGCCTCCGGGAACGGCGTCTCGTAACCGAACGCCATACCCTCGAAGTCGCCGCGGAACGTCTGCGTGATGTACAGCGAGCTGTAGTCCTGCACGTCCGTCTGCGGGTCCAGACCAATCGCCTGGAGCATGTTGATCTGCGCCTCGGCGATCGGCGGGAACGCGCCCGAGTAGCGGCTGGTGTAGATGTACGGGATCTGGAACCCGTCCTCGACACCCTGTGCCGCCAGCAGCTTCTTCGCCTCGTCCGGGTTGTACTCGAAGAACGCGCCGGACTCGCCGTGCTCCGGGCTCTGCGGGTCGAGCCACCAGCGCTCGCCCCAACCGGCCGGGATGATGTTGTTCCAGCCCAGGTTCGCCGGCAGACCGGCGTCCCGCAGCGCGAACGTGTTGTAGCCCAGGTCCGTCAGACCGTCGCGGTCGAGCGCCATCGAGACCGCCTTGCGGAAGCGGTCGTCGCCGTACTCGGCCGTCGTCGACGTGACGTTGTCCCAGTAGAAGATCGACTGCAGCTGTGACACCTGGCCCAGCCACTGCAGGTCTGGGTCGTCGTTCCGCAGGCCGATCACGTCGTTCGCGTTGATCGCCAGCTCGCTCAGGTTCCCCGCAAGGAACTGCGCCAGTCGGTTCGCGTACTCCGGAATGATCGCGTACTCGAACGAGTCGGTGTACGGGATCGGCTCGCCGTCGTCACCCAGCTCGTAGTAGTTCGGGTGACGGTCGTACTTGAAGCTGACCGACGGCTGGTACTCGCGGAAGATCCACGGGCCGCCACCGATCATCGTCGTCGCCGGGTCGAACCCGCCGTCGCCTTCCACCGGGATGATGTGCAGCAGGTTCGCGTCCGCGATCTGCTCGATGAACGTCGGCGAGGGCGCGTCCAGCGTGAACACCACTGTCTCGGCGTCCGGCGCTTCAACCTTGAGCCAGTTCGTCACCGCAGAGCGGTTCGGGCTCTCCTCCGCCAGCAGGCGGTCGACCGAGGCCAGGACGTCCTCGGAGTTCAGCTTCCGGCCGTTGACCGGAGCCACGTCGTGCATCGTGATGTCGCGGAGCTTGACCGTCCACGTGATGCCGTCTTCGGTCTCGGCGCTGAGCGCCGCGTCCGGACCAGGCAGCGTCTGACCACCGTCGGAACCGGCGAACGTCTCGCGCTTGTACAGGCGGTTGTAGGAGAACGCCGCAACCACTTTGCCGGCGAAGCTTGCGTTGCCGTACGGGTTGATGGTCGGGGGGTCACCGGTCGCGGAAACCGTGTAGGTGCCGCCGCGGTTGATCGTGCTCGACGCCGGTGTGGTCGTCTCGCGAACCTGCGTCGCCTCCGCCGTGGCGGTGGCGTCACCGTTGTCGTCAGGTGCGGTCGTCGCTGTCGCTGTGGGGTCGTCGTCGTCGCCACAACCGATCAGCACCGCACCGGCGATGCCGGCGGCGCCGACACCAGCGCCGCGGAGCGCTGCTCGGCGGCTGACACGCTGCCGAGTCCAATAGTTTCCGTTCATCCGGTTTCCTCTCCCTCTGACCGTTCGCACCAGCACGCGATCGTGCGCAGGCGCGCCCGGGGTTTGCGGAATCATACGGACCGATTACGGATGTGGATCCAGAATGATGATGATCGTCATATGTTCGCGGATCTGAGCAGGTTGCGAGAGACGCTCATGCACGAACGTGATGATCGCCCCGCCAATTCTGACGATCGCCGCCCCCGAGGCCGGGTCGCCCCACCGCCCGCCAGCCGCCCTAACTCTCGAGGGCTGCCACACCATCGAGGACCGCCCACCGAGGACCGCGCCGCCGCACCGACGCGCCGAGGCGAGGCGCACAAGAGAGCGTCGACCAAGGCTCGCAAGGGATAGGCCGGGAGAACGAAGAAGGGGTGGGCGCCGAAGCGCCCACCCCTTGGTCAGTCAGCGAAGCGTCGAGGCTAGGCGTCAATCCAGTAGAAGATCGCCTCTTCCACACCGCCGCCGTAGCCCAGCGTGTCGCGAATCCCACCTTGCACGTTGCTCTGGTAGGCCCGGTACGACGTACCGGCGCCGGCCTGGCTCGGCACGTAGTACATGTTCTCGGCGTTGAGGATCTGGCCCTCGTGCATGATCGCGCGGCGCGCTTCCTCGTCGAGCTCCACCTTCTGGCGGTTGTCGATGTCGGTCATCGCCTCGGTCACGATCTTGCTGTGGTTCGCCGGGTCGGACCCGAACATCCGGTTCCAGTAGCCGCCGGCCTCCGGGAACGGCGTCTCGTAGCCGAACGCCATCCCCTCAAAGTCGCCGCGGAACGTGTTCGTGATGTACAGCGAGCTGTAGTCCTGCACGTCCGTCTGCGGGCTCAGGCCGATCGCCTGAAGCATCGCGATCTGCGCCTCCGCGATCGGCGGGAACGCACCCGTGTAGCGGCTGGTGTAGATGTACGGGATCTCGAACCCGTCCTCGACACCCTGCGCCTGCAGCAGCTTCACCGCCTCGGCGACGTCGAAGTTGAAGAACTGTCCGGACTCGCCGTGCGCTTCGCTCTGCGGGTCCAGCCACCAGCGGTCACCCCAGCCGGCCGGGATGATGTTGTTCCACTGCAGGTTCGCCGGCAGACCCGCGTCCCGCAGCGCGAACGTGTTGTAGCCCAGGTCTGTCAGACCGTCGCGGTCCAGGCTCATCGAGACGGCCTTGCGGAAGCGGTCGTCACCGTAGGCGGCGTCCGTCGTCAGCGTGTTGTCCCAGTAGAAGATCGACTGCAGCTGCGACACCTGACCCAGCCACTGCAGATCCGGCTCGTCGTTCCGCAGCCCGATCACGTCGTTCGCGTTGATCGTCAGCTCGCTCAGGTTCCCCGCAAGGAACTGCGCCAGCCGGTTCGCGTACTCCGGGATGATGGGCCGCTCGTAGTGGTCCACGTACGGGATCGGCTCACCATCGTCCCCGATCTCGTAGTAGTTCGGGTTGCGGTCGTACGAGAAGCCGGAAGACGGCCGGTACTCGTTCAGGATCCAGGGGCCGCCACCGATCATCGTGGTGGCCGGGTCGAACTCGCCGTCGGCTTCCTTCGGGATGATGTGCAGCAGGTTCGCGTCGGCGATCTGCTCCAGGAACGTCGGCGACGGCGCGTCCAGCGTGAACACCACTGTCTCGGAGTCCGGCGCCTCGATCTTCACCCAGTTCGTCACCGCATCGCGGTTTGGGCTCTCCTCCGCCTGCAGCAGGCCCGCTGAGAACAGTACGTCCTCCGCGTCGAGCTTTCGCCCGCTCACGGGCGGCACGTCCTGCATGTTTAGGTCGCGCAGCTTGATCGTCCACGTCTGACCGTCGTCGGACTCCGCGCTGAGCGCCGCGTCCGGGCCCGGCAGCGTCTCACCGCCATCTGATCCGGCGAACGTCTCCCGCTTGTACAGGCGGTTGTAGACGAACGCCCCGGCAACCTTGCCCTCGAAGCTCGCGTTGCCGTACGGATTCAGCGTCGGCGGGTCGCCCGCGAGCCAACCGGTGTACGTACCGCCGCGTGTGATGACGTTCGAGGCCGGCGTCGACGTGTCGCGCACCTGCGTCGCGTCCGCCGTCGGTTCGCCCGGCGCCGTGGTTGCGGTCGCCGTCGGGTCGTCATCGTCGCTGCCGCAGCCGATCAGCACGGCGCCTGCAACGCCTGCCGTGGCCACGCCAGCGCCGCGCAGCGCCGATCGGCGGCTGACGCGACGCGTCCAGTAAGTTCCGGGTTCCGTCAAAGCAGTCTCCCTCCGGGGTTTGTGGGATTCAGGCCCACTGCCGGCTTCGCCGTGCGCGAAGACGGCAAATTGCATGTGCACTCAACTGAATGCTCCAGTTCACAGAACCATACGTTGAGAAGGAGCGCTATAGATGGCTATCAGTATGCGGAAACGTACGTGATACGACGGGCGTAATCCGCGCGGGTAGAACGCCAGTAATGAATGCCAATTCAAACGTCATATTTCGTACGTGCTGATCGAGCGTAATAACGCCCGAGGTGTCACGCTCCGATCGGCCCGGAACCGTCGGGACGCGGCCACCGAGAGCAAAGCGCCTCCGCGAGGACGGCGCCGACAGCGCAGCGCTCGAGGGCTAGTCCGCCTGGTCGAGGATCGCCCGCTGCACCTGCTGCGTCAGCAGGTCCTCGACGCGCACGTTCAGCGCGTTCGCGATCCGGATCATCGTCGAGACTCGTAGATCGCGCTTCCCGGCCTCGTAGTTCGAGATCGATGCCTGGTCGATGCCCGCCGCACGCGCGAGCCCGGCCTGCGAGATGTGCCGCCGGAGTCGCCAGCTCTTGAGTTCACGACCGATCAGCTGGCGCGCCTGTTCTGGGTGTTCGGTGGGGCTCATCACGCCCTCCGTCAACGCTCGGAACGCGGCCTCATCTTAGCCGAACATCCCGTTCGTTATCCCGTGCGCCCCACCGCGGCATCGATCCGATCCACCAGCGCCGCGTCCAGCGGTCCGGCCGCTTCCGCCGCCAGGCAGTCCCGCAGCTCCTCGCGGTTCTTCACCCCCAGCACCACCGTGTCGACCCCATCCATCGTGAGCGAGTAGCGGTGCGCCAGGTGCGCGGTCCCGACCCCCAGCTCCGCCGCGATCACCCGGAACGGCTCCGCCCGCCTGAAGTCCGCCCAGTCCGCGTGATCCTCCGGCAGGTCGCGATCGAACCCATCGGTCAGCGCCCCCGCCTGCACCGCGCGGATCCCCATCACGCCCACGCCACGCTCCTGCGCCAGCCGGATCGACTCCCGAGGAGCCAGCGGCTCGTCCGCCCGATGGATCGCGCCCGTCGAATCGAGGAGGTTCGCGATGCACTGCACGACGGGCGGCGGCGGATCCTCCGCCAGGATCGTCCGCACCACGCTCGGCCAGCCGATCCCGCTGATCCCCCACGCCCGCGTGCGCCCCTCCTCGACCAGCCGCTCGAACGCCGGTCGCACCGCCTCGCGGAACAGCGTCAGCGGCGTGCCGCGATCGCTCCCCGCTCCGTCGGCGACCACGTTCGCATGCAAGAGGTACACGTCGACGTGGTCGACGCGGATCCGCTCGAGGCTCTCATTCAGGCTCTGCGACAGGTGCTCGTACACCTCGTCCGCGGGCGGATTCCCGAGGCGGCACTTCGTCGTCACCAGCACCCCGTCGGGCAGCGACCCCTCGAACGTCTCGCCCACCACCCGCTCCGCCTCGCCGTCGCCGTACGAGGGCGCCAGGTCCAGCAGCGTGATCCCCGCGTCGACCGCCTCGCGTACGGTCGCCACGGCCTCCGCGCGCGACGTCTCGCCCCACACCGCGCCGATCCCGCCGCCACCGAGGGCCAGCGCACTCACCGGCCCGACCGGCCCAAGCGTTCGTGTCTCCATGAAGCCTCCGCCCGACAGCCTATAGCGCGCGGACCAACCATCGAGGCCACTCGACCCCACGAGGCTCACCGCGTGGCCCCGCACTCCCGAGGGCTGACCGCTGCGTCTGTCCTGGGCCAGCGGCAGGCAGCCGGGCGCTACGCCGCCTCCTCGGCGGCCGCGACCCCCTCGGGCAGCAGGTTCCCGAACACCGGGCCCAGGCTGATCTGCCGCAGGATCCCATTCCGGTCGATGAAGAACGTCGCCGGCAGCCCGCGGACCCCGTACCGCTCCGCGACGTCGCTATCCGGTGTGTCGGTCACGACCGGGAACGTCAGCTCGAACTCCTCCACGAACGCCGACGCCGCCTCCACCGTGTCCTCGGCCAGGAAATCGACCGCTAGGATCACCAGGTCGTCGCTCTCCTGCCGTTCCTCCCACAGCTCCTGGAAGTCCGGCATCTCCGCCCGGCACGGTGGGCACCAGCTCGCCCAGAAGTTCAGCACGATCGTCTTTCCGCGGAAGTCCTGGCTGCTGATCGGCTCGCCGCCGTCCAGCGACGGCAGCACGAAGTCCGGCGCGGGACTGCCGACCTCGGGCATCCGGTCGTCGATCAACCCGATCGTCGAGACCGACCCGTCGTTGCCCACCAGCTCCCCGTCGTCGTCGCCCAGCAACTCGCGCGATACGAATAGCCCGCCGATCGCCACCGCCAGCCCGGCGGCCCCGGCGCGTCGCAGCAGGGTGCGGCGGTCGAATGACTCGGCCATCGAAACCTCCTCTGGGCTCAATCCGTGGCGGGAACGTCGGGAACGATGCCTAGCTCGTGATCACCCGCGTATCGGGCTCGAACACCGCCCAGGCGAACCAGAAGTGGTTCGCCGAGACCACCGCCTCGAGCTGCGTGCCGGCCAGTGGACCATCGATCGCTCGCCCCAGCACGTTCCACTCGCTGCCGGTTCCAGTGTCCACGATCGAGCCGTCGCGCACCTCGAACGCGGCCGGTGCCCCGTCGATCAGCGGCAGGAACGCACCGGCGGCGCCGATGTTGCGCCCCGCGATGATGAACGATTCGTCCAGCGGCGACACGGCGCCTGGCTGCCAGAACGCCACGACCGTTTGCCCCGCCGACTCCGCCTCCAGCACCACCAGCTCGCTGAGCGCCGTGAACGGGAACGCGATCGGATCATCGCCCAGGTCGACCGCCAGCACCCGCTCCTTCGCGTCGAGCCGCCCGTCCTCGAACTCATCGAGGCGGAAGATCGTCCCGCTCCCCGGCGCGTCATACAGCGGGTACGGATTCTCGCCGTAGTTCGCCGCCCGACCCGTGTCGCGGTTCAGCACCGTCCCCTCGGGGAACGAATCGTGGAAGTCGGCCCACGACACGATCTGCGAGGTCAGGAAGTCCAGCTGGCTCCCCGCCGGCTCGCCCACGATCGCCTCGCCGGTGATCTGCTGCCACAGCGTCTCGGTCTCGCGGTCGTACATGATCAGGTCGTTGCGACGGAGGGCGCCCGACACGCCGAACTCCCGCGTCTCGCCGTCAACCACCCGGCTGAACGCGATCGCCGTGTTGCAGAGCGGGCAGTACGTCACGATCACCGGCTCGCCACCGACCACGTCGTTCACGATCTCGTGCCAGGTCAGGATCTGCAGCGGGTAGGCCCGGGCGTCGCCGTTCAGCTCGAACGCGATCACCGGCTCCTGGTCCTCGAGCCATTCGTCCGCCTCCTCGAGCGAGTCGAAGTTCGGACTGTCGATCGAGCGAATCCCATCCCGAGGGAGCACCGGGATGATCTCCCACAGCCCCACCGTCGCCACGTCGAAGTTGTTGCGCGGGTAGTCCCGCTCGATGAACGCCTGCGTCCGCGCCGTGCCGTTCAGCCGCGCCTGCTCCTGGATCTCCTCCGGGGTGCGCGTGTCCGGCGTCGGCGTCGGGAACGGCGTCGAGGTCGTCGTGGTCGTCGCTTCCGAGGTGGCCGCGCCGGTCGGCTCCGCGGTCGCCGTCGCGGTCGCCGTCCCGTCGTCGTCGCTGCCGCAGGCCGCCACCAGCAACGCCGCGCCGGCCGCCACGGCCAGCGCGCTCCGTCGTCCGAACATGGACCCTCCCCCGGGACGAGCAGGGCCGCCGTGGGAGGGCGCGGCCTGGTTGTCCTCGTAGGTACCATTCGAGGTACCCCACTGGGGTATAACGTAGGTGAACCCTACCCCCGGACGGGTGACGCCGATCACCGCACTTCGGCGTAGGTATTCCGCGACCGCGCCCTCGTGCGAGAATCGCCGCCGCTACCCGTGCCTCCGCGGCACCACACAGAGAGGGATCGTCATGCGGCTGGGCGTGCTTGCCGGAATCTCATCCGACTGGGAGACCGACATCGAGAAGGTCAAGATCGCCGAGGATCTGGGCTACGAGTTCGTCGGCACCGGCGAGGCCTGGGGCGCCTCCTCGATCCCGTGGCTGACCGCCATCGCGCTAAACACCTCGAAGATCCAGATCGGCACCGCGATCCTCAACGTCTTCTCGCGCACCCCTGCTGCCATGGCGCAGGACTTCGCCGTCCTCGATCAGCTCTCAGGCGGCCGCATGATCCTCGGCCTCGGCTCCTCCGGCAAGAACGTCATCGAGCAGTTCCACGGCGTCCCCTTCAAGAAGCCGCTCCGCCGCCTCCGCGAGTACACCGAGGTCATCAACACCCTCATCGCCGGCGAGAAGCTCGAATACGACGGCGACATCTTTTCCATGGACCGCGGCTTCCGCCTCAACTACCCCAGCCGCCGCGACCACATCCCGATCTGGATCGCCGCCATCACCCCGAAGTCGATCGCCCAGACCGGCGAGATCGCCGACGGCATCTTCCCGATCCACTGGCCGAAGCGACTCTTCGAGGATCTGCGCACCCAACTCACCGACGCCGCCACCGCCGCCGGCCGAGGCCAGGTCGAGATGACCATCGCCCCCTTCACCCGCACCTACGTCCTCGACGGCGACAACGACGAGGCGCAGTGGGCCGACGCCCGCGAACCGCTGCACTACTACATCAACCGCATGGGCACCTTCTATTACGAGATGCTCCAGCGGAACGGCTTCGAGGCCGAGGTCGACGAATCCCGCGCCCGCTGGGCCGACCGCGACGTCGAGGCCTCCAAGGCCGCCATCTCCGAGGCCATGGTCCGCGAGATCCAGGTCATCGGCACCGCCTCCGAGGTCCGCGAGCAGCTCGCCGAGCGCGCCGCCCTCGGCGCCGACCTCCAGCTCGTCCACATGCCCCCCGGTCCACCCACCGAGGCCGCCCGTCAGCTCGAATCCTTCCTCACCCCCTAGCTGCGTCCCGGCCTGGGACCCGCCTGGTGTCGGGCGGCCCCGGCCACGCGCCGCGGTCGCCTGGGTGCCCGGCGTCGGCCTTGTGCTCCGCACGAGGTCCGCGTTCCACTGGATCCCAGGCGGGATCCGGCGGGCGGGCGCGGAGCATCGTGAGGTCCAACATTCGCACCAGACCGGCTTGGCTCCTCGTTGCCGCGATCGCCCTGATCGCCACCGCCTGCAACTCCGCCGCCAACGGCGCCGAACCCACACCCACGGCTACGGCCACCCCTGAGCCGACGGTCGCACCCACCGAGGTCCCCGCAACCCCGGAACCCACCCCGACCCCACTGAGCAACTTCGACGCCTGCGTCCTCGACGCCGAGCGCCGCCCAGAACTCACCTGGGTCATCAACAAGACCCGCCCGCTCCCGGACGGCTACGCGCCGGATGACCTCGTCGTCCTCGCCAACGAGCTCGTCGTCCCCGGTTTCGAGGGCCGCCAGCTCGACGCCGAGAGTGCCGAGCACTTCGCCGACCTCATCGCCGCCGCCGCCGACGAGGGCTTCGATATCCGCACGCGTTCCACCTACCGCTCGTTCGAGGAGCAGACGTGGACCTTCGCCTACTGGGTCGAACAGCTCGGTCAGGAGCAGGCGGAGCGCGTCAGCGCCATGCCCGGCCACAGCGAGCACCAGCTCGGCACCACCGCCGACGTCGCCACCGCGGCGGTCGGCTGGCAGCTCAGCGAGGCGCTCGGCACCACCCCCGAGGGCATCTGGCTCTTCGAGAACGCCTACCGCTTCGGCTTCGCCGAGAGCTACCCCGTCGACGGCGAGCCCATCACCGGCTACTCCTACGAGCCGTGGCACCTGCGCTACATCGGCATCGCCTGCGCCGCCACCTGGCACGAGAGCGAACTCACCCTCGTCGAGTTCCTCGAAGCCCTCGAGGAGTACGGCTAGACCGTCACCGCGGTGACGGTACAGCGGTTATGGCGTTCGCTCGGAGTTGAAAGAGCGGGTGGTAGCAGGGGGCGGATTCGAACCGCCGACCAAGGGCTTATGAGTCCCCTGCTCTGGCCTCTGAGCTACCCTGCCACGCTCAATGGTCGCGGGCGTTTCCGACAATCTCGGACCGGCTCGCGATCGACCGGGGAGCCATCTGGGGAGCCAAGCCCTCAAGAAACAGCGCCGCCGGCGGCTGATTTTACGTGTCGACGCCGGGCAAGCGAAAGGCCCGGCATCCGTGCCGGGCCTTCCCTGGGATCCCACCACTCAGCGGGGGATGAACGAACGGAGCAATCGGTGGAGGCGGGCGCGTCACCCTCGCGCCCACCCCCAACCCCTCAGCTATGAGTCGCCGAGGCTATCGAGGTCAACCATTCGGAACATGCCGCCCGCTAGGAACTGTGCGAGCGAGACGATCCGCTGCACGTCGGCGTCCCCGGCCGAGGGCGCGAGTGCGACCCCATCCCAGAACGATTCGAGCAGCGGTGCCTCCGGCTCGACGTCTCCGAACTCGGGGTTCGGTCGGTCGAATCGGATCCGGTCGCGGTGGTCCCGTGTGAACGGCAGCATGAGCAGGTCGTACACCGGGTCTGGCGGTGCCGTCATCGTCACGCCGACCAACGCCTCGCGTCGGTCAGGATCCTCAGACGGCATCGGCAGCGGCCGAGGCGCGTTCGGCCGAGGCTGGCTTACCCAGGCCTCGACGACCGAGCCCACCAGTACCGGCTGAAACGGCCGCCAGATGATGCCCTCGCGCTCGACCCCGCCACCGGCTACGTGGTAGCCGATGAGCAGCATCATGGCCGCTCGGGCCTCGTGGGTCGCAGGCATGACGCTCAGCAAGAGCATCTGCTTGTCCCCGTCGGCCGCTTCAACGATGACACGCGGGGTGACGCTTCCGGTCTCCCGGAGTTCACGCTGTGCGTGCCTCATTTCCCCTCGTAAGTCGATTGCCACTTTGTTCGTACCTCCTAGATTCGCTGAGTGGTTTTCCGTTGCCGAGGCCCCGAGGGGGGTGAACGCCTCGACATACAAATAGTACCAGAATACGTACTATTAGTACAGAGATAGATGCCAGGTTCCGAGGCCGTTGAGGGCGGAAGGCCGGTCGCTCCCGAGGTACGGGGCGCGACCGGCCAACCACTCAGCCTCTCAATCCTAGCGCCACCGGTCGCGGTCGGCTACGAGAATGGACCGGGGAGCACCCCGAGCCCCATGCCCATGCCGATCGACCCGACTGCACCCGGCAGCAGGAGTTGAAGGAGGAACGTTCGACTCAATCGACGTGACCGCTCCCGCTCGCTTGCGAGTAGCGCGTAGGCCTCCCCCTCGGGGGTGCTCGCGTGTCTTGCCAGTTCGACCTTGATCTTGGCGTCCAGATCGCGTTGTCGAATCGAAAGGGCAATGACGGCGAGCAATGGAGGAAGCATCACCAGCCACATCAGCACGAGGTAGATGACTCTGGCGAGCAATCCGGTGTCGATTCCCAGGACCGCTGAACCGACTGTGATGGTTGCGATACCGAGGACGCCGGCGGCGAACACGGTAAGCGCCCAGACTTCGTCATAGAGCGCCAAGCCGGTGAACCAGCCGAAATGCAGCCATCTCCGCTGGCGCGCGGGTAGCCTCTGCAGCCGATCGTCAACCCACCTGAGCGGGTTCTTCCACCTCATCGTGGTGGCACGAGCTCTCGCTCGGCCTCCCTCGCGGCTGCGGGCTCCTCGAGCGCGTCGGTGAGGCCGCCGACGTCGTCGGCCGCGAGGCAGAGCGCGCAATCGACGTCGCGCTGGTTGACGTCGCTCCCTTCGAGGACCATCACCCGGAGGCCACAGCGCATGGCCACACGCGCGGCGAGCTCGCCGGCGGCGCCGAGGCGGACGTCCTTCGCGATCGCGCCGTGAGTGATGCCTGTTGATCGGTCGATCCAGCTGAACGTGACGTCGGTCATCGACTAGCTCCCTCGCTCGAGGAACGCACCCATGCGGTCCGCGACGTCGCGCCTGGTCCGCTCTAGCAGGTGGCCGTAGACGTTCATCGTCAGTGCGAAGTCCGCGTGACCCAGGGTCTTCTGGATCGCCTCCAGTGGAACTCCCTCCGCGAGCATCAGCGCAACCGCCGTGTGCCGCAGGTCGTGGAACCGAACGCGCGGCAACGATCGCGCCGCCCGCTCCTCCGCGATTCCTAGCGACGCGATCAGTCGCTGGAACGTCTTGGTGAGAGTCGAGCCGATGAGGTAGTCGCCGTCGTCGTTCGGGAACACGAGGTCGTGCTCGATCCAGGCGGGGTGTCGGAGCCGCTGCTCTGCCTGGCGTCGTCGGTGCGCGCGGATCTCCGCCAGCACCTGACCCGGGAGGGCGATCGTCCTGACGCCGGCGTCGCTCTTTGGCGTGTCGACGATCGTCTCGCCGCGCACGCGTTGAGCGTTCCTCCTGACGTGGATCAGGCCGTCGTCGAGGTCGACGTCGTCCCATTGAAGGGCAATCAACTCGCCCTGTCGGAGCGCGACCGTGATCGCCACGAGGTACAGCGCCTCCAGCGGGTCGCCGACGATGCCGGACAGGAAGCGGCGGGCCTGCGGGTCCGTCAGCGGCTCGATACGCTGGCGCTCGCGCGCGGGCAGTTCGACGAGCGTGGCCACGTTTTCGGTGACCAGGCGCCATCGACGAGCCTGCTCGATCGCCGCCCGAAGAACGACCCGGATGTAGTCCACGGTGCGGAGCTCGAGGCCGTCCTCGAGTCGTCTGTCCAGGAGCGCCTGCACCTGTTCCACCCGGAGCGCTTCGAGCTTGAGGTGCCCGAGTTCCGCGACGAGGTGGCGCGCGACCAGGCTCCGTGTCCGCGCTTCCGTTGACTTCTTCCAGTGCCGCCGCGACTTGTGCTCGAGCCACCGCTCGAGGAGGGCCTCGACGGTCACCGCCCCGCCGTCCATTCCCTGCTCCAACTGAGCGAGGAGCTTGCGCCTTTCCCGGTTCGCCTCGGCCTTGGTCTTCCTCATCCGCCTCCGGCGACGCCGCTTGCCTCGGGAGTCGAGGTATGAGACCTCGGCGACCCAGCGCCCGCGATCCTCGCGGTAGTAGGTCGTCCCCTCACCGTGCGATCGCTTGGTCATGGCGTCCCCCAACTCAGCTGGCCTCAGCGAACACCCGCGCGAAGGTGCGATCTTGACTGCATGCGGGGCAACCCGACCCCTCCAACCGCTCGACGAGCGGGCGCGGTTCATGCCCGAGCACGACGTGCCCCACGGCCTGAGCGATCAGCTGCTCGCGGTCGCCTGAGGCGACGCTCGGGCTCACGAGCATCAACGAGACTCCGCCGGTCAACTCCGACGCCGGCAAGTAGATGAGCCGGGCGTCGAGCGGCCGGACGCGCACGGCGATCCCGAGGTGGGCCGCCGCGCGTCGAGCGTTGCCGTAGAACCGTTCCGCGAGTTCGCGGGCGGTGGACAGCGGGTCAGGACGATCGGGCCACGCGATCGGAGCGGTCATCGCCGGCGCCCTCGGAGTAGCGGGCGCCTCGCTCGGCGATCCACCGCTGCTCGCGCTCTTCGTCCTCGCGTCGTTTCGCCTTGGCCCAGCGTTGCAGCTGCCGCGCCTCCTCGAGCACGCGGCGCTTGTCGGCCGGGCTGAGGTCCGCCCACACCTCGGCCCAGTCGGCGCCGAGCTCCGCGATCTCCTGGTCGATGTCGGGGTCTCCGAGCAGCCAGCCCGACGTCACACCGAGGATCTCCGCCAGCTGCGGGATCTGGTCCTGGTTCAGCCCCCGCGCGCCCGAGATCACGGAGTCGACCCAGGAGCGCGAACGGCCGGCGCGGCGCGCCAGCTCGTTGCGGTCGAGGTTCGCTGCTTTGAGGGCGCGGTCGATCCGCGCACCGACGTCGGGATTCCCGCTCCGGCGTTGGTTCATTACCTCCACGGTAGGGAGCTTCGTTCATTTAGTGTTGACCTCGCCTATACAAATCGTATGATAACGATCACCGATGTGGTGCGTATCTGCTCACTATCGGTCGTCGGAGGTGCTTTCATCACTGGCAACGAACTGCGAACTCACCGAAGACGAGCAGCGATGTCCGTTTCTAGCACGTTGCTGACGATTGCTGGGGTTTCTCGTCAGACTTTCTATGGCTGGGAGCAGCGGCGCGATCAGCTCATCCCCGACGGCTACGCCGCTCAGCGCCTCGAGAGCTTCTTCACCGAGATCGAAGCAGTCACGGCCCGTGCCCTCGCAGAAGCCGAGGCTGCCTGATGGCTGGCCTCGAGGAAGTGATCGACGAGCTGGTCGAGCAGCTCGGAGTCCGAATCGCGGAGGTCGCCTGGCGCGAGTTCGGCGCTCGTGCCGCGGCCGCCGCCGGCGACGTTCCGCTCGCGGTCAGCGAGGCGCAGGCGGCACGGATGCTCAGCGTCGATCGGAAGACGCTGGGCCGGCTCGTCTCCGACGGCCTCATCACCCGCATCAAGGTGCGCCGCCTCAACCGTTACGCCGTCGCCGAGCTCGAGCGGTTCCTCGCCGACGAGGGCCGCGCCGAGCACCTGCAGGCGGCCTCGTGATGGCCGCCGTCTTTCTCTCCGCCGTCGCGATCGTCGGCCTGGGCTTGGTGGTCGCCAAGTTCATCGGCGCCGTGTCGAACCTGCAAGAGCCGACGCCGGTGAGGCGTCGTGATCCCCGCCGAGATTGGAGCAACTGATGGACTACTCGAGGCGGCATGTGCTGCGACTCCTCGGCGGCGTGGCGACGCTCCCGGTGGTCGGGGCCGCGCTACGGCCCGCCACGGTTCGGGCCGAGGTCCCGTCGAACCCGGCACCGGTGACTGTGACTGTGAGCGGCCCGCTCGCCACTCGCGTTCGTGAGGCCTGGGTTCGGGTCGACGGGGATACCGGCTGGCTTCACGTGCCGGAGGTCGTGGTCGCCTACCCGGCCGACGAGGACCTCGGCCTCGAGACGCTGCCGGACGGCACCGTGGTGCGTCGGCGCCGGCGGTCGCTCCCATGAGCGTCACCGTCGGGACGTTCCCCGGGCTGGTCACCCTCCGCTGCTACCGCTGTCGCGCCGACTTCGGCATGGGCGACGACGTCCTCTGGGTCGGCGACTTCCCGGTTCACGCAGAGCCCTGCGAGTGGTGGTTCGGCGTCGCATCGTCCGACGCGCGACGAGATCGGCTGATGCGGGCGCCCGCCTCCCAGCGTCAGCCGATCGCGCCGGCGCCGGACGAGAGGGTGACGGGTCTGCATGGAGGCGGATCCGTCGCCTCGAGGGGGAGCTAGCTCATGGAGTTCGATGTCACGTTCGACGTGCGCTACGCGCTCTGGTGGCTGGTCCTGCTGGTGATGATGGCGATCGGGTCCTGGTGGGCGATTCAGGTGGCGCGACGGCGCCTCCGTGTCCCGCCGGCGGCGAGCCACCGCGAGCCGCCGACCGACATCCGTCGCGGCGACGTCTGGTCGGTCACGAACCCGGACGCGGCGCCAGTTGAGGACACGGATGGCGTCGACCGGCTGACAGACGAAGAGCGTGGGCGACTGCGCGTCGTCCGCGATCGCGTTGACGGCGGCCGCGGCTTCCGAGGGCGGCGGTTCGAGTGACTGCCCCCCAGCCCCACCCGCCCGTCACCCATGCGTTCCTACGCGGCGTCTTCGTGGCGATGGATTCTCTCGGCATCAGCGGAGACGCGAACCGCGGGCTCACCATGACGATGGTCCTCGGCGGTATCTACCTGCACCGAGAGGCGCCCGAGCTCGCTGACGCCGTCTACGCGGACCTCGGCTCGAGCTGGGAGCACTCTCCGACGTTCGATGGCAACACGGAGCCTCACGTCCTCGAGCCGTTGCTGCGGATCATGCAGCGCGCCGCGGAGCGGTCGTGACCGCCTCGGAGCGCATCGAGGCGCGATTGCTGCGCGAGTTCGGCCCCGGCGGGTTCGTGCCGCACGGGACGGACACGCAGCTGGCGGCGGAGTTCGACGTCAGCCGTGAACTCGTGCGCGTGTGTCGTGGCCACCTCGGCATCGACATCGACCACGAGACGCTCGCGGAGCGGATCCGTGGTCATGCTATCGCCTTCGGGTTCGGTGAGCCGCGCCGGATCCGACGGGAGCACGTGACGAGGATCGCGCAGCTGCTCGGGTGCAGCCGGGAGTACGTCCGGTTCGTCGTCCGGGAGCTCGGGATCCGGGACTACCGCCCCGGTCGCCGGCACGCGACCCGGTCGAGGTACAACGCCGGCTGCAGGTGCGAGCGGTGCACCGAGGCTCACCGTGACTACCAACGCGCGCTCAGAGCCCGTGGGGCGGCTGCAGCGTGACGAACCGAAGCAGGGCCGACCTGTACGAGACGCACCCCTGGCTCGAAGCCGCCGACGCGTTGCCGCCGCCGAATGAGTGGCCGCTCTACGGCTGCGAGGCGTGCGGATTGAAGCTCCCGGGCGGTCTGCACGGCAAGCGAATCTGCCTCGACAAGCTCGACTCGGTGATCGCCGGTCAGCGCCGCTTCGCGGCTCAGATCGAGGGGCTGATCGGCCAGCTGGAGGCGCTCAGAGATCAGGTCACCGTGACGGGACCACCCGAGCCGATCCCGCTGCACCCGAGCGGCACCCGGCTGGTGCCAGGCACGCAGGCCGAGCGGGAGCATCAGGCCGCCGAAGAGCGCTTCGCCGCCGCCTGCGAGAGCCCCGATGACGTGATCTGCCGGCGCGTGCGCGCGCGAGCCGCGGCTGCGTCTGAGCTCGACGATTCGGATGACGGCGAGGGGGTGCCGATGACCTGACGGCCTACGGGGCCGAGAGACTCACGCCGGCGCCCGCCGCAGGGCGAGTTCGAGCAATCGAGCGGCTCGGGCGCCGGCGTCAACACCGACACGGACGACTTGCGGCGGGGGCTGTGAGTGGTTCGCTTTGAAGAAGACGACGACTGACGACCTGACCTGGTGCGCTGTCTGCGATCGAGAGCTGGTCGCGGCCGGCGGCCGTTGCCCTCGCTGCGGCGCCACTGCGTGACGCCGACCGAGTACTCCGCGGAGTTCGACAGCGTGCTGCTGCGCGACGGGTTCGTGCAGCTGCCGCATTCGATCGCGCGGGCTACGACCCTACCGCCCGCCGAGAAGGTGACGCTGATCGTCCTCGCCTCAGTCGCGGGGAGCATGCAGGGCTCCACCGACGACGAGGGCGCGGGCACATCGCTGGTGCAGCCGTCGATGAAGCGGCTCACGGCCTGGACCGGCGTCGGGCGGACGAAGCAGAAGGCGGCGATCGCCAACCTCCAGAAGCTGAACCTGATCCGGCTACATGAGCGCTACGACGCGAACGGTCTCCAACTCGCCCACCGCTACGTCATTCGGACGTCGGCGATCGTCAAGCTCATCGAGCGCGAGCGGCGCCTCGCCCTCGAGTACGCGCGACGGGGTCCTGAGCGAGAAGTTCAGGCGGTCGACGAGCGCCAGATGAGCCTCGAGGGGGAGGGGTCGCCAGACGACCCCCGGGGGTCGCGAGACGGCCCCCTTGGCTCATCGAACCAGCAAAACGAGGGGGCCGCGACGCGACCCCATCCGTCAGACGACCCCCTTAAGAACAAAGATCCTCTACGGGATCCCGATCCGGATTTCCGGACGGACCCGGATCCGGATCAGCCTGTGGATCTCTCTTCTTCGGGGGGTCGCGAGGCGGAGGGGGTCGTGTGGCGACCCCCTTACGTCGAAGCCGTGCAGCGCGCGCTCCTCGAGGACATCGCCGGCCAGATCAGCCGCGCGAACTTCGACACCTGGCTCGAGGACGTCGAGCTCTACGAGGACCGGCCCGGTCACTGGTCGCTCTGGCACCGGAGCGAGTTCGGGGCCGAGTGGCTGAGCAAGCGACTTCGACCCTCGTTGATCCGCTCGCTCGCTGCCGTGCTCGAGGAAATGAACCTCCCCGCCTTGATCGACTTGGACATCGTGTCGGGCTCGTTCGATGCCTGACGCCGCGGAGGAAGCCATGAACAGACGAACGACGAGCTACATCGCGCGAGCGCTGCGCCGCCACCGCGAGGTCCGCCGGGTGCCGCAGTCGGAGGTGGCCACGATCGCCGGCATCACGCAGGCGTCGGTGTCGAACTACGAAAACGGCAAGCGCGAGGCGCCGCTACAGCTGGTGCTCGCGCTGTCCGACGCATGGGGCCTCTCGGTTGAGCAGCTGCTCACCGTTCCGGACGTGCGCCCATGAGGTTCCGCCGATTCGGGCCGCTTCGCCTCTGGCTGAGGGACCGGAGCTGGTCGCTCCACGCCGGAGGGCGGCGCCTGGTCTGGGTCCGAGACATGCGCCGACACGCGCCGCTGTTCAGTGACCGATACCGCCTTGGGTTGGCCGTCCAGGTCGGCCCGTGGCGCGCGCGCTTCTGGGAGTTGGGGTAGGGCGATGGGTCTTCGCGAACAACTAGATGAGGTGCTGCAGCCGTCGATCGATGGGCTGCGCGAGGCAGGGGTGCGTGAGCTACAGCTCCAGCCGGAGGAGGAGGGCGGCGCGGTCGCCCTCGCCGGCGATGGGTTCACCCTGGTGCTGCACGACGAGAGCGCGCCCCCGTTCGCACCGATCCTGACCGCCGGCGCCGCTCCGGTGCCGTCTATCGAGGCGTCCTTAGAGGTCGACGAGCCCGAACCCAGCCCGGAGCCGCCGGCGCCTGACGTCAAGCCGAAGCCCTCGGCCGTCGCGAAGCGGTCAGTCAAGCCGAAGACGCCGGCGACTGTCGCCGAGCGTGACGCGGCGAAGCGCTGCGGTGGCACCTACGCACGCCACTCCTGGACAAGGGAAGGGGCCGGACCCGAGCACTGCCGTCGTTGTGGGGCTGAACGACCGCTCGACGGGCCAGTGCCGGTGACGACCGAAGCGGACATCGCGGCGTTTTCGCCTCCAGAGGTGCCCGCTCGAGCGCCGGCGCCCGTTCCGGCTCGCGAGACGTCCACTCCGAGGTCGGCCGTGGACGTCGCCACCGAGAGCGAGCCGCCTACCGCCGACGAGCAGTTCGGTCGCGTGATGAACGCCGACCAGCCGACGGAGTCGGGGGTCTGCCCACGCTGTGAGAGGGCGATCGAGCGGGTCAGCACCCCGAAGGGGCCACGCCTCGAGTGCAAAGCCGTGCCTCGAGGCTGTGGCTGGCGCGAATGGCAGTGGGTGACGGGCTGATGCCCGCAGCGACGCCGGCGGATGTGACCTGCCCGGGCTGCCACGGCCAGGCGGTGATGGCCATGCCCATCGTCGGCGATGACGAGGGCCGGCGGTGGTTCCACTGCTCGAGCTGCGGGCTCCGCTGGTCGGAGCTTCGTTGCGACGTCCGCGGCTGCGGCGGCCACGCCTTGGCGATCTGCGCCCTGGGTTGTGGCCGGCCGCTCTGCGCGTCTCACGGCTCGCGTGTGCGTCACTGCCAGGCCTGTCAATCGAAGCGTCGACGGGCTGCCCGCGCCGCCCGAGAGCGCCGCGTCGCGGCCGCCGGCGTCCCGTACTGGGCGAGGTGAGCGATGGACCTGATCGAACGGATCTGGTTCGTCCCGGGCGTCCCCGTCCCCAAGGGCTCCGGGGAGGGAACCGAGGCGCAGCGGAACAACCGCAAGCGCGCCGCCTGGCGCGAAAACCTGGAGCTCGCGCTGCTGCGGGTGCGCCTGCGCGAGCTCTGGCGCGGGCCGGTCGGCGTCTCCGCCGTGTTCTGGCTCGAGGGCGATCTGGTGGAGCCTCCCGACGCCGACAAACTGCTGCGCTTTGTCCTGGACGAGTTCAAGGGGGCGTTCTACGCCGACGACGCCCAGGTGATCTCGGCCCCGCCGGCGCTAGCCGGCGCCGAGCGCTCGCCCCACGGCCCAGGGGCGTCGTTCCGCGTGCGACCACTGCCCGACGACCGCCGGCCGCACGGGGACGCGATGACGTGGGCGGAACTGGAGACGTGGAACGCCCTGCCCGAGTTGGTGGGGCGGTAGATGCACTCGCTGACCCGCTCAAGCTCAACCCGAGGCGGATCGAGCGCCGGTGGATCCGGTTTCGCCGACGACGGCCTGGCGGCTGGCGGATCGACGCCGCCACGTTCAAACCGCTGGTCGGCCGGCGGATCCCGTTCCCGATCGGCCCGCCCGACAGACCGCCGGTCCCGTACACAGGCCTGCTGCTGCAGGTCGACGAAACACCCGAGTGGCTCGGGCTCGAGTTCACCGCGATCGAGCGAGAGCGAGTCGAAGACGAGGAGGATTGACATGCCAAAGAGGCGCGCGAGGGGTTACGACGCTGAGCGCCGCGCCCGGCTCAGGGCGCATCCTCAACGGTCGGAGTGGACGCGTATCGCGACCGAAGCGGTGATCGCGGCGGCCAACCTGACTGGCTGCCCGTGGGCGGACGTCCTGGGTAGCCGCAAGTACCGCGAGGCGACGATCGCCCGCCAGGCGGCGCTGCTGGCCCTCTACGACGACGGAATGAGCTACGAGCGCATCGGTACGGCGCTGATCTTCGATTTCTCGACGGTCGGATACCACATCCGGCGCGCCCGGGAACGATTCGCGGTCGACACGGAGTTCCGGGAGTTCGTGAGGGCGGCACAGGAGGCGATCGCCAACGCGAAAGGTGTCGATCGGCTGCCACGGCCGGGCGTGAGAGGGGTCGCCTGATGGGACGCCTCGGGGCGACATACGTTTGCGACATCTGCGGCATGGTCGATAGCGAGGAGACTGAGGACCACTGGACGGTCCTCAGAGGGCCGGAGGGCTGGGAGCGGTTCACCCGCTACGGCGAAGCCGTCGCTCAGCAGGAAGCCTCGGCAGAGGTTCGTGAATACCCCCCGGCGGTGGCGAACGGCTGGTCCATTGCGTGCGGTCCGTGCGCCGTCATGCTGCGGCTCGCGCTCGCGGACCTGCTGCGGAATCTCCGATTTCGGATGCAGGGGCTCGACCTACCGGACCAGGCCGCGGAAGACAACGCCGCGGTGCCGGTCGGCGCGCTAGCGGTCCGGTACCTCCCGCCCGAGCTCTCGATCTTCGAGGAGACGTCGTCGTGACCGGCATCCAGTGGACGGCCTGGCCGGGCCGAACAGGGGAGACCTGGAACCCGACGACCGGGTGCACGCGGGTCTCTGCCGGCTGCGACAACTGCTACGCATTCACGCTGCACGACGGGCGCTTCGCGGCGAACCTGCGGGCCGCCGACGACTGGCTCCAGGGTCGGGGTGCGCGCGAGCTCGATGTCAAGGCGACGCCGCCAACGGAGCGGATCCGATTCGCGCGGCTCGCGGAGGTCCTATTGCCCTGCGCGCCGCAGTACGACCGACCGTTCAGCGAGGTGCAGGTCCTCGATGACGAGCGCCTCGAGGCGCCTCTCCACTGGCGAGAGCCACGGGCGGTGTTCGTCGGGTCGATGGCGGACCTCTTCCACGATGACGTCGACGACGTCGCGCTAGACCGCATCTTCGCGGTCATGGCGTTGACGCCACAGCACGAGTACATGCTGCTGACCAAGCGACCGGAACGAATGCGCGATTACCTCGATGGGAGACGCGGGTCGCGCGAGATGGTTCGTCGGGCTGTGATGCGATTGACGTTCGACGTCGACGTCGAACTCCCGCCGCATTGGGATCACCTCGCGAACGGGCGCGTCTGGCCGCTGCCGAACGTCGGCGTGATGACCACGACGGAGGACCAGGAGCAGGCAGACCGGCGGGTGCCGCAGCTGCTCGAGACGCCGGCGGCGTGGCACGGCCTGAGTGTCGAGCCGATGCTCGGACCCATCGCGCTGCCTTACGAGTGGTTGAGGGGCGAACGCCGCGTCGGCTGGGTGATCGCCGGAGGCGAGAGCGGCGCGCGCAAGCGGGTGCGGCCGTTCCACCTCGAAGCGGTGCGTCAGCTGCGCGATGAGTGCGCCGGCGCCGGCGTTCCGTTCTTCCTCAAGCAGCTCGGGTCGCTGCCCCTCGAGAGCGGGGAGCGTCCGCCCGGGGTGAAGCATGGCCACGGCGGCCGCCCCGATGAATGGCCGACTGATCTGGGGGTTCGACAGTGGCCGGCCCAGGCGCACGAGAGCGAACCGCGGCTACAGGCTGGTGCGGCGTGAGCGTGGCCAGGAGGCGACGGCAGTTCGCGCAACGCCCCCAACCGAAGTACCGAGCCAAGCATGCACCGTCGAGGAAGGCTCGCAAGCGGGGCCGCGGAAGGTCGCGGGTCGAGATCCGAAGCGTGTCGCGTGGCGAACAGGCCGAGGTCGTTTACCGCGAGGCGTCGCTCCGTGGGTCTATCCCCGCGCCGGCGACGTCGCCCCCTCCAGCCACGCTGCCCTCGCCTGGGGGTGCGTCGTGAGGCTGCTCTCGACGTGGAGCTGGCACGACGGAGGTGCGGACGGCCCCACTACGCGGCTTTGGGTCGAGTTGAGCCCCGCCGACCACCAGGACACCGAGGTGCTGGCGCAGACGCTGAGCGAGCTCCTCGGGCGCCTGGCGGCGACGGAGGGGCGGTCGGGCGGCATCAGCGTCTTCAAGGAGGGGCGCGGCGAGCCTCGGCAGCTCTGTGGGGAGGTGGCGCCCGGCCAGATTCGAGAGGCCTTGGGCTGGTGCGCCATCTGCACGCTGCTGCGCGGACACGGTGGGGACGTGCACAGCGACGGGGACGGGGCGTGGACGCGAGACGGGAGTGCCGCCTCGGTGCGGACCGCCGGCGGTCAGGCGATGGCTGTGGTGGAGAGTGAGGCGACCGATGGCTGAGGCGACGACGGAGGAGGTCCTTGGGGTGCCGGTCGACTGCTACGACTGCGGAGGTGTGGGGTGGGTGAGCCGCTACGAAGAGAATCCGCTCTGGTACGACGAAGACGACCTCTGGCTGTGCCGAACCTGCAACGGCGCCGGCGGCTGGGTGGAGGTCCTCGATGACTGACCCCGAGGGTGTGAGCGTCCTGATCGCGGACGAGGACCTGCGCTACCAGGCGCCGTTGCCGGGGGACTTCGGCCAGCACGAGTTCGTCGAGAGCGAGGTCCTGCGTGAGCTCGCGGGCGAGGTGGTGGCCGAGTTCTTCGAGCCTCGGGAGGACTGGCAGCACCAGACGGTTTCGCGTGCCTGGGCTTCGGGCGACATCACGGTGCTCTGGAAGCTGCGCGGCGGCCGGGCGCTCGCGAAGTGCATGCTGCCGCCTGCGCTGGCGCGTTACCTGGGCGCGAAGACCTGGTTGATCTGGGTGGCCGCGGACCACGCGAGGGAAGGAGCCTACGGCCGCGAGAAGCTGTCGGCGGTCCTGCATCACGAGCTGCTGCACGTCGGCATCGACATCGCCTCGGGGAAGCCGGGAATCGTCCCGCACGACGCAGAGGTGTTCGCCGAGGAGATCGCCGACCACGGCGTCTGGCGCGACGACTTGCTCCCGCTCGTGATGGCCTGCAGGGACGTGGGTTGATGCGGGTCCACGGCCCCGAGATCGTCGCCATCGTCTGCAACTGCGGGGTGTCGGACTTCCCCCTCAACGTGCCGGACGGATACGTCGCCGACCTCGATGGCACCACGACCCCCTGCACGGAGCGGGTGCACCGGGTGCCCAGCGTTCGCCTATCCATCGACCCGCTGCGGATGCGGCCGCCGTTGCACACCGACGAGGCGAACTGATGGACGATCAGCCTCAGACGTCTGATACCGGGGGTGAGCTGCAGCTGCTGGCCGACCGTCACAACGCCGGCGAATGCGGCGACTCCTGCCCGCTCCACCAGGAAGACATGCACGCCTGGTTTGGGCTGTCCTACGCCAACTATCTCGTGCTCGAGCGAACCCTCCTCCAGGCGATGCCGGGTCGGTGGCAGCGCCGCTTCGTAGCGCTTCTCGAGGAGCTCTACGTCGCTCGAGGGGATCTCCCAGACGCGTATGGGTACCGGGTGCAGCCAGTCGACGCGGGCGGTCGTTTCGTCGAGGCGCCACTACCGCACTACCGGCACGCACCGCGCGACCTCGACGTGTTGCGGAGGCGCTCGTGAGGGGGAGGGGGGGTCGAATCCCTACGACGAGAAGATCTCGTCGTGGGCCTCCGGCCACTTTATTTCTCCGCCCGAAAGTCCGCCCGTTTTTTTTCACGGGACATGGGGGGCGCTGCGGAGCGCGCCGGGCTGTAGGACCCGACGCGGGGGTTCGACTCCCCCGCCCCCGCCACTCGGCGGCCCCGCGGTGGTGGTGAGGCTCTGCCTCGGATGCGGACGGCGGATCACCACGGGCTCGAGATGCGGGGCGTGCGCC
Source organism: Dehalococcoidia bacterium (assembly GCA_028279505.1). Taxonomy (GTDB): domain Bacteria; phylum Chloroflexota; class Dehalococcoidia; order UBA2979; family UBA2979; genus UBA6627. The sequence continues at coordinate 39,548 of JANQNP010000112.1, forward strand.
GATCGGTATCGGTCGCCGGCGTTGCAGGCGGCGTTCCGCCGGGCGGTGATCGCCATCAACGGGCCGGATTGCGTCGACTGCGGGTCCACGCCGAACACCGAGGCCGACCACAAGCGGCCGCTCAGCCAGTTCGCGCCTGGGGATCCGGCGGCCTGGGATCCATCGAACGGCGAGATGCGCTGTCCGCCGTGCCATCGAGCGAAGTCGAAGCGGGATCGGCGGCCGACCGGCCGGCGGGTTCGGCGCCGACGCCGGCGTTTCCGAGGTGCGTGATGCCTCGCACCGGCCGACCGAGGAAGCCGGCGGACCGAGCGCAGGGGCACCGCGAGCACGAGCCCCGCGCCATCGTGCCCGTGGAGGTCGATGCTCAGCCGGTCGCTCACGTCGACGTCGTCCCGGCGCCGCCGCTCACGGCCGCGGGCAACCAGCTGCTCGACGAGGTCCTGTTGCTCTGGGACGACTTCTGGAGCTCGCCGCTCGTGACGGCGCTCGATGGCGTCGCCGGCGTCGACCGGGTTGTCGTCAACCGTTGGATCCTCACCGAGAACGAAGTCGAGGTCCTGGACCGCGCGATCGCCGAAGAGGGCTACTACGTCACCGGCTCGAAGGGCCAGGTTCGGGCGAACCCCCTCCTCAACGAGCGGCACGCACTGAAGGCGGAGGCTGAACGGTTCTGGGTGCAGCTGGGGATCGGTCCCCGCAACCGCGCTCAGCTAGGGATCGACGTCGCCGGCGCGACGACCGCAGCCATGCGCCTCAACGAGAAGCTCGCCGCGACCGCTCGAGGCGAGCGCGCCGAGGAAGTCGACGACGACCTCTCGGACTGGTCACGCGGTGAGCTGCTCGAGGAGGCGAAGGAGCTCGGCATCCGCGGGCGCACGCGGATGAAGCGGGCTGACCTCGAGGCGGCGATCGAGGAGGCCTGGTCGGCGTGACGACGTCGACTCTGCAGCGGTGCCCGGAGTGCGGCCGCCACCGACCGGCGGAGGAGTTCAACGGGGAGCGCTGCACCAACTGCGCGCCGGTCGAAGCGCCGGCGAAGCGACGCCGACGTCGCTCGAGCGGTGGCGGCCGCGGA
>JANQNP010000118.1 GCA_028279505.1 Dehalococcoidia bacterium
CATGGTCGTGGACATCGGCGGGGGCCCCGCGGGAGCGGGCGTGATCTCCATGTTCGGGATCGTTGCGAGCGAATCCCGCCGCGTCGCCGGCGACCGCTTCGACGACGAGATCGCCCCGCACGTGAAGCGGCGTCACAACCTCCTGATCGGCGAACGCACCGCCGAGGAGCTCAAGATCGCGATCGGCTCAGCCCTCCCCCACGAGCACGAGGACCCGACGGCTCAGGTCCGAGGGCGCGACCAGATCACGGGCCTCCCCCGCACGATCTCGGTGAGTGCGAGCGAGGTCACCCACGCCTTGCAGGACCAGCTCGCCCTCATTGTCCAGACCGTGCGGCGCGTGCTCGAGCAGACGCCGCCCGAGCTGGCCTCGGACGTGATCGACCGCGGGATCGTACTGACCGGCGGCGGCGCGCTGTTGCGCCGGCTCGACGAGCTGATCCGCTACGAGACCGGCGTCCCAGTCCACGTCGCGGACGAGCCGCTCACCTGCATCGCGCAGGGTGCCGGCGCGGCGCTCGACTACATCGAGGTGATCGAACGGGCGCTGCCGACGGAGGAAGAGTCGCTGATCGGCGAAGGTCGCTAAGGAGCGATCCGCTACGGCGCGATCGAGGTCCGGCCGCGCAGATCCTCGCGTTCGGTGGCCCGGCGCTTGAGGTGGTAGGTCATGCTCTGGAGGAAGATCACCGGGTTGATGTGCTTCAGCTCGACGCCCTCGGGCACCTGCATCCGCGTCGGCGTGTAGTTGAGGATCGCCCGGACGCCACCGCGGGTGAGCACGTCGGCGACCTCCTGCGCGTGCGGCGCGGTCACCGTCACGATGCCGATGTCCACCGGCGAGCGCTTCAGATCCTCTTCCAGCTCCGCGACGTCACGCACGAGGGTGCCGTCCACCTCGGAGCCGATCAGCTTCGGATCCGCGTCGTAGCGCCCGATGATGTCGAACCCCTGGCTCTGGAAGCCCGGGTACGAGGCCACCGCACGCCCGAGCCGACCAATCCCGACCACCACTACCGCCCAGCGACGGTCGAGCCCGAGAATCAGCCGCAGCTCCTCGAGCAGTCGCTGCACCGAGTAGCCGCGCCCCTGCTTCCCGAAGCGGCCGAAGTAGGAGAGATCCTTGCGGATTTGCGCCGGCGTCACGTCCAGCTCATCGCCAAGCTCCTGCGAGGAGATGACGGTGCGACCCTCGTCGGCGATTCGCGACAGCAGCCGGAAGTACACCGGCAACCGGTCGATCACGACCTCGGGGATCTCAAGTGGCACGGCTGCTCCTCCGGCGTGGGCCACTTCCGACGGGACTGACGTGGGGCACGCGTGGACTGGGTAAGAGCGTGGTTCCGTCAGGATATCGAGCGTCCTGATGGGTGCAATCTCGATCAGGTGCGATCACACGCGCAGGGCGCTGGTAGCATCACGTCCGATGTCCCCAGACCCCAGGATCACCCGCCTCTTCACCGAGGGCCCGATCGCGACACCCTTCGTCACACTGGAGGGCGGCACGTTCCTCATGGGCTCCGAACTCCGCGCCGACGAGGGCCCCGTGCATGAGGTCACCGTCGCCCCGTTCGCGGTCGCGCTCACCCCCGTCTCCAACGTCGAGTTCCGCGCCTTCATCGACGCGACCGGCTACGAGGACCTGCCGTTCCTCGAGGATGAGCGGTTCAGCGCGCCGGAGCAGCCGGTGGTCGGCGTGAGCTGGGACGACGCGAACGCCTACTGCGCCTGGCTGAGCACCCTGCTCGACCGCGATTGTCGCCTCCCCACCGAGGCCGAGCGCGAGTTCGCCGCGCGCGGGGGGATCGAGGGCGTCCTGTTCCCGTGGGGTGACGAACCCTGGGACGACGGCCCCTACGCGTTCGGCGCGGCTGGCACCGATCGCCCGGTCCCGATCGGCTCGCGGGAGCCGAACGGCTACGGCCTTTTCCACATGGGCGACAACGTCCACGAGTGGTGCAGCGACTGGTACGCCCGCGCCGGCTACGCTGGCCTCCCCGTCACGAACCCGACCGGCGTCGAGGACGGCGAGCGGCGCGCCTCGCGAGGTGGATCGTGGCGACATCGGGTCAAGGTGTCGCGGATCGCCGCGCGCTCTTCGCTCGCCCCGAACCGTCGCTACAACGACTACGGCATGCGGGTCTACGCCTCGGTCTAGCGACCGACCTCGACCGGTTGCACCCGCACCAATCGGCCGATCGCCGGCGGAGCGATGGTGGCAGCCACCGACAGCCCCACCGCGCCACCCACGAGGTCTGCGACCCAGTCGCCCACAGCGGCGTTGCGGCCGTCCACTCGGAGCTGGGCGATCTCGCTGACCGTCGCGAACGCGACGATCAGCACGACTGAGGCGATGACCCACCCCCTCGTCAGCCGCGACGGATCCGCCGCCGCGAGCCGGACCCCGACCGTCAGCCCGAGCCCGCCGAACAGCGCGCCGTGGATCAACCACGACTGCGCCTCCGACACCGAGCGCAGCCGCCCGTCGCTCGCGCCGAGATTCCCGGCCGGCAGCAGCACCGCCACGAGGATCACCACCACGGCGCCGGCGAGCGCGAGCCTCGTGAGTAGTTCGACCTGGGATCGGGACATCGATCCAGCGTAGGCCCTGGCCGCCTGCCGTCCTAGAATCGATCGGTCTCCAGCGCGACCGATCCGAGGCGTGCATGGGCTGTGCCGACCCCATCATCGAGCAGTGGCACGGGACCGCCGAAGAGGCGGCCCGGCGTCTGCGTGGCCGACCCGGCCTCGCCTGGATCGACTCGGCAACCGCTGAGGGCTCGCGTACCTCGGAGGGCCCGCACAGCCGCTGGTCGATCGTCGCCTGCGATCCCCGCTGGCGCGTGGTCGCCTACGGCGACGACGTGCTGCTCGCCGGCCCGGCGGGCCCGCAACGTCTCGGCCCCGGCGCCCTCCACGCCCTATCGGAGCTGATCGAGGCCGAACCGCAGCCCGCTCCACCCGCCGAGGATCTCCCATTCGCCGGCGGCGCCATCGGCTACCTGGGCTTCGAGCTCGGGCGCGAGATCGAGGCGTTGCCCGCCACCACGATCGACGATGTCGGCGCGCCGGACCTCGCCTTCGGCTGGTACGACGCGGCCGTGGTTCAGGACCAAGACCGCGGCTGCTCCTGGCTCGCGGGGCATCCGAGGGCGGTGGCGTATCTGCGCGCTCGCCTCGCCGCCGGGCCGTCCCCCGAGGTGCGCCCACCCTCGCTCGGTCGCAGCCCGCTGCGTGCGAACATGCCCCGCGATCGCTATCTCGAGGGCGTTCGCCGTGTTCGCGCTTACATCGAGGCCGGCGACATCTATCAGGTCAACCTCTCGCAGCGATTCTCGACGCTCTGTCCAACTCCTGGGTTCGACGTCTATCGCACGCTGCGCGAGGTCAGCCCGGCGCCCTTCGCGGCCTACCTCGATCTCCGCGACGAGCACCTCTCCAGCGTCGAAGTGCTGTCCTCATCGCCGGAGCGCCTGCTCCTCGCGGACGGCGACCACCTCGAAACCCGTCCGATCAAAGGCACGCGCCCGCGTGGCCTTGACCCGGTCACCGATCGCGCGCTCGCTGAGGAGCTGCGCGCGAGCGAGAAGGACCGTGCCGAGCACGTCATGATTGTCGACCTGGAGCGCAACGACCTCGGTCGCGTCGCTCGTAGCGGGACCGTGGCGGTCCCCGAGCTGGCGGCGCTCGAGTCGTTCGAGCAGGTTCACCACCTGACCTCCACGGTCACCGCAACCCGGCGCCCCGATGTGGACCTGGAGGCGCTCCTGCGCGCCACGTTCCCCGGTGGTTCGATCACCGGCGCGCCGAAGATCCGGGCGCTCGAGATCATCGACGAGCTCGAGCCGACGGTGCGTGGCGTCTACACCGGCGCGATCGGCTACATCTCCGCGCACGGCCGACTCGACCTTAACGTCGCGATTCGCACCGTCACGCTCGCCGATGGCGTCGCGTACCTCCACGTCGGCGGCGCGATCGTCCACGACTCCGATCCCGAGGGCGAGTACACGGAGACCCTCGACAAGGCCCGCGGTATGGCGCGCGCCCTCGGCGTCGCGTTGCCCGACGAATTCGGGGTGCCCGCCACCTCTGAGGGCGTACCGGCTCCACAATGAGCGGCTCGATCGCCTTCGTCGACGGCGCGCTCCTCCCGAGGGCCGAAGCAACCGTCTCGATCGACGACGCGGCCGTCCGCTACGGCGCCGCCTGCTTCGAGACGATGCGCGCGACGAACGCGCGCGTCTTCCGGCTCGCCGCCCACCTCGATCGCTTGCACGCTGGCCTCGAGGCGATGGGCGTCCAGCCGCCCCCGGCCGCCACGCTCGAGGCGGCTGTCGCCGCCACCCTCGAAGCCAATGCGCTCACCGAGGCGCGCATCCGCCTGAGCGTGAGCGCCGGTCGGATGACCGGGCCCGACCTTTCGGCCGCTGGTGCGCCCTCGGTCGTCGTGATCGCCGATCCGGTCTCGACCGAACCGCCACCGCCGCTGGCGCTTGCCGTCGCCTCGATCCGCATCGACGCGGGCCGCCCGCTGGCGTTCGCGAAGACCGCGCAGTACCTCGGCTATCTGCTTGCCAGGGCGGAGGCACGAGCCGCCGGCGCGGACGACGCGCTGCTGCTCAACACCCGCGGCGAGGTCTGCGAGACGTCGGCGGCGAACCTGTTCGCGGTCCGCGACGGCCGCCTGCTGACACCACCGCTCGCCGCCGGCCCGCTGCCCGGTGTCACCCGCTCGGTGATCCTCGAGATCGCCGCCGCGATCGGTCTGGTGGCGGAGGAGCGCTCGCTCACACCCGCCGATCTCGCCACCGCTGAGGAGGTCTTCGTGACCAACAGCATCGTCGGGACGCAGCCAGTTACGTCCGTCACGGACGGCGACCGGACGCTCTGGGCCGCGTCCGCTCCCGGTGCGATCACGGCCGACCTCGGCGGCGAGTACGCTCGCCTCGTGATCGCCGAGAGCGGCGGAGGGGAATCCAATGGCTGAGGCAGAGCTGAACGGCGTCCGGATCTACTACACGGAATCGGGCGAGGGCCTCCCCTACGTCTTCTGCAACGGACTCGGCGGTAATAGCGCCGGGTTCGTCGCCGAGGATCTTCCCTGGTACGCCGGGCGCTTCCGAACCGTTGCCTGGGACCAGCGCGGCCTCGGCCAGTCCGGGCCGGCCGGCAAGTACTCGCTGCCGCTGTACGCGGCCGACCTGGCCGCGCTGCTCGACCACCTCGAGATCGAACGCGCCGTCGTTCACGGCGTCTCGTGGGGCGGGGTGCTCACGCAGCGCTTTGCGCTCGACTACCCGGACCGCTGCGCCGCGATCGTCCTCGACTCGACCTCGAGCGAGGTCAACGTCGGCGCGAGCGAGAACTGGTACGCGCGCGGCGAGGTTGCCCGCCTCGGCCCCGAGGCCGTGGCCGAGCGTGAGCTCGCCCCGGCATTCGAGGGCCACGAGACCGTCTCGAGCGCGCCTCGCTGGCCCGAGGTCGTGCCCGAGCACGTCGATTCGTACATCGCCCAGGCGCGCGCGACCGCGTCGCTCCGCGAGCACCCGATGACGCCTTACCTCGGTGACATCGGCTGCCCGACCCTCATCGTCGCCGGCGGGAACGACGTCGTGGCGGGGGCCGGCGGCTCTGTCGTCATCTCACGGCAGATCGCGAACGCCGAACTCCACGTCCTCGACGGGGTCGGTCACGGCGTCTACCGCGACGCGCGAGACGAGTTCCGCGCGCTGCTGTTGGCCTTCCTCGAAGGTGCGAATCTGACATGAGGTCCGGGCCGCGGCGGCGATCGACGGCGCTCACGCTATCGTCAGAAAGCCGATCTGGGCCGCTGCGTACTGTCGATTGACCCTGTCTACACCGGGCAGGCTCATCGAGTCGGTGGCGAAAGGATCTCGCAGCCGTGGCGGTTTCCCAGCAACCCTGGATGGCGACGGCCTCCGAGGCCGATCCTGCATCGACCGATCTTGTGGTCGGCACCGTCCGGCTCCTCGCGATTGACCGGGATGAGGTCGCGACTGCCCGCCTGATCGCCGACATGCGCCCGCTCAACCACATCGTCTCGCCGGTCGCCACGCCCGAGGACGCCACCACCTGGTTGGAGAATCGCACCGCGGATCTCGTGGTGCTGTTCGCCGACTCTGGCGAGACCGCCCTCCGAGGCGCCCAGTACCTCCGCGCCTCCACCGAACTGCCGCTGATCGTCGTCGGACCTGACGCGACGGCGGAGAATCGCGTCGGCGCCTTCGATCGTGGCGCCGAGGACTACATCGCCCGGCCGGTCTTCCCGGCCGAGCTCGACCGCCGCGTCCGCGTCCTCGTTCGGCGCGACCGGCTGCGCCAGCAGAGCGACGAGCTCCCCGGCCCCGAGGGCCTGGTGATGCACGTCCGTTCGCACGAGGCCTATGTCGGCGCCGAGCGCCTCACGCTCACGCCGAAGGAGTTCGGCATCCTCCAGGTCCTGCTCGAACGCCGAGGCGAGGTCGTCGCGCCTGACCAGATCTCGCTCGCGGTCTGGGGCTACGAGACCTTCGGGTCCCGGAACTTCGTCGAGGCGCACATCTCGAGGCTGCGCGCCAAGCTCTCGCGCGCCGGAACCGTCGGTGCGATCAAGACCGTGCGCGGCATCGGGTATGTGATCCGCTAGGACGCGACCTCGGGCGGCCGGAACTCGACTGTCTCCTCGGCCACCACCACCGGCTCGATCGTGGTTACGCCTCGCGCGCGCAGGTCGTCGATGATCGGATCGAGCAGTGAATCCGGCACCGACGCGCCGGCGCTGAGCCCCACCACCTCGACGCCCTCGTACCAGCTCGGATCGACCTCGGAGATCCCGTCCACGCGGTAGGCGGTCGTGCCGGTGCCGGCGGCGACCTCCTGCAGACGCACGCTGTTGCTGGAGTTCGCGGAGCCGACGACGATCACGAGGTCCGCGCGCTCCGCGATCTCCCGCACCGCCGCTTGCCGGTTCGTCGTCGCGTAGCAGATGTCGTTGCGGATCTCCGCGTTCGGGAACCGCTCCTGGATCGCCGCGATCGTCGCCGCCGTGTCGTCGACCGACAGCGTCGTCTGTGTCACCACGAACTTCTCGCGCCCGCCGTCGCCGACCGCCGCGACGTCCTCGGGCGTGTCGACCACCGTCGTCCGGTCCGGCGCTTCGCCCTTCGTGCCGACCACCTCGTCATGGCCCTCATGACCCACGAGGAGCACGTCGAACCCGTCCTTTGCCGCCTTCTTCGCCTCCAGGTGCACCTTGGTGACCAGCGGGCAGGTGGCGTCGATCACCCGCAGGTTGCGCTCCTCGGCTTCCGCGACCACCTGTGGCGAAATGCCATGCGCCGAGAACACGATCCGCGAGCCCTCGGGCACCTCGGCGATCGTCTCGACGAACACCGCGCCGCGCTCGCGGAAGCCGTCCACCACGTGCCGGTTGTGCACGATCTCGTGGAAGGCGTAGATCGGCGGCTCCTCGCGGTCGAGCACCTCGTCGAGGACATCGATCGCGCGCACGACGCCGGCGCAAAACCCGCGAGGTTCGGCGAGCAGCAGGGTGTGTGGCATGGCGCCTCCCGCCCCACATTCTACCGGGGGTGCTCGGTTACACCGACGAGCCGGCGGCCCACCGGTGCTACGGTCGAGAGACCGATCGCAGCAGGAGTTGTGGGATGGAACTGCCGCCGAGGGACGAGCCGGGCCGCGAGGCCTGGCGCATGTTCCGCATCATGTCCGAGTTCACGATGGGCTTTGACGTCCTCGCCCAGCTCCGCCCCGCGGTCACCGTCTTCGGTTCGGCGCGAGTGGACGAGGACAAGCCCGCCTACCAGCTCGCCCGCGAGATCGGCCGTCAGCTCGGCGAGGCCGGGTTCTCCATCGTCACCGGCGGCGGCCCCGGCCTGATGGAGGCCGCCAATCGCGGTGCCATGGACGCCGGTGCGCGGTCGGCCGGCCTCAACATCCGTCTCCCTGAAGAGCAGGAGGCGAACCCGTACCAGACCCTCTCGCTGAACTTCCGCTACTTCTTCGTGCGCAAGGTGATGCTGGTCAAGTACGCGACCGCTTTCGTCCTGCTCCCCGGCGGCTACGGCACCCTCGACGAGTTCTTCGAGACCATCACCCTGATGCAGACCGGCAAGATCCGCCGCTTCCCGATGCTGCTCGCCGGCCCCGACTACTGGCCCGGCCTCACCGACTGGATCGACGAGGTCCTGATCGAGCGCCAGCTGATTGCTGACGGCGATCGTGAGCTCTTCCAGATCGTGAACGAGCCTGAAGAGGTCGTCCGCATCGTCCGCGACGCCCACGAGATGCACGGTCCCGGCGTCGACAACGTCAGCCTGGCCTGAGCCGATGCCGGCCCCGGTGCCGCGCTCGGAGATCGCGGCTGCGTTCCGTTCACCGCTCGTCCCTGAGCTGTTCGAGCGCCTCGAGGCGACCCCGACCTACCTCGTCCACGTCTGGCCCGTGATCGCCGCGTCCGTCGACACGGCCGGGTTCCTCGGCAGCGCGCTCTATCTCGCCGACATGGCGCTCGACGCCGTCGAGGAGGTCTACGAACCGGTCACGGACCGCGCTGCGTTGGGCGAGGTGCTGACGAGCGACACCGTCGCCGCCGTCGACGCCGCGCTCGACGTCTTCCACTACCTCCAGCCGCAGGCCCTGCTCGCCGGCGCCGCACTCGCCGAGGCGTTCGATCGTCCTGAGGTTGGTGGCGCTGGCCGCATCGAACCGCGCACGCTCCGCCCGCGCGAGCAGGCCCACCTCGAGGCCGATCTGCCGTCAGTGACCACCGCCGCGCCGCTGCTCGTCGAGGTGACGGAGACCCTCCAGCTTCAGGAGCCGCCCCAGCTCTACGTCGTGCTCGGCAACTGGCCGCTCTACCTCGAAGCCTCGTGGGACGAGCTGCAGCACCTCGCCGCCTACCCTGACTTCCGGCGTCGTGGCCGCGCGCTCTACTACTACGCGCGGTCCGGCGCTCGGTTCCTCGCAGAGCCCCTGCGCGCGGATGCCGACGCGCTGCGCGCGGCCGGGATCGACGACGCGGAGATCGCGGAGGCACGCGCGATCGTCGACGCCTCGGTGCCTGTCCTCGCGACGATGGTGATGCATTGCACCGCGATGCGGCTCGCCCTCGGCCACGCCGAGCGCGAGGTCGTCGACGCCTCGTAGGGAGGTCGATCGTCCTCGGACGTTCGTACAATCGATCGAGGGGCCGGGCATGACGACGACGGACACAGCGTCACTACGCAACCCGTGGGCGGTCTCGGACCCGCGCGTCCCCGACGCGCTCCGCGACGCCGAGATCACCCAGCTTCGCCTGATCTACGACTCCTCGAACTACGTCTTCCTCGCCGACCTCGATCATCCCGACCTCGGACCGGGCCTCGGCGTCTACAAGCCCGAGCGCGGCGAGCAACCGCTGCACGACTTCCCGTACGGCACCCTCTACGAACGCGAGGTCGCGGCCTACGAGGCGTCGCGGCTCCTCGGCTGGGACGTGATCCCACCGACGGTCGAGCGCGATGGGGAGCATGGCATCGGCTCGATCCAGCTCTTCATCGAGCACGACCCGGCGGAGCACTACTTTGCGCTCCGCGAGGGCGACCAGTTCGACGAGCAGTTGGTCCGGATGGCCGCCTTCGACCTGATTGCCAACAACGCCGACCGCAAGGGCGGCCACATCCTCCGCTCCGAGGACGACCGGCTCTGGGGCATCGACAACGGCCTCTGCTTCAACTCGGTGCAGAAGCTCCGCACCGTGATCTGGGACTACTCCGGCACCGAGCTGCCCGCGCCCTGGCTCGAGGACATCCGCCGCTTCCGCGCCTGCGTCAGCGGAGCTGACGAGGAGAGCGCGCCGCTCCGCGACCGCCTCGCGGACTACGAGCTCGACGCCCTGATGAACCGCTGCGACGCGCTGCTCTCACATCCGGTGCTGCCGGAGATGTACCCGTACCGCTGCGTCCCCTGGCCCCTGATCTGACCCCGCGCCCCCGAGGCCCAACGACCCACGAGGCTCGACGACCCGGCACGCCCGCGAGCTACCAGCGCCGGCGCGGTCCCAGCCCGAGCGCTCCTCGTAGTCGCGCGAACCACGAGGGCCGGCGGCTTAGCCGCTCCTCGATCACCCCGACCGCCTCCTCGGTGCCGACGATGATCAGCCCGCGCCAGTCACGGAGCGACGGCTCGCGATCGTCGCTCACCTCGGACGGCGCCTCGAAGTGGGTGAACGGCTCGAAGCCGCCGGCGCGACGATGCACGACGCGCCCGCCTGCTTCCTCGATCAGCAGCACGCCCGCCGCGAGATCCCAGATCTTCAGCCCGCCGAACCAGGCGCTCTGGAAGATCCCCGCGGCGACGAATGCGAGCTCGATCGCCGCCGAACCGGTCACGCGATGATCCCAGCGCTGGGTTCGCCCCGGACTCCCGCCCGGCGCCGCGCTGATCCGCCGCTGGACACCGTTCGTGGGGACCTGCGCGAACGGCTCGCCGTCGAAGTGCAGACCGCTGCCGCGCCGGGCGTGGTAGATGCCTGGGTGCAGCGCGTGCGTCGAAGCGCACCAGATCGCCCCCACGACCGGCGCCCCGTTGTAGAGCACGCCGATCGACACGCAGAAGAGCGGATAGCCGTTGACGAAGTTCGCTGTCCCGTCGACGGGGTCCACGACCCAGACGTAATCCTCGATCGTGTCCGGGTGCAGCTCCACCTCTTCACCGATGATGTCGTGCCCGGGGAACTGCTCGCCGACCCGCTCGCGCACCATCGCCTCGACCGCCCGGTCGATCTCCGACACGGGATCCCGAGGCGCCTGGCCATCCTCCTTGGACTCGGTCTTGTAGTCGATGCTGATCTCGCGAGCGAGGCCGTCCATCGCCTGCCGCCCGCCCTCGCGGGCCAGCTCGATCGCCAGCGCCTCGACCGCCCGCAGCGTCTCCTCGTCGAGCGCCGTCGGCTCGGGACTCGTCATGCGACTGGCTTCCTCTGCGTGGATGGCGTTGGCCCATCGCGTCGGTGTCGGTGGCTCGACCCTACTCGGTCGGAACGCCCCAGTCGGTCGCGACTCGCAGTAGGCGTCCGCTCTGGCTCGCGATCATCCGGTGCCGCTCGTTCCAGGCGTCCGTCGCCTCCGGCGGCGGATGGAGGTTGGCCGAGGGGCGAGACAACCGGTACCAGTCCTCGAGCGAGCGGAACGCGAAGAAGGTCACGACCTGCTGCGCGGGACCGAGTGGATCGCGACCGAAGGCGATCAGGCGCGCGCCCTGCGTCTCGAGCCACGGCCAGATGTGCTCATGAGACAGCCGCTCGAACGCCACTCGCTGCCCGGCGTCGGTCAGCTCGTAGCACAGCTCGGAGATCACCGACCCGCGCCCGTAGTTCATCGGCGCCTCGGCGAGCGGCTCCTCCGCGGTGCGTGGCTTCGGGTCGAGGTTGCTCACGTGATCGTCGAGCTCGACCATCCGTGCGCGAGAGTGCGCGATCAGCGGCGGCCGCGCCGCCTTTGCCTCCGCGAACTCCGCCGCCTGGGCCCGGATCGCCGGGTCCGCTTCCAGGGCGCCGCCGATCCGGGTGCCGAGCCAGTGGTCCATGTCCCGGTACACGCTGTGCGTCACCACCACGTCGCCCGGGCCGCTGAACGCCCAGAAGCCGTAGCCGACCATCAGCGAGCCGTAGCGCAGCATTGAGGGCCACACGCCGATACGGCTCAGCTCCTCGAACCGCGCTCGATCGTCCAGGGCCACCGTGAATTCGCGCTGTACGAGGATCGCCATGGCACTGCCTTCCTGCTCGCAGTCGTCGAGCATAGTCCCTGCCCCGAGATCGATCCGTGCGCTAGGCTGCGCCCATCGTCACAGGGCTCGATCGAGGGAGGCGACCGTGGCGGAGGACCCCGAACCGTCGACTCGCAAGCCGCCGGACTGGCAGCTCCCCACCGGCGACGACGACCGAACGCTCAACAGCCTGCTCGGCATCGTCGACGGCCGCGCGGCCGCCGGTCGCGCCACCTGTGACGTCGAAGCCGCCGAGGGCGATCCGGCGCCCGCCACCTTCGCGATCACCTCCGCCGTCGACATCGCGCTCGTGCGCGCTGCCGCCACCACGGTCGCGCCCCCCGAGGAGATGAACGGCACCGCCGAGCTGAACGTCAGCTACCTCCGCCCACCCGCAGGCCGGGCGCACATCGCGTGCGAAGTGGTCGGGCGCTCGCCCAGCTCGAGGTTGGTCGAGTTCACCGTCGCCGACGCCGAGGGCGAGTTCGCCCGCGGCCGCAGCACCTACGCCGTCCGCACGAGGCGCCCCCGATGACCGTCGAAGCGCGCTTCGACGACCTCGCGCGCGCATGGGAGCAGCGACCGCTGCTGCGCGGACTCGGGGTGACCGTCACTGGCCTCGAGGAGGGTCGCGCCTGCCTCGCGATGGCCCGCAACGGCACGAACGTCTCCGGCGTCCGCGACTCCATCAACGGTGGGGTCCAGGCCACCGTCGCCGAGGTCGCCGCCCACCTCGCGGCGACGACGCTCCTCGGCGCCGGCGAGTACGTCGTCGGCACCCAGGACCTCAGCGTCTCCTACCTGACCTCGGCCACCGCCGCGGTCACCACCATCGACGCCCGCGTGCTGCGCCACGGTCGTCTCACCGTCGTCGACGCCGAGCTCCGCGTCGGCGACGAGGGCGAGCACGCCGGTCAGCTCAACGCGAAGGTCCGCGTGACCTGCGCCCTCGGACGCGACCGATCGTGAGCGACTGGCGCGAGTCCACCGAGGGCGACCTCGACCCCGACCTCACGGAGGAGGCCGGCTACGGCGACTGGGAGCCGCCGCGCCGCGCCTGGTGGCCGATCGCCTTCCAGCTCCTCGGACTGCTGGCCCTGCTCTCGATCCTCGGGACGGTGTTCCTCTTCGCGATCCGCTAGCGACGCTGCTGACGTTCCGTCCCGGCGGGTCGCGGGGCGGGTCTTCATCCGGACAGTGTGGGCGCAGCTAGCGGTGCTAGTATGCGCGCGGTCGTCAGGCCGATCTGCTCGAACACCACTGGACCGGAGGTCACATGGCGTACAACAAGGCGCTCCCCCAGGCGACGCCCGAGACACAGGAATTCTGGGATGGGTTGAAGCGACACGAACTGCGGATTCAGAAGTGCGTGGACTGCGACAAGTTCTACTTCTTCCCGCGTCCGTTCTGCCCACTCGAAGGCTGTAGCTCGTCCAACGTCACGTGGGAAACCGTCTCCGGTAAGGGCAAGCTGCACACGTACGTCATCTCGCACCGCGGCTTCGGTCCGTGGGCCGAGGACACGCCCTACGTCATCGCCGTCGTCGAGCTCGACGAGGGTCCGCGCATGATGACCAACATCGTCAACGTCGAGCCCGAGCCCGAGAATCTCCCGGCCGACATGCCGGTCGAGATCGTCTACGCCGACGTCACCGACGAGGTGACCCTGCCCCACTTCCAGCCGGCCAACTAGGCAGAGGATTCACCGTGCCCAACTCCCAGGATCTAAGCCACAAGGTCGCCATCGTCGGCGCTTCCGAGACCGCCGAGGTCGGCAACCTGCCCGACCGCTCCATGCTCCAGCTGCACGCCGAGGCTGCGCTGCTCGCCCTCGAGGACGCCGGCCTCACCGTCGATGACGTCGACGGCGTCGCCACCGCCGGTCCCACGCCGGCTCAGCTCACCGAGTACCTGAACATCATGCCGCACTGGATCGACGGCACCTCCGTCGGCGGCGGCTCGTTCCTGATGCACGTCGGCCACGCCGTCGCCGCCATCCAGGCCGGCTACTGCAACACCGTCCTCGTCACCCACGGCGAGTCCGGCCGCTCCCAGGTCGGCGTCGGCGGACGCGCCCCCGGCCCCGCTACCATCGCCGGCCAGTTCGAGGCGCCCTACGGCGTCTGGGGCCCGCCGAGCATGTTCTCGGTCCCGATCGTCCGCCACATGCACGAGTACGGCACCACCGAGGAGCAGATGGCCGAGATCGCCGTCGCCACCCGCAAGTGGGCCGAGCTCAACCCGCGCGCGATGATGCGCGACCCGATCACCGTCGACGACGTGCTCAACTCACGCATGATCGCCTGGCCGCTGCACCTCCTGAACTGCTGCCTAGTGACCGACGGCGGCGGTGCGCTGGTGCTCGTCGGCGAGGACCGCGCCAACGACTTCCCGAAGGACCCGGTCTGGGTGCTCGGTCGCGGCGAGACCTCGGCGCACACGCTGATCAGCCAGATGAAGGACATGACCGAGTGGACCGCCGCAGTCCAGACCGGCAAGGATGCGTTCGAGATGGCGGGGATGACGCACAGCGACATCCAGCACGCCATGTTCTACGACGCCTTCACCCACGTCCCGATGTACGCGCTCGAGGCGCTCGGCTTCGTCAAGCCTGGCGAGGGTGGCCCCTACTTCGCGGAGGGCCACACCGCCCCCGGCGGCGACTTCCCGATGAACACCAACGGCGGCGGCCTCTCGTACACGCACACCGGCATGTACGGCATGTTCGCCATCATGGAGTCCGTGACCCAGCTCCGAGGCGAGGCCGGCGAGCGTCAGCTCGACGACCTCCACACGAGCATGGTCCACGCCCCCGCCGGCATGTTCTCCGGCACGTCGACGCTCATCCTCGGCAACGAGTAACTCCCGAGGCCTGGCAACCGCACGAAGAACGGGGACCCGTACGGGTCCCCGTTTCGATCTGCCCGGTCGCTCACCGCCCGCTAGCGGTCGAGCCGCTTCGACATCACGTGCCGCCGCGTTCCCGCCATCCCCAGCTGTGCGAACCCGCCATCGAGGAACGTCGGCACCCGTCCCATGAACCCGTAGCTCGGTGACTCGGGGTCGACCGGGTACGCCTCGATAACCGTCGCGCCTGCGTCTGCCGCCACCTCACAGGCAGCAGCGAGCAACCGGCGCGAGACCCCGGTCCCGCGGAGCGCGCGCACCGCGAAGAAACAGACGATCGCCCATACCACAGCGTCGTCCTCGTAGTCCGCGCCGCCCATCGACCGAAACGTCTCCCGCGGCGCCACAGCGCACCACGCCACCGGCTCGCGGTCGCGGTATCCGAGGATCCCGACCGGCTCGCCCGCGCTCACGCGGCCCTCGAGGGCGGCGCGCTTCGCCTCGTTGTCGCCGCGCTCGCCGCTCGGCATCTCGCGCCAGACCATGCACCAGCAGTAGCTCGGGCCACCCCGCCCTTCGAACAGCCGCGCGAGGTCGCCCCACCGCTCGGGCGTCACCACCGCGAACTCAAGATCATCCGAGGCCAATCGGTACCTCCCCGGTGCTTCCGCGTGCCGAGTCTAGGCGCACCGTCCACTAGAATTCGGCGGGCACCAACCCCACGAGTCCCACACCTGGCAACCCGACAGGAGACCCATGGCTGACCACGAACCGCTCGACGTGCTCGAGGCGATCCACTCGACCCCGGCCCGTCGCTACCTGAAGTCCGACCCGATCCCGGACGACGTGCTCTGGACGATCCTCGATGCCGCGATCCGCGGACCGACTGGCGGCAACACGCAGGGCTGGGGCTGGGTCGTCGTCACCGATCCCGAGGTCAAGGCGAAGATCCAGGCCTGGTACCTCGAGGGCTGGGGGGCCGCCTACGGCGTCCGCCGCGAAGAGATCCTGTCCTCGGAGGATGGCGCCGGCCTCGGCAAGCGCAATTTCCTCTCCGCCGACCACCTCGCGAACCACCTCCACGAGGCACCCGTCTGGATCATGCCGGTGCTTCAGAACGCCCGCGAGAGCCGGATGACCGGCTCCTCGATCTATGGCGCCGTCCAGAACCTGATGCTCGCCGCCCGCGCGCACGGCGTCGGTGCGACGCTCACCTCGCTCTATGCCGGGCACGAGGACGAGGTGCGCGAGCTACTCGGGTTACCCGAAGGCGCGAAGACGATGGGCCTGATCCCGCTCGGCTACCCGGCGCAGGGGCGCTGGGCGCAGCCGAAGCGCCGGCCCGTCGAGGAGGTCACGCACTGGGGCACCTGGGGCGAGCAGCGCGCTCGCGCCGGCTAGCCGGACACCGCTCGAGGACTGCGGATGGCGTCGCTAGTTGGCGTCGTCCGCCCACTCGAACTCGACAGACTCTTCGCCGCCGATCACGCCGGCAGCCTGCAGGGCCTTGTAGGCCACGGCGCCGATGATGGCGAGAGCCACGAGGCGCATCAAGATTCGACCCATCGTGGTCCTCCTCGGATCCAGTGCGAGTGCCGCGGAGTCCCGCGGTGCCGACGCCCCACAGAGGATACGGCAGCAAGAAGGAGAGACAACGTGACTGACACAGTCGGCTTCATCGGCCTCGGCATCATGGGCGCGCCCATGGTTCGCAACCTGCTCGGCGCCGGCTTCGAGGTCAGCGTCTGGAACCGCACCACCGCCCGATCCGAGGAGGCCGCCACCCACGGCGCCTCGATCGCCGAGTCGCCCGCGGACGTCGCCGCACGCAGCGACGTCGTCATCTCCTGCGTCACCGCCAGCGCCGACGTCGAGAACGTGCTGCTCGGCACCGACGGCGTCCCCGGCGCCATCGAGGGCGTCCGACCCGGCAGCGTCGTGATCGACATGTCGACCATCTCCCCGGCCGTCACCCGCGACATCGCGGCCCGGCTCGCCGAGAAGGATGTCCAGCTCCTCGACGCCCCGATCTCCGGCGGTGAGCAGGGCGCGATCGACGGCACCCTCTCGATCATGGTCGGTGGCGACGCCGCCGCGCTCGAACGCGTTCGCCCTGTCCTCGAGGCGATGGGCTCCCGCATCACCCACTGCGGCCCGAGCGGCTCCGGCCAGACCGTGAAGCTCTGCAACCAGATCGCCGTCTGCATCAACAACTACGCCATGGCCGAGGCGCTCGTCTTCTGCCAGGCGAGCGGCGTCGACCCCTCGACGATGCTGGAAGCGATCAGCGCTGGCGCCGCCGGCTCCTGGCAGATCTCCAACCTCGGTTCCCGCATCGTCGAGCGCGACTTCGCGCCGGGGTTCAAGGTTGGCCTCCAGCAGAAGGATCTGCGACTCGCCCTCGAGGCCGCCGATCAGCTCCACCTGCCCCTCGCCGGCACCTCGATGGTCCACCAGCTCTTCGCCGCGGTGGAGCGCGAATCCGGCTCCGACGTTGGTACGCAGGCGCTGGTCAACGCCCTCGAAGCGTTGACCAGCGTGACCGTCGGCAGTGCCGATCAATAGGGCTGTGATGCCCTTCGCAGACCGGCGATCGAAGGTCTGATCACCGTTCGTGTTATGTGGAACGGATGGGGATAACTGATTAGTTGCTTAGGCCAATGATGCTTTGTATCGTCGCAGTCACCGACGTGGGCCAGGGGTGGCCGGTTCAGGTGGATGCTCGTGCGACGTCTGGCCCGCCATGCCTCCCTGCTCGCCGTACTGTCGTCGGCGCTGATCGCTAGCTCGACGGCGCCCCTGTCCGCCGCCACGCTCCAGCCGCTGCCACCGCCCGCTCCCGAGGTCCCACCCGCGCCGGTCGTGAGCGATCCACCCGCCGAGGAACCCGACCCGGTCACCCTCGCCGCCACCCGTGCGCTGCCGGCTCCCGAGGCCGCGCCGCCCCCGCTGCCGGCCAGCGCGCTCGAGACCCATCAGGTCGTCTCCTACTACGGCTACCCCTCGGTCGGCGTGATGGGCGAGTTGGGACTCCACGACGCCGTCGACGCAGCGGTCCGCATCAAGCAGCTCGCCGCCGAGTACGACGCGCTGAACGGCTCGCGCGACACCGTCGGCGCCCTCCACCTGATCGTCGACGTCGCCCAGGCCAACCAGACCGACGACGGCCTCTACCTCGACAAGATGTCGAAGCAGCAGATCGCCGAGTACGTCGAGGTCGCTCGAGACTACGGCATCCTCCTCTTCCTCGACCTCCAGATCGGCTGGTCCGACCCCCTCGAGGACACGCGCCGCCTCGAGTGGTTCCTCCGCGAGCCCTTCGTCCACCTGGCCCTCGACCCGGAGTTTGCCACCGAGCGGTTCGGCTACGCGCCCGGCCTCGTCATCGGCGCGCTCGACGCCGACGAGGTCAACGCCGTGCAGGACTTCCTCGCCGACCTCGTCGTCGACGCCGGCATCCCCCCGAAGCTGCTCGTCCTCCACCAGTTCAAGCCCGGCATGCTGATCGAGCCTGAGCGCTTCGACGACGTGCCCGAAGTCGAGATCACCATCGACATGGACGGCTTCGGCGGCATGGGCGCGAAGATCAGCGGCTTCGAGCGCTACGCCCGCGCCGACTACGCCGAGCGGTCCGCGTTCAAGCTCTTCTACCACTGGGACCTGCCGGTGATGAGCATCGAGCAGGTCATCGACCTCGACGCCGACTACGTCATCTACCAGTAGCGCGGCCGCGCCCATCCGGCGGTGACCGCCAAGCAGAGTTCGATCGTCACGACGCCTCGGAACGAACGCTGAAACGAACAGAGACGGCGCTCACGCGCCGCCTCTGCGTTGTGGCCCAACTGCGGTCGAGGACTAGACGTCGATGTCGATCTGACCCTCTTCGGTCGCGTTCACGAGGATCGCCATGTTTCCGGGCGGGTGCGCGTTCTCGTACATGAGCTGGTGCGCGTCACCGACGCCGGAGAGCGGGAAGACCTGGGACAGAGCCGGGTCGACGTCGCCATCGATGATCATCTGGTTGAACTCTTCGCACTGCTCGGTGTTCGCGAAGTGCGAACCCTGCAGCCGCTTCTGGCGCATCCAGAGGTAGCGGAGGTCGACGTCGGCGTTGTAGCCGGTCGTGCCGGCGCAGACCACGACCATGCCGTTGTTGTCTGCCAGGAAGATCGACGTCGGGATCGTCGACTCGCCCGGGTGCTCGAAGACGATCTTCGGCGACTTCCGCTCTCCGAGGACCTCCCAGAACTTCGAGCCGAAGGCGCGGGCACCCTTCGCCCACTCGCCGAAGGCTGCGGCGTCATCGAGGTCCGGCAGCCGACCCCAGTGGTCGAAGTCACGGCGGTTGATCACGCCCTTGGCGCCGAGCTGCAGGCAGAACTCGTACTTGTCCTCACTCGAGACGACGGCGATCGGGATCCCGCCGCGCGCCTTCACGATCTGGATCGCCATCGAGCCGAGGCCGCCACTGCCACCCCAGACCAGGACCGGGTCGCCCTCGTTCACGATGTGTGGCGGCCAGCCCATGAGCTGCCGGTACGCGGTCGCACCGACGAGCATGTACGCCGACGAGGCCTCCCATGAGAGCTGTGGCGGCTTCGTGAAGCACTGGTAGTGGTCCACGAGCGCGAACTGCGCGAACGAGCCCCAGTTCTCCTCGTAGCCCCAGATCTTGTTCGAGGAGGATGTCATCGGATCGACGCCGGCCTTGATGTCCTCGGCGTCCTCGTCCCACATGCCGCAGGAGAGCACCACGCGGTCGCCGACCTTGACGTTCTCCACCTCATCGCCGGTCGCCCAGACGATCCCGGAGGCGTCTGAGCCGCCGATGTGGAACGGCTCCTCGGCGCCCTTCCGCTGGCGCGCGCCGATGACGTCGACTGGCTGCCCCAGGGCGGCCCAGACGTTGTTGTAGTTCACCCCCGCGGCCATCACCCACACGAGCACCTGGCGAGGACCAACCTCCGGCACGTCGATCTGCTCGATCTCGAACGCCTGGTTCGGCTCACCGAAGCGCTCCGGTCGGATCAACGAGGCGTGCATCTTCGGTGGCACATAGCCGAGCGGCGGCGTTTCGCCGAGGGCGTAGATCTCTTGCTCAGTGGTCACAGGGGGAGTCCTCTGCTCTAGCGGGGCCGAATGGCCACGGCCGCCGACTGATGGGCTGCGCGTATCCTAGCCGACCGCCAGCAGTACGTTCGACGATCGATCGTTCGTCATTCTCATCGGTGCGGTCTCGATGCCCGACCCAGCCATCCGCTCGACCGCGCTCGCCATCCTCCTCTGGCGCGATCACCTGCTCGCCAACCGCTACCCGCACCCCGACGGCGCGTTCTATCGACCCCTCGGCGGCGGCATCCACTTCGGCGAACGCGCCATCGACGCGCTCCACCGCGAGATGCTCGAGGAGCTGGGCCGCCCCGTCGAGGTGGTCGAGCACATCGGCGTCGCCGAGAACATCTTCGAGCTCGACGGCGAGCCCGGTCACCAGCTCATGTTCGAGTTCGTCGTCGCCTGGCCGGCCGGCCACGAGCCGGCAGACCTCTCCCCGATCGCGGGTTACGAGGACAATGGCGAACCGATCGACGCCCGCTGGCTCCCGCTCGACCGCGTCCTCGCCGGCGACTACACCCTCTACCCCGACGGCCTCACCGCCCGCCTCCGCGACTGGCTCGCCCGCTAGCCCAGCCGCGCGATCAACCCTTCGAGGATCTGCGCGACCCCGTCGTCATCGTTCGCCGGCGCGCGCTGCGGTGTCGCCGCGATCACCTCGGGAGCCGCGTTTGCCATCGCGAAGCTGAATCCGCACGCCTCGAGGAGTTCGATGTCGCTGTAGTCGTCGCCGAACGCAACCGTCGTGCCCCACTCCGCCTCGTCGTCGAGCAACCGCCCGACGCCGCTCCGCTTGCCGACGCCCGGCGCGACCACCGAGAGGAACGACCCGATCCGGTGCTGCAGCAGCCGCACTTCGTCGCCGAACTCCGCGGCCAGCAGCTCGGCGAGCCCATCGACCGAGGCGTGGATCCCGTTGATCGCGACCTTCACCGGCCCGCGCTCGATCGCCGCGTCGACCGGCAGCACCATCTCTGGCGTCGCGCTGTTGTAGCGCCACAGCTCCTCGGCGGTACCCGGCCGGTCGGAGCCGAACTCCCAGCCCTCCAGCTCCACGATCACCCGCGCTTCCGGCAGTGCGTGCGCCGCGAGGTCCGCGATCGTCCGCGCCGCCCCCTCCGGGAGCGGTCGTTGATGCCGAGGGTGCTCGTCGCCCAGCCGGTCCACGACCGCGCCGTCCACGTGCACGAGATCGACCGCCTCGAGGATCCGCGCGTCGATCAGCTGCGCCACGGCGCGCGCCGGCCGCGCCGTCGCGACCGCCACCCGCACGTCCCGGTCCAGCAATCCGAGGACGGCCTCGCGACTCCGCGCGCTGAGGACGCCGTCGGAGTCGAGCAGCGTCCCATCGAGGTCGATCGCCACGATCGAGGGCCGATCGGGTAGCTGTGGACGATCAGCAGACGACACGTGCCACCTGGCGTTCGTGTCGGCTCAGTCTGGATCGAGCGCCCGGATCGCGTCGAGGACGCGCGCCTCGAGCCGTTCGATCTCGTCGCGATCCTCGATCCGCCGGCCGTTCTCGCGGCGCACGTAGAACGCGTCGAACACCTCGGGACCCAGCGTGTCCATCTTCGCGAGGTGGATGTCGATCCCTAGCTCCGCGAGCGCGCGCGTCACCGCGTGCAGCAGGCCCGGTCGATCCTGCGCCGTCACCTCGAGCACTGAGTAGGCGTCGGAGGCCGCATTCTCCACGTGCGCGGTCGGGGCGACTGTCGCTGCCGGCGACGGGTAGCTGCGCCGCATCTGGGCGATCCGCTCCTCCAGCGGGTATGACCCGTCGAGGACCTCCGGGATCGCGTCGAGGATCCGCGACCACCGCCGGTCGTCGATCCCGTGCCCGAGCGCGTCGCCGACGTGCCACACCTCGATCGCTAGCCCGTCGTCGCGGGTGTACGCGACGCCACCGAGGACGTTCGCCTGGTGGGCCGCCAGCGTCCCGGCCAGCGCCTGCAGCAGCCCCGGTCGGTCGTGGCAGACGATCGTCAGCCGGTCCATCCCGTCGAGCTGGTCGCGGCGCACGCCGAGCCCTTTCGCGATTGCCTCCTCGACCAGCTCCATGTGATCGCCAACGGTCTCCGGCGGCGTGCTGAGCAGGTACCCCGGCTCCAGCCGTGCGAGGTGTGCCGCCACCTCCTCGGCGGAGAAGCGCTCTGCGAGCGCCGCCTGCGCCCGCTCGAGGCTCCGCGCCGCTCCCAGCGGCGCGGCGCTGACCTCGACCAGCACCGCGAGCACCCGCTCGTACAGCGACCGCAGGAGCTGCGCCTTCCAGGCGCTCCAGACGTCTGGCCCCGTCGCCCGCGAGTCGGCGATCGCGACGAGGTACAGCAGGTGCAGCACCCGAGGCGTGCCGACCGCCTCCGCCACCTCGCTGATTACGCGCGGGTCGGCGATGTCGCGGCGGGTGGCGACGGCCGGCAGCAGCAGATGGTGCTGCACGACGCTGACCAGCCGCTGCGTCGTCGCGGCGTCTAGCCCGGCGCGTGCGCAGAACCGCTCCGCGATCACCGCGCCCGCCGTTGAGTGCTCCTCCTCGCGCCCCTTCCCCACGTCGTGGAGGAACGCCGCGAGCAGCAGCTCGTCGCGGTCGCCGATCGCCGCGGCGACGTCGACGCTGCCGGAACCGTCCTCGTCGTGCTCCGCGATGTAACCCGCCTCCGCCACCGTGCGCAGCAGGTGCGTGTCGACTGGGTGGACGTGGAACGGCGCGATGTGCCGCCGCGCCCGGATCGCCGCCCACTCGGGCAGCAGCCGCTCGAGCCACGGTGCGCGGAGCAGCGGGTCCAGCTCGATCGTCACGGCCTCGTCCGCCGCCCGCCGCAGTGCGCGCCGTAACGCCTCGAGGTCCGTTGGCTCCTCCGCAGGCTCGGTCGCGGCGGCTGCCGCCGACCGGTGCCAGAGCTGCCACCAACGCCGCCCACCCGGCCGCGCCGCCAGTGCATCGCTGGCCGCGCGATCGATCGCACGCATCGCCTCGTAGAGCGCCCGCGCGCAGTCGAGCGTCTCCTCGCCGAGCCACGCCGCGACGCGCGGCGCGAGGTCGTCGCGGAACGTATCGGTCGGCCGCTCGGCGAGCGCGTGGATCGCCTGACGGGTCGAGAGCAGTCGCTCCCGTGCCACCTCGAGCTCCTCGCTCAGCGTCGCGCCGCTCGCGCCATCGACCCGCTGCTCGGCGCGCGCCAGCCAGTGCACGAGCTGGAGCTGTCGCAGCCCGCCGCGGCCGCCCTTCACGTCGGTCGCCTGCAGCTGCCACGGCTCGGCGCGCTGCAGCGCGTCCTGCTGCTCGCGCAACCCACCGAGGAGCTGCCGCCGTCGCGACCGGGCGAGCCGCGCCAGCGCCACCTCGAGCTGGCCGAACAGCTCCTCGGAGCCGGCGATGAACCGCGCGTCCAGCAGCGCGGTAAACGTCTCGATGTGGTCGACCGCCGTCGGGATCTCGTCGACCCGGCGAACCGAGTGCCCCACCTTCAGGCTCGCGTCCCAGAGCGGGTAGAGGAGCTGCGTCGCCGCCGCCTCGTCGCCCCCGCGCGGGACGAGCAGCATCAGGTCGATGTCGGAGTGTCGCGATTGCTCCCGGCGGCCGTAGCCGCCGACCGCCACCACCGCGAAGTCTCCGGCCGTCTCGCGTGCCAGCTCGCGCAGCGCGGCGTCCAGCACGTCCGAGGTCTGCTGACACCGAACGAGCCCCGCCTCGCCGACGGGGCTCGGATCGGTCAGCGCGAGCCGCTCGAGGAACGGCGCGAGCGCCGGATGGGAGGTCGCCATCGACGCTCGCGCTCCTCGTTGCTCGTATCCGCCGCTAGAGGGCGTCCGTTCCGCGCTCACCGGTGCGGATGCGCACGACATCCTCCACCGGCAGCACCGCGATCTTGCCGTCGCCGGTCTGCCCGGTGCGAGCGGTCTCCTCGATCTTCGCGACCACCGCGGCGACGTCGCCGTCGTCGACGATCACCTCGATCCGCACCTTGGGCACGAACTGTACTTCGTACTCCGCCCCACGGTACGTCTCCGTGTGCCCGCCCTGTCGGCCGAAGCCCTGCACGTTGCCGGCGGACAGCCCGCCGACCCCGGTCTCCTTCAGCGCGTCGCGCACCTCGTCCAGCTTGAACGGATTGATGTAGGCAATAACCAGTTTCATGAGTGTTCCCTTCCGTTCGCGCTAGTCCGCGAGGACGTAGCCCTGCTCCTCGTGGAGCGCGAGGTCGAGCCCCTGCCGCTCCTCGTCCTCGCTGACCCGCAGGCCGATCGTCGCGTCGATGATCCGCGCCAGCCCGTACGAGAGCACGAACGACCACACGATGGCGATCACGATCGAGAGGAACTGGTTCCAGACCAGCTGCGGCTCGCCGAAGAACAGCCCGTCCCCGAGCCCGCCGATCCGGTCCTCTGCGAGGAACCCGAGCAGCAGCGCCCCGATGATCCCGCCCACCAGGTGGACGGCGACTACGTCGAGCGAGTCGTCGAAGTTGAACCGGAACTTGAGCTGCAGCGCGTAGAAGCAGATCGACCCGGCCGCGATGCCGATCACCACCGCCGAGAGCGGCGAGACGAATCCGGCCGCCGGCGTGATCGCCACCAGTCCGGCGACCGCACCCGAGGCGAACCCGAGCGTCGTCGGCTTCCCGTGGCGCATCCCCTCGACGATCGTCCACGTCGTCGCGCCGACCGCTGCGGCGACGTGCGTCGTCACGAACGCGTTCGCGGCCGCGCCATCGGCGGCCAGCGCCGAGCCGGCGTTGAAGCCGAACCAGCCGAACCAGAGGATGCCCGCGCCGAGCACCGTCAGTGGCAACGAGTGCGGGCGGATCGCGTCACGCCGCCAGCCGAGGCGCGGTCCCAGCACCATGATCAGCGCTAGCGCCGCCACACCCGCGTTGATGTGGACCACCAGGCCGCCCGCGAAGTCGAGCGCGCCGACCTCCTCGGCGATGAAGCCGCCGCCCCAGACCCAGTGGGCCATCGGCGCGTAGACGACGATCGACCAGACGGCGATGAACACCACCCACGCGGTGAACTTCATCCGCTCCGCGACCGCGCCGGCGATCAGCGCCGGCGTGATGATCGCGAACATCATCTGGAACGCCACGAACAGCATGTCCGGGTAATCGGCGCCGAAGATCTCGTTGCCGAGACCCACGTCGCGCACGCCCCACAGGTCGAGGTTCCCGACCACGCTCCAGTCGCCGATCGTCGAGTTCCCCCCGAACGCCAGCGTGAACCCCACCGCGATCCAGGTGATCGTCACGATCCCCATCGCGATGTAGTTCTTCATCAACATCGCCAGCACGTTCTTGCCTCGGACCATGCCGCCGTAGAACAGCGCCAGCCCCGGGGTCATGAACAGCACGAGCGCCGAGCTGGTGAGCAACCAGGCGGTCGTTCCTGAGTCCATGTCGCCTTCCTCCCTCGCCGCGCATGGCTGCCGAAGATCGGCCGCGCGACGCTGCACACCCCGGACGGTCACCGAGATGTTGCAAATCAATCACTCGCCGATTTCCGATACGTGTCGTGATTGTTTCCGGCATGTGTCCGAGCGGAGACCGGTTATCCAACCGACCGAGGTTCGTCCCCCGCGCCTCGCTCCGCGCCGATCGGCCCGCTACACTCCGGCGAGCGGCCACCTCCCCGGTCGCCGGGATGCCACCATCACCACACTCCAACCCACCGAGGCCAAGCCCCTGCCCGCAGAGTCTGTGCCCGCCGAGCCCCGCTCCGCCGAGCCGCAACCGGCAGAGGCCAAGACCGCCGCATCAGACGAAGCGCTGTCCCCCGCTCGCCCGTTCCTGAAGTGGGCCGGCGGCAAGACCCAGCTCCTCCCCGCGCTGCTCGAGCGCGCCCCGAGGGCGATCGACACCTACTACGAGCCCTTCGTCGGCGGTGGCGCCTTCTTCTTCGCCCTCGCCGCGGAGCCGGACCTCGCCCCGCGCCGCGCCGTCCTCAACGACATGAACCACGAGCTCGTCACCACCTACACCGTCGTGCGCGACCACCTCGAGGAGCTGCTCACGCGTCTCGAGGTGCTGTCGGCCGAGTACCTCGGAGGCGACGAGGAGGCACGTTCGACCTACTACTACGCGGTCCGCGACGAGCAGCGCAGCGCACCCGTCGAGGTCGCCGCGCGCCTGATCTTCCTCAACAAGACCTGCTTCAACGGCCTCTACCGCGTGAACCGGCAGGGCCGGTTCAACGTGCCGCACGGCCGCTACCGGAAGCCCGCCATCCTCGATCGCCCCAACCTTGAGGCCGCGTCGCGGGCGCTCCAGAACACCGAGGTCACCCACGGCGACTTCGAGGTGGCCTGCGCCGACGCCGCGCCCGGCGACTTCGTCTACTTCGACCCGCCGTTCCACCCGCTCTCGGACACGGCCAGCTTCACCGCCTACACGGAGGGCGCGTTCAGCCGAGACGACCAGCTTCGGCTGCGCTGGCGCATGGACGCGCTCCGCGAGCGTGGCGTCTCGGTCATGCTCTCGAACTCACCGCACGAGTGGATCGTGGGCGTCTACGAAGGCGCGAAGTACCGCGTCGAACGCACGCCCGCGCGCCGTGCGATCAACTCAAAGGGTGACGGCCGAGGCGCCATCGACGAACTGATCGTGACCAACGACTACCCGCGGCGCGGCCAGATCGAGTCCCTGACCTAGCCGACGCAATCTCCCCGAACGGTTCGAACTCTCAGCGACCGTTGCATCGGGTGGCCCGAAGGGTCCTCGAGGGGGCGAAGACCCCCCCCCTTAGACCTCGAGCGGGGCGACTCCGACCAGCGCGCCGCCCTCGCAGACCTGCCGCCACGTCTCCTCGTCGACGTCGATGCCGTCGGCGAGTCGCTGCGCCATCCGGCGCCGCTCGGGCTCACCGGCGGTGAGCACCTCCTGACCCTCGCGGAACGGCGGCTGCGTCACATGGTCCTCGAGGCCCCCGAACAGTTCGTCGAACTCGCCCCGCTCGGTGAACGCGGGGATGTCGATCGCCAGCATGAAGACGCCGTTGCCACCGGCGCGGTCGCCGCCGGCCGTCCCTGAGCCGGAGAGCGCGCCGGACAGCGCCTCGACCGCGACGGCGAGGCCGTACGCCTTGTAGCCGACCACCCCGCCGAACGGGAGCAGCGCACCGCGCTCGCCGGACTCGTTCTGGTAGAGGTCGGCCGGGTTGTTCGTCGGGTTGCCGTTGCTGTCGATCAGGTAGTCGTCGGGCATCTCGACGCCCTTGTTGCGCGCTACCCGCACCTTGCCTTCGGCCGCCACCGAGGTCGCGAAGTCCAGCACGAACGGCTCGTCCGGATTGTCCGTCGGGATCGTGAACGTGAACGGATTGGTGCCCATCCGCCCCTTCGCCCCGCCGAACGGGGCCACGAGCCCGGTCGTCCCCGGGTTGTTCACGCAGGCGATGCCGATCATCCCGGCCGCCGCGGCCATCTGCCCGTACGCGCCGATCCGGCCGATGTGACCGCAATTGCGGCAGACCGCCGCGCCGAGTCCATGCTCGCGGGCGCGCTCGATTGCGATCTCCATCGCCCGCGTCGCACCCACCTGACCGAAGTTCCAGTTCACGTCGACGACCGCCGCCGCGCCCTTGCCCCCGATCACCTCGATCGGCGCGGCGGGCACGAGACCCCCGTCCTTCGTCTGCTGGATGTAGCCCAGCGTGCGCACGATCCCGTGCGAGTCGTGCCCCATCAGGTTCGCCTCGACGAGGTGGTTGCCGACGATCGCTGCCTCCTCGCGGGACGCGCCCGAGGCCTCGAAGATGTCGGTGATGAAGCCGCGCAGCGCGTCGGCCTGAACGATCGGCATGTCGGGTCCCTCCTACGAGACGTGGGCGCGGGCCTCGGCGAGCTGCGTCGCCGCCGCCGAGCGCATGAAGCCGGAGTCGGCGCCGAGCATCACCATCTGGAAGCCGTGGTCGAGCCAGCGCTTCGTGAACTCGACGCTCCCGGTGTGCACGCCCGGCGCGACCCCGTGCCGCTTGCAGGCGTCGTAGATCGCGTGGACCGTCTCGACGTGCTTCGGGTCGTGGTTGTCGCCGGTCGGCGGTAGGCCGATCGCGTACGCCAGGTCGGATGGCCCGATGTACGCCGCGTCGATGCCGTCGACGGAGAGGATCTCGTCCAGGTTGTCGAGCGCCTCGGCGGTCTCGATCATCACCACCAGCGCGATCCGGTCATTGGCCTCTGCGGCGTAGTTCTCGCCGCCGTACATCGCCGCGCGGAACGGGCCGGACGAGCGGCCACCGACCGGCGGATAGCGCGTCGCCCAGACCGCGCGCTCGGCTTCCTCGCGGTTGTTGACCAGCGGCACGATCACGCCCATCGCCCCGGCATCGAGGACCCGCATGATCGTCGCCGGGTCGTTCCACGGCGCTCGCACGAACGGCACCGTGTCGCCGTTCGAGATCCCCTGCAGCATCGGGATCACGTCAGAGATGTCCGACGCTCCGTGCTGCAGGTCGACGCAGAGCCAGTCGAACCCCACGCGCCCCATCGCCTCGGCGCCGTACGACGAATTCATCGACAGCCATCCGCCGATCGTCTGGCCGCCGCTGCGCCAGGTGTCGAGTACCGGATTCGGTCGCATGGGCGGTCCTTCCGAGGATGGCGTTGGGGCCAGCGTTCGCGGTCGTCGCGGTCGCGACCACCGGCGGAGCATGGGCATCGTGCAGGCCAGTGTCAACGTTCGCTTGGTGACACTGATGCGCGGCGTACACTGTCCCTCTCTCCCCTGACAGGAGCCCTGTTCATGGCCTATTTCGATGTCCTCGACACGCCCGTCGGTCCGCTCTTCATCGGCGGCTCCGAGGAAGGCGTGCACGTGATCAAGTTCGTCGACCAGCGCGAGTCCGAGGCCGTCCTCGTCTCCGAGGTGGAGGCCGCCGCTGGCGAACCCGCCCAACGAGGTGGCCCCGGCTCCGACGAGGCCGTGCGTCAGCTCGAGGAGTACTTCGCCGGCTCACGCACCGAGTTCGACCTCCCACTGGCGCCGCGCGGCACCCCGTTCCAGCTCAAGGTCTGGATGGCGCTCCGCTCGATCCCGCCGGGCGAGACGACGAGCTACGGCGCGATCGCCGAGGAGATCGGCAAACCCTCGGCGTCCCGCGCGGTCGGGGCCGCCAACGGCAAGAATCCGATCTCGATCGTCGTCCCGTGCCACCGCGTGATCGGCGCGAACGGCACCCTCACCGGCTACGGCGGCGGCCTAGAGCGCAAGGCATGGCTCCTCGACCACGAGACCTCATCCCGCTCGTTGCTGATCGGCGCGAGCTGATCCAGTGGCGTTATTGCCATTGACATTCTGATGGTAATAATGCCACTATGAACACCGACCTCGATCGGATGCTGCGGCATCCCGGCAGCGTGAAGCGCCGGGAGTTGGTGGCGGCCCTGGTGGAGCGGGGCTGGGTGGTCGCTCGCGAGAGCAAGCACCAGATCTGGGCGCACGGTTCGGCGACCGTCCAGGTGCCACACACGTTGAAGGGCACCGGAACGATCCGCGCGATCGTGAAGCGAATCATCGAGGTTGAGGAGGTGCGGCATGACCACAGAGGCGAAACGAGGCGCTGAGCTCGCCCGGCGGCCGTACGCCTTCACACTCGTGCAGGGTGACGACGGGATCTGGACCGTGACGGTCCTCGAGTTCCCCGGCGTGATCGCCGAGGGCGACTCGCCCGACGAGGCGATCGCCGACGGTCGCGAGGCGCTCGCGGAGATGATCGACTACTACCTCGACGAGGGACGGACGATCGCCGAGCCGTTCGCGACCAGGGAGTTCTCCGGGCGCACCGAGCTGCGGCTGCCCCCGGAGCTGCACCGGCGCGCGGTGATGATGGCCGCCAACGAGGGCATCAGCCTCAACCGGTGGCTGTCCGCCGCGGCCGCGACCTACGCCGGCTCGGTGGCGAGCGCACCCCCGGTCGTGCAGCAGCGGCCGCGACTCGTCGCCGAGGACCAGGCGACCTACGAGGAGCCCCGTCCCTCCGAGGAGTCTGGGCCCGACGCTTAACCCTCGGCGAGCCACCCATCGAGGAGTGGGAGCAGCTCCGGCAGCCGCCCGATCGTCGCGTCCGGCTGCACGTCATAGCTCCCCACGAGGTCGTTCGGCCGCAGCACCGCGCGCATCCCGACCTGCTGCGCGCCGTGAATGTCGTCGAGCGGCCGGTCGCCCACGAACACGGCCCGCGCCCCGTCCCTGACCCCGACCGCGGCGAGGGCGGCCTGGAACGCCTCCGCGTGCGGCTTCATGTACGGCATCTCGCTGGTGTAGAGCCGCTGGTCGATCAGCGCCGCGAGTCCGTCCCGTTCGAGGAACCGCTCGTGGAACGTCCGCGGCCAGTGCGTGTTCGAGAGCAACCCGATCTTCAGCCCCCGCTCGCGCAGCGCGCTCAGCGTCGCCGCCGCCTCGATGTCGTGAACGATGTGCGGCGTCCACGCATCGAGGTACCGCACCGCCGCCTCTTCCAGCACCGCCTCGGCGACATCGACGCCCAGCTCCGCCGTCGCCGCCGACAGCAGGTCGGCCAGCGTCCCCGACCGCTGGTCGGTGACGGTCCGCTGCCAGAACGCCTCCTCGATCCGGCCGAACCGGCGCATCAGCGCCGGCTCGTCCTCGGGCATGTGCGGCGCGAGGTGCTCCGCCGCCAGCGACCACATGTCGGACAGCTCGACCGCCGCGTAGTCGCTGAGCGTCCCGCCCCAGTCGAAGATCACGGCTTCGGGCCTCACGAGGGTGCTCCATCCTCTGCGGTCATCGGCTCAGCACCCGCCGCGCCACGCTGAGCCGTTCGATCGCGACCCGCGAGATGCGCCGCTCGTCCATCTCGAGGACCGTGAACCGCAGGTTCCCGACGTCGATGTGTTCGCCCGCCTCCGGGAAGCGGCGCGTGTGCGCAAGGATCAGCCCCGCGACCGTGTTCGCCTCGATGTCCGTCAGGTCTGTTCCCACCTGGCTCGACACGTCCACGAGGAGCGCGTTGCCCTCAAGCTCGATCCGCCCCGTTCGCCCGAGCTGCTGTGGCGGCTGGTCCGGCTCCTCGCCGCTCTCGCTCGCCAGCCGGCCCACCACCTCTTCCATGATGTCCTCGAGTGTCACGAGGCCGGACGTCGCTCCGAACTCGTCCACGAGCATCACGAGGTAGCGGCCCCGATCGCGCATCAGCTCGAGGACGTTCGCGATCGGCGCGTGCTCGGACTCGAACGTCGCCGGCCGCATGATGTCGCTCGCCGTCCGCTCGCCCAACCCATCGAGGTGGGCCGAGTTCACGTCGCTGACGTGCACGTAGCCAACCACCTCGTCAGGGCTCGACGCGTAGACGGGGAGTCGCTGGAATCCGAGTTCGCTGAGCTGGCGCGCCACCTCGGGCAGCGGCGCCGTCGTCGGCACGGCGACCATGTCGACGCGCGAGACCATGATCTCCTGTACCTGTCGCTCCTGCAGCGCGATCACCCCGAGCATCCGCTCCGATGCCCCCGCTTGCAGCGCCCCGCTCTCCGCGCCGAGCCGGATCGCCGTCCCCAGCTCGGCCGTGTTCAGCGGCGATGCCCCGTCCGAATCCCCGCCGCCGAACACGCGGATCAGTAGCCGCGTCAGCGCGTCGAGGGCCCACACGATCGGCCGGTTGAGCCGCGCCCACATCGCCAACGGCCAGGCGTAGACTCGGCTCACCGCGAACGCGTGGCTGAGTGCGAGCGTCTTCGGCGTCACCTCGCCCACCAGGATCAGCAGCACCGTGATCGCCACCGTCGCGATGATCAGCCCGCCGCCGCCGGCGACGATCTCCGTCGCGATCGCGGTACCGACCGCCGCGGCGCCGGTGTTCACGAGGTTGTTGCCGAGGAGGATCGCGCCCAGCAACCGGTGCGGCCGTTCGAGCAGCGCCTGCACGCGAGCGGCCCCCGGCTCGCCCCCGCGCACCCGGTGCGCGAGCCGCACCCGGTCCAGCGACAGGAACGCCGTCTCCGACCCGGAGAAGAAGGCGGAGAGCAGCAGCAGGATCATCAACAGGACGAGGTACGTAGCCACGGGCGGCCTCCAGCCGCCCAGACTACTGGCGACGACGAGCCGCGCAGAATCGGGATCCGCCTGCTAGGCCAGACGGTGCCCCAACGCCCACCGCACCTCGAGCCGTCGAGGGAAGCGACCGCTCGGCTCAGCCGTCGCCAGCGCCTGCCGCAGATCCGCCTCGAACGCCTCGGTGCGGTCACCGAGGATGGATCGGTTCGCGAACGAGGTGGAGTAGAGGTAGCCGACCACCTCATCGATCGACCAGGTCAGCTCCGCCGCCGCGCTACCGGTCTCGACCTGCTCGAACCCGGCGCGCTCGAGCGCCGCCGCGGCCGGCTCGTGCTGCGCCTCGTAGTAGCCGTCTCCGGCACGTCGTCGGCTTCCGAGGTGGCGTTCGACCACCTCGCCCAGCGCCGCCAGCCACCGCTCCTCCCCCAGCTCCATCGACGGCGACCACATCCCCGGCATGTCGAGGACCGCGATCCCGCCACCCCGTTCGAGGAGTGCGTGGCACTGCGCCAGCACGGCCTCGCGATCGAACCAGTGCAGCGCGTTCCCGATCGTGACGAGGCGGATCGTGCCCGCCGCCAGGTCCAGTTCCTCGGCACGCCCACGACGCCACTCGACGTTCGACGCGCCGCGCGCCGTGGCCTCGGTTCGGGCCACCGCCAGCATCTCGTCGCTGAGGTCGACGCCGATCACCGCCTCGAACCGCTCCGCGAGTCGGAGCGCGATGTGCCCCGTCCCCGTCCCGAGGTCCAGCAACGTCCCGCGCCCATCCAGCTCGAAGGTCGTGGCGATCGCGTCGTACGCCGCGTCCGGGAAGTCCGGGCGGTAGCGCGCGTAGTACTCGACGGTGCCGGAGAAGACGCCGTCCTCGGTCATGTCGCGAGCACGGCGCGGATCGGATCATCCTCGCGCAGGGCGGCGACCACCACGCGCGGCGCGCCCGCCGCCCGGATCGCCTCGCCAAGGGCCAGCGCCCGCTCCGGGTCGAGGTCGGCCTGGTTGACTAGCACCGTGAAGTCGCGCTTCCCCACGTGCTTGCGCCCCCCCGAGGCGTCCGTCATCACGCGCGCGATCACCTCCGCCGAGGCCCGTTCCTCGTTCCGCACAATCGCGCGGATCCGCTCCGGTCGGTGCACCCGCCCCGCCTCCAGCGGCTCATCGAGGGCGCGCAACCCCACCACCGCGACCACATGGGTCGTCGCGCTCGGGATCACCGGCTCGTGCTCGGTCGGCGCCTTGAACGGCAGCATCTTGCTCCCGTCGGCCTCGATCGCGAGCAGTCCGAGGCCGGGCATCGTCGCGATCGCATCGGCTACCTCGGTCGCGATCGGCGCCCAGCGCGCCTTCGGTTCGCGCCCGGCATGCACGAGGGCCGTCGCGCCGTCTGCGATCACGGCGGACAGGTCGGGAGCCACATCGGGCGCGCCGCAGGCGATCACGCGGATCGCGTCGCCGAGATGCGACTGCTGCGTGAAGCGTGTCGTACCCGTCAGCACCGCCGATCGCCCGAGGGCGCGCGCCTCACGCCCGAGCCGGAACAGCGCCGTCGTCTTCCCGCCGCCGCCCACGAGGGCGACCACCGGCGGCGCCGCCGCGTCGAGATCCAGGGCGTCCCACAGCGTCGATGGAGTGCTCATCGTTCTATGATCGACGCATCACCAGAGGCGGGGCAATGGCAGACGTAACGGGCGTGATTCTCGCCGGCGGCCGGTCGAGCCGGATGGGCACCGACAAGGCCACGCTGCTGCTCGACGGCGTCACGATGCTCCAACGCAGCGTCGATCGACTCACCCCCGCCGTCGAGGAGCTGGTGCTCGTCGCCGCGCCCGGCCGCCCGCTTCCTGAGGTCACCACCGACCACCCGCTCCGGGTGGTCGAAGACCCCGTGGAGGGCGAAGGACCGCTCGTCGGCATCGCCGCCGGCCTCGAGGCCTGCCGCGCTCCCGCGGCCGTCGTCGTCGCCGTCGACATGCCGTTCGTGGAGGCGTCGCTGCTCCGCGCGCTGGTCGCCCGTCTCGAGGCGCCCCACCGCTGGGTGCTCCCGCTTGCTGAGCGGCGACCGCAGCCGCTCTGCTCCGCCTTCGCCACCTCGGCGCTATCGGTGATCCACGAGCACCTCGAGGCTGGCGACCGAGCCCCAATGGCGGTCGCCGCCGACCTCGACGCCTACCGCATGCAATCAGACGAGTGGACGGCCTACGACCCGGAGGGTCGCTCATTCCTCAACGTCAACACACCCGAGGAGTTCGCCGCGCTGACGGACGCCGCCGGCTAGCGCTCCTGGCCGGCTCGACCGCGGCAAGAACCATGTCGACCCGCCCAGCCGAGCTGGTCAGACGGGCCGGAACGATCATAGAAGCCCGAAGGGCTAGAGGGCGCGGTAGGCGCCGGAGAGCGTGCCGCGGTCGAACTCGAGCGGCGACTCACCGAGCGCGAACTCGTACAGCGCCGCCTTGAAGATGCCCTCCATCGCCTGCACCGTCCCGATCGCCAGCGGGATCGTGATCGCGCCGACCACGATGCCGGCCAGCGGCGAAATCGCGAACAACAACGCCGCTGGGAGGAACGCGATCAGCACCGCCACGATGTAGACGAAGAAGAACCCGAACGACGACGTGACCTGGCGGCCCCACGTCCGCTGGAACAGCCCGGACGAGCGCTTGATGCCCTCAATCGGTCCGGTGCCCTCGGCGACCAGGATCGGCACGACGAAGAACGTCATGTAGGCCCAGACCCCGCCGATCAGGCTGATCACGATCTGACCGATGAAGTTGTCCATTCGGTCGCGCAGCAGCTGCAGCAGCAGACCGACCGTCGCCGAGATCAGCGCCCAGCCGATGATCGCCGGCAGGTGGGCGGCTGCCGCGCGGAGCCCAGAGCGCACGTTCGGGTCGCCGCCACGCAGCCGCTCGAGCGCCGCCGCGACCAGCGCGGCGTTGAAGAAGATCACGACGAACGTCGTCGACGCATACAGCGCGACCGCAAGTACGAGGTCGATCGGTTGCGACTCCTCGGTCGAGCCGCCGGTGGCGGTGTCGAGCCGGTCGATCGACCCGGTCGCGCCGGCGATGCCGAAGAACAGCGCGATCACGAGTACCACGCCGATTGCGGACATCACGGGGAACAAGATCAGCTCGCGATCCTTCATCAGGACCGACCAGCTCATCTTCATGAGTTCGAAGGTGTGACCAATAGTTGCGAACATGGAGCCAGTATACGAACGCGGCAACAGGTCGGCGTAACAACTGATCATCAGCTAGGATCATTCGGCGGCGGGGCGTTCTGACCAGGGAACGCCGATGTTCGAGTTCGATATCACCGAGGATCAGCTCACCGAGACGCTGATCGCCGCCGGCATCGCGGTCGGCGGGATCGTCCTCGCGTGGTTCGTGGCGCTGCTCTCGCGCCGGATCATCCACTTCTTCACCCATGCGACTGAGACCGAGCTCGACGACGTCATCGCCAACGCCGTCCGAGGATCCCTGATCGCCTTCCTCGCCGTGCAGGGCGTCTACATCGCCCTCCTCACGCTCTCCTACCTCGAAGATCACCAGGACACGATCCGCCGCGGCTGGGTCGCGATCATGCTCTTGCTGATCGTCTTCGCCGCCCGCCGCCTCGTGCTCGACATCCTCGACTGGTTCGCCCACCGCCCCGGCACCGAGGGCTTGCCAGGCCTCGACGCCCG
This sequence comes from Dehalococcoidia bacterium, assembly GCA_028279505.1. Lineage (GTDB taxonomy): Bacteria > Chloroflexota > Dehalococcoidia > UBA2979 > UBA2979 > UBA6627. The sequence goes on from JANQNP010000118.1 coordinate 35,416, forward strand.
CTCGCTGCCGTTCCTGAAGCGGATCCTCAACGTCGTCGTGATCGCGATCGGCTTCCTGCTCGTGCTCGACGCCGTCGGCATCTCGATCAGCCCGCTACTCGCCGGCCTCGGCATCGGTGGCCTCGCGGTCGCACTTGCGCTGCAGCCGCTGCTCACCAACGTCTTCGCCAGCTCCTACGTCATCACCGACGCCTCCGTCGCCGTCGGCGACTACATCGAGGTCGACGGCGGTCCCGTCGGGATCGTCGAGGACATCGGTTGGCGGGCCGCCCGCATCCGCACCTTCGACAACAACATCGTGCTCGTCCCGAACTCCTCGCTCGCCGAGTCGATCATCACCAACTACGACTCCGCCGATACCCGCGCCGACGCACGCGTCGACTGCGGGATCGCCTACGAGGAGGACCTCGTTCACGTCGAGACGATCGTCCTCGAGGAGATGAACGACCTGATGGAGAACCTTGAGGTCGTCGACCCCGCGCGGACGCCGCTCTTCCGCTACGCGGAGTTCGGTGACTCCAACATCAACTTCTTCGTGAAGATGCGCGCGAAGACCTGGTCCGACTCGTTCCTGCTGAAGCACGAGATGATGAAGCGCATCCACACCCGGCTCACCGCCGAGGGCATCGTCATCAACTACCCGGCGCGCCGCCTGATCATGGAGCCGGACGACGTCGAGGGCTTCGACCGCCTCGTCGCCGGGCGAACTCCGGCGAGCTAGCGGGTGTCCCGAGGCGCCGCGTCCCCGCTGACCGGCGTGGCCGTCGCCGTCGCACCGTCCCCGGCCACCACCGTCGGCGTCACCACATCCGAGGCCGCTCGCGTCGCCGTCGCCGTCGGCTCGACCGGAGCGTCCGTCGCGTCACCATCCTCGCGAGGCGCATCCGAGACGCCGAGCTGTGCGCGCACGAACGCGACGAAGCTCGGCTCGCCGATCTCCTCGAGCGCCGTCGCGAACCGTCGCCGCAACTCGTCGTTCGACTGCAGCCGCTGACGCAGCAGCGCCCAGCGCGCGTCCTCGCGCTCGAACGACTCGAGGAGCGCGCGCAGCGCCGTCGCCCGCTCAGGCGGATCGAGCCGCAACGCCGCGAGCAGGTCATCTCGAGGGCCGTCGTCACTCGATGGTCGCGTCGCCTCGGGTGACGCGGACGGGCGCACCGCGTCGCTCGGCCGCACCGGCGCAGCGGCCGCGCGCTGATCGGAGACGGCGATCGCGTCGGTCGTGCGAGGCGTGTCGACGATCCGCTCGTCGGTCGCGGCGTCGGTCGGCACCGGCTCGCGGTCCACGAGCTCGATGCTCACGATGCCGCCGTCGATGCCGATGTCGATCCGGACCGTCATCGTCGCCAGTGTCGGCGGGAGCTCGACCGTCCTCGGCCGCCCGTCGGTCACCAGCGTCGCCGAACCACCGGTTCGAGGGCCCTCGATCCGCCGCAGCACTAGCGCGTAGCGCCCGGGCGCGACGTCGTAGAAGCGCAGAATCTGCGGGCCGTCGCCGGGATTCGTCGTGCTCACGCCCGGGATCTGCTGGTACGTCACACCGTTTGGCAGCGCGCCGGTTGCCGCCCCGTTGCTCGCCCGCAGCGACGCCACGAACGGCCCGTCGACGCGCAATGTCGAGGGTGCGTCGGTCGTCACGTGCGGCAGCGAGTCGACGATGCGTTGTTCGATCGCCCGGAGCACCCGGCCGGGTTCGACCATCGCCCGGTCGTCGCCGGCGGCGACCTCCACGAGGCCGGATGCGGTCACTACCGAGGTCACGCCGCTGATCACCGCGGTCTCGAAGGTCGTCCCGTGCGCTTCGATCACCGCGTCCGCCGTGCGCACGACGTAGGTCGCCGGCGCGCCGCCTGGCGCGACGTCGTTCCACACCCGGCCAGAGAGCTGCTCCAGCGTGATCTGGCGCGTCTCGCCGGTCGCGATCGTTTCGAGGATCACCTCGGTGGTTGGGTCGAGCGCGGCGGTCGAACCGTCCGCGAACGTGACGAGCGCCATCCCGTCGCCCCCGGTCCGTAGCCGGTCGCCCTCGCCGAGCGTCGTGCCATCGTCCACCGGTTGCCACTCGCCGTCCTCGAGGCGTTCGACACCCCCGCTGAACACCGTCAGCGTCGAGGCGCTCGCGGTGTCGCCGCCGCTGCTCAGCACGAAGAACAGCGCCACGACGGCGATCGCCGCCGCGGGTGCGGCCACCGCGGCGAGCCGCGGGAAGGCGGACGTCAACGCGCCGAGCCAGCCGCCGCCCCGCTCGGTGGTGACCGCCGCGGGCTGCTGGGGCGTCGAGGCGATCGCCTCCATGAACGCGGCGCGACGCTCCGGGTCCGGCGAGCGCTCCGGGACCGCCGGCAGCTCGCGCATCGCCATCGCGACCTCCAGCAACGGCGCGAGGGCGTCCCGCTGCTCCGGCCAGTTGTCGAGCGCCTGCTCGACGGTCAGCCGCCCCGCCGCGATCTCGTCGACGCACTGGTCGACGATCTCCTCCAGCGGCACGCTGGCCGTGCGGTCGCCGCTCATGGCAGACCACCCGTCAGCTCGATCTCCCGCCGCAGCGCCTGCAGCGCGCGCATCTGGAGGCCACGCACGGTCACCTCCTTGCGGTCCATGATCTCGCCGACCTCGCGCGCGGACTTCTCGAGGAGGAAGCGCAGCACCAGCACCTGCCGGTGATCCTCGGACAGCCGATCGAGCGCCGCGCGGAGGTGGCTGTGTACCTCCTGCACCAGCACGCGCTGTTCGGCCTCCGGCTCCTCGGGTAGGTCGACGCCCTCGAGGTCCGTCGTGACGCGGCGCGTGCGGTGGTGGTCGACCATCTGGTTGTGGGCCATCCGATAGAGCCAGGCCTTGAACGGCACCCCACGGTCCTCGTAGCGAGGGATCGCCTGCCAGGCCTTGAGGAAGACCTGCTGCGCCAGGTCTTCCGCGGTGTCCGGGTTCCCGACGCGGTAGGTCAGGTAGCGGACGATCTCCGCCAGGAATCGGTCGTAGAGCAGCCCGAAGGCGTTGGCGTCACCTTTCTGTGAGCGGACGACCAGCGCCCGCACCTCAAGCTCCGGATCCACCGCCTCCGCGGCCGGATCCGCCGGCGTCGTGCCCCGCTCGGCGCTCACTTGATGCAACGAATTCGCCCGCTGTCCGTTCGTGTTCGACGATTCGACCTCGATCCACCTTCAGCGGCGGCCGGATCCGCGGCAATCGGGTTCACACCGACGCCAACTCCTACAACGAGCGAAAGTGGATTTCGTTTGCCGAGATCCCGACGATCCGGGTGGCGGGACGGCCCCGATGTGGTCGCATCGGCGGTTTCGTAGAGTGGATCGGGCATGGCACTAGGGCCTGAATTCGACCAACCCGCCGGGTCGGGGCTGAAACGCGTCGATCAAGCGATTGATCGCGGGCAGTCACGCGTCTTTCGTGTGCTCTGGTTCATGGTTCCGTCAGGTTCGATCGCCCGGAACCCCAATTTCCAGGCGCTCCTCGCCTCCCGCTTTCTGAGCGACCTCGCCCTCCAGGCGCTCCTCTTCGGCGTGCTGATCGCATCCGTCCGAGGCGGCGGCGACGCCCTTGAGGCGGCGATCATCGGCGTCGCCTACCTGCTGCCCGGCGTCGTGCTCGGTCTCTTCGGCGGCGCCGTCGCGGACGCGCTCCCCAAGCGCTTCGCCCTCGTCGTCGCCTACCTCGTGATGGGCGTGCTCTGCTTCTCGCTGCCGCTCGCCCTCGGCTTCGAGCTGCGCGGCATGATCGCGGTGCTGTTCGCCGTCCGCGTCCTCCACCAGGTGTCCCAACCCTCGGAGGCCTCCGCCGTCCCGCTGGTCGCCACCCACGACGAGCTCGCCTCCGCCAACTCATTCCTATCGCTGGCCTCTTCCGCCGGCGAGGTGGTCGGCAAGGCCCTCCTCGCCCCCTTGCTCGTGCGCGCGTTCGACATCGAACCGCTGGTGATCCTCGCCGGCGCGCTGTTCATCCTCTCCGCCACCCGGGCGTTCCGCTTCCGCGTCGAACCCGACGCGATCCAGGTGAACGACGTCGACGAGTACGGCTTCGACCGCGAGCCCGAACCCACCCAACGGGTACCGAAGACCTCGACGCGTCAGGCGCTGCGCTGGTTGGTGAATGAGCCGGCCGCGTTCTGGATGCTCATGCTCGCCGCGATGGCGAGCACTACCGGCGTCGTCCTGGGCGTGCTTGGGCCGCGCTACGTCTTCGCGGTGCTCGACGTCCCGCCCGAAAACACCTTCTACGTCTTCGCCCCGGCGTCGCTCGGCCTGATCGCTGCGCTCGTGCTCGCACCGATCCTGATCAAGATCTTCAAGGAGCGGCTCATCGCCGCGCTCGGATTCCTGCTTGTCGCCGCGGGGATGGCCGCCCTCGGCATGATCGAGACCACTACGGACCTACTGGCCGGCCGCGTCCTGCTCATCGACATCCCCGGTGTCGGCGAGCAGGTGGAGATGGCCGCCGCCATCTCCCTGCTGCTCGGGACCGGCATGACCCTCGCTGCCGCCGCGACCATGACCTACATCGGCAAGTACGTCCCCAGCGAGGTCCACGGCCGGATCTTCGCGCTCCTCGGCGCGATGAAGGACGGCCTCTCCATCCCCGTGCTGCTACTGATGGGCGCCGTCGCCGGGTTCGTCGGCGTCGACAACGTCCTTCTGGTCTCCCCGCTCGTCCTGATCGCGATCGCCTTCACCGTCGACGCCTACCTCGGCCGCTGGCGCACCCCGAAGCAGGTTGGCGGCCCGATCATCGACCGCATCTAGCGGCTAGAGGCGCGACTCCCGAGGCGTCACCCCCGCCCGGCGAACCTCGACGGCCCACGGGCCATCGCCAGTGGAACCGCGCCCGAGATCCGACCCCACGAGGGATCACGCACCGAAGCCGCGCGAAGAGCCCGGAACGATCTCAAGCTGCCCGGAACGGTCAGAAGCGGGGTCGAAGACCCCCCTTAGGGGTAGAGGGGGGTGCGGTCGAGGCCGGCTGTTTGGGCGCTCCCGAACATCAGGTTCAGGTTCTGCATCGCCGAGCCGCTCTGGCCCTTCATCAGGTTGTCGATCGACGACATCACCACCGCGCGGTTGCCCTCGACGAACACCGAGATGTCGCAGTAGTTCGAGCCCAGCGTCCCCTTGAGGGTGGGCGGCGTATCGAGGACCCGCACGAACGGCGCGTCCGCGAAGTACTCGCGGTACCGCTCGAGGAGCCCCTCCCGCGACGCCGACTGCGTCAGCCGCAGATGCATCGTGTTCAGGATGCCCCGCGTCGTTCCGAGGAGGTGCGGGATGAAGTCAACCTGTGCACCGTTCGCCTTCCCGAGGCGGCCCAACGTCAGATCCGCTTCGACCACGTGCTGATGCGACAGCACGCGGTACGGGATCACGTTGTCGTTCAAGTGCGACAGGTGCTGCAGCGGCGCCGGCTTCTTGCCGGCGCCGGACGACCCCGTCAGGCCGTCTACCGCCACGATTCCCTCGTCGCCGACGAGCCCGTCCTGGAAGAGCGGCGCCAGTCCGAGGATGATCCCCACCGCGAAACAGCCGGGGTTCCCGACGATCGGCGCAGCCGCGACGCCCTCCGGGTTCAGCTCGGACACGCCGTACGCGGCGCGGCCGAGCAGCGCCTCCGCGCCGTGCGCCTCGTCGGCGATCGAGGGGTGGCGAGCCGCGTACTTCGCGTAGTCATCCGTCGAGGCGAAGCGGAAGTCCCCCGAGTAGTCGATGAACCGCATCCCGGCGTCTGCCAGCGCGGCCGCGTACCCCTGTGAAACGCCGTCGGGCGTCGAAAAGACCACGACGTCGCAGTTTGTCCCCACCGGCGTCGTCTCGACCGAGTCGACCGTCAGGTCGGTGCGGCCGTGGAGGTGCGGGTAGACCTCGTCGATCCGACGGCCGGCCTCGTCGCGGGCGATGAGGCTCGTCACCTCGAAGTCCGGGTGGGCCAGGAGCAGCTCGAGGATGCCGAGGCCGCCGTAGCCGGTCGCACCCACGATCTGTACTCGGTGAGCCATCTGTCTCTCCTCGACCGTGATTAGAGGGGGCCACAGGATAGGTCCGGCCTCCACGCTGTGGAAGCTGGGATCGACCCGATCGCGGTACCGTCGGCCGATGGCGAACGCCCCGGCGAATCCCGACTGGACCGAGTTCCTCCGGCTGAACGATCAGCCGCTGCTCGCCCAGTGCGACCAGGACCGCTTCCGCGCGAGCGGGCCCGGCGGGCAGAAGCGGAACAAGACCGACTCCGCGGTCCGGCTCCGCCACCGCCCGACCGGGCTCAGCGCCGAGGCGGTCGAGTCCCGTTCGCAGCACGAGAACCGCGCCCGCGCCCTCCGCCGGCTCCGCCTCGAGATCGCCCTGCACGCCCGCGCGCCCGTCGCTTCCGAGGCCCTCGGACCCACTGAGGCCCCTGAACCGCCCGAGGAGCTCGCCGACGCGCTCCGCGTCGGCAAGGGACGTGGCATCTCGATGGGCCGCCGTGACGCGCGCTACCCCGCCACCGTCGCCGCGATCTTCGATCGCCTCGCCGCCTGCGGCTGGGAGATCGGCACCGCCGCGAGCGCGCTCGGCGTTTCCACCTCCGCGCTCGGGCGGTTCCTCGAAGGCGACCCGGCTGTCTGGCGCGCCGTGCAACAGCAGCGACAGGCAGCCGGCCTGTCCCCACTGCGAGCGCGCGGCTAGACTGCGCGCGGCTCGGCCGCGCTAGTCACTCGACGCGGCCCACGGGTCGTAGGTCCCGAAGTTCCAGACGAAGCCCTCGGGATCGGCGCACGTGTAGCCGCGCCCGCCGTAGTCCTCCGTCACGATCTCGCGCAGGATCTCCGCGCCGGCGGCCTTCGCGCGCTCGTAGTGGGCGTCTGCATCGTCGACGACGATGTACGGCGCGCTGGTGTTCCGTCCGTCGAGCTCGCGAGGCTGTGCGGTGAACTGGTCGTACTCGCTGTTCGGGTCGTCGGTGGTGCTTCCCAGCATCACCATCCCGCCGGCGAAGGTGAGTTCGGCGTGTTCGACTCGGCCGCCGTCACCCTCGTAGACGGCCTGCCGCTCAAACCCAAAGGCGTTGCACAGCCAATCGACCGCGTCGGCTGCGCGGTCGTAGCGCATGGTGTGGACGAGTCGGGGTCGCTGATCGGTCATCGCGTGGTCCTCTCGAGCGTCGAGTTTGCGTGGGGATCAGCGTCTCGATTCAGTCGCGCCCGGGATTGAAGATTTGTTCCCCGGGCCCGTCGAGCACATCGTTGATCCCGGCTGGCGTCACGCCGGAGAGATCGACGAAGTCGCGGATCATGTGCGCCTGGTCGGCGTAGCCGGCCGCTTCGGCGACGCTGATCGCCGGATCACCCGAGGCGAGCAGGTCCCTCGCATGATCGAAGCGGAAGAGGCGCGCCACCGTCTTCGGTGGCAGCCCGATCTCGGTCCGGAACGCCGAGACGAGCCGCTTCCGCGACCACGCAAGCTGCCCCGTCAGGTCGCCGATGCGCGCCCGCCCGCTCGTTCGCTCGAGCCGAGACCACGCCCACGCGACCTCCACTGAGACCGGCGCCGTCCGCCGCATCCGAGCCATGAGCACCTCGTCGAGGAGCGCGAATCGGTCGTCCCAGCTCGCGGCTGCATACAGCTGCTCCGACAGCGCCGCCGCGGCCGGCCCAAGCAACTCACCGAGGTCGAGCGACTGGTTCGCCAGCTCGTCCATCGCGACGCCGAACAGCCGATGGAAGCCGAGCGGCGTGAAGTCGACCTGCACGCAGCGCTCGGCGCGTCCGCCACTCACGATCGTCGAGCGGTCATGCAGCCCTGCGAGGAACGAGTCGAGCCGGCGAGCTTCTGCCTCGTCATCCAGTCGTACCGTGTACGGCCCATCAAAGCTGAGGATCATCGGCACGATGGTGCCGGGTAGCTCACGACGGATCACATCCGCAGTCGAGCGGGACACGAACCCGCTGTATCCGACGACGCCCGGTCGTAGCCGACGATCTGGCGCGGCAGTCCACATCGCCCAGGAGGAGCCATTGTCTCGACCGCTCACCCGCCGGATCGCTCGCAGGCGTTCTGCCATCGCTTCGCCCCGTCCGCGCCTGCCGAGTCTAGTCGCGTTACGGGGATGGAAGGGGCGCGCGGCCCGGCGCGCCGCCGCTCTCCGGCACCATCACACGCGCGATACGGTGATCGCGTGCCTATGATGGCGCCGACCGGCCAACGGTATCCCGAGGAACCTGATGGCGACCGCGACGCGCCCCGCTGCCCAGCCCGACCGAGGCGCTCCACCTCCAGCCGACGAGTCCCGCGGGATCTACTTCGGCTACTACATCGTCGGTGCCGCGTTGGTCGCCCAGTTCATCGCGATCGGCGCCCAGGCTTCGGTCTCCGGCGTGTTCATGGATCCGATGATCGACGAACTCGATTGGACGCGGACCGAGTTCACGTACGCCCAGACGATCAATCGCTTCCTGATGGCGTTCGCCGGCGTCTGGATCGGGGTCTACGTCGACCGGCTCGGTGGCCGCCCGGTCATGCTCATCGGCACGCTGATCCTCGCCGCGTCGCTGTTCTCCGTCAGCATCGTCGAGGAGCTCTGGCAGTGGGTCCTGCTGCGCGGGATCATCTTCGCGCTCGGCGCCGCGATGGTCGGCAACCTCGTCGTCAACGTCACCCTCTCCAAGTGGTTCGTCGATCGCCGAGGGCGCGCAATCGCCGTCGCCGCGATGGGTGTGTCGCTGGCCGGCGTCGTCTGGCCGCCGCTGATGAACTGGATCATCGACCAGTCCGACTGGCGCGGCGGCTGGCAGGCGCTGGCCGTGATCGCGCTGGTGGTCCTGCTCCCCGCCTCCCTGTTCATGCGCCGCACCCCCGAGGACTACGGCCTCAACCCGGACGGCTACAGCGACCAGGCGCTGCGCGAAGGCGCCGGCGAGGCGGCCGCCGCCGACTACCGCAACTCATTCACGCGAGCTGAGGCGCTGCGAACCCGCGCGTTCTACCTCGTGGTCTTCGCCTTCGGCCTCGGGGGCGTCGGGATCGGCGTGATCCTGCTCCACACGGTGCCCTTCCTCTCCGCTGAGGACGGCAACTTCACCCGCACGCAGGCGACCTCGCTCTCCGCGCTGATGTCGTTCCTCGCGTTCGCCGCCAAGCCGTTCTGGGGCTTCCTCACAGACAAGTTCGAACCGAAGTACCTCTCGACGGCGGCGTTCTGGCTCGCCGCGGCCGGCACCTTCATCATCCTCGGCGGCGCCGAGAGCGGGTCGTGGCCCGCACTGATCGGTGGCTTCGCGCTGCTCGGATGGGGCTTCGGTGGCTTCATCCCGCTGCAGGAGACGATCTGGGGCTCCTACTTCGGTCGCCGCTACCTCGGCGCGGTTCGCTCTGTCGCGATGCCGTTCGCGCTGTTCCTTGGCGCGGGAGGCCCGCTTGCCGCCTCGTACTACGTCGACTTCCTCGGTAGCTACACCGGCGTGTTCATGACAGTCACCGCCCTCTGGGCGCTCGGCGGCGCGATGGTGCTGCTGATTACGCGACCGACCAAGCCCGCCGAACCGACGCTCCTCGAGGTGCTGATGAAGCGCCCGTCGGCCACCGAGCCGCGGTAGATCGAGCCGCGCGAGGCCCGCCAGCTTCCGAGGACAGCCACCGCCCGAGGTCTGCCCGGTCAGTCGGCTTTGGGCCGCATCGCCCCGCTCGCGTCGCCCCAGCTCCAGCCGTCCAGCTGCGCGTCCAGGTCCGCCGGCCCGGCTCCCAGGGCGGTCAGCATCGTGATGATCTGCGTCCGATGCTCGGTGCTGTGATTCACCGCCTGGACCAGGAACACCGTCGCGTCGGCGTCCGCGAATCCATCGCCCTCGGTCCCCTCGACCACGACGTCGGTGGGGTCGGCGGCGGCCGTCGCCAGCGCGCTGCCGTTGTCGCTCGCGACCCGGGCGAGGAGTTCGAACCCGGGAAACTCGGCCGTCAACTCCGTGCCGCTCGCCGGCGGGTACCCGACACGTCGAAGGTAGTACTGCTCGGCGGAGAGGAAGTGGAGCAGCGTCTGGCGGATCGAGCCGTAGGTTCCGTCGCCGGTCGCATCGAGCTGCTCGTCGCTGAGCTGCGCGCAGACCTCGATCAGTTGCTCATTCGCCCAGGCGCTCTGCTGCACGAACGCGGCGGCGGGGACAGCCATCGACGGCCTCCGATCATCGAGGCCGTGAGCTTAGCGGGGGTTGAGCGAGCGCCGTCGATCGGGGGAGGAGATGGGCCTATGCGGCCTGGTTGGGTGGCAGCAGTCCGCTGTCCTGAAGCAGGCGGAAGCGCGCCCACTTCGCGTCCTCGTGGGCGACGCGCGCCCAGTTGCGCAGCCGCTTCGTGAACTCATCGCGCGAGGTCGTGGCGAGCAGCCGGTCCGAGAACTCCGCCAGCATCGCGGCGCGGTGCTCGTCGGTCAGCTGCCCGTACCAGGGCAGCCGTCCGAGCACCTCGGTCAGCGGCGGCAGCTTCTCGTCCATGCACAGATCGTCGGTGGCCGCACCCGACGCTGAACCGACCCGGATCAGGGTTTCCGCCCGGTCTGCAGCAACGAACCAGCGAGGAAACTGACGATCAGCCGCGCCGAATCGTGGCGGTCAGGCCGTGCGATTCGAGCCGATCCCGGTACAACTCAGCGCGCTCGAGAGGGCAGCTGATGACGTCCGCTTCCCCGTGGTTGTGGGCGAGCAGCATGATCTCCGCCGCCCGTTCCAGGTCGACCTCGGGCACGCTCACGAGCAGTGCGTGGACGACGTGGTCCATCGAGTTCACGTCGTCGTTGTGCAGCACCACCGTCGCCGGTGGGAGCAGCTCCTCGAGGCTCTTCGTCTGCTCCTCAATCACCGGCGCCGGCGGCGTCGGCGTGGCCGGCGAGGTCGCCACAGGCCCGGTGCCGGTGCGCATCAGAGCTTGCGGTGATCCCATGAGCGCACCCGCTCCGGATGGATCCGCACCGTCACCCGCTTGTACGCGGCGGGCGGTGGCTCGGCCTCGGGCGTGGGCTCCGGCGGCGGGCGGCGGTTCGTGTGCGCGCCGACGAGCTGCAGCGTCCGCATCGTCACCTGCGGATCGCGGATCACCTCCGCCCGCCCGTCGATCGACACCCCGCGCACCTCGTCGTACTCGTGCCCCGTCTCCGCGAGTGCGGTGATCCGAGGATCGCGCTCCAGGTTCTTGATCTTCTGCGACGACCCATAAGTGCTGAAGATGAGCAGCCCATCGTCGTCCCGTGCGAACCACATCGGCACCAGGTGCGGCCGGCCATCCGGCAGGATGCTCGCGATCTGGAGGACGCGCGCAGTCTCGAGCAGCTCGTCCTGCTCCGCCTCAGTCAGCCGAATTCGGTCACGAGCGTTGGGCATCGCCGGCCTCCGATCAGGGCCGATGATACGAAGCGGCGGGGGCGCGGTGAGGTGCGATCGGCATCACGGTCGCGTACAACGCTCACCTCGGCACAATGGGTAGCTTGCAAGTGGGACCGACGGCGCTGCACCTTCGTCGTCGCTCGATGGGATGACGATGGCCGCCGTTGTCGATTCCGCGCCGCCGCCTGGCGTGCGCCAGATTCGCCTCGCCCGACCGATTCAGCGATTCATTCGCACCGAGGCGGCCGGCGGCATCGTGCTCCTCGTCGGCGCGGTCCTCGCGCTCGTCTGGGTGAACTCCCCCTGGTCCGACAGCTACCACGAGCTGTTCGAGCACCACCTCTCCTTCGACCTCGGCTTCTACTCCGTCGACGAGACGCTCCACTTCTGGATCAACGACGCCGCGATGGTGATCTTCTTCTTCCTCGTCGGGATGGAGATCAAACGCGAGATCGTCGTCGGCGAACTCGCCAGCGTGCGCCGCATGGTCGTCCCGGCCGCCGCCGCCATCGGCGGCATGGTCGTCCCTGTTGCCATCTTCTTCGCCCTCGTCAGCAGCAGCGAGGCTCGCGAGGGCTGGGCGATCCCCATGGCGACCGACATCGCCTTCGCCGTCGGCATCCTCGTCCTCGTTGGTTCGCGCATCCCGACCGGCCTGAAGGTCCTGCTCCTCGCCATGGCGATCGTCGACGACCTCGGCGCCATCGCCGTCATCGCCATCTTCTACACCGACGCCATCGACTGGAACGCAATTGGGATCGTCGCCGCGTTGCTGGTGCTCACCTACACCCTCAACCGCTTCGGCATGTGGTACATCCCCGTCTACTTCGTGATCGGCGGCTTCGCCTGGATGGCGATGCTCCAGTCCGGCGTCCACGCCACCATCGTGGGCGTCCTCCTCGGCCTGATGACCCCATGGCGCAGCTGGCACCGTCCCGAGGACTTCCCCGCCATCGCGGAACCCGTCCTCGACCGACTCCAGGCGCACACCGACCAGTCCGAGGCCCATCTCGACCGCGAGGAACGCGTCGAAGCGCTGCTCGCGATCTCCGAGGTCGGGCAGAAGACCGTCTCGCCGCTTGACCGCCTGGAGCACTCCCTCCAGCGCCCGGTCGCCTTCGTCGTCGTCCCGATCTTCGCGCTCGCCAACGCCGGCGTGGAGCTGACGCCGAGCACACTCGACGACGTCTTCACCTCGAGCCTGACCTGGGGCGTCACGCTCGGCCTGCTCCTCGGGAAGCCGATCGGCGTCACCCTCGGCGTCTGGCTCGCGGTGCGAGCGGGCGCCGCGCTGCCCCTCGGCGTCACCTGGGGTCAGGTCGTCGGCATGTCGCTGCTCGGCGGGATCGGCTTCACCGTCTCCCTCTTCGTCACCGAGCTGTCGTTCGAGTCGGAGGCGCTGCTCACCGATGCGAAGGTCGGCATCCTCCTCGCCTCGGCGCTGGCCGGTGGGCTCGGCTTCTTCCTGCTGCGCCTGGTGACACGCCCGGCCCGAGGCTAGACCGCCTCATGTTCCTCGACCTGCTCATGGTGGTGGGCGGACTGACCGTCCTGCTGCTGGGAGCGTGGCAGGTCGTCCGCTCCGCCGTCTCGATCGCCCTCGCCTTCGGGCTGAGCCGCGTCGTCGTCGGCGCGACCGTCGTCGCCTTCGGCACCTCCGCGCCCGAGTTCGTAATCAGCCTCGCCGCCTCGGTCGACGACTCCTCCGGCCTCGCCGTCGGCAATGTGATCGGTTCGAACGTCGCCAACGTCGCGCTCGTTCTCGGCTCGGCCGCCGTGTTCCGCCCGATGTTCGTCAGCGCCCGTCTGCTCCGCTGGGAGATCCCGGTGCTGGTCGCCGCCACCGTCGCGGTCCTCGGCGCCGGCGCGGATGGCGAGTTCGCCCGCTGGGAGGGCGCGCTTCTCTTCGGCGTCGGCCTGATCGGCTTCATCGTCGCGTCGGTCGTACTCATCCCCGAGGCGTCCGCGCTCGCCACCGACGTCGAGGAGGAGCCCGACGAGATCCCCTCGCGCGACCCTCGCACGCTCGCCGTCATGTTCGGCCTGCTCGTCGTCGGCCTGACCGGCCTCGCCGTCGGCGCGGCCGTCGCTGTCGAGGGCGCAACCGGCATCGCGGAGCGCATCGGGATGAGCGAGTTCGCGATCGGCGTGACGATCGTCGCCGTCGGGACCAGCCTGCCCGAGGTCGCCACCACCCTCGTCGCCGCCGCCCGGCGCGAGCACGACATCGCCGTCGCCAACGCCGTCGGCTCGAACATCTTCAACCTGCTCGGGGTCCTCGGCGGGACCGCGCTCATCGCACCGCTGACGATCGACCAGTCGCTCTACCAATTCGAGATGATCGCCCTCACGCTGAGCAGCCTGGTCCTCGTCCCGATCGTCATCGGCCGTACGCCGTCGCTCGTCGACCGCCGCGAGGGCGCGCTCCTCGTGATCGGCTACGTCGTCTTCATGGCGCTGATCGTCGTACGCGGCTGACCGGCGATTCGCCGCGCGGCATCGACTCACCGAGGGCTACTCCGCCTCCTCGGCGACCGGCATCGGTACCGGCTCGGACGGACGGCTAGGTCGTGTCGCGCAACCCCTCGACGAGTGCGCTCCGCTGCACCTTGCCGTTGCGCGTGCGCGGGAGCGCGTCCACGAACCGGTACTGGTGCGGTCGCTTGTAGTCCGCGAGGTGCGCCGACGCATGCGCCTCGAGCTCGGCCGGCTCGAGGGCGTCCGGCGCCGTCGGCACGACACAGGCGGTGACCAACGTCTTCTGATCGTCGACCGCGAAGCCCACGACCGCCGCCTCGGCTACCGCCGGGTGCGACTCCAGCGCCGCTTCGATCTCAACCGGGGAGAGGCGGTAGCCAAACGACTTGATCACGTCGTCCGCGCGACCATGGAAGTGGACATAACCATCGGCATCGATCGCGGCGCGGTCACCGCCGATGAACCAGTCGTCCCGGAAGACCGCCGCCTCCTCCTCCGGTCGGTTCCAGTAGCGCAGCATCAGCCCCGGGTCGGAGCGATGCACCGCCAGCAGCCCCACCTCGCCCGCCGGGACCGGCTCCATGCTGTCGGAGTCCTCCTCGAGGATCGCGACCCGACGGCCCGGCTGCGGTCGCCCCGGGGTGCCGGGGCGGACGGGGGTGACTGGCCCCGAGGAGATGTACGTCGACACCTCGGTCATCCCGAGCGACTCGTACATCTCCGTCCCCACGCGCTCCCGCCACTCGGCGTAGAGCGCCGGCGCCAACGGCTCCCCCGCGCAGAGCACGTGTCGCAGCGACGAGAGGTCGTGCTCCTCGGGACGCCCGTACTTCAGCAGCTGGCGATACACCGTCGGCACGGCGATGAAGATCGTCACGCCGAGGCGTTCGATCTCCCGAGGCCACGTGTCCCGCTCGGTCGTCCCGCCGCGAAGCACCGCGTGCGCGCCCGCCGCCCACGCGTCCATCAGCCCGACCCCGAGCGTGTACGACCAGTTCAGCGTCCCCGCGTGCAACGTCACGTCGCCCGCCTCGAAGCCCTGCCACCCCTCGCGCATCAGCGCGCGCCCGCGCACCGTCCGATGCGCGTGGAGCACGCCCTTTGGCGTGGAGGTGGTGCCCGAGGTGTAGATCAGGAACGCCGGGTCCTCGGCGTCCGTCTCCGGGAGCGGATCCGGCCCATCGAGGTCCGCCAGCTCCTCGGGCGTGACGGTCACGCCGCCAAACCCGGCCGGGTGCAGCTCCGCCGGCGCCACGATCGCCATCGCCCCGGAGTCGTCAAGCAGGAACTCGGCCTCCTCGTCGGTCAGCATCGGCGACGCCGGGATCGGGATCAGCCCCGCCAGCGACGCCCCGAAGAACGCGAAGGCGTAGTCCGGCGAGTGCGGCAGCCGCACGAGCACCCGCTCGCCCCGCTCGAGGTCACGCGCGAGCAACCCGCGCCCGATCGCCTCGATGCGTTGCCACACCTCGGCGTACGTCCAGGTGCGATCCCCGGTCTCTGCGTCCACGAACGTGAACGCGGGCCGGTCCGCCCTCGCTGGATCGAGCGCGCTCGCCTCGAGGCAGTACCTGGCGAGGTTCAGTGGGTCGGCGCCGGTCGTCATCGGGGGAGTGTATGGCCTCGCGCCCTGCCACTCATGCCCTGGTACTGACGCTTCGTCGCTCACCCGGCGCCCGGCGCACCCGCCTCCTCGAGGATCGCCGACATCGACCCCTTCGAGGTCGGCATCCGCGGGTCCGCCCCGTACGCGTGGATCTGACCCTGGTGCGCCTCGCAGCGCTCGCGCGGCCCCGTTTCGAGGATCACCCGACCCTGTGTGTCCACTGTGCGGGCCAGCGCCCACGCCTTCTCCGGCCCGTAGCCGAAGATCGAGCCCAGCATCTCGATCACGTAGTCGTACGTGTGCTGGTCGTCGTCGAGCAGCACGAGGTGATAGAGCGACTCGAGCTCAGGCTCCTCGGTCTCTACGAAGACCGGGGCCGGCGTGACCGGGTTCGTAACCATCGATCGCATTGTGCTTCGCCGCGAATGAGCCCGTCGAGGTGCATTCGTCACCTGGATCCGCGCTGTCGCGATCGCCCGTGATGGCCGAGAATCCAACGGACGGGGTGCCCTCCATCGAGGGCGAGACGAAGGGTGTTCACATGGCGGAGCGACCGCTCGCGGTGATCCTGACCGGCGGCAAGGCGACGCGGCTGCGTCCGCTCAGCTACGAACTCCCCAAGGCGCTCGTGCCCGTCCTCAACCGCCCGCTGATCGCCTACGCCCTCGAACGCCTCGCCGAGACCGGCATCGACGACGTCTGGATCGTCGTGATGCCCGGCGACGACCGCACCGCGGTCGCGGCACACGAGGCCGCCCCCATCGGCGTCTCGATCAACGTCGCCATCCAGCCGGAGCCGAACGGCCCCGGTGACGCGCTCGCCCAGGTGCCGCACGACCAGCTCCGAGGACGTCACGTTGCCGTCATCGCCGCCGACGCGCTGCTCCACGGCGGCGACCTCAAGAGCCAGTTCGACTCCTGGCTCAGCGAGCCGGTCGACGCCTGGCTCCCGCTCGCCCCGACCGACGTCCCGAAGTCGATGGGCATCGCCCAGCTCGACGGCGAGCGCATCACCGAGTTCATCGAGAAGCCCGAGCACCCGAAGGGCAACCTCGCCTCCCCGGCCTGGTGGCTGCTCGGCCCCGCCGCCGTCGACCGGGTCCTCGACGACCCGGTGATCAACGCGAAGGGCGAACTCGAGATGTCCGGCACCCTGACTGCGATCATCGAGGAGGGCCACCCCGTCGGCGGCCGCCGCTTCGATGGCGAGTGGCTCGACACCGGCACGCTCGAAGCGCTGCTCGCGACGCAGGCGCGCCTCCTCGAGGAGCGCGAATCCTCGGTGCTGATCGCCCCCGACGCCGACGTCGAGAACTGCGAACTCGGACCCAACGTCGTCGTCGGCTCCGGCTGCCGCCTCCGCAACGTGAAGCTCTCGAACGCCCTCGTTGCTCCTGGCGGCCACCTCGAAGCGATCGAGGACAGCGGCATCGTCGTCACCCCCTCGGGCGAGATCGGCCGCCCCTAGGTGCCGATCCGCCTCGCGATGCCACAACCGTCCGGCGACGACTGGCCGGGCGAACCCTGATCGGCCTGTCGCCGCCGCACGCGACGATCAGGGATGCCGTCCACGACGCCGTCGATCGGCCCTCGTGCGCTGTCCGTCCTGGCGGTCTCACTGGCCACCGCGCTGCTGCTCGCCGCCTGCGGTAGCGATGCGGCGCAGTCCGCGACTCCGACCGCGACCGCCCCAGACGCTGAGCCCACGACCTCGGTCGGCGACACACCCGAGGTCGCGCCCACCGCCGCCCCGAGCGCCGACGGCGGAGCATCCGAGGCGACTTGCACCTCGGACCCCGCGCCCGTCTTCACCCACCACTACACCGACCTCGATCAGATCGACTTCATCAACCCCACGATCGTGACCAGCGGGAACTGGCTGAAGAACCGCCAGTACCACAAGGTCGTGACCGACGCCGACAACGAGGCGCCCGAGGTGCCCATCTACGCACCGATCGGCGCCGTCGCGACCGGCATCACCTACTACCTCGGTCAGATGACCTCGTGGTCCGGCGAGTCGTTCGAACTGCCCCAGTACGACCTGCGCTTCCAGGTCTCGTGCGAGGTCAGCTTCGGCTTCGACCACCTCTCACGGCTCGCGGAGCCCTTCGCCTCGCTGGCGCCGTCCGATCCGGTCCGTGACACACGGAACGCCGAGCAGCCCCTGACCGTCGAGGTCGAAGCGGGTCAGCTCATCGGCTGGTCGAGCGGCACCGCCCCGGCGCGCACCTGGGACTTCATCGTCACGAACACCACCACCACGAACAGCTTCGTCAACCAGCCGCGCTACGAGGCGTCCGGCGACCTCCGCCGGTTGCTCCACGCTGCCTGCCCCACCGACTACCTCGCGCCCGACCTCGCCGACGCCTTCACCTCGAAGCTCGGCTGGTGGCAGGGCGTCTCGCCCGACGCCGGCTGCAACCTCTCGCCTGACGTCCCTGGAGCCTTGGCCGGCGGCTGGTTCCGCTCCCCCTTCGACGGATCGCCGAACGCCCCCGTCGAGTGGGGCCTCGTGGCGACCGTCGCCGCCGACGGCTACCTCGACCTGAACGGCCCCGGAACCGCGCTGCGCGTCTCGCCTGACGACCCGTCGTTCCTCGACCCCGCCGAGATGACCGGCGAGCACTGCTACGCCCACTACCAGGGCGGCCGCTGGGCCTACGTGCGGATTACCTCGGACGGCGCTCTCGCCGCCGCCTTCGGCGACGGCTCCTGTCCGGCGTCGCTCCCCGACGACCACCAGCTGTTCTACCGCTAGGCGGTTCCTCGGAAGCAGCTGTTGTTCTCAGATTGCGGCCGCACGCCCCTGGACGATCGACCTGGGGCGACTATTGGTCGCACGTGGGATCGCAGGCTCGACCAGGATCGAGAACGAGGCTGCGTGCAGTGTCTCGGAAGAACGCCTCGATCGCCGGCCCGTGGCGACGGTAGTCGCCACCCTGAACGCGGACGACGTAGTGGCCGACCTCGAACCAGCAGGTCCGGCTGGTGACCGCGGCGTCGACGCGCTCGATGTTGATACAAGCGGCGCGCTCGTCGCCGATCTGGCGCTCGAACACGGTCGAGATCTCCAGGTCGGGGAGCACTCGCCCGGCAGCCGAGGTGCGGATGCTGTCGCTGAGCCGAACGCACTCCGCCTGCTCAACGGCGCTCGGTTGGGGCTGGGCTTCGACAGTCACCATCACCGAGGGCGGCGGTCGGTCGGGCTGCTCGGCGTCGGATCCGGTCGCGACGAGGAGCGGCCAACGGAAGAGCCCCGTATCGCTCAGGCACGGGTAGCCGTCGGTCGTGCGCGCCGGGAGGTCGAACGGGCACATCTCGTGCGGCCGTCCGAGGTCGAGTGCCGCCTCGTCGGCGACCCAGTAAGACGAGTAGCTCAGCTCCCAGCACCCGTCGGGACCACCGATGACGACCGTCTCCCAGTCGTCGCCACCGCATGCAACGAGGAACATCGTGCTCGCAAGCAGGACGACGGCGCAGCGGGCGATCGAGGGCATCGCCCGATCGTCGTCCCGCGTCGTTAGGCACGCGTTATGACGGCGCCGCCTACCCCGTCAGCGCCGCCGGTCGTACCGTGATCGCATGCTCGAAGACCCCGGACGCTTCTACTGGAAGTGGCTCGCCGTCGGCGGCGGCCTGCTGATCCTCTACGCCGTCGAGCGCACGATTCGCACCGGCGGGCTCTTCTAGCCGCCGCTCCCAACCGGTCCCCGTTCGCCTCGTGACCTTCGCTTCTCGCGGTCCGCGTCGCGGGCCGCTAGAATCCGCGCGCGCCAGCCGAGGACCCGCGCGTCGCATGCGCTCACCGGGTTGGCGATCATTACGCGCACTGAGGGGAGCACCGAATGGTCGACCGATTCCCAGTCGAGGCCGGACACATCATGTTGTTCGCGCGCTCGATCGGCGACACGAACGACATCTACTACGACGAGGACTACGCGAAGACCACCGAGCCTGGCGGCATCATTGCCCCGCCGACCTTCGTCCAGGCCAGCGCCCAGTGGGAAGAGGGCTACTCGCTCCGCCCCACCATCGGCGAGCCGTGGTTCGGCTCCGGCAAGGAGCCGACCGGCGTGAAGCGCGAGAGCAGCGGTGGCGGCGGTGGTGGCGGCCTCCACGCCGAGCAGCACTACGAATACCACCGACACCTGCGCCCCGGCGACGTCCTTCGCTCCGTCAACAAGCCCGGCGAGACCTGGGAGCGCGAGAGCAAGCGCGCCGGCAAGCTGAAGTTCTCGGAGTCGATCACCGAGTACTACGACCAGAACGACGAGCTGGTGATCACTGCCCGCTCCGTGGGTGTTCAGACCGAGCGCCCCGTGGACCAGGGTTAGGGGGACAGCGATGGCACTCAAGGCCAGCGAGATCAAGGTCGGCGACGAGCACGTCGAGGTAGTCGCCGACAACCTCACGAGGACCCAGATCGTCCAGTACGCCGGCACCTCCGGCGACTACAACCCGCTGCACAGCGACGAGGTGTTCACCACCAAGGTCGCCGGCTACCCGTCCGTCTTCGCCCACGGCATGCTCTCGATGGGCGCGACCGGCATGGCGGTCACAAACTACGTGGGCGACGGCCGCCTCACCAAGTACGGCGTCCGCTTCGTCAACCAGGTGTGGCCGGGCGACACTCTCACGGCCACCGTCGCCGTCGAGGAGATTCGCGAGGAGGACGGGCAGCACCTCGTCGACCTCACCGTCTCCACCTCGAACCAGGACGGCCGCGAGGTCGTTCGCGGCTCCGCCACAGCCCGCATCGACCCGTAGGCGCACGCGCTCGCTGATCGACCGGAAGGGCGCCGCCAGGCGCCCTTCCTCGTTTCGAGGGCTGCCCACCACCGAGGAGGACCGCCTGCTCGACCTCGAACCGACCGTGATGGAGCGCGCCTGGGCCGAGCTCGCGCCGCCGCGCTGGGTCGACTCCGCGCGCGCGATCTACGAGCTGCTGCCCTTCCAGCGCTACCGGCAGCTCCCGTTCGTCGACCTCGCCTACGACCCACGCCGCGAGGAGCACTGGGCCGACGCAGCCCGGATCGCCGACTTCGCCTCGTGGCTTCCCGAGGGCGAGGCGACCGTCCTCGACGTCGGCCCCGGCGATGGCTGGCCCTCGATCCCGCTCGCCGCCGTACGGTCGGACGCCCGCGTGATCGGTCTCGAGCCGGCACCCCGCCGTACCGAGGTCTGTCGCACCAACGCGCGCCGCCTCGGCATCCCAAACGCGAGCTTCCTCACCGGCGACGCAACCGCCGTCCCGCTCGCCGGAGAGTCGATCGACCTCGTGACCGCGTCTTACTCCCTCGAGGAGTCGGCCGGCCCACAGAGGGCGATGCGCGAGCTGCGTCGCGTCCTTCGCCGGGGCGGCGTGCTCCGCGTTGCCTACCAGCGTTGGGAGCTGCCGCAGCCGGAGGTCGAAGCGATCTCACTACTCGAGGGTGCGTCGGGCTTGCTGTACCAGTACGTCCGCCGCGTGCAGCTGCCGAGCATCGAGCGCCGCTACACCCTGCTCGTCCCGGCCGATGGCGCCGCCGCCGCGATACACACCGAGGCGCTCATCGCCGCATCCGAGGCGCCACGGGTCCTCGGCGAGACTCGACTCGAGCCCGATTCTCCGCTCGGAGCACCGCTCCTCGAGCGTCTCGCTCCGCACGCGCTCGACTCCCTCGCCGTCGAGCTCCGCCGCTGGACCACCGAGGAGCTGATCGCCGATCTCGAGGTCGCCGGCTTCTCCGAGGTCTGGGGTACCCTCCACAGCGGCGAGCGCGGCCGCGCCTACGGCCGCGAGCGCATCGCCTCGGATGACCCGGTCATCCTCGAGGAGTTCGATGCGCTGACGCGCGAGATCGGGGAGCGCGCCGCAGCGACGGACGGTGCGGGGATGGTCACGGCGCGGCGCTAGCTCGGCACGCCCGGTCAGATCAGCAAGACTTCTCGTTCGCTCCCGTCGGCCTCGCGGATGATCAGGGACGCGCCCTGGCGCTCGCTGATCTCGTCGACGAGGAGTCCAAGCTTCACGAACCGACGCAGGACTTCGAGGAGCGTGACGTCCTCCCGCCTCGCGATCCACTGCACGCCCTCGAAGAGGTGGTTGGGCAGCGTGAGCTGGTAGCGGCGGAGCCAGGGTTCGCGCGTGGTGTCTGCCTCGAGGATCGCAACGGCCGCCTCGCGGACCTTGTCCGGACCTACGTCGGTGCGCGAAAGCAACAAGCTCGCGGCGCCGGAACCCTCGCGGATCAGGCCAATCAGCAAATGGGCAGTTCCGACATCGTAGTGATTCAGTCTCCGCGCCTCGTCGATGGCGAGGTCCATGGCCCTCGTCAGCCGCGGCGCGAACTCTAGCGGCTCGCCTTCCGACGCCTGTTGCTCGCCAGCGCCGATCAACGTCTCGTAGACCGCACGGACACGCTCCCGAGGTAGGTCCGCCTCCGCGAGCGCCCGACTTGCGGTGCTCTGCTGGTCGTGGAGTAGGCCGACCAACAGGTGCTCTTGACCGACATAGCTGTGGTTGAGCTGTCTCGCCTCGTACTGCGCGCGATAGATCGCTGCGCTGGCGTTTGGCGAGAGACGTTCTGTTGGGAAGCGGCTGTCAGACATTTGAGAAACATATAATAAACATTCATAAGATGTCTAGTATGTGATTGCGCTCGGCATTCAGCTCTGGGCGGCTCGAGGCCGTAAGCACGATCGCCCGGTCGCCGACGTTGTGCCGATACGCTCCGTCGATGGCACAGACCTCGGTGCCCAGCGCCGCCCTCGATACGCGCGCTCGCCGTCGCACGCTCGGCCTCGTCGCGCTCGCCACGCTGGGCGGGCTCTCAGTCTGGTTCTCGACCAACGCCGTAGCCGATGCGCTCGGCGAGGAACTGGGCTTCGGAGACGGTGACGTCGCGTGGCTCACGATCGCGGTGCAGTTC
The DNA here is from genome assembly GCA_028279505.1 of Dehalococcoidia bacterium. Taxonomy (GTDB): domain Bacteria; phylum Chloroflexota; class Dehalococcoidia; order UBA2979; family UBA2979; genus UBA6627. Next base: position 57,761 of record JANQNP010000118.1, read on the forward strand.
GGGTTCGTCGCCGGCACGCTGACCTCGGCCCTTGGCAACCTCGCCGAGCGGATGCATGAGCGCCGGCTCTTCGCGCTGGCTGGACTGCTGGCCGCCGCCGCCAATCTAGCGCCCGTCGAGTCCGACTCCTTCGCGGTCTGGCTGCTCGCCCGGTTCGCGACCGGCTTCTTCCTCGGCGGTGTCTATCCACCGGCGATGCACGTCATCTCGGGCTGGTACCAGCGGGGCCGCGGGCTCGCGCTCGGGATCGTGGTCGGCGCACTCACCCTTGGCTCAGGATCGCCGCACCTGCTCCGCGCCGCGCTCGAGAGCGACTGGCAGCTCGCCATGGCCGGCGCCAGCGCCTTCACCCTCTTCGGCGCGGCCGTGATGTGGTGGACGGTGCGCGACGGCCCGTACCGCTCCCCACCCGCCGAGGTCCGCCCCACTGAGTTCTGGCGCGGCGTCAGCGGCCGCGCGCCGCTGCTCGCGCTCGGCGGTTACCTCGGTCATATGTGGGAGCTCTACGCGATGTGGGCGTGGCTGCCGGTCTTCCTGGCGCTGGTCTACGAGGATATCGGCGACGTCCTCGGGCTCGGCGCGGGGAGCCTCGCCTCGTTCGGCATCTTCGCCCTCGGCGCCGCCAGCTGCGTCGTCGCCGGCTCCCTCTCCGAGCGCCACGGACGCACCGCCATCACCAGCGCCGCGATGGTGGCAAGCGGCGCGACCGCCCTCGTGATCGGCTTCGTGCCCGAAACGGCGATCGTCCTCGTCACCGTGCTCGCCGCGATCTGGGCCTCCACCGTCGTCGCAGACTCCGCCCAGTTCTCCGCCGCCATGACCGAGCTCGCCGACGAGCGCTACCGAGGCTCCGCGCTCGCCTTCCAGACCGGCGCCGGCTTCCTCCTCACGGCCGTCACCATCCGCGCCGTCCCCGTCCTCGAGGACCAGTGGGGCTGGGGCATCGCCTTCGCCCTGCTCGCGCTCGGCCCGGTCTTCGGCGTCCTCTCGATGCAGGCCCTCCGCCGCTCCCCCGAGGCCGTTCACCTCGCCGGCGGTCGCGGCTAGCCACCGACAGCACCGAGCCGGACCGATGCGCCGCCTCCGAGATCGCTAGAATCCGCGCCTACGTTGATCGTTCGTTCGGAGACCCCGTGCGCCGAGCCGTCACCACCGAGGACCCAGCCCGCTGGGAGTTCGAGGCGTACGAGGCGGATCCACCAGGCCCAGGCGAAGTCCTCCTCCGCGTGCGCGCCTCCGGCATCTGCGGCTCCGACCTGCACTCCTACCGCGACGAGTCGCGCTGGCTCGCGCCGGGCGCCGGCTGGCGCCCTGGCCGCACCCCCGGCCACGAGGTGGCTGGAGAGGTCGCCGCCCTCGGCGAGGGCGTATCGAACCTCCGCGAGGGCCAACGGGTCGCCCTGCAGCCGCGACCGTTCTGCGGGGTCTGCACTGAGTGCCGCGCCGGCAAGACTGAGCTCTGTCAGGTCACGCCCGGTCTGATCGGCGAGGCGACCCCCGGCGGCTGTAGCGAGTACCTGGTCGTCCCCGCCCCGAACCTCTTCCCGGTCGACGACGACCTCGACTTTTCGATCGCGGCGTTGGCCGAACCGCTCGCTGTCGCGGTCCACGGCTATCGCGTCGCCGCGCAGCTCGACGCCTCCCGGCCGACCTACGGCGAGCGCGTCGTCGTGCTCGGCGCCGGTCCCATCGGCCTGATGTCCGTCTTCTACGCCGCCCAGTCCGGCGCCGAGGTCGCCGTCACCTACCGCTACCCGCAGCAGCGCGACGCCGCGCTCCGCCTCGGTGCCGCGCACACCTTCGAGGCCGATGGCGCCAGCGAGGACGCGCTCCGCGCCTGGGCGCGCGAACACCCCGTCGACCTCGTGATGGAGACCGTCGGCGGCGCCGCCGAGACACCCGAGGTCGCAACCCACGTCGTCCGCCGCGGCGGGCGCGTCCTGCTGCTCGGCGTACCGGCGCGCCAGGTGACCTTCCCCGCCCAGGTGATCCTCACCAAGCAACTCCGTCTCGCCGCGACCGTCTTCTACGGTTACGTCGGATTCCAGCACGACTACGAGATCACCACCGACCTCCTGAACGAACATCGCGAAGTCCTCGACACGCTGATCACCCACCGCGTCCCGCTCGACGACGTCGCGCAGGGCTATGCCTTCGCGGCCGACAAAGGCAGCGGCGCGATCAAGGTCTCGATTCAGCCCTAGCCGGTTCGGGGTCGAGCCCTGGGAAGGAGCACGCCGTGACGTCACCCCTCGAGGGCCTGCGCGTGCTCGACATCTCCGAGGGCATCGCCGCCCCCTTCTGCGCCAAGCTGCTCGGCGACCTCGGCGCCGACGTCGTCAAGGTCGAGCACCCCGACGGCGGCGACGCATCGAGGCGGCTCGGCCCGTTCCCGGATGGCGTCGAGGACGCCGAGCGCAGCGCCTCCTTCTTCTTCTTCAACACCAGCAAGCGCGGCGTCACGCTCGACCCGACCACTGACGACGGCCGTGCCCTGCTCAAGCGGCTCGTCCGTCGCTTCGACGTCGTGATCGCCGGCGAAACCGAGGGCGAACTCGCCGATCGTGGTCTCTCGTTTGAGCAGCTCCGCGCCTGGAACCCGCGCGTCATCCTCACCACCGTCAGCGGCTTCGGCTCCGAGGGCCCGCGCGCCGGCTGGGGCTGGTCGCACCTGATCGCCTGCGCGACCGGCGGCTGGGCGCGCACCTGCGGCCTCGAGGATCGGGAACCGCTGCAAGCCGGTGGCGCGATCACGGAGACGCTGACCGGCGCCTTCGCCGCCTCGGCCACCCTGCTCGCGGTTCTCGGCCGCAACGCCCACGGCCACGGCGAGCACGTCGACGTGAGCGCGCAGCAGGCGACGCTCGCCGGCGCGCTCTTCCCCTCGCTGCGCTACGAGTACTCGGGCGACATCCCTGGCCGGAACTCGCAGTTCGGCCCCGGCCCCTCCTACATCCTCCCCAGCAGCGACGGCTACATCGGCGTCAACGTCCTCACCGCCCCACAATGGGACCTCCTCTGCTCCTTCATGGGCCACCCCGAGATCGCCACCGACCCGCGTTACGAGGGCGCGAAGCGCCGCGACCACGCCGAGGAGATCGGTCGGGTCTTCGCCGAGGCCCTGCGCGAGCGCACCTCCGAGGAGGTCTTCCACGAGGGCGAGTCGTGGCGCGTCCCATTCGGCCTCGTGCCGACCATGGAGCAGCTCGTCGAGCTGCCGCCGCACCGCGAGCGCGGCTTCATCGTCGACCTCGATCACCCGAAGGCCGGCACCGTTGGTGTGCCCGGCATCCCCTTCAAGTCCACCGCCACCGCGCCGCAGCCGTTCCGCCCACCGCTCCTCGGCGAGCACAACGCCGAGGTCGCGCGTGAACTCGAGGAGCCACCCGCGGTCGCCGCACCGGCCCCGGCCGCCGGCTCAGTCCCGCCACCCCTCGAGGGGATGAAGATCCTCGATCTGTCGATGTTCTTCTCCGGTCCGCTGGCGATGCAGATCGCTGGGGATGCAGGCGCCGACGTGATCAAGGTGGAATCGGTCCAGCGAATCGACGGCTGGCGCGGCACGACCCCGCCGCCGGGTGTAGAGCGCCCGTGGGAGCGCTCGCCTAACTTCAACTGGGTCAACCGCAGCAAGCGCGGCATCACTCTCAATCTCACCGACCCGCGCGGCTCCGACATCATCAAGCGCCTCGTTGCCGAGGCCGACATCCTGATTGAGAACTACACGCCACGCGTCATGGGCAACTTCGGCCTCGAGTACGAGACGCTGAAGGCGATCAACCCGCGCCTGATCATGATGTCGATGCCTGGCTTCGGCGCCGACGTCTCCTGGCGCGACTACGTCGCCTTCGGCATGTCGACGGAGCAGATGTCCGGCATCTCCCACCTCACCGGCTACGAGGGCGGGCCGCCGATCTTCACCGGCATGAACGGCGGCGACCCCTTCGTCGGCGTGATCGCCGCGACCGCCCTGTTCGCCGCGATCCACCACCGCGAGCACACCGGCGAGGGCCAGCACATCGACCTCAGCCAGGTCGAGTCCTGCACGCTCTTCGTCGGCGACGCCGTCACCGGCTGGACGCTCGCCGGCCACGACCCCGGCCGCGTCGGCAACACCCACCCGAGGAACGCCCCTTACGGTACCTACCCCTGTCGCGACGGCGACTGGATCGCCATCGACTGCCAATCCGACGACCAGTGGGCCACGCTCGCCGCGATGATCGGCCACCCCGAGTGGGCCGCGCCCGGCGAACCCTGCGCCACCGCCGCCGGACGCCTCGAGGACTGCGCCACTCTCGACGGGGCGATCGCGTTGTGGACCCGCGCCCACGATCACCTCGGACTCGCCGAAGAGCTACAGGCCGCCGGCGTCCCCGCTGGCGCCGTCGTCTCCGGCCCCGAACTCCTCGAGGATCCCCAGCTCGCGGCGGTGGGCGGCTTCCTCCCGCAGGACCGCCCCGACATCGGCGTCAAGCACTACCCGGCGCAGCCCTACCGCTTCCGCAACGCCGCCTCGCCGCCGGACCGCCGCTCGCCCCTCCTCGGCGAGCACACCAACGAGGTCCTGCGCGAGTACCTCGCCATGAGCGACGCGGAGCTCGAAGCCCTCGAGCGAGACGACGTCACCGGAACCGTCCCGATCGCGGCGCGTTAGCCGGCGCCCTCGGATGGATTCCGTCGCCAGTAGCCGACCAGGCTGACCTGCGTCGCCGACAGCCGGCGTTCCTCGCGGAGGTGGCGGCGAATCGCCCCCATCGAATCGAACTCGCCGCCGCCCCAAACGTAGGCGTCACTCAGGTCGGACAGCGCACGCACCGCCTCCAGCAGCTGAGGATCGCCACCCGGCTCACCCGCTGGCCGGTCGATCCGCGTTGTCTTGAGGTCATCGACCCTCGGTAGCTCGAGCGCGGTGCGCTCGTCCAGCTCGACGATCACCCGCGCCGGCGGCCCGCCCGCCTCGAGGATCGCGGCGATCGCCGGCAGCCCGGTCTCGTCGCCGATGAGCAACTGTCGCCTCACCTCGGGCGGCGGGTGGTAGGCGGTCCGAGGACCCCACAGCGCCGCCGGCATCCCGGGCTTCGCTTCGGCGGCCCAGCTCGACGCCACGCCGGCCGGCTCGTGCAGCATCACGTCGATGTCGATCTCGGCGACGTCTGGTCGGTGCTCGCGAACCGTGTAGTAGGCGCCGACCGGTCGCTCCGCCTCCGGCATCTCGCGGAGACCGTCCCACGTGAAGCCGCTGTCGATCGTGAGCTCTTCACGGCCGACCGGCGGCAACAACAGGTAGAGGAACTGGTCGGCGCCGACGGGGCGGAATCGTTCCAGGTCGCCCGCGGCGAACGTGATCCGGACGAACGGGTGTCCAATGGCACGCACGCGCGAGACCGTCGTGACGAAGGTCTCGGTCGGCAACGGCGCTCGGACCGGAGACGGCTCCTCGGCGTCGCTCATCGCATCCTCCGTCGCTTCGCCCGAGGACTCACCCCCCAGGCGGGAAGCGTGACGCCGGCCCAGTGTCCAGGAGGCAAATTGGCCACCGGACCGACGTCACGCACACGCAGTCGCGTGCGCGGCAGATGGCGTGATGTCGTCACGTCAGCTGCTGCGCAGCGGAATGGTCGCTAGCCGAGGTCCTCGGCGTTGCTGATCACCTCCGCGATCAACTCCAGCACCCCGGCGAAGCCGTCGTACGTGTAGACGCGGCCCGAGATCGGCCACAGGCTCACCTGCTCCGCCTGCACGGCGGGCAGCGTCGGCCACAGCGGCACGTCAGCCGCCAGCCGTTCACCCTGGCTCGGGTCCCGATCGTCCAGCAGGATGTGGTCCACGTCGTACTTGTCGATCGACTCCAGGCTCAGGAACTCCCAGTACCCGCCCTCCGTCGTCTCGGTGCGTAGCACCGGCACGCCGAGGGCGACGTAGTACGACAGGTCCGGCCAGGCCGGCGGATCCGCGATGTAGAACGTGTCCGTCGAGGACGATGCGAACATCAGCGTGATCTCCGGTCGCTCGCTCGCCGCGGCCATCACGGCGGCTTCCGCTGCCTCGTACCGGCCCTTCGCGTCGTCCGTGGCCCCGGTCCCGCCGAGGACCTGGGCGAGCTCGTCGAAGCGCTCGATGATCTCCGGTGCGGGCACGCCGGCGGCCCCGTCGCTCACCGCCACGATCACCAGCGGCGCGATCGCCTTCACCTCGTCGACCACGTCGGCGTTCATCCACCACCAGCTATCGGGGCCCCACGAGATCGTGACCACGATGTCCGGGTCCAGCTCCGAGAGCGCCTCGAGGTTGATCTCCCCGTACGCCGCGCCACCAACCGAGGTCAGTCCACTGAAGTCGGCACCGCCATACGGATTCCCGTCGGCGTCCTCCAGCTGACCGAAGACGCCGGTCAGCTCGACGCCGTACTCGAGCAGCGCCGCCGCCACGCTCGCCTCGGCCACGACGCTGAGGTCGTCGCGCTCCGCGGTGAACGTCGTCCCGCGATCGTCCGTGAAGCTCCGCGCCACCGGGGCGTCTCCCGGTGCTTCGGTCGGCGCTTCCGTGGGCGCTCCGGTGGGCGCCTCTGTCGGCGCCGTCGTTGGCGCGGGAGTGGGCATCGGGTCGTCCGAGCTACAGCCCAGCGCAAACAACGCCACCAGGATCGCGGCAGCCGCCGCTAGCGAACGTGTCATGGGGATGTCCCTCCGATGCTCGCCGCGGAACGCTCATGCTCATCCGGCGCAAGCTCCTCCGCGGTCGCTGTTGATTCAGTCGTGGACCGCGCGTGCGCGCGGCCCACCGGGATGACGAGCGGCGTGTCTGAGACCGGATCGCGCACGATCTGTGTTTCGAGGCCAAACACCCGCCGCACGTTCGCCTCGGTGATCACGGCTTCCGGATCGCCCTCGGCCTCGATGCGCCCCTCGGCCATCGCGATCAGGTGATCGCTGTAGCGGCTCGCCAGGTTCAGGTCGTGCAGCACCAGCACGATGGTTCGATCCGTCGAGGCGTTCAGCTCCTGCAGCAGGTCGAGCACCTCGACCTGGTGGCTGAGATCGAGGTAGGTCGTCGGCTCGTCCAGCAGCAGCAGCGGCGTGTCCTGCGCCAGCGCCATCGCGACCCAGACCCGCTGCCGCTGACCGCCAGAGAGCTGCTGCACCGGGCGCTCCGCGACCTCGGTCACGCCGGTCGCCTCCATCGCCGCCGCGACCGCGTCGGCGTCCTCCGTCGACCACGGCCGGACCAGCGACTGGTAGGGGTAACGGCCGCGTGCCACCAGGTCCGCGACCGTGATCCCGTCGGGTGCGATCGGCGACTGCGGCAGCAACGTCAGGCGCCGCGCCACGTCGCGCGAGCGCTGCTGGCGAATGTCCTGCTCGCCGAGGAGCACGTGACCGCTCGCCGGCGCCAGCAGCCGTGCGAGCGCACGCAACAGCGTCGACTTCCCGCAGGCGTTCGGCCCCACGATCGTCGTGATCCGCGCCGGCGGGATCTGCACCGACAGCGCCTGCACGACTAGTTCCCGGTCGTAGCGAAGGTCGAGTGAGTCCGCGCGCAGCGTTGGATGGTCGCCGTCGGGCGCCTGCTGGACGTCGGTGCCGGGAACCAGAGGTGAAGCGGTCATCCGGTGTCCTCGCTAACGCGCCGAGATCGACCCGAGGCGGGTCAGCAGCCACAGCAGGTACGGGGCGCCGAGGATCCCGGTCAGCACACCGACCGGTAGCTCGTTCGGGTCGAACACGATGCGACCGGCGAGGTCGGCCGAGGTGACGAGGATCGCGCCCACCAGCGCGGACGCGACGAGCGCCGTGCTGGAGCGGGCGAGCTGACGCGCGATCGGCGCGGAGACGAACGCGACGAACGCCACGGGCCCGGCGATCGCCGTCGCGCCGCCCGCGAGGACGACCCCCGCGAGGACGATCCACGCCCGCGAGCGCTCGGCGCCCGCGCCCAGCAGGTTGGCCAGATCGTCGCCCAGCTCGATCGCGCGCAGCTGCCAGCTCGCGATCGCCACGGCCGGCGCGACGAACAGCGCCATCAGCGCGACCGCGCGCACGTCCTCCCAGTCCGCGCCGTTCAGCGAGCCGGCAAGCCACGCCTGCGCCTCGGCAGCGTTGATGATGTCGGCGCGCGTCAACGCGTAGGCGGTGAGCGCGTTGAACCCCGCCGCGACCCCGACGCCCACGAGCACGATCCGCACCGTGCTCGTCCGCCCACGCCGGAACGCCAGCCCGTACGTGAGCGTCGCGCCGACCGCGGCGCCGACGACCGCGGCAACCGAGACGAAGACCACGCTCGCATCCAGCAGCGCGATCGAGAGCACAGCCGCCGCACTGGCGCCCGCCGTCACACCGATCACATCGGGCGATGCCAGCGGGTTCCGCACCATCGACTGGAACAGCGCGCCGGAGAGCCCGAACGAGGCGCCCACTAGCATCGCCGTCGTCGCACGCGGCAGGCGCAGCCGCTCGATCACGAACGCCGTGTCCTCGTCCGCGTCGCCGAGCAGCACCGGGACGAGGTCGGCGAACGACGCCGACGCCGCTCCGAGCGACAGCGACGCGACCAGCGCCCCGCAGAGCAACACCACCAGCAGCGCGGTCAACCGGACCGAGGCGCGGCGGCGGCTCGACCGCGCCTGCTCCAGCGCCGCTCGCCCGGCGCCCGGCGCTGCGACCGCCGCGGAGGCGGTCACAGATCGCTCACCCGGCTCGAGCGCGCCACCGCCACGAAGACCGGCGCGCCGAGGAACGCGGTCACGATCCCGACCTGCAGCTCCCCGGGCTGCACGATGAAGCGCCCGACGACGTCGGCGCCGAGCAGCAGCGACGCGCCGAGCAGCGCCGACAGCGGCACGATCCACCGGTAATCCGGACCCGCGATCGCCCGCGCCACGTGCGGCACCGCGAGCCCCACGAAGGCGATCGGCCCGGCCGCCGCGGTCGCCGCGCCAGCCAGGCACACCACCGAGGTGATCACCAGCGCCCGGTCCCGCCCGAGGTTCGTGCCGAGCGCCCGCGCCACCTCGTCGCCCATCGCGATCGCGTTCAGCGAGCGCGGCGTCGCTGCCGCGATCAGCAGCCCGACGACGATGAACGGCGTCACCTGCTTCGCGATGTCCGCGTCGCGCCCGGCGATCGCCCCGACGACCCAGAAGCGGAACTGGTCGAGCGTCGCGACGTCCAGCAACAGGATCGCCGTCGTCGCCGACGACAGCAGCCCGGTCATCGCCGCGCCTGCCAGCACGAGCCGGATCGGCGAGTGCGAGCGCCCGCCCGTCTCCCCGATCAGGTAGACGACCACCGCCGTCACCGCCGCGCCGAGCAGCCCCATCCAGGCATAGACCGTGATCGACTCCATGCCGAGCTGGAAGATCCCGAACGCGACGAACAGGGCGGCGCCGGCGTTGATCCCGAGGATCCCCGGCCCCGCCAGCGGATTCCGCGTCAGCCCCTGCATCTGCGCCCCGGCGACGCCAAGCGCCGCGCCGGCCAGCACCCCGATCACCGTCCTCGGCAGCCGTTGCGCCCGGACGACGATGTGATCGGCGAGTTGGTCGTCGTAGGCGATCAACGCCTCGATGGCCGTGAGCCAGCTCATCTGGCGCGTCCCCAGCGCCAGGCTCGCCACCACCGCGACGCCGAGCAGCGCCACACAGAGCGCGAGCCCTGCGCTGCGGGTGAGCCGGACCCGTGTCCGGCCAGCGTCGATCGTCGATGTCGCCTGCACGGAACGATAGATACAGTGCAAACTAATTCAAGATCAACGTGTTAACGAAGATAATCGAATCGTCGTAACAATGAACGTACTGTCGTACCGAGCGGTTCATCCGCGCAGTACTCGGTGACCAAGCCCAGGCGGGGTTCGGCGGCTCGGCCCTGTAACCCCGCCCGCACGCCCCTTAGGATGCGGAGGCGGATCGAGGGGAAATCGTCATGGCTGGACCTCTGAGCGGCCTTCGGGTCATCGACCTGTCGAGCGGACCGGTCGGCGGCATGGCCACGATGATCCTCGCCGACTTCGGCGCCGACGTCGTCAAGGTCGAGCGGCCCGGTGGTGACCCCTTTCGCTTCATGGGCACCGCGCCGATGTGGCTGCGCGGGAAGCGTTCCGTCGAACTCGACCTCAACCGCAAGGTCGAGCAGGAGCGCCTCTACCAGCTCGCCGAGACCGCCGACGTCGTCGTCAGTAGCTTCCGCGCCCACTCCGCCGTCGACCTCGGCTGCGACTACGACGTCATGGCCTCGCGCAACAGCGGCATCGTCTACGTCCAGATCTCCGGCTTCGGCTCGTACGGCCCCTACGTCGGCTTCCCCGGCTACGAGGGCGTCGTCGCTGCGAAGTCCGGCCGCATGCAGAACTTCGCCGGCACCGCCCACCGCGAGGGCCCGCAGTACGCCGCCGTTCAGGTCGCCTCACACGCCGCGACCCAGGCCGCCGTCTCGGGCGTCCTCGCTGGCCTGATCGCCCGCCAGCGGATCGGCATCGGTCAGTACATCGAGACGAGCATGCTGCGCGCGATGTTGCCCTACGAGCAGGGCGGCCTGATCTCCCGCCAGCTCGCGAGGATCGACTCGCAGTTCGACGTTGCCCCGCCGGCGAACCGCATGCCGACCATCCAGTACCAGCCCGTCCGAACCAAGGGCGGCGAGTGGCTCCAGCTCGGTAACCTGCTCCGCCAGCAGTTCGACAGCTTCCTCGCCGCCGTCGACCTGCACGAGATCCTGGTCGACGAGAAGACCCAGGGCTCCCCCGCACTCTGGCCCCCCGAGGTCCTCGAGGGCGTCCGCGACCAGGTCCTCACCCGCATGCAGGAGAAGACCGCCGACGAATGGGTCGCCCACTTCACCGAGCTCGGCAACATCGCCGCCCACAAGTTCCAGACCACCCAGGGGGCGATGGACGACCCGGACATCACCGCGAACGAGCACGTCGTCGAGGTCCGCGACCCTCGCCTCGGCATCCTGATCAAGGACAACATCTCGATCATGGAAGCCATGCTCGGCCAGGTGCAGGTCGAGGCCGACGAGGAAGAAGGCCGCTCCGACCAGATCGGCCTCCTCGCCGACATGGAGCACACCCCCGGCGAGGTCGGCGGCGCCGCACCCGCCACCGGCCAGCACACCTTCGACGTCCTGAACGAGCCCCGCGAGCGCTGGCAGTACGAGACCCTCGCCCAGGATGACTACGACCCACCCCTCGAGGGCGTCACCGTCCTCGAGTTCGCCTCGATCATCGCCGCGCCGCTCGGCGCCTCACAGCTCGCCGACCTCGGCGCTCGCGTGATCAAGGTCGAGCCGATCGGCGGCGACCCGTACCGCCAGCTTGGAGGCGGCGTCGGCGCGACGCGGGTCAACGCGAGCAAGGAGAGCATCTCGCTCGACCTGAAGTCGGACGCCGGCCGCGAGATCCTCGACAAGCTGCTCGCCCAGACCGACCTGATCATCTCGAACTTCCGCCCCGGCGTGCCCGAGCGCCTCGGCTTCGGCTACGAGCAGGTCAAGGCCATCCGCCCGGACATCGTGTACCTCGCCATGAACGGCTACGGTCGCCACGGCCCTGGCGCCCACCGTCCGTCGGCCCACCCGGTCCCCGGTGCCGCCGCCGGCGGTGCGCTCTTCCAGGCCGGCGCTGGCTTCCCCCCACCCTCCGAGGACGGCGAGCTCAGCCTCGAGGAGGTGCGCGAGATCTCCCGACGGCTCTTCCGCTCGAACGAGGTGAACCCCGACCCCAACACCTCGATGGTGATCATGAGCGCCGCGATGCTCGGCCTCTACGCGCAGCGCATCGGCCTCGGCGGCCAGCGCATCTGGCTCGACATGTACGGCGCGAACGCCTACGCGAACTCGGACGACTTCGTCCGCTACCGCGGCAAGCCGGAACGCGCCGAACCCGACGCGGAGCTCTACGGCACGGGCCCGCTCTCCCGTCTCTACCAGTGCCAGGACGGCGGATGGGTCTATTTCGAGGTGGTCCTCGAACGCGAGTGGCGGATGTTCTGCGAGCGCATCGACAGCCCGGACATGGCGACCGACCAGCGCTTCTCCAGTCGCGAGGGCCGCTCCGCCAACGCCGCGCTGCTGACCCAACTCCTCGAGGAGCTCTTCGCCTCGGAGGACGCGCAGTACTGGGAGGACCGGCTGTCAGTCGTCGGCATCGGCTGCGTCCGCGCCGATGGCCCCGCCGCCGCTGAGTTCTGGGAGACCGACCAGCACGCGGCCCAGAACGGCCTCGTTACGCCGGTGATCCACAGCAAGTGGGGCGACATGCTCCGCCACGGCCCGCTCTGGAAGACCGCCCGCTCCGGCCTCAGCCTCGGCCCGGCGCCGGTCATCGGCGAGCAGACCGACGCCATCCTCGAGGAGCTCGGCTACGACGCCGAGGCGATCGCCCAGTTCCACGCCGACGGCGTCGTCGACACCGAGGTCTTCGAACCCGTCGAGGTCTAGCCGCTCTCGACGCTCTTGGGTCGGCGAGACTTCGCCCTCGGGTCCACGCCGAGGCCTCTCGCCGCGCGTCGCATTCGTCGTAGTTCGTGGAACCTCATTGACGGTGGTCGCATATCTCTCTGGTGTGGAGTGACGCTGGCGGCGACGCCAGCGACGAACGCACATCGGAGCTGATGTGGATGACGAGCAAGACGCGCTACGTCGATGCCGAGCGGGCGACCGTCGCGCCTTCTCGCTGATCGTGAATCGGTACGGCGACGTCCTCTATGGGACCGCTGTGATGATGTTGCGCGATCGGGTCGAGGCCGAGGACGCCGTGCAAGACGCGTTCGTCGACGCGTGGCGAGGTCTCGGAACCTTCGACGGCTCACGCCCGCTCCGGCCATGGCTACTACGCGTGCTCGTGAACCAGGTGCTGAGGCGGCAGCGGCGGAAGGTGCTCCCGATCGTCGGCGGCGGCGACGAAACGCTCGCCAGCCTCGCGAGCGCGGACGCCGACCCCGAGCTGGCTGCCCTGCGGTCATGGGAACGGGAATCGGTCGCGGTCGCGCTGGCTGCGCTACCGGTCGACGCGGCGCGCGTGGTGATCTTGCGCTTCTTCTCGGAGCTGACCGTCGCCGAAGTGGCGGAGGCGCTCGACGTGCCGGAGGGCACAGTGAAATCGCGCCTTCATCGGGCGCTCCGAACGCTGCGTGACTCGCTCGGCGAAAGCGATCTTGCTCCCCAGAGCAAGCGGGAAGGCCGATCAGAGAGGAAGACGCGGGCATGAACGAGCCACACGGTCTCGGCCCCCTGGAGCGATCGTTCGAAGTGTTCTTTGCCCGAGTTCGCGCGGAGGAGCGAGCGCCAAGCGATCTGTGGACCGGCGTGGTGTCTCGCCTGAACGAAGTCGAAGCCGGTCCAACGGCGCCCCGGCGACGCATCGGGCGGCGAGCCGTGCTTCGGTTCGCGGCGGCGGCGTCGATCGTTGCTGTTGCGATGGTTGGAGTCTTCCTCGTGACTGTTCGTGGCGACGGCCCGTCGTCCTCGACCGTCAGTGCCGAAGAGGTACTGCGTCGGGCGGTGGTCACCGCCGCCGCGCCGGAGGCAGGCGGAATTGCCCGGCTCACGCTGACGTTGGAAATCGAGTCGTTCGCTACCGGCGACTGGGGAGGTGATGAACCGTCGTTCGAGGCGCGTATGCAGAGCTGGTATCAGGCTCCCAATCACCAGCGCATCGAGGGGGAGTATCTCTGGCGCGAGTTCGACGGTGGGACCACCGCGAGCTCGATCATCACGGTGTGGGACGGTGATGCAGTTTGGCGACATACGGTCGATGAGCAACGGGTGGTTGTCCAGAATCAAGACGTCACAAGCGACACCTTTCTACAGGGCTTGCTGTGGGGTGGCTCCGTGCCGAATGTCTCGCACGAATTGGCAACGGCCTGCCGGACCCCGCAAATCGTCGACGACGGCGAGGTCGTCGGACGAGCGACGTATGTGCTGGAGCTGAGTCGACCTCGGTGCGGACTGGTCTTCCCCGGCGGAGATGGCAAGCAGCGGATCTGGGTGGATCGGGAGACCGGGCTCGTGCTGCGTTCTGAGTGGTACGCCGCCGATGGGATGCTCGCGTCGGTTCGCCGTGTGACCGCGATCGCCGTCGACGCTGAGATCGACGATCGACGGTTCGATTTCATCCTGCCCCCGGGGGTCGCCCTCGATGACCGCCGCGGCGACGCCTCGTACTTCTACCTCACCGGACTCTCGATGCCGGAGGAGCCACCGTCGATTTCAATCGGCGAGGCTCGCGAGGCGGCCACGTTCGAACTGCAGGTACCGACCTTCGTACCAGCCGGGTTCTCACTCGAATCGGTCCAACAGTATTGGGGCGGCGAGATGGCGCGCGAACTGCGTTCCCATGCTGATTGGGTGTTGCTGCGCTACGTCGACGAGGGCGGGAACTGGCTCCAGATCGCCCAGGGGTACGGAGGTCCGCTCAGCGGGTTGATGGTTGCTGCACCCGCCGACGCACGGCAGGGCTCCGTGAGCGTCGGTGGGGTGGACGTGCTCTGGGTGGACGGCTCCCCGGCCGTGTGGGGATGGGGACCGGGGGCGATGCTGACGATGTCGTGGCAGGTGAACCGCGATGGCACCGCGCGAGAGTACGTCGCCGGCGGCGACGTCCAGTCCGGGAGTCCGCGGTCGATGTCGCTCGCCACCAACGTGCTCTCGCTCGACGAGCTGGTGGCGGTCGCGGAGTCGCTGGAGTAGGTGGGGCGCCGCCCCCGAGGTGCGACTACCCGCCGAGGCGTTCCGAGAGGAACGCGTCGATCGCGGCCACCATCGCGGCGGGCTGATCGCCCTGCACGCTGTGCCCGGCGCCCTCGATCACCACGTGCGTGCAGTCCGCCATCGAGGCGGCCATCGCGTCGGCGGCCTCCTCGGACAGGATCTTGCTGATCGACCCGCGCAACAGCAGCGTCGGCGTCTGGATCGACTCCACGTCCTTCGCGAGCGCGCCGGAGCGTAGCTCCCGCGCCTCCTGCTGCTGTTCCTTCGTCATCCCCTCGGGCACGACGCGGCGGCGGTGGTCCTGCTTCCACGTCCAGCCGTCGTCGACCGGCTTCAGCGAGTGCAGCAACGAGTACTTGAGATGGGCCGGCTTCCGTTGCGGGTTGAAGTGGACCGCCCGCTCGATGAAGTCCTCGAACTTCGACATCGTTTCCGTGTCCTGGCGGAACTGTTCCATCTCCACGATCCCAGCGCGCATCGTCACCGGCGCGATGTCGACCACCACGAGGGCGTCGAGCCGCGCCGGATGGCGCGCGGCGTAGCGGATCGAGTTCATCCCGCCCATCGACATCCCGCAGAGCGTGAGGTGGTCGTACCCGAGATGCTCGATGAACGCGCGCGTGTCCTCGAGCATCAGGTCGCCGTTGTCCTGGTCGAGCTGATCGTCCGGCGTCCACCCGGTGTCGCCGTGCCCGCGCTGGTCCAGCGCGACCACGTGGTAGCGGTCGCGCAGCAGCAACGAGGCCATGTCCCACGTGTGCGCGGTCAGGCTGCCGCCATGCAGCAGCACCAGGTGCGGCAGGTGCGCGTTCCCCCAATCGAGGTAGTGGAAGCTGACGCCGTTCAGCTCGACCCAGCGGTCTTCGGGCGTCACGTACGCGGGCGGGTTCAGCTCGATCGCCTCGGCGCCGGCGCGCATGTCATCGAGGTAGTCGGTCAGCGCGGTGGTCATCGGTGGCTCCTCGGTCGTTCTCTCCGGAGGTGTGACTATTCGATCGGCGGCAGATCGAGGACGCGCTGGCACCACGCCGACAGGTCCGTGAGGCTCTCAGCGCCGATCTGATGCTGCATCTCGTACTCGTGGTACTCGAGCTGGACGCCGAGCGCTTGCAGACGGTCGCGCGAGTCCTGCCCACGCTCGACGCCCACCGCCGGATCACTCGTCCCGTGCTGCACGATCACTGGCAGCGCCGCGAGCGCGTCGCCCGTCTCGGCCGCCGCTTCGGCCTCCTCGGGGAGCCACGTGCTCAGCGCGGCGACCCCGGCGATGCGCGTGGGTTCGCCGAGGCCGATCCGGTACGCGATCGACCCGCCCTGGCTGAAGCCGAGCAGCACCGTACGTTCCGGGTCGCCGCCGTATCGGGCGAGCGCCTCGGAGATGAACGCCGACACGCGCGCGTTGACCCGCTCGAATTCCTCGGGGGTGCGCTTCAGGTCGGGGCCGGACGGCTCGAACCACGTGTAGCTCGGCATGCCGGGCTGCAGCATGAACTCGGCCTCGGGGCAGATCATCAGCAGCCGGCCGTTCGCGAGGTACGGCGCGAGGCCGAGGAGGTCCTGGCTGTGCGCGCCGTGCCCGTGGATCGCGATCACGGTCGGGAGGAGGTCGCCGCTCGCCGCGGCGGTCCCGGGGTTCCAGACAGAGTGAGTGACTTGCATCGGGCGACTATATGCGAGGAACGGCCACCGTCCTCGGACGGACCGCGCGCGAGCCTCCCGAGGTCGACCGCCCCTCGAGGAGGGGCGCTACGGCATCGTGCGCAGCGGTCGCCAGAGGATCGCGATCAGCACGAACGCGATCAGGCATACGAGGACGAAGCCACCGACGCCGTCCTGCACGCCCCACCGGTCGACGGCGAAGCCCATCGGCAGCGCCCCCAGCGGCATCAGCGAGAAGCCCATCTGCCACGCCGCCATCGCCCGGCCGCGCATCTCGTTACGTAGCGCCGTCTGGAACAGCGTCGTGTTCAGCGCCAGCGCGAACCCGTGCACCGTCCCCCCGGCCACCAGCAGCGCCAGCGAGAGCAACAGCGCGTCCGACCGCGTGAACGCGAGCACGAAGACCAGATAAACGACGAATCCGAGGAGCATCCACCGCCCGCGGTGCTGGAGCTGCGGCAGCACCGCCAGCACCAGCAGACCGATCGTGCTCCCCACCCCCATCATCGCCAGTAGCAGCCCGAAGACGTCCGCGTCGGCCTCGAACACGTCCGAAACGAAGATCGGGAGCAGCGCGATGTACGGGTACACGATCAGCGCCGGCAGCGCGTTGATCAGCCACAACCCACCGAGGCGTGCGTCCGTTCCGAGGTACCGGAACCCCTCGGCGATCTGCGCGATCGGCCGCAGCTCGGCCACGCTGCGCTCCTGCCGCGACGTCCGGCTCATCGCCAGCACCGTCAGCGCCGCCAGCCCGCGCATCAGCATGATCAGCGCGAACGCCGCGCTCAGCGACCAGACCGCGATCACTCCCGCCAGCGGTGGCCCCACGATCCGCGACAGGTTCTGCGCGATCGAGTTCATCGCGACCGCGTTCTGCAGCGTCTCGTCCGTCGACGTATCGAACACCGCCGCCTGCCGCGCCGGCTGGTTGATCGCCATCGAAACCCCGCTGAGCAGCGCGAACGCGTAGGCGTGCCAGACCTCGACGAGGTCGGTGATCACGAGGACCGCGACCACCCCCGCGGTGGCCGCGCCGAAGCCCGACGACCAGACCATGATCGCGCGCCGCGGATAGCGGTCGGCCAGCAGCCCAGCGAATGGGGTGAGGAACAGCGTGATCAGGCCCGCCACGAACGACACCGCACCGAGCTGCACCGGCGAGTCGGTCAACACGAAGACGAGCCAGTTCAGGCCGATCTGCTGGCCCCACTGGCCGAACCCGCTGAGGATCGTGCTCACCCACAGCAGGCGGAAGTCTCGCAGCGCCAGCGACTCGAACGCCCGACCGAAGCGAGAGCCGGACGGCGGTGACTCCGCCTCACGAGGCGCGGCGGGTGGTCGTTCGGTCCGTTGCGCCACGGCTGCCTCGTTCGCTGTCGGTCGCCCCTCCGACGTTTCCACCTGTGCCACGCCGCGCGCGGCGTACGATGTGCCTGAGCACGATACGCGCGCGAACGTGGGAGCAGCCGCCAAATGGACTTCGCCTGGAACGAGGAACAGTCACAGTTTCGCGAGCAGGTGCGCTCGTTCATCCAGCAGCACTGGAGTGAGGGCGCTCGCATGAGCGAGGACCTCGACCGCAACGAGCGCGTCCGCGCCTACCAGAAGCAGCTCGCCGACGCTGGCTGGCTCACCATGGCGTGGCCCGAGGAGTACGGCGGCGGCGGCGCCTCCTACATCGAGCAGATGATCTTCGCCGAGGAGTCGACCTTCGCCCAGGCGCCCACCGGCGGCCAGGGCGCCGACCGCCTTGGCCCCGCCCTGATCCTCTTCGGCACCGAGGAGCAGCGGCAGGAACACCTCCCCAAGATCGCGCGCGCCGAGACCTACTGGTGCCAGGGCTACTCCGAACCCGGCTCCGGCTCAGACCTCGCGTCACTCCAGACCCGCGCCGTCCGCGACGGCGACGACTTCGTCATCAACGGCCAGAAGATCTGGACCTCCGGCGCACAGCACGCCGACTGGATCCACGTCCTCACCCGCACCGACCCCGACGCCCCGAAGCATCGAGGCATCACCTACTTCATGCTGAAGATGGACACGCCGGGCATCTCGCTCCGGCCGATCGTGCAGATGACCGACGAGGCCGGCTTCAACGAGACCTTCTTCGAGGACGTGCGCGTCCCCGCCGCGAACATGATCGGCGAGGAGAACCGCGGCTGGTACGTCAGCGCGACCACGCTCGACTTCGAGCGCTCCGGCATCAACCGCATGGCCGAGGCCGTGCCCATCTACGACCGCCTGCTCGCCCACTCGAAGCAGCCCGACAGCGCGGGCGAAGGCCGCAAGGTCATCGACAACGCGATCAGCCGCCAGCACCTCGCCGACACCGCGATCGAGATCAACGTCGCCCGCCTCCTCGGCTACCGCGTGTCCTGGATGCAGTCGCAGGACCTCGTCCCGAACCACGAGTCCTCGATCTCCAAGCTCTTCGGCACCGAACTCCAGCAGCGCAACGCCGGCCGAGGTGTGAGCATGCTCGGCCTCGGTGGCCAGCTCCGCCCGCAATCGGCACACGCGCCGATGGGCGGCGAGCTCTGCTACGCCTACATGGCGACCGTCTCGAGGACGATCGCCGCCGGCACGAGCGAGATCCAGCGCAACATCATCGCCACCCGCGGCCTCGGTCTCCCACGCGGCTAAGCCGCGCGAGCGGTAGCCTGCTGTCCCATGGTCAGTCGGGCGTTCCAGGGGAGTCGGTTCGCGCCACTGTTCGCGGTGATGCTGACGGCCGTGCTGCTCGCCGCCCGCACCGGCGACGACGACGCCACCGCCACCCCGACCGCGAGCGCAACACCGGCGACCGCGACGCCCGAGCCGACCGCAACCGCCGTACCGACCACGCCCCCGACCCCCACCCCCGACCCAACCGTCCTCCCCGCGACCGGCGA
>JANQNP010000125.1 GCA_028279505.1 Dehalococcoidia bacterium
CAGAACCGTGTGGGTCGTTTCACCGGTCTGGCTGTTCTTCCCCCAGATCAGCGCGCCCGCGGTCCCGGTCGCCGCATCGTCGAGATGCAGCTCGATACGCACGCTGATGTCTTCGACGTCGACGGTCAGCGTAGCCAGCACGTCGCCTGTGTCGCAGGGGCCGGCGCTGCAGTCGACTCCGTCGACTACGAGGCTCTTCGGCCCCTGGACGAGCACCACGTCGTAGGTGTTTCTCAAGACGGTATGCGTGGTCTCGCCGGTCTGGCTGTTCTTGCCCCAGATCAGCGCACCAGCGGTCCCGGCCGCCGCGTCGTCGAGATGCAACTCGATGCGAACGCTGATGTCCTCAACGTCGACGGTCAGTTCCGAGGTGACGTCGCCGGCATCGCAGGTCCCGCTCGAGCAGTCGACGTCGTCGACGATCAGTTGCTTTGGACCTTGAATCAGCAGGACGTCATACACGGCTTCGTCGACGCCGTAGCCGTTGGAACCCGCCTGGTTGTTGACGGCCACAACCAGGGCCCCCGTCGCCGAGTCCGGCACCCCGTCGTCTTCGCGAATCTCGACTCGGATCCCGGACAGCCCGGTGAGATCGACGGTCAACGTCGCGGTCGAAGTCGATCCCGCTTGTCCGATGAACAGGATGGCGAAGAACGCTGCGAGCAGCATCGCGCTCATTCGTCGCTTCATGGGAACCCCCGCTACGTGCCAGGGCGTGCAGGCTGGCCAAGCGGAAATCTCGCTGCCCGAGGTGGTCCACCCACCCGGCGACCCGAGAACGTCAGCCCCGCCTCAATGCCCCGTTGCGCACTCATCTCTGACGGCAGGTCCGACCCCATCGCAGTGGCCACGGAACCGACCGCACTCGCTCAACTGGTCCGAGGACCCCAACCGGAAACCTCGCCAGGAGCGCGCCTCATCTCGCGGAAGGCCGGCGGGCACCTCACGTGGTACTCAGCCGACACTCGCGGACTCTGTCGACGACCACCCCTCGTCTGCGCGCGCGCGGACGCTAACGAACGCAACCAGGTGCGTCAAGTGTGCGGATTCGGTTGCTTCACGGTTACCCGGGAGCGAACTCGATCCACCCAGACTCGAGACCGGCCAGGGTCACCTCGCGAGGGGGTGCCCTGCCCTGTGGGGCAACCCTGTTCGGGCAACGGCCTCGCGATATCGGCCAGCCTCGGGCCGATCGAGTTACGTCAACTCGAGCCTCGTCTCGGCCCCGCTGATCGGTCGAGTGGCCTCGTGGCCCACACCCTGACAACCTCGACCACGCGACGCCAGCGGGGTCCGATTGGGCGTCAGACTCCATCGGAGGGTGAAGGGCTACGAGGCGATGGACACCCTGAGGTGGCTCCTCGATGCACCGCTGACCTTCACGCCGCACCTGACGGTCGTGGGAGCCCTCCTCTTCGGGCTCGCGGTGGTGCAACGACAGTGGGCTGGTGGACTGCTGCTGCTACTACTCGTGTTGACCGGCGCGCTGCTGCTGTTGCGGTCGGAGCGACACCTCGCGCGGGCGCAGGCGTGCTCGGACCCCGACCTCCGAGTCACGACCTACAACGTCTATCGTGCGAACGATCGCCCGGAGCCGCTTGCGGACATCGTCTCGCTGCGAAGCCCGGACATCCTCGTGCTGCAGGAGCTGACGCCGGCACTCGCCCAAGAGACCGAGGCGATGCGCGACCAGTACCCGTTTCAACTGCACTCCGATCCGCCGTGGGTCGCCATCCTCTCCCGGCTCCCCTTCGAGGCGTCGCGGATCGTCGAGGTGCCGTCGGCCGGAGGCGAGCGGAGCGTCCTCGAGGTCCGCGTCGCCTACGAGGACGGTCTCGTCACGATCTACGGCCTGCACGCGATCGGTCCGAGTACGCCCGGTGGGTTCCAGTCCCGCGGCTCACAGTTCGAAGCGGTCCGCGAGCTCGTTGGGAGCAGCAGCGACCCAGTCATCGTCGCCGGCGACTTCAACGCAACGGTCCTATCCCGTCCGTTCGGCGCGCTCCTGGGTGACACGGGAGCGCGCACGGCGATATCCGGACGGCGCGAGGCACCGACGTGGCCTAGTTGGGCCGGACCGCTCGGGCTGCGTGTCGACCACATCCTGGTGCGCGACCTCGAGGTGTGCTCGGTCCTCGTGGGTCCGACGGCAGGATCCGACCACCAGGCCGTGACCGTCGACCTGCGGATAGCCCGGTCCAGCGACACTGATCAGTCACTCGAGCGGTGAGGCGCCCGCTGCGAAGGGAAGACTCGGGGACGTCGAGGTGACATCCTCGATGGGTCGGCCCCTGAGCGGCTACCTCTCACGCCGTTCGAGCTACCGCTTACCGCTCGCGCTGACGCTGCTGCTTATCCTCGTGGGGAACCTCGCGGCACTCGTCAGGGACCAGGGCGCTCAGCTCCTCGGTCACGCGGTGTCGATCGCCGCGATCGCGACCGTCTCGATGCTGGCGGTTCGGTCCTTTGGCGACCTGACGGCGGTGGGGCTCGACCCTCGGGCTCCGCTCAGGGGTTGGCGCTCCGGGCTCCTGGGCGGTCTGCTGCTCGGCGCGGCTCTGGCTGCGGCAGTGGCCGTCGCCACGGCGGTGTTCGACCGCTCGCTCGAGTACGAGGACATCTCCGACCTGGCGGTCGGCGAGCTCGCGCTGGCGCTGGTGGTGGTGTTCCCGCTGGTGACGGCGATACCCGAGGAGCTCGCGTTCCGCGGGGTGCTGCAAGCGGCCTGGCAACGAGCCGTCTCCCCAATCGCCGCCGTGGCCTGCGGCAGTCTCGGGTTCGCGCTCTGGCATCTGGTGGTGGCCTGGGAGACCGCGGGTGGAATCGACGGTGGTCTGGCCCGCATCGGCGTCTACGTCTCGTTCCTGCTCGCTGTGGGTGCGGCCGGCGTCATCTTTGGCTTCCTCCGGCTGAACGCCGGAGGGCTCGCAGCACCGATCTTCGCGCATTGGATGGTGGTGATCCCGGTCCGGGTACTCCTCTGGAGCTCTGGCGTCTGAAGTCGGGGCGCCATCCCTGCATGGCAGTTTCACCGCGTCCAAAGAGGAGCGCGTGGTGGGATCCACCTACTCGCGTCTCACGGCGGCCACGATACGATGGCACCCCGATTCCCCCCGCCACCGACGAAACCGATGCTCGAGGCGTGACCAGCGGTCGCTGGTCCGTGGATGGGACACGCCGTGTTCGCGCTGCCGCTCGGCCCACTCGCGCGCGCCTCGGTGGTGCTCCTGGCGCTGACGGTGGCCGTCGCCGGATACGGTGCGAGCGCGCACTCGGGCCTCGCCAGGAGCGAACCCGCCGAGGGTGATGCGCTGCTGCGCGGCCCTCGTTATGTGCGACTCTGGTTCACCGAGACGCTCCGCGACAACGGGCGCAACCTGATCGGCGTGCTCGACGCCGACGGCGCGCGTATGGACGAGGGCGTCGCGTACGTCGATCCCGAGGACCGCACCCACGTCTGGGCACCGATCGAGGGCGCTCTTCCTGCGGGCGAGTACCGGGTCGAGTGGCGCGCATCCTCGGCGGATGGCCACCCGGTGGAGGGCGTCTTCGCCTTCCGAGTCGCGCCTAACGACCCGACCGCGATCGAGTTACGTCAACCCGAGCTCACACCGCCGGTCGAGACGGCATCAGAGGCCGGCGATGGCGCGGACGGCAACGGTGTCCCGCGTGGCGTGCTCATCGGACTCGGTTTCGCGGTGATCGCCGGTGGCGCGGCCGGCGCGTGGCTGATTCAGCGTCGGCAGACGGCACCTCAGCGGTGACCGTCGTCGATCCGTGCCGGTTGGTCAGCCCGTGACTCGCGTCCGCTTCGCCGGGTGGCCGATCGCCGTTGCGCTCGCAGTGGCCACCCTCGCGAGCGGTGCGCTCGCTCCCGCGCCGGCGTCGGCGCATGCGGACCTCGTGCGCTCGGTTCCGGCCGCCGACGCCGAGCTGCTCGAGCCACCGACCGAGATCGAGCTCTGGTTCAGCGAACCGATCGAAGCCGCCTTCTCGACGGTCGTGCTGCTCGATGGGACCGGTAACCGCATCGAGCCGTCCGCGATCCAGCTCTCCGAGGGCAACCAACGGGCCGTTGCGGAGCTGCCGGCGCTCGATGCCGGCGTGTACACCGTCGTGGCGCGCACGCTGTCGCAGGTGGACGGACACATCGCGCCCGCGAGCTACCGCTTCGTGGTCCTGGGCGCCGACGGCAGCATGCCGGAGCCGCCGGACTTCGCGGCGACCCTCGATGGCGGCGACGGGCTGTCCGCCCTCGCGACGGTGGGTCGTTGGGTCACGGTGGTCGGGCTGGTGGCGCTATTCGGTGGCGGCGCGCTGAGCCTTGTGGCGGGCCGAAGCCTGCGACCGCGCGACGAGCGCTTCGTGACCGTCGTGCGTCGGAGCTACGAGCAGCTCGCGGTGGCGGCGGTCGTGCTCGTCTTTGCAGGCGATGTCGCGACCCTCGTCGCCCTGCAGGACGCCCTCGGAGGGTCGATCGACGCGCTGGTGCGCGAGACGCGCGCCGGCACGCACCTCGCGGTGCGCGAGGCCGCGCTGCTCGCGGGTCTCGTCGCGGCCGTCGGGTGGCGTCGCGGCGCCAGCCTCCGGCCGCTGATCGGCCTCGCCGTCGGCGCGGCCGGGTTGTACACCGTGGCCGCGGTCAGTCACGCCACCGCGGCGCCCGGCGCCGCGTGGGCGCTCGCGAGCCAGTACGTGCATCTGCTGCTTGCTGCGTTCTGGCTCGGCGGGCTCGCCCTCCTCGCGGAGGTCGCCCGTCGCGAGCGGCCGTCGACGGCGACGTGGCTGGCGCTCGTCTCGTGGTTCTCGAGGGCTGCGATGGTCTCGGTGGCGCTGCTGGCGGTGACCGGCCTCGTGCGGGCGTTTGGCGAGCTACCAGACCTCGAGGCGCTGCTCGACTCGCACTACGGACGGGTGTTGCTGCTCAAGCTCGCGCTACTGACGCCGCTCCTCGGTGTGGCGTGGCTGAACCGACGGGTCGTCGAGTCTACCGTTGGTCGCGACGCGACCGACGAGGCGGCGCGACGCCTGCGGCGGCTACTTCCCGCCGAGGTCGCGCTCGCGCTCGTGGTGCTGCTGAGCGCTGCGGGGCTCGGGCAGGCGTCCACGCCTCGCGCAGCGTCCGACGGCGCCAGCATCTTCTCCTCGCCGGCGCCTCAGCTCCCCGTTGCGCTCGCATTGGGCATGGCGGTCGCAGTGATAGTGGCGATCGGCTGGGTCGCGCTGAGGGCGCGGCCGTGGCCTGCACTGCCCGCTCTGTCCCGCGACGCTAGAGCAACGACCGCTGCCGTGGCAGTTGTCGGAGCGGCGGTCGGCGTCGCCGCTGCGAGCCTCGGCGGTGTCAGCTCTGGTGTCACCTGTCCCGAACCGGGGCCGGGCGCCAACCTCGCGGGGTGCGATCTGCGCGGGCGTAGCCTCGACCAGGTCAATCTGCGCAACGCGAACCTCACCCGGGCCGACCTGCGCGACGCGAGCCTCCGGTTCGCGTCGCTCACCGGCGCGACGCTGCTGGGGAGCGACCTTCGAGGTGCCGACCTCACCGGTGCGGCGCTCCACGAGGCGGTGCTGAACGACGCCGACCTGCGGGATGCGAACCTGCACGGCGCGAACGCGGTGGGCGTGCTGCTGCACGACGCCGACCTCGGCGGTGCGAACCTGTTCGGGGCGGACCTGGCGCGGGCTTCGTTGATCGGCGCAAGCTTCAACGGGGCGATCGTCCACGAGACACACCTGACCGAGGCGGACCTGACCGACGTCGACTGGCGGAACACGGCCTGCCCTGAAGGACCGGAGGCGATCCCCGGCGGGGTCGCGCTGTGCTTCGAGGGGCGCCTGCCCGGCGAATGAACTGATCGCGGCGAACGATCCCGATGGCCCCGCCCGAACTAGACTCGCCCCCATCCTGGGAGGGGCAGTGCCAAGCCTGGACGCCGACCACGCCGATCCAGAGTCCTTCGTCCGCGAGCACACGGAGGTCGCGGTCGTTCCGCTGCTCCCCGAGATCCGGCTCCGGCAGGCGAACGCCGCATTCCTCGTGTGGGAGACCACCGAGCGAGACCTCGCGGCGCGCGGGATGGGGATCCCGTTCTGGGCCTTTCCGTGGCCGGGCGGCATCGCGGTCGCTCGCTACCTGCTTGATCAGCCGGAGGTCGTCGCCGGGCGACGGGTGTTGGACCTCGGGAGTGGGAGCGGGCTCGTTGCCATCGCCGCCGCTCTGGCCGGCGCCGACCACGTGGTCGCGAACGACATCGATCCGCTGGCGGTCGCCGCGGTTGAGCTGAACGCGGCCGTGAACAATGTGACGGTCGAAGCGTTGGGGGCGGATCTGACCCGCGACGCAGAGCATCCGGCCGTCATCGACGCGGAGGTCGTCATCGCCGGCGACATCGCGTACGACCAGACGATGTCCGAGGGCGTGTTCAACCTCGTGCGGCGGTTCGCCAGCCGAGGGGTCGAGGTGCTGGTCGGCGATCCCGGGCGTGCCCATCTGCCGTCGTCAGGCCTGACCGAGCTCGCGAGCTACGAGGTGCCGGTGTCGCGCGCCCTCGAAGTTGCCGACGTGAAACGCGCCACGGTGTGGCGCGTGACGGGCGACGTCTAGACGGCCAGCTCGCTGCGGGCCAAGAGGTCCTCGTCGAACTCCAGGCCGAGGCCCGGCTCCGTGGGGAGTGCGACCTCGCCGTTGACGGCCGGCGGAACCTGCTTGAACAGCGGAAAGCCCCACGGCATGTACTCGAGTGTGAGCCCGTTCGGCGCGGCGGCGAGCGCGTGGACCATCAGCTCCGCGGCGAGGTGGGAGACAACCGGCAGGTTGAAGGCCTCTGCCATGTGCGCGACCTTCATCCACTGCGTGAAGCCGCCGACGCGCAGCAGGTCGACCATCACGATGTCGATCGAGCGCTGTTCGATCAGCTCGCGGAACGGGCGAATCCCGTAGACGTACTCCCCTGCCGCGATCGGCGTATCGAGGGCGTCGGCGATCCTCGCGAGGCCCGCGAAATCATCGAACGTCGTCGGGTCCTCGAGCCAGTAGATGCCGTACTTCGCCATCTCGCGGCCGATCCGGATCGCGCGGTTCACGTCCCAGCCCTGGTTGATGTCGATCATCAGGTCGACGTCCGGACCGACGGCGTTTCGCATCGTCTCCATCCGCGCGATCTCACCCGCGTCGGTTGCCTCCGCGCCGAGACGGAACTTCATCGAGGTGAAGCCGTCCGTGACGATCTGCCGCGCCTGGGCGTCCAGCTCCTCGAGGGTTGCAGCGCGCCAGAGGTAGCCGCTCTGGTACGTCGGCACGCGATCGCGGTAGCCGCCGAGGAGCTGGTAGACCGGCCGGTCGAGCGCCTTGCCCTTGATGTCCCACAGCGCCACGTCGATCGCGGATACCGCGCGGGTGAGCAGCCCCGCGGGTGAGCCGCCACCGAGGCGAAGCAACCGCTCGCCGATCGCCTCGGTGTCGGCTGGGTCGCTGCCAATGATCGTCTCGCCGAGGCCGTCGACCACCGCCTTCAGCGCGGGCGTCAGGACCGGGGACTGGAATGCGGCGTAGCCGATGCCCTCGATGCCCTCGTCCGTGCGGATCGTCAGCACGACGAAGTCCATCGTGTCCGCCCCACCGACGGCAGGAGACGGGTTCCGAGGGATCCGCACGGCTCGGCTGCTGACGCTGGCGATCTTCATGGACGACTCCCGCTACGCTCTGGCTGGCACGCAGCGTAGCCGCCCGTCACCGCGAGGCGACAGCGGCTCATCCGCGCGCAGCCGTTTGCGCCGCGTGGCGCGAGCGGCTGAGGTCTCGAGGGAGAGTGGCTACGACCCGGCGAGGTGCTCGCGGTCGTCTTCATCCTTGCCGGACATCATGCCGATCGTGATCGCGAAGATCGTCCCCGCGGCCAGCAGCACCGCGCCGGCGATCATCGGAAGTACGTCCATCAGATGCTCCTATCTGTCCGGCGGTCACGCCGGTCTGGTCGTCGAACGAACTAGAGCTGCGAACGCCGCATCCGACGCTCGGTCGCCAGGCGTGCCGCCTGCGAGCGCCGCTCGACATCGAGCTTCGAGTAGATCTGCGAGACGTAGTTCTTGATCGTCTTGTCGCTGAGCGAGAGCTGCCCGGCGATTTCGCGATTGGTCAGCCCCTCGCCGATCAGCGAGAGGATGCGGTCCTCCTGGGGGGTCAGCGACGTGAACGGGTCGTCGGCGGGGTGACGCGCGGCGCCGCTCCGCAGCCGCTCGAGGACAGTCGTCGCCATCTTCGGGTCGAGCAGGGAGCCGCCGGACGCGACCGTCGAGAGCGCGTCGCGCAGCTTCCCAGAGTCGAGGTCCTTGAGGATGTAGCCCGCCGCGCCGGCCATGACCGCGGAATAGAGCGCGTCCTCGTCGGCGTACGAGGTGAGGATCACCACCTTGCTGTCCGGCGCCTGTTCACGGATCTGGCGACAGGCCTCGACGCCGGAGCCATCCGGCAGCCTCAGGTCCATCAGGATGACGTCGGGCGAGACGCGCAGCGCCTCGCGTACGCCCTCCTCGACGGTGCCCGCCTCGCCGACGACGACGAGGTCGCCGTCATCTTCGAGCACGGTCTTCAGTCCACGACGCACGATCTCGTGGTCGTCGACGAGGAGGATCCGGATCTGCTGACTCATGACGACACCTCCGTGTCGAGTGGGAACGTGGCTCGGAGGGTGGTGCCCTGGCCGAGCGCGGATTCGATGATCATGGAGCCGCCGATGTCGGCGACTCGCTCCTCCATGCTGCGGAGTCCGACGGAGCGTTCGGGGACCTGGTCGCGGTCGAAGCCGCGTCCGTCGTCGGCGACTTCGAGTTCGAGTACGGGGCCGCGGCGGCGCAGGATGAGCGACGCGCGGTCGGCCTGGGAGTGGCGACGGACGTTGGAGATCGCCTCGCGGACGATGAGGTAGAGCTGGCGCTCGCGGCGGCTCCCCAACGAGGTGGCGTCGAGCTCGATCTGCTCCGACCAGCGGATGCGCTCGTCGCTGCGGAGCTGGCCGGCGATGCGGGTCGCGAGCAGCTCGGCGGAGGTGAGGCCCTCGACGCCGCGCTCCAGTTGGGTGATGTAGGCGCGGAGGTCGCGAATGACCTCGCTCAGCGCATCGACGGCGCCGTCGAGTGCCGCTTCGAGGGCGTTCTGGTCGTGCCGTGACATCTGCAGGCCGAGACCGACGGAGTAGATCGACTGGATCAGGTCGTCGTGGAGGTCGCGGGCGATCGCGTCGCGGATCTGATAGCGCTCGATCGCGCGCGCGGCGGCCTCGCGCCGGACGCTCGAGAGGGCGATCGCGCCGATGTCGGCGAGCTGGGTGAGCGCCTGCTGATCGACCTCGGAGGGTCGCATCTCGTAGTCGCAGGCGAGGGCGACCATCGCCGACTGCTCGCCGCCGGCCACGTAGCCGAGGACGTGATGCCCCGGCACCAGATCCTCCAGCCAGTGCCTCCCCGCATCGAGGGTGTCGGCGATGTCGGTGATGGCGTCGCCGAGGACCGAGTCGCCGGGGTGGACGAGCGGACCGTCGAGGTCGGAGCCCTCCTCGGGCCAGATGAGCACGACGTGGTCGTGGTCCGGGAACAGTCGCTGGACGCTGCGGGAGAGCGCGCTCGCGCACTCCCGCTCGTCGTGGATCGCCTGCAGTTCGGCGGAGGCCTGGACGATCTCGTCCGCGCAGGCGGCTCGCCGAAGCTCCAGCTCGTGGACCATCGCGTTGCTCATGGCGACGGAGGCGTACGGGGAGAGCGCCAGCAGTCGCTCTTCGTCCTCGGCGGTGAAGGGCTCGCCGCCCTGGGGTCGCGTGACGTAGAAGGCGCCGATCGCAACCGAGCCGCGCATCACCGGCACGCCGAGGTACGGCCCCATCTCGGGGTGGTGCGGCGGGACACCGCTGGTCGCCGGGTGCTCGCCGATTGCGTCGACGCGCACCGGAGCAACCTGACGCGCGACCTCGCCGAGCAGGCCAGCCCCTCGAGGTGGGTGGCCCATCCGAGTCACCGCCGCCGCGTCCAGCCCATGTGTGATGAAGCGCGTCAATTCGCCGCGCCGGCCGTACACGCCGATCGCGGCGTACTGCGCGGACGTCAGCTCGCTCGCGGCACTGGCGAGTCGCTCCGCGACCTGTTCCAGCGGCGCCAGTTCGGCGATATCGAGCAGGATCGGCTGCAGCCGCTCGACCAGGGCTTCCGGCGCGGCGTTCATTTCGTCAGCGTAGGAAACCCGCATTTGGACCAGCAAACGCGAAAAGTCCCAGCGTCATGTGACCTTCTTCCCGGGACCAACGGGCGTAACGGACCACGGACGGCGCCGGGAGCAAGGGCGGCGTGGCTAGAGCGAGATCGGCTGGCCGTTGTGCGTCGCAGCCACGAGCTGGCGCTCCACGATCTCGATGTGGCGCGGGGTGCCGGGGTTGGGCGACCCGTCGCTGTGTCCCAGCGTCACGATTTCAGCGTGGAGCCGATCCGGCTCGAGTTCGAGGAGCGCGACCGTGCCGAGCCGGGTCTCCTTGTGGTGGAGCAGGTTGGGGCTCCCGGAGTTGATCAGCACGACGCCGTCGCGGTACTCGAGGCGCTCAACGTGGGTGTCGCCGCCGATCACGACGTCCGGATCAAGACCGGCGAAGTCTCGCTCGATGATGTCGGCCATCGGGCGGTCTTCGCGCCGGAGGTCGTGCGCCATCGCGACGCGCCAGCCTTCGAGTTCGAGGTAGACGACATCGTCGACCCGATCGTCCTCGAAGACGTCGTGATTGCCTCGGGCGGCCCGAATGGGCGCGTACTCCTGCATCCAGTCCAGGACGGAGGGGCGGGAGATGTCGCCGCCGTGCAGGATCAGCTCGACCGACGCGAGAAACTCGCCGACCTCAGGGCCGAGTTCATCCAGCGAGTGGATGAGCGACGGCAGGTGGGTATCGCTGATCAGACCGATGCGCACGCAGCCAAACCTAGCGGTCGGGGGCGCTTGGCGTCGAGGCTAGAAGGCGTCGCGCTCCGCCAGCGCGGCGATCTCGTCCCAGTCGTAGCCGAGCTCCAGTAGCAGCGCCTCGCGGTCCTGGCCGACCTCGGGAGCCGCGGCGAGATCGGCGGGCTGGCCGCGGAACTGGAACGGCGGGGCGATTGTGTCGATCTCGATGCCGGACCGGTGCGGCTTGGCGCGGATCAGCCCGTTGGCCCTCGCCTGCTCGTCGGTGCGGATCTCGTCGAGCGAGAGGACCGGCGACCACGGGAGGTCCGCGGCGTCCAGCCGCGGGGCGAGGTCGTCGAGGGCGACCGTACCGACGGCGGCGTCGAGCAGCGCCGTCGCTTCCGTGGCGTGCTCGAGAATCGAGTCGAAGTCGGCAAAGCGTGGGTCCGTGACCAAGTCGGGGCGGTCGAGGGCCTCGCATAGCGGCGCCCAGTAGCGGCCGGCCTGGAACATCGCGAACTGGACCCAGCGGCCGTCGGCGCAGCGATAGGTGTTGTAGAGGGGGTTCGGCCGCGCCTCGCGGGCCGTCGCCCGGCGCGGCGGCTGGCCGAGGAGCGTTGTCTGCAGCTCCCATCCGTTGGTCCAAAGCCCGGCGCCGTAGAGCGAGACGTCGATGATCGCGCCGCCGCCGCTGCGCTCGCGGCGGAACAGCGCGGTGCTGATCCCGGCAACGATCGCAACGCCGGAGGGGAAGTCGCCCATCGCGCCGACGAGTTGGACAGGTGGCTCGTCCTCGGGAGCGAGCGTGCGCGCGATGCCGCCACGCGCCCAGTAGCCGAGCTCGTCGAACGCCGGGCGGCCGGCGTCGGGGCCCTCGGGGCCGTAGCCGGTCGCGTGGGCGATGATCAGCTCGGGGTAGCGAGCCTGCAGCGTCGCCGGTTCGAGGTCGGCGCGACGGAGCGCATCCGAGCGAATGTTCGTGAGGAATACGTCGACGCGCTCGATCAGGCGGTGGAGCACCTCCTGACCGGCGGCCGCCGCCAGGTCGAGCGTGATCGCACGCTTCCCGCCGTTGGCGATCTCGAAGCCCGGCTCGACGGTGTTTCCGTCGACCTCGACGGTGGCGGCTCGCGCCGGGTCGGCGCTGCCGGCCGGCTCGACCTTGACGACGTCGGCGCCAAACGCCGCGAGAATCGCACCCGCCGAGGGGCCATCACCCAGCTCGCCACCTCGAGGACGCGGACGCCGGCCAGCGGCAGCTCAGCGCGGTCGATCGATTCGGCATCTGCTTCCGCGTCAGCCATGGAACCCCCTCACCGCCGCTCGACCGACGCGCCGGATGGTAGTGGTGCACTTCGGGCGGCTCAATGTGTGCGCGCGGTGACCGCTGCGCCGACCGACCTCGACTAGCATCGCGCGATGTCCACCGCCGAGGCGCCCACCTCTCCGAGCGCGGGCCTCGCGCCGTTCGCCGACTGGCGGTTTCGCAACCTCTGGATCAGCAGTGGGCTGTTCTTCAGCGGGTTCTGGGCGCAGACCGTCGTCCTCGCCTGGCTCGCGTTCGAGCTGACCGACTCAGAGTTCGCCGTGGCGGCGTTCACCGCGGCGCGCTTCGCGCCGCTGCTGACCGGTCCGGTCGGCGGCATCATCGCGGATCGCACCGACCGCCCGAAGATGCTGCGGCTGTCGATCGCGGTCGCGTTCGGCATTGGCGTCGGCGTGGCGGCGCTCGCCACGTTTGGCGAGATCGCCTACTGGCAAGTGCTGATCGCCGGGCTGCTGATCGGCACGATGCAGGCGCCGTTCCAGCCGGTCCGGTTCACGCTGATCATGGATCTCGTTGGGCGCGACCTCGTGTCGACGGCGAACGCGCTGAACATGGCGGCGATGTTTGGCAGCCGGATCGTCGCGCCGGCGATCGCGGGGTGGGTGATCAGCGCCGCCGGCGCCGACATCGCTCTGTGGTTCTCGGCGGCGTGGTACGTGCCGGCCTGGCTGCTCCTGGTGTCGCTCCGCGAGGTCGACCGCGCCTCTGCGGTCCGCGACAGCCGGATCGTGGCCGACCTGCTCGAGGGCTTCCGGATCGCGGTGCGGCACCGCGAGATGGCCGGCGTGCTGCTGGCCAGCGTGGCGGCGAACATCTTCGCGTGGCCCGTCGTGCAGGGGTTCCTACCCGTCTTCGCGGAGGAGGTGCTCGACGTCGGTGCGACCGGGCTCGGGATCCTCGTCGCGGCCAACGGACTCGGCTCACTCGCCGGTGCGTTGGCGATCGCCTGGGCCGGCAACTTCCCGAGGAAGGGCCGGCTGTTCCTCGTCGCGACGGGGACCTTCGGGCTGCTGCTGACCGCGTTTGCGACCACCGAGCAGATACCGGTCGCCGTCACGTTGATTTTCCTCGCCGGTTTCGCCAGCGCCGGGTTCGGCGTCATGCAGAGCACGCTGATGCTGTTGCTCGCACCTGAGGACGTCCGAGGCCGCGCGATGGGCGTGCTGATGCTGTCGATCGGCGCGTTGCCGCTGTCGCTACTGGTGCTCGGCGCGATCGCCGGCGCCGTAGGCGTCGTCGCGACGACGATCGTCGCCGGGGTGATGCTCGCGCTCGCGATGGCGCTGCTCGCGGTCGGCGCGCCCGGGGTGTGGCGGCTGCCGTAGCAGGCGGTTGCCCCGCTAGACGGGCTCCAACGGGACGTGCTCGGACGGCGGCTCTACCTCGATGGTGTCGCCGGCGCGGACCTCGCCGCCGGTGACGACGACGCTCATCACGCCGGCCTTGCGGATCAGGTTGCCGTCCTCGTCACGGTCGAGCACCGCCTTCATCAGGCCCGGCCGGAGGCCGTCGAGCTGGTGGCACGGATTGCGGAGACCAGTCACTTCGACGACGGCGTCGGAGCCGAGGCGGAGGCGCGTGCCGGTCGACAGGCCAAGCAGGTCGATGCCCTGCGTGGTGATGTTCTCGCCCATCTCCCCGGCGGCCATGTCGAAGCCCGCGTCACGGAGCTCGTCGTGCAGCTCGGCGTGGATGAGGTGGACCTGCCGCAGATTCGGCTTCGTCGCGTCGCTGCGGACGCGCGACTGGTGCTGCACGGTCTCGCCGCGGTGGACGTCGCCCTCGATCCCAACGCCGGCGATCAGGCGGATCGACGCCTGCGTCGGCTTGGCCATCGAATGCGTCGGACTCGCGTGGACCGCGGATACGGATGCCGTCATCGGTTCGCCTCCCTGGGATTCAGTCGCCGCCTGCGACGGCGGCTTCCGCCTCGCGATCGTGCACGATCACGGTGGGTTTCGCTCGCCCAATCACCGGCCAGAGCACCATCACGACGGCCATGGTCAGCACACCCATCACGATCAAGGTGCTGCGTTCGCCGAAGGCGTCTGCGGCGAGCCCGACCGGCAGGCCGGCGAGCATGAACCCGGCGAAGGCGAGCGAGGTCAGCGAGATGACCCGCCCGTAGTACGCCGGGTCCGACTCCATCACGATCACGGCGCTGTTCAGCGTCTGGAACGCGCCGGTGCCGAGGCCGGTCAGGAACATCGGGATGAACAGCACCATCAGGTTCGGACTGAGCCCGGTGAGGATGAGCGCGGCGCCGGTCAGCAGCGCGCCGAGACTGTAGACGGTGAGCGCCCTCGGAGAGCCCGCGATGCCGGCCACGGCCAGGCTTGCGGCGAGCCCACCGACGGCGTTGACGGTCTGGAGGATGCCGAACCGCTCGGCGTCCTCGCCGAGTTCGTTCTCCAGCAGGCCGGGAAGCACCGTCGTCGACGACAGACCGAGCAGGATCATCGCGAAGAAGAGCACGAGCATCCAACGCAGCCGCGGCTGGCTGTTCACGTAGCGGACCCCGGCGGTCATGTCCTCGATGACGGAGCGGCCGGCGCTGGGGACCGGTTTCGACGGGGGCAGCAGGAGCAGCGATAGCGTCGTCGCGGCGTAGAGCGCCGACATGAGGAAATAGGCGCCGGCGGCGCCGATGAAGGAGATCGTGACGAGCAGGCCACCGATCGCCGGCGCCCAGATCCGCGCTGCGTTGAGCGCGACCTGGTTGAGCGCCACCGCGTTCGGCCGCAGGTCCTCCTCGACGAGCTCGACGACCCAGGCCTGCCGGGCCGGACCCATGAAGGCGAACATCATCCCGATCACGAAGGACCCGATCGCGAGGTGAACGATCTCGATGCGGTCGATCGCCAACAGGAATCCCGTCGCGAAGAAGACGCCGGTGATCACGGCCGCGCCGATGGCCGAGACGAGCCGCTTCGAGGCGCGATCCGCGACCGCCCCGCCGAACGGTCCGAGGAATGCCATCGAGAGGCCCTGCCCGAGCAGCACGACCCCGACGGCCCCGTTTCGGCCGGTCAACTCGAAGGCGACGATCGCCTGGACGATCGTCGACATGAAGAAGGCCGTGAAGGTGCCGAGCGATCCCGCCCAGAGGATCGCGTAGTTCCGAATCCGCAGCGCGGCGAATGAGCTGCCCAAGCGAGGCCCCTGCCCGACCCTGACGTGCGCGTCAGGGCCAACCAGCGTAGCGCTGGCGGGCGGTGTGAACTCGCGAACCGCCGAGGTGGCCTGCGGCGGCGGAGGGTACGGGCGCCCTCGCTAGTTGCGAGGGCCCTCGGACCAGTGCTCCTCCTGCCAGGCGCGCCGCTGTTCGAGGTCGCTGAAGCGGCCGTCGCGCCAGGCGAGCGCCTCCTTCAACCCACCCTCGGCGTTGCGCGTGCGCCACTCGTTCATCGCCGGCGAGGAGTGCATGCGCGCGTCGAGCTCGGCGGCGAGGCGCTGCATCGTGCGTGCGCCCATCATCTCCAGCGCAAGGTTCACGGAGCGCTTGTTCCCCGCGAGCATGTCCGGGTGAATCATCGCCAGGCGGTCGGCGAGCTCCTCGACGGTCTCTTCGAGCTCGTCGAAGGGGACCGACTTCAAGACGAGTCCGGCCTCGGCAGCCTCGCTGCCCGACATGAACTCACCGGTCAGGAGCATGTACTTCGCGCGCTGCGGCCCGACCAGGTAGGTCCACATGTGCGCCGGTGGCCCGCCCATCGCACGGACCGGCGGGAAGCCGATCTGAGCGTCGTCGGCGATGATCACCATGTCACAGAGCAGGACCAGGTCAGTGCCACCCGCCACGCAGTAGCCATGGACCTGGCCGATCACCGGCTTGTGCATGTCGAAGATGGTCATCCGGTCGCGCTGGGCGTCCTGCATCCGCCATGTGTCGTCATCGAAGCTGGTGGATCCTCGGTAGACCTCGGCGTACTTGTCGGTCTCATCGACCGTCTCGCCGGCGCGGACGCGGTTCGGCGTCAGGTCGTAGCCGGCGCAGAAGGAGCGACCGGCGCCGCGCAGGATCACGGAGTGCACGCGCGTGTCCTGGTCCGCGTCCCAGAGTGCCTCGCGCAGCTCGGACTGGAGGCGACGCGAGAGGGCGTTCAGCTTCTCGGGGCGATTGAGGGTGATCCGCGCGCGTCCGCGCTCCTTCTCAACGATCAGCGTTTCGTAGTCGGCCATGGGGTGTGCTCCTCGCCCGCGTGTTGGGCGAGCAGATTACTCGAACCGCCGAGGCGTGGACCGCACGCTAGGCGTCGTCGCCCCGCCGTAAGAGGCGGCCGTCCCAGCGCAGCCACGGCCCGCGCTCGCCGCCGATCTCGTCGAAGAGGTTGCCCTCCCCGACCAGCGGTCCTTCGGTGACGAACGTGCGCTCCGAGGTGAATCGCGCCTCGGTCGGCGGGGTGACCAGCGGCTTCGGCCGGCCCTCGCGCTGGTGGATCTGCAGCTCAACCCAGAGCGCGCCGTCGCGCTCGGTCAGCACGAGGTCCCGGAGCATCCCGTGGTACGGGCCGAGGATCGGCGCGAGTTCTGGCGTGGGACAAGTCGGCGCCCGTTCGGCGGACAGCCCGAGGCGCTCCCCGAAGACCCAATCGATCAGTTCCTCGTGCAGGCGGATCCCACTTGAGGCGTTCGTCATCACGGTGATGCCGAAGTCGCGCTCGGGCACGAACTTGAAGCCGCACATGTGACCGTTCGTCTCGCCGCCGTGACGCCAGACCTCGGTGTCGCCGACCTTCTCCAGCATCCACGCATAACCGATCGCAGAACAGTTGCTCCCGCCCTCGATCTGGCGGGTCTGCATGGCGCGCAGGGTGTCCGTTTGGAGCAGTCCATCCCCATCACCGAGCTGGAAGCGCAGCCAACGGAGCTGGTCGCGCACGTCCGCGACGACGCCGCCGTGGGCAGCGGCGCTGCGCACGAGGTGCCAGGGTCGAGCGACCTCGATCGCCCCGTCGCGCACGAGGTGGCCCGCTACGTAGCGGTGCAGGAGCAGGTCGTGCGCGCGGTGCAGCGTGCGGGTCATGCCGAGGGGAGCGGCGATGCGGTCGGCGACCAGTTCCTCGAAGGACCGCTCGTCACCAGCGAGTACCTCCGCCAGGCGACCG
This sequence comes from Dehalococcoidia bacterium, assembly GCA_028279505.1. Classification (GTDB taxonomy): domain Bacteria; phylum Chloroflexota; class Dehalococcoidia; order UBA2979; family UBA2979; genus UBA6627. The sequence goes on from JANQNP010000125.1 coordinate 17,345, forward strand.
GCGAGGGCGAAGCCGCCGTTCGAGTAGGCGTAGGCGGCGCCGGGCGGCACCTGCGCGGGGACGTCCGGCATCGCGTCCACCACCGAGGCGAGTCGATCATCCTCGCCGCGTGGATGGACGAGGAAGTAGTCGCCGTCGAACCCGCCGCTGTGGGTCAGCAGGTGGCGGACGAGCAGCGCATCGGACCACTCGCCGCGCGCGAGGCGCAGCTCCGGGAGGTAGGTACCGACCGGCGCGTCGAGGTCGAGCCGACCGGCCTCTACCTCCTGCATCAGCAGCGTCGCGGTGAAGGTCTTGGTCGTCGAGCCGATCTGGAACAGGGTGTGCTCGTCGACCGGCAGCGGGTGCTCGATGCTCGTGACACCGAACGTCTCTACGGTCTCCGCGCTGTCCTCGAGAATGCCGACGGCGACGCCGGGGACCTGGAGCTCGCGCATCGCCGCCTCGACGCGGCGACGGAGCTCGTCGAGGAAGGGTTGGTCCACCCGCCTACCTCGAGCCGGGGACGACGCCTCGGACGTTGGTCTCGACGCGGTAGACGCTCGTCTGCGCGGTCAGGAAGAGGGAGGAGAAGTCGGGGCCGCCGAAGGTGAGGTTGGCGGCGTGCTCCGCGGTCTCGAACGTCCCGAGGTGGGTGCCGTCGGGCGCGATCACCCAGACGCCGCCGGCGCCTGTTGTCCAGAGCCGGCCCTCGGTGTCGACCTTCATGCCGTCCGGCACGCCGACGAGGTCCACCGGCCGCATGTCGCAGAACAGCTCGCCGCCGCCGATCGAACCGTCCGACGCCACCTCGAAGCGTTTGATGATCTTGTCGCCTGAGTCGCCAATGTAGAGCACCGATTCGTCCGGCGAGAAAGCGAGGCCGTTCGGCTGGTTGAACTCATCGACGAGGAGCGTGAGCGAACCGTCGGGGTCGACGCGATAGACGCCCTGGAACGAGAGCTCCTGGGTCTCGCCGGGGACGCCGAACGGCTCGCGGCCGGGACGGGCGGGCTGGAGGCCGTAGGTCGGGTCGGTGAAGTAGATCGCGCCCGAGCTGTGCACCACGACGTCGTTCGGGCTGTTGAACTTCGCGCCCTCGTAGCGGTCGACGACGGTCGCCTCGGGCTGGTCGTACCCAGCACGGGAGACACGCCGGCCGGAGTGCTCGCAGCTGATCAGTCGGCCGTCGGCGTCGAGGGTGTGGCCGTTCGAGTGACCGCTCGGCGCTCGATAGACCTCGGCGGTGTCGGTCCCCGGGCGCCAGCGGTGAATCGTGTTGCCGGGGATGTCGCTGAACAGCAGGCAGTCGTCGGCCACGATCCAGATCGGCCCCTCGGTGAACCCGAAGCCCGTGCAGAGCCGCTCCTCCGAGGTGGACGCGAGCAGATCGCTCAAGCCATTGTCGTTCGAGATTTCCATGCCGTACCTCCTACTCTCGCCTGCCTAGAGCGACTCGACCAACACCTTCGCGTCGACGAGGCGTGCGCGTTCCTCGGAGAGCCCGAACTCCTCGAGGACCGCGGGGCCGTCCGCGCCGGGCGCGGAGGCCGGCGCGCCGGGCCGGACGGGCGTCCTCGAGAGGCGCGGCGACGGGCCAGTGGTGCGCACGCGGCCGGGACCGTCGTGCGGACGCGTGATGCTGACGCCGCGGCTGGTGAGCCAGTCGCCCTCCATGTTCTCGGCCACGCCGCGGACGGCGTGCGCGCCCGCCCCGGCCGCGAGCAGCGCGGCGACCGAGGCGTCGACCGTCCTCGAGAGGAAGTGCGTCTCGAGCGCGGCCTCGAGGTCATCGCCGGCCTCGACGCCGAGCGCGCTCAGCACGGCGTCGCGCTGCGCCTCGTGGGCGCCGAGGAAGAACCAGCCGTCGCTGGCCCGGTACAGGCGCTGGAGCGGGGCGAAGCCGAGGGTGTCCTGGCCTCGGGGCTCCTCCCAGCGCTTGCCCTCGTAGGCCTGCATGAACGGCGACTGGAGCAGGGTGCCGGTGTAGGCGAGGGCGGAGCGGACCTGCTGGCCCTCGCCGGTGATGGCGCGGTGGCGTAGGGCGAGCGCGACGGCGTAGGCGCCCATGATGCCGGTGGCGTAGTCGTTGACCGGGAACGGCTGCAGCTCGGGTCGCGTGTCGCCGAAGCGCATCTGCATGCCGGTCGCCGCCTGCGCGAGGTGCTCCCACCCCGGCCGCTGCTCCCACGAACCGCCGTGCCCGTAGGCGTTCAACGAGGCGTAGACGATGTCCGGCTTGCGGGCGCGCACCGCCTCGTAGCCGAGGCCGATCCGGTCGAGGGCGCCGGCGCGGTAGTTCTGGAGGACGACGTCGGCGTCCTCGAGCATCCGCCAGAAGACGTCTTTGCCCTCGTCGGTCTTGAGGTCGAGCAGGACGCTGCGCTTGCCGCGGTTCACGTCGAGGTGGGATGAGATGCCGCCCTCGCGGGTGGGGTTGTCGATCTTGATGACGTCGGCGCCGAACTCAGCAAGCGTGCGGCCGCACGTGGGGCCGGCGAGGATGATGCAGAGGTCGAGGACGCGCACGCCCTCGAGGGCCGCGAGCGGAGACGGGGCGGCGGCATCCGGCGTCGCGCGCGCCAGCGCGGCGTCCGCGGCCTCGGCGAGGACGGCGTCGCGGTCGGCGTCGAGCGCCGGGGCCGGCGCGCGGACCGTACCGGGGGTGCCATCGAGGCGCGGG
>JANQNP010000127.1 GCA_028279505.1 Dehalococcoidia bacterium
TCCGCGGATGGCGACGCCGAGACCTCGGAGGCCGAGGGGGCCGACGGCGGTGAGCCGGACGCGGCGGGGGAGTCGGGCGCGTCCGACCAGGAGGTGGACGAGTCCCCAGAGGGTGGCGAGGCGGCCGAGGGGGCCGAGCCGGCCGACGGCGAGGAGGGCGAGGAGCCGGTGGATCCGCCGGAGGACGAGGGTGGGGACGCCGAGGCGGCGGAGGCGGACGAGGACCCGGCCGAGGAGTACCCGGCGCCCGGAGATGGCGACGAGGGCGACGGCGATGAGGGTGACGACGATGACTAGCGTCGTCGACACCGCCGTCGACAGCGCCGAAGAGACGTGCGACCTCGTACGTCGCGCGCGGCTGCGTGACGAGGGGGCGTTCGAGGCGCTGTACCGGGCGCGCGTCGGGGCGCTGGCGGCGTACGTCGGGTCGCTGATGCGGGATCGCGCGGCGACCGAGGACGTGGTGGCGGAGACGTTCGTCTCGGCCTGGCGGAAGCTTGATCGCCTCGAGCAGGACGATCGCTTCGACGCGTGGCTCTTCCGGATCGCGCACAACCACGCGATCGATCAGCTGCGGAAACGGCGTGCGGTGCCGCTCGAGGGTGTGCCGGAGCCTGTGGACCGGGACCCGTGGGCGTCGCCGAGCGAGGCGTACGAGCGCCAGGCGCGCGCGGTGGAGGTGCGGGAGGCGCTCCTCGAACTGGCGCCGGATCACCGGGAGGTGCTGGTGCTGCGCTTCTTCGGGGATCTGTCGCACGCGGAGGTGGCGCGGCAGCTCGGGAAGTCGGAGCAGGCGACGCGGGCGCTGCAGTACCGGGCGATCGGGGCGCTACGGGCGAAGCTGATCGAGCCGGAGGAGCTGCTCCAGGCGAGCTAGCTCGACCTGATCCTCGGTGGGTTGGCGACGCCCGCAGACGGCGCCTGCCGTCGGAGAGGGTTAGCCCTCGGTAGTTGCGACCGGCCGCTGGCGGTGGCTAGGCGGGTTGGTAGCTGGAGAGCGCCGAGCCAATGATCAGCAGGACGATCATCGCGACCATGGGGCTGATGTCGATCATGCCGACGGGCGGGATGATGCGACGGAGCGGCTCGAGGATTGGGTCGGTGACCGCGTTGAGCGCCTGGAAGACGGGGCCGCTGCGGTCGATCGGGAACCAGGTGAGGATCGCCCGCGCGAAGATCGCGAAGGCCAGCAGCTGGACCAGGAGTCCCACGCCTTGAATCAGCTCGGTCACGGGGCGGTTCCCTCCGCTCAGTCCACGTCGCCGGCGAGCTCACGGGCCCGCTGGAACGCGGCGTCGATTGCGTCGTCGAAGGCGGCACGGACGCCCGATGACTCCAACTCGGCCAACCCGGCGGCGGTGGTGCCGCCCGGTGAGGTGACCGCGTTGCGGAGCTCGGCCGGGTGGGAGCCGCTCTCGATAGCGTAGCGTGCCGCGCCGGCGACGGTCGCGAGGACGAGCGCGGTGGCGTCCGGGCGCTTCATGCCGAGGCGGACGCCGGCGTCGACCATGGCTTCGATGATGAAGTAGACATAACCGGGGCCGGAGCCGTGGAGCGCGGTGGCGAGGTCGATCGCCTCGTCGTCCTCGACCTCGATCGCGGCGGTGGCGACGGCGTCGAGTACCTCACGGACGCGGGCGCGCTGGACCTCGGTGACCTCGCGGGCGACGAGGTAGGCGGCGGCGCCTTCACCAACGGCGGCGGGGAGGTTGGGCATGACGCGGACGGCGGCGCGGTGGCCGCTGGTGCGCTGGATCTCCTGGAGCGGGACGCCGGCGGCGATCGAGACGAGCACGGCGTCGTCGGCGAGGTGGCCGCGGAGGGCGGTGATCTGGTCGAGGTCCTGGGGCTTCAGCGCGACGAGCACGAGCTCGGCGCCGATACAGGCGCTCTCGAGGTCGGAGGTGAGGCGGACGTCGTACTCGCTGAGGATGGTGCGACGGGCCTCGCTGACCTCGGCGACGGCGATGTCGGAGGGTGCGGCGACCTTCGCGCTGAGCAGTCCGCGCAGGAACGCCTCGCCCATGAAGCCGCCACCGAGCAGTCCGACGCGCATCTCAGCATCCGTTCCGTATCGCGAGAGACTAGCCGCTGGGTCGGTGCCGTACTAGCTGAGGCGGTCTCCGAAGATGGCGCGCCCGACGCGGACGATCGTGGCGCCCTCCTCGATGGCGACGGGGTAGTCGTCGGTCATTCCCATCGAGAGGCCCTCGAGCCCGTGCCGTTCCGCGAGTTCGCGGAGCTGGCGGAAGACCGGTCGCACCTGCTCGGGGTCGTCGACGCGGGGGGCGACGGTCATCAGGCCGTCGACCTCGAACGCCTCGCTGCGCCGCGCTGCCTCGAGGAGCGGGCCGATCGCCTCGGGCGGTACGCCGTGCTTCTGGGCCTCGCCGGCGACGTTGACCTCAAGGTAGCAGCGGACCGGATCGCCGGAGGTGGGGCGAATCCCTGATGTCCAGCGCTTCTCGACCTCGGCGATCAGCGCCTCGGAGTCGAGCGAGTGGAGGGTGCCGAGGTGGGGGAGCACCTGGCGCGCCTTGTTGCGCTGGAGGTGGCCGATGAAGTGCCAGTTCACCTCGATGTTGGCCTCCGCGGCGGCGGTTGCCTTGGGGACGAACTCCTGGACGCGGTTCTCGCCGAGATCGGTGAGGCCTGCACCAAGCGCTGCCTCGATGACCTCAAACGGGTGGGTCTTGGTGACACCGACGAGCGTGACGCCTGCGGGGTCGCGTCCGGCGCGCTCGCACGCCTCCGCGATGGCGGTGCGAACGGCCTCGAGGTTGGTGGCGATGGCCTCGGTACGGGCGGCGGTCGCGGTCATCGAGGGAGGTTAGCGGCCGCGAATGCGGGCCATCTCCTCCTCGTGGGCGCGCCGGCCTCGGAGGTAGAAGTAGCCGATGACGGCGGCGATCGGGATCGCGGGGAGCAGGGCGAGGGCGGGGTGCTGGGCGAAGAGCATGATCGTCACGACGAGGGTGACGACGAGCCCGAGCATGGCGCCGAAGAAGGGCAGCAGGAGCGAGAAGGCGACGCGGGTGACCGCGAAGACCTCGGCCCAGCTTCCCGGCTTGTCTTGCTTGGGCGGTTGGTAGCCGTAGCTCATCTGCTGTCTCCCGAGTCGGGGTCGCGGGCCGGCTTCGTCAAGTGTACGCGCGGGCGCGTCGGCGAGGTGCTGCGGTCTCTCGCGTGGAGCGTCTGCGAGCCTCGCGGTTTACGAATGGGAACAACATAGTTACCGTAACTAAAAAGTTACGGAATGGGGATATCGAATGTCGCTCGAGGGACAACGGATGATGGTCTTCGCGGCGAACGGGACGCTGAGTCGGGCGGTTGCGGCGGAGATGGCGGCTGGCGGCGCGACGGTGCTGCTGAGTGGACGGGACGCCGACCGAGTCACAGCGGTCGCGGAGGAGCTGCGAGCGGCCGGAGGGTCGGCCGAGGTCGACGAAGTCGATCCGACGGATGCGGAGGCGGTACGCGCTTACGTCGACCGGGTGAGCGGCGAGGCGCCGATCGACGCGGCGTTCACGGGGATGGGCGTTCCGGGGCCGCAGACGGGCTACGGCACCGCGTACGACGACCTCGATCCGACGCAGCTGGCGGACGGCCTGTCGACGGTCGTGCGGTCGCAGTTCCTGTCAGCGCGCGAGGCCGCGCGGGTGATGGCCGCAGGTGGCGGGGGCTCGGTGGTGACGATCGCGTCGACGTTGGGTCGGAGCGGCCGGCCGCACACGGGGGCGCTGAGCGCGACGGCGGGAGCGCTGGAAGGGCTGGCGCGCAGCCTGGCGACGGAGTACGGGCACGCCGGGGTGCGGGTCAACCACGTGCGCGCGACGCGGGTCGCGACGCCGGAGCAGTGGCCGGAGAACGTGCTGGGTCGCGCGATCACGCCTGCCGAGGTGGGCGCCACCGTCGCCTGGTTGTGCTCACGTGCGGCGTCGGGGGTGACGGGCCAGGTGATCGAGGTGTCCGGCGGCGAGGTGGGTCACGAAGAGATCAGCGCCGACTGACGCGAGTTGGTGCGAGGGGACTTCCGTGCCGGGATGGGCGCAGCTCCGTTTGACGGAGGCTAGCCGCACTTCGTGTAGCCGCAGGAGTGGCAGGTGAGGCAGCCTTCGGCGAACTCGAGCTGCATGCCGCAGTCGGGGCAGGTGAGGCCGGAGAGGGTGGGGGCGGTTGAGCCGGCAGGGCCGTTCGGGTTTGCGGCCGGAGGTCCGTCGGAGTTCGGCGTTGGCGTACCGAAGTGGAGGCGGAGCCAGCGGAAGACGTAGTCGAGCAGGCTAGTGGCGAACGGGATGTCGGGGTTCGCGGTGATCCCGTAGGGCTCGAAGCGGGTCTGTTCCAATTTGTCGGCGAGCTTGTCGAGGCTGACGCCGTACTGGAGGGCGATCGAGGTGAGCAGGGCGACGGCGTCGGTGAGGCCGGAGACGGTGGAGCCCTCCTTGGCGATCTTGATGAAGACCTCGCCAGGGGCGCCGTCCTCGTAGAGGCCGACGGTGATGTAGCCTTCTTGCTCGCCGACGCGGAACTTGTGGGTGAGCGACTGGCGCTCGTCGGCGAGGTGGCGGCGGCGGGGCGTGACCGGGGACGCCGAGTCGTCGGCGACTTCGTGGGCGAGGACCTGCACGGCGCGGGATCCGTCGCGGTAGACGGTGACGCCTTTGCAGTGGAGCTCGTGTGCGAGGCGGTAGACGGTGCGCACGTCCTCGACGCTGGCGTCGCGCGGGAGGTTCACGGTCTTGGAGACGGCGAGGTCGGTGTGGGCCTGGAAGGCGGCCTGCATGCGGACGTGCCACTCGGGACTGATCTCGTGCGCGGTGGCGAAGCGGGCGCGATCGGCCTCGGGGACGTCGTCGCGATCGGCGAGGGCCGCGCCGGCGATCAGGGCCTCGGTCAGCTCGTCGGAGGCGTAGCCGCCAGTCTCGGCGGCGGCCTGGAAGGCGTCGCTGACCTCCGAGAGGACGGTGCCGTCGCCCATGCGGCGGTAGTGGGCGAGCGAGAAGAGCGGCTCGATGCCGGAGGAGGCGCCGGCGATGATCGCGATGGTGCCGGTGGGGGCGATGCAGGTGCGGGTGGCGTTGCGGTAGCGCGGCCCGCCGGCGTAGACGGAGCGATCCCAGTTCGGGAAGACGCCCTTCTCCTCGCCAAGCGCGGCGGAGGCCTCGTCGGCCGCGGCACCGATGGCGGTGGCGAGCCGCTCGGCGAGGGCGATCGCCTCGTCGCTCTCGTAGGGGATGGCGGCGGCGATCAGGAGGTCGGCCCAGCCCATCATGCCGAGGCCGATCTTGCGGTTGCCGCGGACGGCATCGGCGATCTCGGTGACGGGGAAGGTGTTGGCCTCGACGACGTTGTCGAGGAATCGGACCCCGAGGCGGACGGTCTGATCGAGGGCGTCCCAGTCGATGTCGCCGCGGCCGGCGTCCCAGAACTTCGCGACGTTGATCGAGCCGAGGGTGCAGGCCTCCCAGGGCAGGAGCGGCACCTCGCCGCAGGGGTTCGTCGCCTCGATCTCGCCGAGCGTGGGCGTCGGGTTGTGGCGGTTGATCTCGTCGAGGAAGACGAGGCCGGGGTCGCCGGTGGTCCAGGCGGCGCGGGCGATGTCGTCGAGGAGCGAAGCGGCGTCGACCTCGCCTCGTGGGCTGGCATCGCGCGGGTCGCGGAGGGTGAACGATTCGCCTCGGGCGGCGGCTTCGAGGAAGGCGTCGGTGACGCCGATCGAGAGGTTGAACCGCTGGGCGGTGACGCCGTCGTCCTTGGCGTGGATGAACTCCTCGATGTCGGGGTGGTCGACGCGGAGGATGCCCATGTTGGCACCGTCGCGCTTGCCGCCCTGGGTGACGAGCCGCGAGACGTCGTCGTAGTGGCGGAGGACGGAGACGGGGCCGCAGGCGGATCCGTGGGTGGAGGCGATCGGTTCGCCGACGCCTCGGAGGCGGGAGAAGGAGAAGCCGGTGCCGCCGCCGTACTTCTGGACCATCGCGGCGGCCTCGGCGGTGGACATGATCGACTCGAGGGTGTCGTCGACGGGGAGCACGAAGCAGGCGGCGAGGGTTCCACGGCCGGTGCCGGCGTTCATCAGGGTGGGGGAGTTCGGCAGGAAGCGGAGCGCGGCCATCTCGTCGTAGAAGCGCTGCGCCCAGGCGTGCCGCGACTCCTCGTCAGCTTCGACCGCGGCGATTGCGGTCGCGACCCGCGCGAACAGCTCCTCGGGCGTCTCGACCACCGCGCCGGTGTCGTCGCGCAGCAGGTAGCGGCGCTCGAGGACGGTTTCGGCGTTGCCGGTGAGGGAGACGGGGGAGGTGCGGATGGGGTCGGTGGCTACCATGTCGTCCGGTCTGCGCCGGGAGGCGACGGCGCGTGCTCAGTTGGCTGAGCGGCCATCAGAACAAATGTGCGAATGCATCTCAACGGTTGGCTAGGCCAGCCGGCGTCTTTGTCACCTCAGTGTAAGGAACCCGGGGGCGCGTCGGTGCTCGGGGGAACCACGAGCGTGTCGGCACGGACGACGTAGGTCCCGGACATCTTGTCGTGCCAGGTCTGCGTCTGATCGTCCCAGGTCGCCCAGAGGAAGCCGAGGCCGACGACCGCCCAGCTCAGCCAGGCGGTCAACGTGCGTCCGAGGCCCCAGCCGACGCCGGGCGCCCCGAGATCGGCGCGCACGATGCGGAGGCCGAGCATGCGCTTGCCGAACGACCCGCCGGTGGCGTTGAGCACCCAGGTGCCGACGAAGATCAGGGGCGCGGCGATCGACCAGACGAGGACGGCGATCGTCTCCTCGTCCTCGACCGGGACGGTGCCGTCTTCGGGAACGCCATTCATGATGACGTAGACGATGCCGATCGCGAAGGCGATCGCGAACCAGCTGACCGCCATCAGTCCGAGATCGATGGCGAAGGCGCCGATGCGGCGGCCGACGGGCGCGATCTCGGTGGTGCCGTCGGCGAGGAAGCGAGCACGGGGATCGGGGGCGCGGGTCGGGATGGTGGGAGGCGCGGCGATCGGGCGCCCGCTCCAGGAGGGGCCGGGTTGCCCGCCCTCGGGGATGGGTGGGGCCGCGGGGGTGGCGCCGGCCGGCTGGTCCAGCTCCCGGCCGCAGGCGCGACAGAACCGGTCCTCGGCGCGGGCCTCGGTGCCGCACTGGCTGCAGAACATCCTTGCTCCGACCGGTAGGCGCGCGGTTGCTGGGCGCGGTGTCAGGGTGACGGCAGGTCAGGGGAATCGCAACGGGGTCGGCCCGCGAGCGTCGGCTTCAGCCTCGATAGGTCGGGGGATTCGGGGGGACGGATGGTCCCGCGACGAGTTCGGCGCGGACGACGTAGGTCGAGGCCATCTTGTCGTGCCAGGTCTGCTTGCGGTCGTCCCAGGTACCCCAGAGGTACCCGAGGCCGATGACGGGCCAGCTGAGCCAAGCGCCGATGGTTCGTCCGAACCCGGCACCGATGCCGGGTGCGGTGAGGTCGGCGCGGACGATCCGGAGACCGAGGATGCGCTTGCCGAGGCTGGCACCCGCGGCGTTGAGGGCCCAGGTGCCGACGAAGAACAGCGGCGCCCAGATCAGGAACGCCCATCCCATGACTCTGTCTTGCTCTTCCTCCGTGAGGAGATCCCAGTCGGTCCCAGTCGTCGCTTCATGCACCACGAGCACGATCACCGCGAGGACGAAGAGCGAGACGATGGTGATCACCAGGTCGATCGCGAACGCTCCGATGCGGCGTCCTGAGCCGGCCAGCTGCAGCGGCTCGATTGGCCGTGGCGGTGGGGTTGGGGTCGGTGGGTTCGCCGGCGGTCGCCAACCTCGGGCAGACGGTGGTTCCTCGATCGGTCGTTGGGCGGCGGGGTCCGCGGGTCGCGAGCCGGTAGGGATTGGCCGCGCTGGTTGGGACGCGGGCGTGGCGAGTTCGCGGCCGCAGGAGCGGCAGAAGCGGTCGGTGGACGCGGCCTCGGTGCCGCACTGGCTGCAGAACATGGGTCTCGTAGGCAGCCGTTCGCTGGGATCGGGTGATGCAAGCGTGAATCGCCATCGGGAGGCTCGCCAGAGGGGAAACCCGAGGGGGCTGCGGCCAAGGATGGCGTCGGCCGCGACGTGAGGCGACTACGCTGGTGCTGTCGACGGGAGGTCTCGATGGCCTTGCGAACGTGGTGGGCGAACTGCGCGCTGACGTCTGATCCGGAGATCGAGGCGATCGACGAGATGGAGGACGCCCTCGGCGAGCTGCCGGCGGGGGTGCGGGCGGTGCGGGCGCTGATCTCCGAGTTCGAACTGTGCCATCACGACGCGGCGCATCGGATCGACAACATGGTCGAGGCGATCGAGGCGCTCGACACGGACAAGGGGTTCGGCACGCGCCCGCCGGGGCGCGAGCACCCGGCCGAGCGCTCGTGGGGCGCGGCGATCGAGCGGGTCGAAGGGCGGGCGGCGGACGCCGATCCGCTGCGCGCGTGGCAGCTCGAGCGGGTGGTGGAGAAGATCCGGAGCGTGCTCGATCCGACGCAGCCTTACGCCTGGCTGCTGCTGAACGAGGACGGAAGCATGCGGGACGGCTGTCCGGAGGCGTACGTCGCCGACCGCGAGCACTGGGAGGCGACCGCGCGGACGATGCTTCACGATCCCGAGGAGCTGTCGCTGGCGCTGGCGATCGACATGCTGTGGCCGTGTCACTGGCGTTTCGAGGAGAACCTGCAGATCGTGCTCGACGCAATCGACGGCCTGCTGCGGCCGCGCGGGCCGTTCATGGCGTGCGCGCGGAACATCGAGCTGACTCCGCTGCGCGGGCGCGTGGAGGAGGTCTGTGCCGAGCTGCAGATGATCGGTGAGCCGGGGAGTGCGCGCCGGTGGCTCGCGGCGTCGCTGGACAAGACGCTGCGGTTGCAGCTCTCGCCGCCGGATCGCGTCAGCATCGTCTCGGCGCTGCGGACGCCGGAGTGGCTCCGAACCTAGGGCTCCCACTTCGCGCGGAGCGTGAGCCGGCGGTCGCGCCGGATCCTGGCGCACGACCTCGGAAGCTGCGCTGAGCCGATCCGGTGGGCGGTGCTTTGACCTCGAACGTGCCACGACGCCGCCCGGCGTTGCGGCGGTGGGCGCTATGGCGCCGGCTGGCCGGCGCCGCGGTGGGCGGCGAGGCTGATCGGGGCCGCGCCGACGGCGCTTGCGGCGACGGGGGCGTCGTCGAACATGCGGGCCTGCTCGGGCGCCGGGAGGTCCGGGGCGAGGGCGATGCGCTCGAGCTCCTCGAGCATCTGCTCGAGCGAGACGAACTGGTGGTAGAGCGAGGCGAAGCGGATATAGGCGATCGGGTCGAGGTCCTTGAGGCGGGTGATGACCATCTCGCTGAGGATGCGGCTGCCGACCTCGCCGTGGGCGGTGCCCATGACGCGGCGTTCGATGTCGTCGACGATGGCGTCGAGGGAGCCGTTGGGCAGCGGGCGCTTGCGCGCGGCGATGCGAAGGCTCGTGAGCAGCTTCTGGCGCTGGAACTCCTCGCGCCGCCCGTCCTTCTTCACGACCATCACGACGGTCGACTGGACCTGTTCGAAGGTTGTGAACGGTTCGTCGCAGCTCTGGCACCGCCGCCGGCGGTAGACGCCATCGCCTACCTCTCGGGTGTCGACGACGGTGGTCTCGCTGCTGGCGTCCTTGCCACAGAACGGACAGTTCATACGGATGCGGGCCCTTGCTTGCCTCAGGGAGCGGTTTTCGATGGCGGCCGGTGGGGGCGGCCTCGGTGGTGGTAGACGGGAGTAGAGCACGCGGGTCGGAATTGGAACAACGCTCCACGTCCACAGGCTGTGCGGGAGTTGTCCCCACGGCTCCCGCCGGGCCGTTGACGAGCGTGGACCGGGTGCGCGCGCGCCCCGCCGGCGCTGGCGATTTTGGAGGTGGACTGGTCAAGATGCGGCATGGCGTTTCTTCGTGGTCTCACGCTCGCGCCCGGCGCGACCGAGCGCTCCGAGTTCCCGTTCTCGCTGCCGCTGGTACGCCGGCTCGCGGAGTCGGGGGACGCGGTTCCGCTCGACTCGCCGGTGACGTTCTTCGTCGGTGAGAACGGCACGGGGAAGTCGACGCTGCTGGAGGGGATCGCGGCGGCGAGCCGGCTGGCGTCGCTGGGCGCGGACGATCTGGCGCGCGATCCGACGTTGGAGCCGGCGCGACGATTGGCCTCGGAGCTGCGGATCACGCGGTCCGGGCGTCCGAAGCGCGGGCTGTTCTTCCGCGCCGAGGACTTCTTCGGCTTCACCAAGCGACTGCTCGCGAGTGCGGCCGAGCTGCGCCGGGAGGAGGCGGAGCTGGCCGAGGAGCTGACCGGGTACGGCCGGACGCTGGCGACCGGGGTGGTGCGCGGGCAGCGGCATGCCCTGGAGGCGCGCTACGGCGAGGATCCCGATGCCGCCTCGCATGGGGAGAGTGTCCTCGGCGTGTTGCAGTCGCGGGTGCTGCCACAGGGGCTGTATCTCCTCGATGAGCCGGAGACGCCTCTGTCGCCGCTCCGGCAGCTGGCGCTGCTGTCGTTGCTCAAGCGAGCGGTGGGTGAGGGGTCGCAGTTCCTGATCGCGACGCACTCGCCGATGCTGATGGCGTTCCCGGATGCCCGGCTGCTCTGGTTCGAGGACGATCGGGTGGAGGAACGCGCGTACGAGTCGATCGAGCACGTGGCGCTGACGCGCGACTTCCTCGCGAATCCGGACGCGTTCCTGCGCGAGCTCTAGACTCGCGCGGTACGGACGTCCCGCAGCGAATGCGGCCAGAGGATCACCGCTCGATGACCGACGCGCGCAGTTCAGCCAGTAGCTCAGCTGGCCGGCCCGACGGACGGCCACGGCGCTCGCCGCGGCGGCCGGATGAGCTGCTGGTCGACGAGCTGACGGAGCAGCTGGAGGCGACGCGGCGGGTGCTGACCGGGAGTCCCGCAGACGCCGCTGAGCGTGCGCTGGGGCGGATCGGCGGCGAGAGCGAAGCGGATGCCCGACTGGCCTCGGACCTGGCGCTCAGCGCGCCGCTGGCGGCGCCTGACCGCTTCGACGAGGCGCACCGGCTGGTGATGCGGTCGGTGGAGCTGCTGGACCGCGAGGGGTTCCGCGATCCGCCGGTGGTGGCGATCGGGCCGCTGGGGGCGATCGCGCAGCCGGCGGTGGAGTTCGTGGCGAAGTTCATCGTCCGCTCGCACACGAAGAACGTGATCGATGACCTCGTGAAGCTGTACTCGCAGCGGGAGAGCCAGGCGGAGCCGAAGTCGCCGGAGCGACGCGTGCTCGCGCGGGCGCGGCTCGACACGCAGCGGCTGGCGCCAAGCTACTCGGGTGGCGGGGTAGGAGCGCTGCTGCTGCTCGCCGCCGGTGCGGCGCTGCCGGCGCTCGCGTCGCTCGCGCAGCAGCTCGGCGGCATCGAGGTGGACGCGCGCTGGGTGTTCGGCGGCACCGCCTTCGCGCTGTTCCTGTTCGTCACGCTCGCGTGGCTGCTGCTGCGCGGCGCTGCTGTGGCGCGGCACCGCAGCCAGCTGGTGATGGGGCAACCGCTGGCCGCGCTGTGGGAGACGATCGGCCACGCCGGCGATCCGCCCGAGGACGATTCGGTGCTGTTCGCGACGATCGCGATCGTGCTGACGGCGCTGGTGTGGTTCGCGCTGCCCGCGGTGATCGGCGCGGGCTTCCTGATCTTCTAGGTCGTTCAGCGTGTGGGAGCCGCCGGGGTGGCATCCGTGCCGACCCCGGCGAGCTCAGCGGCGAGGCGCGACATCCATGCCGCCCTCGCCAACGCTGCCGGCAACGTCTGGTGACGCCCCTACCGGCTGGGGAAGGACCGACGCAGGAACGTCGGCAGGTCTGCCTCGTTGAGGGTGTCCGGGCCCATGGGGTCCGGGGTGATCTCTCCGAGCTTGATCGGCGGCGCCTCCGGTGCGCTGCTGACGACGGTGGTGCTGGGCTCCTCGATCTCCTGGATCGCCCGCCGCATGGTCGTGGGGCGGTTGCCGCTGAAACCGGTGGCGATGACGGTGATTCGCACCTCGTCCGTGAGGGTGTCGTCGACGCTGGTCCCGAAGATGATCTCGGCGTCGGGGTCGACGACCTCGGCGATGACGCGCGCAGCGGCGTCGAGCTCGCGGAGGCTGAGGTTCTTCGGCCCGGTGACGTTGAACAGCACGCCGGTGGCGCCGGTGATGTCGACCTCGAGCAGCGGGCTCGAGATGGCCTCGCGGGCGGCCTCGACGGCGCGGTGCTCGCCTCGGCCCTGGCCGATCGCCATCAGCGCAGGCCCGGCGTCGGTCATGACCTTGCGGACGTCCGCGAAGTCGAGGTTGACCATGCCGGGCACGGTGATCAGCTCGCTGATGCCCTGGATGCCCTGGCGAAGGACATCGTCTGCGGCGCGGAAGGCCTCTTCGATCGAGAGGTCCTCGCTGTTGAGCTGGAGCAGCCGGTCGTTGGGGATGACGATCAGCGTGTCGACCTTGTCCTGGAGGTCGCGGACGCCGTCTTCGGCCTGCTGACGGCGCTTGGCGCCCTCGAAGCTGAACGGCTTGGTGACGACGCCGATGGTGAGGGCGCCCATCTCGCGGGCGACCTCGGCGACGATCGGCGCCGCGCCGGTGCCGGTGCCGCCGCCGAGGCAGGAGGTGACGAACGCCATCTCGGCGCCCTGGAGCGACTCGGCGATCAGCTCACGCGACTCCTCGGCGGCGCGGTTGCCGCGGAGCGGGTCGCTGCCGGCGCCGAGGCCGCGGGTGAGGCGGTCGCCGATGCGGACCTTCATCTCGGCGGCGCAGGAGTCGAGCGCCTGAATGTCGGTGTTCACCGCGACGTACTGCACGCCCGGGAGCTTCGACTCCATCATGCGGTTGACGGCGTTGGATCCGCCGCCGCCGACCCCGATCACCTTGATGGGCGGGAGCCCTTCGAGGTCGTGGTCGCTGAAGGTCATGGTCGTATCGGTGGTCATGTCCAGGTTCCCCTCCGCCGACTGCTCGGCGCCTGTGCTCTCGTGTGCGACTGGTGCTGTGGCCGTCGCCGCCGTTTCTGTCGGTTCCACTGCTTCGATCGGGTCTGCGGCGGCCTCGGCGAGTGGTTGCTGCTCGGGCTCCGGTTCCTCGATCGTCGCTTCCTCGAACTCGGGCTCCGCGGTCTCGGCGACCTCGGTGGTCGCTTCGACTGGCATCGCCTCGGGTGCTTCGACCTCGAACTCGGAGGCGCTCTCCGGGGGAGCGGCGTCCGCGCTCAGGTCGAGGCTCGCCGTGACCTGGGTGGCGGGCGGGACCACCTCCGGGGCCTGCGCCGCGACCTCGGGTCGCGGCTTCGCCTCAGGTGGCGCCGTGGGGAGCGGCGCTGTGGCGATGGCGTCTTCGATCGCGGCCTCCAGTGCGGCGTCCGCGCCTGACACGAGCGTCTCCTCGACGCCGACGAGTGCCTCGTCGGTGGCGTCGGCCTCCCGAGCGGCCTCGAGGTAGTCGAACAACGTGTGCGGCGTCAGGTGCGGTTGCTCCTCGGATGTGCCGTCCGTGCGAGCAAGCTGGTCGTTCATCTCGAACCCCCTAAGCGCATGCGGCCCTGCCGGACCGAACCGGGATGGGTGGTGGGGAGTGTGGTTTGTCTGCGGTGCTGGAAGTGCTTCACCGTGCTGTTTCTTGTCATTGCGGGAGCACCACCCGCATCAGGTGCGCGACGCGACGCATCAGGCCACCCAGTGGTGCAGCCGGCGCTGCGGTCGAGCGGAACATGATTTCTTGCTCCTTCAGCGACCAGCGCAGCAGCCCGACCGAGGTCGCGTACGCGGGGTCCTGGAGGATGTCGGAGAGGCCGGAGAGGTGACGCGGGCGACCGACGCGGGCCGGTAGCGACAGGACCTCCTCGGCAAGCATGTCGATGCCAGGGAGGGCGGAGGCGCCGCCGGTGAGGACCGCGCCGGCCGAGAGCATCTCGGGCTCGGTGCCGCGCTTGATTTCGGCGAGCGCCATCTCCATCAGCTCCTCGGCGCGGGCCTGGAGCACCTCGGCGATCATCCGGCGCTGGACGCTCTTGCGCCCGTCGGCGCCGAAGGAGGCGAGTTCGACCTCCTCGTCGGCGTCGATCATCGAGGGGATGGCGTGGCCGTAGTCGCGCTTGGCCTGCTCGGCGGCGGGCTGCGGCGATCGCAGCGCGACGACGAGGTCGCGGGTCATGTGGGTGCCGCCGACGGGCAGCACGGCGGTGTGCACGACGGCGCCGTCGCGGTAGACGCTGATGTCGGTGGTGCCGCCGCCCATGTCGATCAGGACCGCGCCGTGGCGCAGCTCCTCGGGCTCGGTCACGGCCTCGGCGGAGGCGAGTGGCTGGAGGACGAGCGACTCCACGCGCACGCCGGCGCCCTCGACGCAGTGGACGAGGTTTTGCATCGCGGACGTCGAGCAGGTGACGACGTGGGTCTCGACATCGAGGCGGGAGCCGAACATGCCGACGGGGTCGGAGACGTTGTCGTGGCCGTCGACGACGTAGTGGCGCGGGACGACGTGGATGACCTCGCGGTTGTTGGGGACGTTGAAGATGCGCGCGCTCTCGAGGGCGCGCTGCACGTCGCCGTCGGTGATCGGGTGGCGCGGGTCGGCGACGGCCACGATCCCCTGCGAGTTGCGCGAGGAGACGTGCGGGCCGGCGATCCCGATGTGGGCCGACATGATCTTCGACCCGGAGGCGCGCTCCGCGCGCTCCACGGACGAGGCGATCGCTTCGATCGCGGCCTGCACGTTGTCGACCATGCCCTTGGCGAGACCGGCCGATGGGCCGATCCCGACACCGAGGATGCGCAGCTCGTGCTGCGGGGTCACTTCGGCGACGATGGTGCAGACCTTCGTCGTTCCGACATCGATCGCGGCGAGCGTGGGGTTCGCCATCACCGCACCTCCCAGGGAGTTCGGGCCAGTGCCGCCCGACAGAACCGACCCACGCCCGCCACGGGGGTCATCGCAACACCACGTTCCGCCCGAAGCGCAGGTCGATCTCGGCCACGAACAGCTCTTCGGCTGCGAGTTGGTCGAGCAGTGCGGACCACGTCGAGACTTTGAACGTGTAGTTCGTTGAGTCGCCAAACACGGCGTCCGGTGCGTCGTCGACGACCACGGTGAGGCCGCGGTCGCGACGGAACACGTAGCCGCTGGGGTCGACGCCGAGCTCGCTGAACGCGCCATCCTCGAGGAGGCGCGCGACGAGCTGGACGGTGTCGGTGTCGACGTCGACGCCGCCGGCCAGATCGGCGGGGGCGGCGATGTCGATGATGGTCGGGGCGTCCGAGGCCGGCGGCCGCGCGAGGACGAGGGGCTCGCCGTCGCCGTCGACCATGATCCGGCGGCCGGCGGCCTGCCAGTAGCCCCAGCCCTGCTGTTCCTCGACGGCGATCGACACGCCCTGCGGCCAGTCGCGCTCGACCGTCGCGCTCGCGACGCCGGGCAGCCCTTCGATGCGCGCGGCCGCGCTATCGAGGTCGATGGTGACGAGGGATCGCGCGTCGAGATCGGCCGCCGCGGCGACCGCGTAGGGGTCGACGACCTCGACGCCGGTGATCGCGACCTGGCGGACGCGGACGGTGTCGCTCAGGTAGAACCAGGTCGCGCCGTAGACGAGGGCGCCGAGCAGGGTGACGGCGGCGGCGCCTCGGAACCAGCGACCCCAGGGGATGTGCCGCTTCGGCGGCGGGGCGGCGGCGCGGCCGAGCTCGAAGCGGGTGGCGGCGTCGCGTGTGCGGCGCGCGGCGCGCTTCGAACCGGCGCGAGAGCGGTTGTCGCGCTGGAGGATCGACGGGCGGCGGAGCTGCATCGCTAGGCCTCCCGTCGCAGTTCGCGTCGCGCCTGCTTGGCGTGGCGGTCGAGCGCGAGGTCGACGAGGCGCGAGATCAGCTCGCTGTAGCTGATGCCCTCCTCCTGCCAGAGGCGCGGGTACTGGGAGATCGGCGTGAAGCCCGGGAGCGTGTTGATCTCGATGATCTGGACCGGGCCGTCGTCCTCCGCGAAGAAGTCGACGCGGGCGAGGCCGGAGCAGTCGACGGCGCGGTAGGCGCGGAGCGCCAGTTCGCGGACGCGCTCGATGGTCGCCGCGTTGACTGCGGCGGGGAAGATCATGCGGGTGGCGTCGTCCTGGTACTTCGCCTCGTAGGTGTAGAACTCAGCCTCGGGGAGGATCTCGGCGACGCCCGACGCGGCGGGGTCCTCGTTGCCGAGGATCGCGCACTCGACTTCGTGCCCAGACATCGCCTGCTCGACCATGACCTTACGGTCGTGGCGGGCGGCGACGGCCACGGCTTCGCCGAAGTCCTCGCGCGAGCGGGCCTTGCTCACGCCGACCGATGAGCCGCCGTTGCAGGGCTTCACGAAGCAGGGGTAGCCGAGCTGCTGGTCGATGAAGGTCAGGGCGTCCTCGGAGGGGGCATCGACCTCGGAATCGGCGAGCACGAGGTAGGGCGGCTGCGGGATGTCGGCCGATGCGAAGGCGTTCCGCATCAGCTCCTTGTCCATGCCGACGGCGGAGGCGGCGACGCCGGCGCCGACGTAGGGCAGGTCCGACAGCTCGAAGAGGCCCTGGAGGGTGCCGTCCTCGCCGTGGGTGCCGTGGATGATCGGGAACACGACGTCGACGCCGCGCAGGGCCTCGAGGACCTCGGGGTAGCCGAGGAGGCCCGCGCCCTCGTCGCCGCCGAGGGTGGCGGCGTCCGGGTCCGCGAGGCGGCGGTTGGTTTCCTCGGGGGTGAGCCAGGCGCCGTGCTGGGTGACGCCGAAGGGGATCACCTCGAAGCGGTCGGTATCGGCCTCGCGCATGACGGAGCGGCCGGAGGAGACAGAGACCTCGTGCTCCGTCGACTCGCCGCCGATGACCACACCCAAGCGCTGGAGGTCGCTCATGAGCGACCTCCCAGCTCACGGAGGACGGCGGGAGCGAGCTCGGTGACAGTGCCGGCACCGAGCGTGAGGAAGACATCGCCGGGCTCGAGATCGGCCGCGATTCGGGTCGCGCCGGCCTCGATCGAGTCGAGCTCGATGGGGGTGGGGCTGGAGATCTCCGCCGCGAGGGCGTGGGCGTCCATACCTGCCTCGGCGGTTTCGCGGGCCGCGTAGGTGGGCAGCATGTAGAGCACGTCGAGCGTCTCGAAGCAGGTGCGGAAGGCGTCGAGCAGGTAGGTCGAGCGCGAGTAGGTGTGGGGCTGGAAGCACCCGACGAGGCGGCGGCCGCTGAAGCGCTGGCGAGCGCCCGCCAGGGTCGCCTTCACCTCGGTGGGGTGGTGGGCGTAGTCGTCGACGACGGTGATGGGCTGGCCGTCGCGGCGGACCTCGCCGATCAGCTCGAAGTGGCGGCGCGCACCTCGGAAGTCGGAGGCGGCCGCGACGGCGCGGT
>JANQNP010000009.1 GCA_028279505.1 Dehalococcoidia bacterium
CGCCGGTGGACGGCACCGTCCACCGGCCAGCACCCTCGCCAGAAGCAGCAGCCCCACTGCGAAGCAGCCAGCCCCTCCCCACCGGCAGCCCGCGAAAGAAGCCCCGTGCGCGGACAAACCCTCAACACCACCCGCCTCTTCCTCCGCCCCTTCAGCGAGGAATACGCCCCCGAGGACATCGAAGCCGCCCTCCAGTACCGCAACGACGAGGAATTCGTCCACTTCCTCCCCCACATCCCCCACCCCTTCAAACGCGCCGACGCCGAACGATTCGTCGCCACCAACATCGAGGAGCCTTGGTCCCGCTACCCCACCTTCGCCGTCGTCGACGACGGCCACCTGATCGGCACCGTCAACCTCGAGGTCGACACCGGCACCCGCACCGCCATGCTCGGCTACGCCATCAGCCGCGCCCGCTGGGGTGAAGGCATAGCTCCCGAGGCCGCCCGCGCCGTCATCGACTGGGCCTTCGAGACCCTCGACCTCACGAGGATCTGGGCCTCCACCGACGCCCGCCACGACCGCTCGCACCGCGTCCTCGCCAAGCTCGGAATGCACCACGACGAAACCCGCCCCGCCGCGCACCCAGACCGCGAGGGCGCGCCAACTACCGAGGTCGTCTACACCCTCCGCCGAGAAGAGTGGGCGCGCCGAGCCGCGTCAGCGCTAACCCTGGTCAGCCTCGCCGGCCGCGAGCTCGAGCCCGACGTGCACCCGCTGCTCGCCGCCGCCCAGATCCACCGCACCCCCGAGGACGCCACGTCACGTGGCCCGGCGATCGCGGCCGAGTACGCGAACACCCCCGCCCACGAGCTCTGGGGCCTCGAACAGGACGGCGACCTCGTCGCCATCGCCGGCGTCGAGCACGACGCCGCCACGAACCTCGTCGAGCTCAACGACCTGGCGGTGGACGAGCGCCTTCGACGAACCGGCCTCGGACGGCGAATCATCGAGGAGCTTCGGCACCGCTACCCGGGCGCCACGATCGGCGGCAACACGATCCCCCGCGCCGCCGCGTTCTACGAGGCCGCCGGCTTCGACGTCGAAGACACCGGCGACAAGATGCCCTCGGGCGACCCACTGCTGCGCTTCACCTGGCGGCCGGCCTGAGCCGAAGCCCGGCGCGCCGCTAGGCGTGGACCACCGGCCGCCGCAGGTGATGCTCCGTCGCCTGCTCGAACGCCAGCGCGATCCGCAGCAGCTCAAGATCCCCCCGAGGCCGCCCAACAATCTGCAACCCCACCGGCAACCCCTCCGCCGTGAAGCCGCCCGGCACCGAGACCGCCGGCAACCCCGTCACCGAGATCGCGCAACAGACCGTCATCCAGTCCAGGTAGGTCTCCATCTCAACGCCGTTGATCTCCCGGATCCAGTCCGTCTCCACGAGGAACGGCGCGACCTGCGCCGCCGGCAGGATCAGCGCGTCGTACCGCTCAAAGAACTCCACCACGCCCGAGTAGATCTCCGCCCGCAGCGTCTCCGACCGCAGCACCTCCTCCGCTGTCAGCGCCAGCCCCCGCTCGATGTTCCAGACCGCCGTGTCCTTCGCATGCGCGCGCCAGTCCGGCACGGTCTCGTCCAGCGTCCGCCCCAGGTTGGATAGCACCGCCGCTCGCTGCGTCTGGAACACCTCCATCGCGCGCGACAGATCCAACGCCGCCTCCTCCACCTCCCAGCCGAGGCTCGCGAACACCGCCGGCGCCGCCGCGATCACCTCCGCCACCTCCGGCGCGATCGGCAGCCCGTGCAGGTTCGCGCTGTAAGCGATCCGCCGAGGTGCCCCACCTGCCGGCGCTTCGATCGCGCGGAACGTCGACCCCGGCTCCGGCAGCGTCAACGGATCCCGAGGATCCGGCCCCGCCTGCACCGAGAACAGCAGCGCTGTATCCGCCACCGTTCGCCCCATCGGCCCGCTGGTGGAGATCCGGCCGAACCACGCCGGCGCCCCTCGAGCGGGCACCCGTCCGATCGACGGCCGCAGCCCAACCACGTTGCAGAACGACGCCGGGTTACGCAGCGACCCACCGAGGTCGCTGCCGTCCGCCATCGTCAGCATCCCGGTCGCCACCGCGACCGCCGCGCCGCCACTGCTCCCGCCCGGCGTCCGCGTCGGGTCGTACGGGTTGAGCGTCGTCCCGAACAGGCTGTTGAACGTCTGCGACCCCAGCCCGAACTCAGGCGTGTTCGTCTTCCCGATGAACAACGCGCCCGCCGCCCGCAACCGCGCGGACATCGCACCATCCGAGGCCGCCACCCGGTCCCGGAACGGCACGAATCCCCGAGTCGTCGGGAACCCCGCCGCGTCCTCCAGGTCCTTGATCGCCATCGGCACGCCGTGCAGCAGCCCGCGCTCCGCGGGCGCCACCCGGTCGGCTGCCGCCGCCAGCGCCACCGCGTCCGGTCGAGGCAACAGGTTCACGATCGCATTCAGCCGAGGATTGACCGCCTCGATCCGGTCGTACGTCTCCTCCATCACCTCGACCGCGGACACCTGCCCACTCCGCAGCGCCTCGGTCAGCTCAACAGCGGTCTCCCAGGTCACGCGGCGCTCCTCCACCCGGAGCCCGCACGGCAACACCTGCTCCGACCCCGCCACGCTACTCGCCCGCGTCGGCCGCTGCTGCGTCGCCGGAGCGCTGTCGCGCGCGGCTCAACCGGCGAGTCGCTCCTCGATCGTGTCGGCGACGGCCCGCCAGTGATCACGCATCGCCGCGCGTTCGTCGGGACCGGTGAGCCGCTCGGTGTGGAAGCGGAACGTGCAACCGGTCGCCGCCGTCGTCAGCGCGATCTGAACCGTAGCCGCGTCCGGCCGGCCGGCCGGCTGCCACGTCAGCCGCACCCGGTCGCGATCACGAACGCTCCTGAACTCCCCGATCGTCCCCTCGTCGGTCCGATACGCCTGTCCGGTGGTCAGCGGAGTCTCGACACCCGAGCCAAGCCAAACGTCGATCCCGTCGGCCGACGTCAGGT
Organism: Dehalococcoidia bacterium; assembly: GCA_028279505.1. Lineage (GTDB taxonomy): Bacteria > Chloroflexota > Dehalococcoidia > UBA2979 > UBA2979 > UBA6627. The sequence continues at coordinate 2,971 of JANQNP010000009.1, forward strand.
ACGCCCACGCCCCATCGAGACCGACCGGGAGGGTCCGCGATACGCCGATCTGCCAGCCAGCATCGCGCGTCTTGCCAGTCTGATCGCCGCTCACTCGATCGCCCCCTCCGGAACGCGTCGCCCCGCCGCGCGCTTCTTCGCCCGATCACCGCACCACTCCATCGAGCACCACCGCCGCCGCCCTGGCCGCGACGTGTCGACGAACAGCAACCCACAATCATCCGCGGCACACACTCGGATCCGCTCGACCAGCGGCGATCCGAACAGATCGATCGCATCACGCGCGATCGTCGAGGCCGCCTGACTCGCCGTCCCAGCTTCCAGCCGAACCTCGCCGTCCACGCCGAGCCGCGGGACCAACGAGGGCCGCGCGGCAACCTCGTTGACCGTCGCCACCGCGTCGGCCGGTGGCTGCCCACCAGCCGCTACGGTCCGCGCCGCGACCGTGATCGCCGCGCGCAGTTCGAGGACCACCGGCACGTCGGCACGCCGAACACGCGGCGGCTCGCCCCCGATTACGATCCCGAGGAAACGACCGACGTCCGAGGGCTCATGAAGCAACTCCCACCGTGCGTACTCCCCCTCGCCACCGGTGTGGGTCAGGTCGAGCGACATCCGCCCGGTCTGAAACCGCCGGCGCATCGCGGGCGCAAGGTCTTGCCGTCGAATCATCGCACCAGTATAACCGGTGCCATGACACAGCTGATGCACCTGAATCCCGCCGGCCTCCACCAGAACCCGGCCTTCAGCCAGGCAGTCTCGGTGCGGCCCGGATCGGCATTGGTCTTCATCGGCGGCCAGAACGGCACCGACCAGTCAGGTGAAGTGGTCAGCGATCAGCCGGAGGCGCAGGCCCGGCAGGCGCTGGAGAACGTGCGGATCGCCGTCGAGAGCGCCGGCGGCACCCTCGCCGACATCGCGAAGTGGACGATCCTCGTCACCGACCGCGCCCACCTCGGCCCCGGCTTCGAAGCCTTCACCGAGTTCTGGGATCAGGCCGACCCGCCACCCGCGATCGGCGTCCAGGTGGTGTCAGGCCTCGCCAACCCCGACTTCCTCGTCGAGATCGAAGCCATCGCCGCAATGGCGCCCAACGCCTGATCGGCCGCCAATCGCCGCTTCCGAAGAGTCCGAACCCTCGCCCGGTGCGGACCCTGCGCGGTGAGCCTACTGACCGGTGAAGTTCGGCTTCCGCTTCTCCCCGAAGGCGCGCGCGCCCTCCTTCGAGTCCTCGGTCTGCCCAACCACCCAGCGCAGCGCCGCATCAAAGCGCGTCGCCTGCGCCATCGTCATATCGTCCTGCGCGTACGTGATCTCCTTTAGGCCGCGCACCGCCACCGGCGCGTACCCCGCGATCGTCGCCGCCATCTCGTTCGCCGTCTCCAGCAGCTGATCGGCCGGCACTACGCGGCTCACGATCCCGTACTGCAGCGCCTGTTCCGCCGGGATCCGCTGCCCCAGGAACATCATCTCGTTCGCGAACGCCCGAGGGATCGAGCGCGGCAACCGCATCGGCGCCCCCGCCAGCGGGTAGAACCCCAGCGTGATCTCGGGGAGCGCGAACGAAGCCGCCTCCGAGGCGATCAGCAGGTCGCAGTGCATCGCCATCTCGAACCCACCGCCGAGGCAGTAGCCGTTGACCGCGGCGATCACTGGCTTCGAGATCGAGTCTGCCCACACCCGCTGTCTCTGCGTCGCGAGGAAGTCGCCGGGCGCGTTCCCCCGCGCCCCTGGGCTCCCGCCCCGCAGGTCCGCGCCCGCGCAGAACGCCCGCCCGTTCCCCGTCAGGATCGCCACACGGATCTCGTCGTCCTCATTCACCCGCGTCAGCGCCTCCGCGAGGCCCGCCGACAGCTCCGCGTTGATCGCGTTCATCGCGTCCGGCCGGTTCAGCGTGATCGTCGCGACCCGGTCCTTCACCTCGAACAGCACCTCATCAGCCATCGCTACCTCCTAGTTCGCTCCGAACGCGCGCTCGGCCGCCGCCTCCGCATGCCTGTTGATCCCGGCCGAGAACATCTCGACCAGTCGTCGGTCCGAGGTCCGACGCTCGTGCAGCTCCGCGTCGACCTCTTCGATCAGCGCCTCGAACTCCGCTGCCGCGGCCTGCGTGTGCGCATCCAGCCCTGCCAGCCCGTACGGCACAAGGTCCGCCTCCGTCAGCGCGTGCCCCGCCACCTCGGCCGCCGAGTAGATCGACGCCAGCGCCCGCCCGATCAGCGACGCGGGCCCCGCGAGGGCAAGCGTCTGGCTGAGCATGAATGCGTTCAGCGCCGTTAGCACGTGCAGCGGCTCCGCCGCGCCGAACCCCCGCCCAGCCGCCGGGACCGCCAGCTCCTGCGCCACCGGCGCGCGGTCGAAGACCGCCCGCCCCTGCGACAACTCTCCGAGGAACCCGGCCCGCTCATACGTCTCGACCGTCACGCCCTCGGCGTCGCGGTCGACCGCCACCAGCCGGTGCTCGTCCCCGCGCCCCACCGTCACCACGAGCTGCGCGACGTGGTCGCTCGCCGCCACCCACGTCTTCGCGCCTGACAGACACGGCGCCCCGTCGACCTCCTCGAGGCTCGCGCCCGGCAGCTTCCCCTCGCGGTCTTCGGACGCCGCCATCGCCACCCAGCCCACGCCGGGCAGCTCCGGAAACGCCCGCCGGTTCGCCGCCTGGTAGCCGGAGAGGAACACCCACGCCAGCCGGTCCGCCAGCGCCCCGCCGATCACCGCCGTCACCAGCGGCGAGTCACCTCCGAGGGCACGCGACGTCCAGATCTCGTGCCAGTCCGCCTCGGTCGGCGCCGCCTCCGGCCGCAGCTGCCGGTCCAGGATCCGCGCGATCACCTCATCGAGGGCGCTCGACACCCCGCTACGCTCCCGCCGTCGAGCCGGCCGGCGCCGCCGCCTCGGCGTTCACTGCCCCAACGAGGTCCATGAACCGCCCGAGGGTGTCCAGCCGCTCCTGCATCGTCTCGCCGGCCGGCGCGATCCGCAGCGTCGTGATCCCGTTGTCGCGGTAGGCGCGGATCCGGTCCGCCACCTCCGCATCCGAGCCGAGCAGGTTCGCCTTGATCACGAAGTCGTCCGGGATCAGCGCCGCCGCCTCCTCGCGCTTCCGCTCGAGCCAGAGCTTCAGCACCGCCTCGGTCAGCTCCCCGTACCCCTGCCGCGAGTACGCCTCGCGGTAGAAGTTGTGCCCCGGCGACCCCATCGCCCCCATCTCGAACGCGAACCCCGGCTTCCGAGGCGGGATCAACTCCTCGAGGTCCCCGAACTGCACGACCCCACCAGCCACCCGGTCGATCTCATCGAGGCTGCGCCCCGCCGCCTCGGCCCCCGCCCGGATCTCGTCGATGAATACAGCCGCGTGTTCCGCCATGAACGACGAAGCGATCCACCCGTCCGCCAGCTCGCCCGTCATCCGCAGGCTCCGCGGACCGAGCGTCGCGAGGTAGATCGGCACCTCCCGCGTCGGCGCGGCGACGCGCAGCGCACGCCCCTCCCCGCCCGGGATCGGCAGTTGGTAGACCTTGCCTTCGTAGGCGACCCGTTCGCCGCTGGTCGCGAGCCGAATGATCTCAATCGTCTCGCGGAGCCGCGTGTACGGCGGGTTGAACGGCACCCCGTGCCAGCCCTCGATCACCTGCGGTCCGCTCGTCCCGAGCCCCAGGATGAAGCGATCGTTGGTCATCGACTGGAGCGCCAGCGCCGTCATCGCGAACGACGCCGGCGTCCGCGTCCCCACCTGCGCAATCCCGACGCCAAGTCGAACCTTCGAGGTCTTGCCGGCCAAGTAGGCGACCGGCGTGAACGCATCGAAGCCCCACGCCTCCCCACCCCAAACGCTGTCGACCCCGAGCCGCTCGACCTCCTGGACCCAGGTCTCCGCCGCAGCCCAATCCTCGTTCTGGACGCCCAGCCCCACTCCGACCTTCATCGTTGTCTCCCTGCTCGTGTGTCGTGTCGTGCTCGGTGCTCGGGACCGCTAGCCGGCAAGCTCGGTGGTGGCCGAGGCCAGCTGCCGCGCGTGGTCGAGATCGTGGACGCGCATGAACAGCAGCCACTCGCGCCAGTTAAGGTCACCGAAGACCGCGTGCGGCCACTTCACGTCGGGATGCTCATCCCCCGTCGCCTCGGCGACGCGGGCGAGCGTCCGCTCGCGATCCTCGAGCAGCAGCTGCCACCACTCATCGGCGCTGCGCACCTGCTCCGTCGCCTCCATCTGGTCGGCGATGCGCCCGCCACGTTCGCCGGTATCGAGGACCGAGATGATCCCCCGCGATACCGACTGGCTCGTCGAGACGAGGTGATAGGCGATCTCGTTCGGCGACCAGTCATCCGCGCCGGGTCGGTCGGTGAACCGGTCAACCGGCGCCGCGTTCAGCGCCGCCCGCACCTGCTCCATGTCCGTCCGCACCTTGGCGGACAGCTCCTCTAGCGACAGCTTCGCCGCCTGTGTCTGCAGGTAGCTGAGAATCCGATCCGCCTCCGCGGTCCCCGCCTCCGCCGCCGGCGGCATCGCTTGCTGGTTCTGCTGGGTCATGAGACCTCCGAGGCGCCCGGGTACCCGTCGGCCGCCTTCACGTCTTCGATCTGCCCTTTGTGGTCGAGGTCATGCGTCCGCTGGAACAGGTACCACGCCCGCGCGTGCAGCTCGCCGAACATCGAGTGCGGCGCCGTCGGCTCGAGCGGCGGCGTCGGCGGCAGCGCCTGTGTCACCGCCGCCCACTCGATCCCGTCCTCCCGCAGCTCCGTGCGAAGTTGATCCATCGAGGCCCCGGTCGTCTTCCGAGGTGGATCGATGTCCGACGAGTCGCCCGTGTCGCCTGCGGAGAGCGCCTGCACCAACCGCCGCGTGTTCCGCGACCCGTTGATCACGTGGTGCGCGACCTCCTTGATGCTCCAGTCCTCCGCCGAGGGCGACCATTCCGCCTCCGCGTCGCCGACCCCCTCCAGCGACTCCAGCAGCTCCAGCCGCGCCTTCACCGCGCGCGGCCACAGCTCGCTGAATGAGTACCGCTCGCCCTGCGACTGGTAGTAGCTGTGCATCCGGTCGAACTCAGCCTGCTGGTCGGCGCTGGTCACGGGATGCCCCTCCGCTGCTGGGTCGGTTGCTCGGCGCAACGGACTCTAGAGAAGACAGTTGTTCCGTGCAACTAACTGGGCTACGCTCCCGCGATGCGAGGCATACAACTCTCCGATCTCAACTGCTCCGTGGCACGCACGCTCGACGTCGTCGGCGAGCGCTGGACACTCCTCGTCGTCCGCGACGCCTTCAACGGCAAGCGTCGGTTCGAGGAGTTCGCACAGAGCCTCCCCATCGCTCGGAACATCCTCACCGCTCGCCTCAACACCCTCGTCGAGCACGGCATCCTCGCCCGCGAGCCCTACCAGCAGCGCCCCGAGCGGTTCGAGTACCGCCTCACCGACGCCGGCCGCGAGCTCTACCCGGTCATCATTGGTCTGCTCCAGTGGGGCGACCGCCACCTCGCCGGGGAGGCCGGACCACCGCTCGAGGTCACGCACAAAGCCTGCGGCGGTCACCCCGAGGCGCGCGTCGTCTGCCCCGACTGTGGCGAGGAGGTAGACCCCCGCGCCGCCCGCGGTCGGTACCTGATCTCCGAGGTCAGCGGCTAGGCCTCGCCGAGTTCGGCAGCCGCACGGCGTCCCGATTCGATCGCCCCATGCACGGTCGCCGGGCGCGCGACGTTCGTCGCCTCGCCGGCGAAGTGCAACGCGCCAACCGGCTCGCCGAGCTGCGCGCGCAGCCCGAGCCCGCCGGCCGGCACCGACGAGTACCCCATGCGCGTGCACTCCTCGGCGCCCCAGGCGAGGTACCGCCCGGCGACCACGTGCGCCTCCATCGACCGTCCGAGGATGTCGCCCAGATCGCGCGTCGCCGCGGCGACCGCCTCACCCTCGCTCGCGCCCTCCAGCCTCGCGGCGTCGCTGCCGCCAAAGAACGCCGTCAGCACAGGTTCCTCGTTGGCCTGCCCCTGCCCGGGCCGCCACCAGAGCTGAGTGTCCAGCGGCGTCCAGAGGAACGTGAGATCCGGCGGCCAGTGCACCTCGTCGAACTTCAGGACGACCTTGCTGATGTGCCCCGCGTTGAGACCCGCGATCGCCTCGCGCTTGTCGGCCGGAAGCGGCGGATCGAACTCGACGGCGTCAGCCTGCAACACGCCGAGCGGCAACGTGACGACGACGGCGTCGACCCGCTCCGCACCGGCCGGCGTCTCGACGGTCGCCCCGTCCTCGTCCCACCGGATGCGCGTAACGGCCGCGCCCAGCCGCACATCGAGGCCACTCGCCGCGGCGTCGATCAGCGACGTGTAACCCTCGTTCAGCCGCCAGTGGTGCAGCTCGCCGTCGCCCCGGTAACTGGCCTCGCGGACCCGATGCGCGCCCAGCTGTTCGAGGTCAGCCGACGTCCCCTGCGCAACCGAGTTCGCGACAAGCGCTCGGTCTTCGTCGGCGAGCTCGGTCCCAAACTCCGCGCTCCACGTCTCGAGCACCTCCGACAGTGGAGCGTCGGGCCGGTCGGCCCGATTCCAGATGCCGTTCAGTCGCCGCAGCCCCGAGGACAGATCGCTCCCGAGCGCGGCCACGACACGCTCCGACGGCACCAGCTCACCACGGAAGTGGCTCCAGACCTCGTAGCTGTGCGCCTCGCCGTTCGTCGGTGCGTCGAACTCCCGCACCCAGTCCCAGGTCGCAACGTGCTCGCCGTGGATGAACTCCGCACCCAGCTCGATCGGATGCCCCGCAAATGAGTAGTCCGTGAACGCGCGACCACCAACTCGATCGCGAGCTTCGAATACGACGACCTCATGACCAGCAGCGGTCGCCACCCGGGCGGCTTCGATGCCCGCTGCGCCCGCTCCAATCACCCCCACGCGCATCGCTGCCCCCTCACCCGGGGTCGGACGATAGTCCCCGGCGAGTCCCACCACGCGGCGCCCCCGGCGGGACCGCCAGCGCCACCTCGCACCGACCCGCGAAGCGATCGAGCTACGCGGGCGCTTCGCCCCACGCGTTGGCCCCGGGCTGCCCCGGCTGCGCCGCCAGGACGGCTAAGACGATCCAGCCGACGAACGGGATCAGCACAACGAGGACCCACCAGCCCGATCTGCCCGTGTCATGCATTCGACGCGCCGCGTAACTCAGTCCCGGCAGCAACAACGCGAGGGAGACCAGCACGACGAGGAGGCTGCCGGTCCCGAAGATCCCGTCGAGAACTGACACCGCGACCCCGACGGCAACGGCGAAGATCACCCAGTGCCAGTACTGCCAGCGAGCCGCCCGGCCCTCGAAGTTCACGTAGTTGTCGAAGCCAGTCCGAATCGCAACTTCCATGCGCGTGCGAAAGTCCATCACGCCTCCCTGCGCTGCGACTCTGGGGGAACGGCACTAAGCCTGCAAGCGTGGCCGCCCGGCACCCTCACCTCCGACCCACGGGTTGCCCGGCGAACGCCGCCGGACGGTCGCGCGGGCCTCCACCCGACTAGGATGCGCGCGACCACATCGAGGGCGCGTCGGCTGACGAACGCCCTGCGAACTGGGAGCTCCTATGGCCGAGAAACACCTCGATGGCAAAATCGCGATCGTCACCGGCGGCGCCGGCGGCATGGGCTCCTGGATCTCCCGCGTCTTCGCGGAGCAGGGCGCGAAGGTCGTCGTCGCCGACACCGGTGCCGACGTCGAGGGCCGCGCGGGCGTCGACCCGAGCCGCCCGAACGCGGTCGTCGAGGAGATCCGCAACGCCGGCGGTGAAGCGAGCACATTCATCGGCGACATCGCCGAGATGGATGTCGCCGAGGATCTGATCCGCACCACCCTCGACACCTACGGCGGACTCGACATCCTCGTCTGCGCGCACGGCATCCTCCGCGAACGCATGGTCTTCAACATGAGCGAGGAGGAGTGGGACGCCGTCGTCCGCGTCCACACGAAGGGCTGCTGGGCGCCGACCAAGTTCGCCTCGATCTACTGGCGCACCGAGCGCGAGCGCGGTGGCCGCATCATCTACTTCACCTCGCTGGCCGGCATCCGAGGTAGCGCGGGCCAGCCAAATTACTCCGCCGCGCAGGCCGGCAAGGTCGGCCTGATGCTCGCCGTCGCCAAGGAGCTCGGCCGCTACGGCGTCACCGCCAACTGCATCTCGCCCCAGGCCTCCACGCGCATGACCGACCGCGGCCGCGGCGTCATGTCCGGCGACTCCGAGAGCGGCATCAAGACCTCAGCCGAGGCGGCCGGCACCCAGGACGACCCGCGCAACGTCACCCCGGCGATCGTCTACCTCGCGTCCGACCAGGGCGCGGAGATCACCGGCCGCGTCGTCGGCGCCACCGGCAACCGGATCACCATGTGGCGCGAGCCGCAGTGGACGAAGTCGCTCTACTACGAGGAACCGCTCTGGGACATCGACACGCTCTTCGAGCTGATGCCCGAGACGCTCGCCGCGAACGGCTTCCCGCTCCCCCACCCCGAGCTCCCGTAGGCGCCCAACCCGACCCGCGATCCACCGAACCGCACCACGTAGAAGGACCACCCCATGGCAGCCACGAAACACCTCGAGGGCAAAGTCGCGATCGTCACCGGCGGCGCCGGCGGCATGGGCTCCTGGGCCTCCAAGACCTACGCCGAGCAGGGCGCTCGCGTTGTCGTCGCCGACACCGGTGCCGACGTCGAGGGCCGCATGGGCGTCGACCCCACCCGCGTCAACGCCGTCGTCGAGGAGATTACCGCCGCCGGCGGGCAGGCGATCCCGTTCATCGGCGACATCGCCGAGATGGAGGTCGCCGAAGAGCTGATGAAGACGACGCTCGACACCTACGGCGAGCTCGACATCCTCGTCTGCGCCCAGGGGATCCTCCGAGAACGCATGGTCTTCAACATGACCGAGGACGACTGGGACGGCGTCATCAAGGCACACCTCAAGGGCTGCTTCACAGTCACGAAGCTCGCCGCGATCATCTGGCGCCAGCAGCGCGAGACCAACGGCCGCATCATCTACTTCACCTCGGACGCTGGCATCAGCGGCGGCCCCGGCCAGTCGAACTACTCCGCCGCCCAGGCCGGCAAGATCGGCCTGATGCGCTCGAACGCGCGAGCCCTCTCCCGCTACGGCGTCACCTCCAACTGCATCGCCCCGCTCGCCGCCACGAGGATGACCGACCGCGGCCTCGGCGCCGACCCGACCGAGAGCAACTCCGCCGCCGGCGGCCCGCGCGATCCGCGGAACGTCGCGCCACTCCTCGTCTGGCTCGCCTCCGACGAGGGCGGTGTCGCCAACGGCCGCATCTTCGGCGTCAGCGGCCACCGCATCAGCCTCTACGAGGAGCCCGTCCGCGAGCGGTTCCTCTACTCCGAGGAACCGCTCTGGGACATCGACAAGGTCTTCGAGCTCTGGCCGAAGACCATCGGCCTCCAGGACTACCCGATGCCGGAGATCGAAGGCATCCAGCGCGAGCCGGCCGGCTAGGGAACGGCCCCTACCGCACCCGCCACACCCGCACACGCCCGTCGGCGCCGCCCTGCGCGAGCAGCTCGCCGCCGGGCGAGAAGTCGAGGGCATACACCCCCTTCGGCAGCCCGTCGACGACCGCCACCGGCTCATCGCGATCGGCGCGCCACACCCCCACGTGGTTCGCCCATCCCGCGGCGAGCAACGACCCATCCGAGGTCAGCGCCACCGGCAACATGCTCCCCGCCGGCACCTCCAGCCGACGCGTCTCCTCCCAGTCATCGACCGACCAAAGCGTCACCGCCCCGTCGCTCGACGCCGCGAGCAGGAACGCACCATCCGAGGCCCAGCGCGCCCCCAGCGTCGCCTCCGCCCCACTCTCGAGCACCGCCACCTCGTCGCCCTCGGTCGTCCACACCGCCGCGCGTCCCCCGAGCATCGTCACCGCGATCCAGTCCTCCGAGGGATGCAGCGCCGCCCCCGTGATCCGCTCGCCAACGTTGATCGCCCGCAGCTCCCGCTGATCCGCCAGCGACCAGACGCGGAGCTTTCCGTCGAAGCCACCCGTCACCGCCGTCGACCCGTCATTTGAGATATCGAGCGCCAGCGCCTGCTTCGCGTGCCCGCCCAGGACCGCCACCTCGTCGCGACTCGCCACATCCCAGAGCCGAACCGTCTTGTCCGACGACACCGTCAGCGCCCGCTGCCCGTCGCCGGCCAGCTCAACCCCGTTCACCGACGCCGTGTGCCCCACGAACTCGCCCGCGGCCGACCAGTCCGCCGTCGACCAGGCCCGTGCCTGCCCCTGGAACCCACCGCTGATCAGCTCCCGCCCATCCGGCGTGAAGCGAACCGCAATGCAGTGCCGGTCGTGTGCCTTGAACTCCGCCACCGGCTCGAGCTCAACGCGCGCCAGCGCATCCAGCAGCTGCTTCCGCGCAGCTGCATACCGCTCACCGGTCCGTGCCATCCGCGCTCGCACGAGCGCCTTGAAGTGCTTCTGCTGGGTCATGTCTCTCCCGACCGCGAGCACGGGCCCTGCGCACCCACGCCGGCGGCGTGAGACAGACCAAAGAGCTACCCCGAGCGGCAGACCGCCGCATCCGAGGCGTGGTCCGGGGGACCTGATCCCCTTTGTCCTCACAACGCGGGCAGCGCAGGCACCCGACCGAGGCTTCGGCGCCGGACCGACGCCTCGAAGATTCTAGCCAACGCGAACCTCGGTGTCCGCGTCTCCCCCGGCACGGAGCTAGACACGACCGCGAAGCGCGCTTGGCGGCCACCTCCCGCGGGCGCAGCCCGCTCCGAAGAGGGGGTGTGGGGCGCAGCCCCACAGGCATACGGGGTGGGTGGGCGGGATACATAGAAACCAGGCCGCCGGCTTCGCCGGCGGCCTTCCCGGGCGCAACGCGCCCGCCCCGACGACGAAGATCCGGCGTCCCCAACGCGGCAGCGCAGCCACCCCCCTCGCGGGGGCTGCTCCGAACGACCGCGGCGCGCGCGACCGCCTCTCGCGCACCCAGCAGCTACCC
>JANQNP010000015.1 GCA_028279505.1 Dehalococcoidia bacterium
GCTCGCAACGATCCCGAACATGGAGATCACGGCCGCTTCCGCGCGGCCGCCGCCGATGTCCACGACCATGTGGCCGCGCGCCGAGCCGACGGGGATCTGCGCGCCGATCGCGGCGGCGAGCGGCTCGGGGATCAGGTGGGCGGGGCGGCGGGCGCCGGCGGCCTCGGCGGCGTCGCGGACGGCACGGCGTTCGACGCCCGTGACGCCGACAGGGACGCAGATCATCACCTCGGGGCGGATCGGGTTGAAGCGGCCGACGACGCGGGTGATGAAGTAGCGGAGCATCGCCTCAGTGATCAGGTAGTCGGCGATCACGCCATCGCGCATGGGGCGGATGACCTGGATCGTGCCGGGGTGGCGGCCGATCATCCCGCGCGCCTCGTCGCCGACCGCGACGACGGTGTTGTCGCGCTCCGTGATCGCGACGACGGCCGGCTCGTCGAGGACCACGCCGCGACCGTGCTCGTGGACGAGCACGTTCGCCGTTCCGAGGTCGATCCCGATTCGCTTCGCGAACATCGCTTACCAGCGGCGGGTTGCGCCGCGGTTCCTCATCGCCACCGCTCGATCAGGCTGGGGTCGTGGTCAGAGTAGCGCCTCGCGCAGCAGCGCGCTCGACCGGTGGGCGCGCGAGCGGAGCGATCGCTCAGCGCCGCGAGACGTCCGCGCCGACGGCGTTCAATCGCTCCGCCAGGTGCGCGTAGCCGCGGTCGAGGTGCTCCACCCCGCCGATCTCGGTCTCGCCGTCGGCGGCAAGTCCGCCGATCACGACAGCAGCACCGGCTCGGATGTCGAGCGCGCGGACGATCGCGCCGCTGAGGCGACTGCCCCCCTCGACGATGACGGTCTGGCCGCCGGTGATGATCCGGGCGCCGAGGTTGCGAAGCTCGCCGACGTAGAGCGTGCGGTTGTCGAAGACGCGCTCATAGATGGTGGAGACGCCCGGCACCTGGGTGAGCGCGGCGGCCATCGGCGCGTGGAGGTCGGTGGGGAAGCCGGGGTACGGCACGGCCTGCACCTGGATTGGGTTCAGTGGACGTAGGCAAGAGACGCGGACCCCGGGCCCGTCTCCGACGGTGACGTCGGCATCCAGCTCGTGGAACTTGGTCAGCAGCGAGTCGAGCGCCGCGGGATCGGCGTTCGTCACGTGGAGGTCGCCGCCGGTCGCGAGGCCGGCCAGGAGGTAGGTGCCGGCCTCGATGCGGTCCGGGATCACCTCGAAGTCGGTGCCGTGCATCCGCTCGACGCCCTCAATGGTCATGATCGCGGTGCCGTGGCCGGTGATCCGAGCGCCCATGGAGTTGAGCATCGCGGCGGCCATCTCGACCTCGGGCTCGGCGGCCGCGTTGACGATCGTGGTCGTGCCCTCGGCGAGAGCGGCGGCGAACATGACGTTGACCGTCCCGAGCACGGAGGGGTAGTCGAGGAAAATCCGCGCGCCGGTCAGTTTCGAGGCACGCGCGACCCACTCGGCGCCGACGCGCTCCACCTCGGCGCCGAGGGCGCGGAACCCGGCGAGGTGGACGTCCAGCGGACGGACGCCGATCACATCGCCGCCCGGCGAGGCGCAGCCGGCCTCGCCGGCGCGGGCGAGCACGGGCCCCATGACGAGAAAGGAGGCGCGCAGCGCCATGACCAGCTCGGTCGGCGGGGCGGTCTCGGTGAACTCGCGGGCCTGGATGTGGACAGTGGTGCCGTCGACCTCGAACTCGGCGCCGAGTGAGCGGCAGACGTCGGCCATCTCACCGATGTCGGCGATCTCGGGGACGTTGCGAATGGTGACGGGGTCGGCCGAGAGGAGGCCGGCGGCCAGCGTGTAGAGCGCGGCGTTCTTGGAGCCGGAGACGGCGACCTCGCCCCTGAGGGGACGTCCGCCGCGGATCACGAAGCGCTCGCTCATCGGGAACGAGGGTACGCCGCCGCCTCGGGACGTGCGATCTCCTCGATGGGTGGGCGTAACGGCGCGGCGGCGTCGGCTACGCTGCGGCGATGAGCGAGTGGCCGATCGACCCGCCGATCAAGCCGATGGAGGCGCGCGTTCGCGAGTCGTTCCCGAGCGACGAGGGGTGGGCGTTCGAGCCGAAGTGGGACGGCTTCCGCGCGCTCGCCTGGAGCGGCGAGCCGCGCCTCGACTCCCGCAACGCGCGGCCGCTGCTGCGCTACTTCCCGGAGCTGACGCCCGCCCTCGAGGTGCTCCCCGCGGGCACGGTGGTCGACTGCGAAGTGGTGGTCGTCATTGACGACGTGCTGGACTTCGACGCGCTGTCGCAGCGGATCCATCCCGCCGAGTCGCGGATCAGCAAGCTGTCCGTGGAGACGCCGGCGGAGCTGATCGCGTTCGACGTGCTGGCGCTGCGTGGCGCCGATCTGATGGCCGCGCCGTACTCCGCGCGGCGCGAAGCCCTCGTGCCGTTGCTCGACGAGCTGTCGGCGGCGTCGCCCGCCTGGCACCTGACGCCGGCGACCGAGGAGCTGGCGGTCGCCCAGCGCTGGTTCGAGGAGTTCGAGGCGGCGGGGTGCGACGGGATCGTCGCGAAGCGCGTGGGCGATCCGTACGAGGCGGGCGAGCGCCGGATGGTGAAGATCAAGCAGCGCCACACCGTCGACGTGGTCGTCGGGGGTTACCGGTTGCACAAGGACGGCGACAAGATCGGCGCGTTGCTCCTCGGGATGTACGACGGCGCGGGTGAGCTGCACTTCGTGGGCCACTGCTCCTCGTTCAGCGCCGCCGACCGCGTCGAGATGCTCGACCGGTTCCGGCGGCTCGAGGCGAACGCGAGCTTCGGCGAGGAGGCGCGGCGGCCAGAGATGGAGCACCGCTGGTCCGGTCAGCGCGACCGGAGCTGGCGCGCGGTCGACCCGGTGGTGGTACTGGAGGTCAGCCACGACCAGCTCAGCGGCCCCCGCTTCCGACACGCCAGCCGGTTCCTCCGCTGGCGGCCGGACAAGGCACCAGAGGACTGCACCCTCGATCAGCTCGACCGGCCTCGGGGCGTCGCGATCGACGAGGTGTGGGGCCGCTGATCGAGGTGTCAGCACGCCAGTCGCCCTCTCCGCTCGGCTGAGCAGAGAAGGCGACCAGTCCAGCCAGAGACGCCTCGTTGACGGCTACTCGGAACCAATCCGGCGCGCCTGGTAGGTCCAGAGGTTCGCGGGATCCTGCGACATGCCCCAGAACTCGTCGTCGTTGATGATCGCGATGCTGTCGGTCCGAACGCTGCCGGCGCTCGTCTCGAAGACCAGCGTGCCGGTGCAGTCCTCGTTGACCGTCACGGTCCCGGCGTACGTGGTCCCGGGCAGGTGGGCGACGCTCGCGACGGTCGCGTCGAAGACCCCTTCGAGCACGCCATCTCGGTCGATGTTCATCGTACCGAGGGCGGTGATGTCACCCGAGAACGGCTCCGGGCCAGGGAACTGACCGATCCCCGTTGCGAACAGCCAGTTCCCCGAGAGCGCTTGCAGCGAGCACGGCTCCTTGGCTTCGGCCTCCGGCGTATCGCTGCTGCCGACGCTGGCGAACAGAAGGGCTCCGAGCGCTCCCAGTGCGGCGATTCCAGCGAGTCCAATCGTTGCCTTCCTCATTGTCGTGATTCCCTCCACACAGGTGGCTTGCTTGGGCCGAGGCCCCGCCGGGCGCTCCCGCAGGGGGAGGCGTCCGGCGAAGCACTCGACACCAGCCACGCTATGGAGCGGGGGACGCCGCAACTTCCGTTGAACTACGCAACTCGCCAGCGGTCATGAGAAGCGGCTCGTGGCGGGAACTACGCAGACGGTTCCGACAGCTGGTCGAGCCCGTGACGGATCGCGAAGGCGGTCGCCTGCGCCCGACTGTGCGTGTCGGTCTTGCGATAGATGTTCGCGATGTGACGCTCGACCGTGCGCACGCTGAGGACGAGCTCCTCCGCGATCTCCCGGCTACTGAGACCGGCCGCAACGTGTCGCAACACCTCGAGCTCGCGAGGCGTGAGCCCGGCCGGGACAGGCGCACTGACCTTCGCCGCGCCGCCCACCTGCTCGAGGCGCGCTTCCGCCATCGAACGAAGCGGGAGCGACGGCAAGGCGGCGAGCACCTCGACAGCCGCCCCGGCGTGATCTTGGGCCGCGACCCGATCGTCTCGCGCTTCGGCCAACGAGCTCAGCCCGAGCTGACATCCCGCGGCGACGAGCGGTGTCCGCTCCCCGGTCGCGATCGCGAGGAGCCCACGAAAGCTGGACTCGGCGATCTCGTGCTCACCGAGCTTGAGCGCGGCCTGCGCATAGCTTAGCAGCGGCGATCCAGAGCGGAAGAACGGCGGCCGGTCGGGGTCCGCGTCAAACCACGCGCGCAGCTCATCGGCTGAGGCGAGTTCGGCGAAGGCGTCGCCGAGGAACGCGAGCGCAAGCGACGTGCGCCACCGGTCCGGTGGATCGCTGGTCGCAGAGTCCCCCACCTCAGCCGTCCATGCTCCAGCCGCCAGCTCGAACTCGCGACGGGCCTCGGCCTCGTCGCCCCGCGCGAACCAGTAGCGAGCACGGGTCGCGTGGAGCGCGTACGAGAGTCCATCTGCAACGACTGGCGCCCGCATCGCACTCACCACCTCGACCGCGTCCCAGGCCAGGTCGAGGTCACCGGTGGTGATGTGGAGGTGCGGGATCTGCATGGCGACCATCAGCGATTCTGAGGACTCTCGCCTCGATGTCGTGGCGAGCGAGGCCGCTCGTTCAAACTCGCCGCGGTGGATCCAGGCAGCCAGCAACACGGCGTTCCCCAGCGATTCCCAGACCGTGAGCCGGAACCGTCTCGATTGGACAGCGCATGTCTCGCCACGACCAATCGCCAGATCGATCTGACCGGCGCTCAGGGCGTTGGCCGCGACGCGGTGCAGGGCATCGACCGCCTTCGCGCGCAGTCCGACCCGCTCGAACCCCCGCCAGGCCTGATCGCCATGCTTCACCGCGTCCGCGTAGCGCCCGCTCAGCTCCGCGGTGACGCCGTCACCGTGGGCGACTGCCGCGTCGATGTCGGCGAAGCCGTGCCGTGAGGCGAGATCGACGGCTCGCGCCCGATGAGCCGCGAGTTCGGCCTCATCGAGGCCGGAGCGCCGGATCGCTCTCAGCAGATCGACGTGGAGGCTCGCCTCGAGATGTGGGTCTCGCGTGCCAAGCGCGTCGAGCGCCTCCTTCACCCAGGCGACGGCCTCCGCCGACGGGCCGAAGACGCGGCTGGCCTCGAGGGTCGCCCTCGCCTGAAGGATGGGCCGGTCCTGTTCGCGCGCGAGCCGGATCGCCCGACCGAGAACCTCCCAGGAATCGTCGACTCGGTACTCCTCGCGATAGGAACGGCCAAGGCCGATCAGCAGCTCGACGGTCACGTCCTCCGCTCCGGCGCTCGATTGGTCGACGAGCGCCAGCGCTCGCTCGTAGTGCAGCGCTGCATCGTCCCAGGCGTTCTCGAACTCGGCGCGCTGGCCCGCGATCCGGGCGTAGCGAACGGCGGGTTCAACATGCCGTGGATCCACGGCTGCGGACTCAACGAAATGGGCTGCGAGCCGCGCGGCGTACTCCTCAGCGCGGCTCGCCCAGCGCCGTTCGAGCGCCTCGGCGACACGGCCGTGCAGCAACGCGCGTCTCGTCGCCGGTAGCTCCGAGAGCAACGCCTGCCGCATGAGATCGTGCACGAACCGGTAACGACCGGGCTCCGGCGTCTCCTCGATCGCGCGCCGCTCAAGCACCTCCTCGACCAGCGGAAGCAGCTCGGCCTCCTCTTCCGTCAGGCCCGTGAGCGTCAGCGTGGCGTAGGTGAACTCCTGCCCGATGATCGCCGCGACCGAGAGCAGTTCCCGAGCATCAGCAGAGAGTGGCGCCAGCCGCTGAGCCAGGGCCGCGCGTAGCCCGTCCGGCAGCGCTGGCTCGCTCGTCGCCTCGTCGTTCGACTCTGCCAGCTCGGCGAGTTGTTCGAGGTAGAACGGGTTCCCGCCTGTACGTCGACGAATCTCCTCGGTGTCCCCGAGCGATCCGGCGTCCTGACCGGTGCGATCGACGTATTCCTCGATCTCCTCCTGGTTCAGCCCGGACAGGGCGACCGCGTCGAATCCATGTTCACGATTGAGTTCCGCGACCAGCGCAGAGAGCGGCCCATTTGTACCCAGCTCAGCGTCACGATAGGTCCCGACGAGGAGGATCGGCGCCGAGTCCAACTCAGCAGCAAGGTGGCCGAACAGCAACAAGGAACCACGATCGCCCCAGTGCAGATCCTCGAGCACGAGCACCACCGGTCGCTCGCCAGCGACGCGCTTGAGCAGACGGACAACTGCCTCGAACAGACGGAACTGCAACGTCGCGGCGTCTCCTTCGGGCGATGCCACGGCCTCTCCGAGCAGGTCGCCGATCTCTGGAAACACCCGCTGAAGGTCGGGGGCGTCCGCGCGCAAGGCGGCTCGCCGCTGCTCCGGGCCGACCAGCTCGCCGAGCGAGCGACCCGCCTGTGTCCAGGGCCAGTACGGAGGCGCGCCGGTGGCTTCCCGTGCCCGGCCCCAGCAGGCAATCGCGCCGTGCTCAAGCGCATACCGCTCGACCTCGCGCACGAGTCGCGTCTTGCCGATCCCCGCCTCGCCGGAGACGAGCACCACCTGCCGTTGACCGGCTCGCGCCGCATCCGCGGCGGCACGCAGCCGCGCCAGCTCGATCTCGCGTCCCACGAACGGCGTTTCCACGCGGCGAGACTAACGCGCGGCAGCGGCCAGCACCGCCTGCAGCAGGCGCTGCTCAACGACGGGTGGAGGGGTGGTGCTACCCGCGGACCGAGGGCGCGCCGGTGCCGTGCTTGCGACGGCGGACCGTCAGGCGGAGCACGAGCGCTGGATCGAGAGCTGCGCGCGCAGCAGTCGAACTGACCCTCACCGAGGTCCTGTGACCGCCCGGCGATGCGCTCTTCGGCTCGCTAGCTCAGGTCAGGCGTTCGGGGGTCGACCCTGGGTGCTGGCGCGCACCGACGGAGCACCCGAGCCGTGCTTGCGACGGCGGACCTTGATCCGGAGCAAGGAGCGCTGGATCGAGAGCTGGGCGCGCAGCAGATCGACCTGACCTTCGCCGACGTCTTCGCTGCGCCCGCCGATCCGCGCCTCGGCGCGCTCGCGAGCCTCGTCCGCGCGCTCCTCGTTGATGTCGTCCGCGTGCTCGGCGGCATCCGCGAGGACGGAGACCTCGTCGCTGGCGATCTGAAGGAAGCCGCCGTGCACGGCGATCGGCTCGATGCCCTCGGGCGTGTGAGCGAGCATCTCGCCGATGCCAAGGCTGACCATGAGCGCGGCGTGGCTCGGTAGCAGCGTGAGCTGCCCGTCGGAGCCGGGCACCACGAGCCGCGAGACATCGTCCCGCTCGAGGACGGTACGATCCGCGGTCACGATCGAGAGCTTGAGCGGCACGTGGCTACTCCTATCGCGGAGCGATGCTCCTCGAGTGTCGTTCCGCCTAGCCGGCGCTCGCCATCTCGCTGGCCTTCTCGACGGCGCCTTCGATGCCGCCAACCATGTAGAAGGCCTGCTCCGGCAGGTCGTCGTGCTCGCCCTCGAGGATGGCCTTGAACCCGCGGACGGTGTCCGCGACGGAGACGTACTCGCCGGCGGTGCCGGTGAACTGCTCCGCGACGAACATCGGCTGGGAGAGGAAGCGCTGGATCCGGCGCGCGCGGGCGACGGTCAGGCGGTCCTCATCCGACAGCTCCTCGATACCGAGGATGGCGATGATGTCCTGCAGATCCTTGTAGCGCTGCAGCGTGAGCAGCACGCCCTGGGCGACGTCGTAGTGCTCCTGCCCGACCACCGCCGGGTCGAGGATGCGGCTGTTCGAGGTCAGCGGGTTGATCGCCGGGAACAGGCCCTGCTCGACCAGCGCGCGGTCCAGCGTGACCGTCGCGTCGAGGTGACCGAACGTCGTCGCCACACCGGGGTCGGTGTAGTCGTCCGCCGGCACGTAGATCGCCTGGAACGAGGTGATCGCGCCCTTCTTCGTCGAGGTGATCCGCTCCTCCAGCTCGCCGACCTCGGTGGCCAGCGTCGGCTGGTAGCCGACCGCGGAGGGCATACGGCCGAGGAGTGCGGACACTTCCATACCGGCCAGCGTGTAGCGGTAGATGTTGTCGACGAAGAGGAGGACGTCTCGACCTTCCTCGTCGCGGAAGTACTCGGCCATCGTGAGGCCGGTCAGCGCGATGCGGAGGCGGACGCCGGGCGGCTCGTTCATCTGGCCGTAGACAAGCGCGGTCTTGTCGAGCACGCCGTACTGCTGCATCTCGTGCCAGAGGTCGTTGCCCTCGCGGGAGCGCTCACCGACGCCGGCGAAGACGGAGAGACCGCCGTGCTCCGCGGCGAGGTTCCGGATCAGCTCGGTGTTGGTGACGGTCTTGCCCGTGCCGGCGCCGCCGAAGAGGCCGACCTTGCCACCACGCGGCAGCGGGGCGATCAGGTCGATGACCTTGACGCCGGTCTCGAGGATGGCGGTCTGCGTCTCCTGCTCCGCGTAGGCGGGAGCCGAGCGGTGGATCGGCCAGCGCTGCTGCTCGCTGGAGATCTCGGCCCCCGGGTCGAGCGGCTGGCCGATCACGTTGAAGATCCGGCCGAGCGTCTCCGGTCCGACGGGGACCTGAATCGCGGCGCCGGTGTCCTCGGCGGGCGCGCCGCGGCGGAGGCCTTCCGTCGCGTCGAGTGCGAGGCAGCGGACCCAGTTGTTGCCCAGGTGCTGCTGCACCTCGGTGACGAGGGTCTCGCCGTTCATGTCGATGTTGACCGCGTTGAAGATCTCGGGCAGG
>JANQNP010000058.1 GCA_028279505.1 Dehalococcoidia bacterium
ACCGCCGAAGACACCTTCCGAGGGTCATACGCCTCGAGCAGCTCCGGGTACGCCGCCCCGCCGTCACGCAGCGCGTGCAGGTTCGCCATCCGCGCCTCGTTCGCCGCATCCGCCAGCGGTACGCGCATCACCCGTTCCATCTGGAACTGGAGCGCGGTGCGCAGCAGCGTGCTCTCGATGTACTCGCCCTCGCCGCTCTGCTCCCGCCGGTAGAGCGCCGCCGAGACCCCCATCGCCATCGCGAGGCCGGTCGCGTAGTCCGCCAACGAGGTCGACTGGATCATCCCCGGCTGGCCGCTGTCACTGATCTTCCCCTCGCCCGCCATCAGCCCGGACGCCGCCTGCGCCACCAGGTCGTACCCTGGCCGGTGCGACCACGGGCCCTGCCGTCCGAACGCCGTGTTGTCGACGTAGATCAGCTTCGGATTGAGCGCCGCCAGCGTCTCGTGGTCGATTTTCAACCGCGCCGCCACGTCCGGCCGGTAGTTGATCACCACCACGTCCATCTCCGGCACCAGCCGGTGCACGACGCCCTGCGCATCCGCCTCGTCGAGCTTGAGGACCAGCGACTGCTTGCCGCGATTGAGCTGGTGGAACCACTTCGACTCGCCGGGCATGTACTGCTGGGACAGGCGCCACGGCTCGCCGCCCGGCGGCTCTACCTTGATCACCTCGGCCCCCATGTCCGCCAGGTGCGCGCACGCGTACGGCCCCGCGAGGATCTGCGTGAACTCCAGCACCTTCACCCCGACCAGTGGTCCCGTTGCCATCCCGTCTCTCCCAGCTAGCGACCGGTTATGCGCCGTCTCACCCGTGACTCCGCCGCAGTATCTGAATCCGCGCGCGTGAGCGCGACCACCCACTCGCGAGACCCTGTTCGAGGCCCGCGCCGCCGCGTCGTGCCGCCTTGTGGGTCCCCCACACCGGCCGTAGGCTGACGCGACTATGAGCGATCAGGAGCCTGCTTTTCCCAGCTTCACGCGAAGCCCCGATCCGAGCGCCACACCGCTCGAGGACCTGCTCGCGCCGATCGTCTCCCAGCTCCCGAGGAACACCTCCCTCTCCCCGCTCCGCTACGACCTCAACGCCGGCGTCCCTGACCGCGCCTCGCTGCCAGCCGCCCAGCTCGCCGCGGCCGCCACCGCCGTGCTCGAGGCCGACCCCGGCGCTGCGCTCACCTACGGCGGCCAGCAGGGCTACGAGCCGCTCCGCGCCTGGATCGCCGCTTCCGAGGCCAAACGCTCCGGCCTCACGCTCGGCACGGACGAGGTCACGCTCACCTCGGGATCCGCGCACGGCCTCCAGAACATCGCGCTCACCTTCGTCGCCGAGGGCGACACCGTCATCCTTGGCGCCCCCACCTACCCCGGCGCGATACGCACCTTCCGCGCACGCGGCGCCAACCTCGTCACCGTCCCCCAGGACGGCGACGGCCTCGACACCTCGGCCCTCCGAGGCACGCTCGAGTCCCTCGAGGCCGCCGGCACCCGCGCCAAGCTGATCTACGTCGTCCCGAACTACGACAACCCCACCGGCGCGACGCTCCCGCTGAAGCGCCGTGTCGAGCTGGTCCGCCTCGCCGCCGACCACGGCGCCCTCATCGTCGAGGACGACGCCTACGCCGGCCTCGACATCGACGGCCCGGCGCCGCCCTCGCTCTTCGAGGTCGCCAACGGACGAGGCGTGCTCCGCCTCGGCACCTTCTCGAAGACCGTCGCGAGCGGCCTCCGCGTCGCCTGGATCCTCGCCGAGCCCCACGTCATCGCCGCGCTCGTCCACATGCGCTTCGACAACGGCGCCTCGCCGTTCCTCCACCGCGTCGTGCTCCACTACCTCGAGTCGGCCCACTACGAGGTGCACGTGCAGCGCCTGCAGTCGATCTACCGCGAGCGCCGCGACGCTGCGGCCGCCGCGCTCGTCGAACACGCCGAGCCCTACGTCCGCTTCCACACACCCGCCGGCGGCTTCTTCTTCTGGCTGCAGCTCAACGAGCCGCTGACCGCCACCGCGGTCGCCGCCGCCGCGGCCGATCGCGAGGTCGCCGTCACCCCCGGCCCGATGTACTTCGCCGACGCCGGCGGGGAGCGGTCGATCCGCCTCGTCTACTCCGCGCTCCCGCCCGAGGATCTCCGAGTCGCGATCGCCCGTCTCGGCGACGCCCTTGCCGAGGTCGCCGGCGCAGCGCCGAGCTAACGCGGCACCTCGCGAGGTGGCGAACCGGCGCACGCAGCCGTGCCCTCGCCATGCCCGTGCGGGAACTTCCTGCTTGCTGCTGATTTGTCGGCGGCCATACGATGTTCGATAACGCTCCGAATCGGGGCGTTACGTCTATCCCCAGGCCCCAGACTCTTGTCTCGCCACCTGCAGTAGGGAATTCGCCGTGACGGTCGAACCGGTTGCCGACACCATCGTCGACGAGCTGGGCCGTCTCTGGGCTGAGCACGATCTCGACGAGCTCACCAGCGACGCCGTGAAGTACCTGACGGCTGGCTCGGCTACCGACTGGGGCATGCCGACGACCGTCGAGTCGCCGATCCCGCCGATCAGCCTCGGCGGTGGCATCCCGGACCCCGACACCCTCCCGCGCGCCGAGCTGCTCGCCGCCATGGACCGCGCGCTCGACGTTCCGGACGACAGCCCGCTCCGCTACGGTGGAGGCATCGGCTACGAGCCCCTGCGCGGCGCGCTCGCCGAGCGCTATACCCGCGACCGGCACGTGCCGGTCACCGCGGACCACTTCCTGCTCACCAACGGCAGCGCCGGCGCCATCGACCTCGTCTGCTCCGCCTTCCTCTCACCGGGCGACACCGTTATCTCGGAGGCGCCCACCTTCTCCGGCACACTTCGCACCTTCCGAGGCCGCCAGGCCGAGATCCTCTCCGTCGGCATGGACGACGACGGCCTCAACGTCGACGAGCTGGAGCGCATGCTCGCGGACCTCGAATCGCAGGGGAAGCGCGCGAAGCTCATCTACACGATCAGCAACTTCCACAACCCCGCCGGCGGTTCGATGTCGCTCGAGCGTCGCCACAAGCTGCTCCGCATCGCCGCGCAGCACGGTGCCCTGATCGTCGACGACGACGCCTACGGCGAGTTCTTCTACACAGACGACCCGCCCACCACGCTCTCCGAGCTGGCGAACGTGCAGGGCGTCATCACCGTCAGCACCTTCTCGAAGATCATCGCCACCGGCCTCCGCGTCGGCTGGGTCCACGCCGAGCCGGCCGTGATCGAGCGCGTGATGCGCATGCGCTTCGAGATGGGCAACAGCCCGCTGCTGCACCACATGATCTACAACTTCATGGCGGACGGGCAGCTCGACGAGCACATCAAGCACATGCGTAAGGTCTACTCGGACAAGCTCGACGCCCTGACCTCCTCGCTTCACGAGTACTGCGAGCCGTACCTCAGCTTCCGCAAGCCCGAGGGCGGCTTCTTCCTCTGGGCCGAGCTGCAGAACGGCCTCACCGCCCGCGACGTTCAGCGCGAGGCGATCCTCCAGGGCGTCACCATGCCTGTCGGCCACGCCTTCTTCCCGGACCGCCAGGACCCGGGTGAGCACCTGCGCATGGCCTTCTCCTGGGTCGCCCTCGACGACATCCCCGAGGCCGCCCGACGCCTCGCCGTCGCCTGCGAGCGCGTCGCCAACGGCGCCAGCTAGCCACCCACCGAGGCCGCTCCCACCTCCGAGGGCGAGCAGGCCTGGACCGGAGGACCGCGATGGGAACCCGCAAGCGCCCCGACGGCATGGTCCCGTGGATGCCGGGCTTCCGCTACGGCGCGCTCCTGCCGTCGCTCTCGCTCAACCTGATCGTCAGCGACACCGAGCGCTCCTGCGCCTTCTACCGCGATGTCTTCGAGGCCGAGATCCACTACCAGGACATCGACTTCGCCGCCGTCCGCGTCGACAGCGCTGAGGTCATGCTCCACGCCGACCACACCCACGACGAGCACCCCTCGTACCCGAAGCTCGCCGCCGGCGAGACCCGTGGCCTCGGCGCCCAGATCCGCCTCCTTGGCATTGACCCCGACGCCCTCGAGGCCCGCGCCCGCGAGCACGGCGCCACCGTCGCCGTCCCCACCGTCTCCAAGGGCCACGGCTGGCGCGAAGTCGTCGTCCACGACCCCGACGGCTACGAGTGGGCCGTCGGCGTCCTCATCGACCCGGCCAAGGGCCCCCACGGCCTCCAGCCCGCCCCCGACGCGTAGCACCCGCTACCGACGATGCCCGACCCGACCGAGGCCTCCACTGACCTCGACGCCCCGTCTGCGGCTTCCGCGGATCTCGAGGCCCCCGGTGCGGCTAGCGCCGATCTTGATGCGCTCTGCGCCGACATCGAGTTCGACGCCACCCGACCCTCGGCCGGAGGCCGATCGTGACCAGCCCTCGGAGCTCACCCACCGACTCTGGCGACCCCTCCGCGGATCTCGACGCGCTACGCGCCGACATCCAGTTCGACGCCACCCTCCGAGGCCAATCACTCCACCTCCGATCGACCTGGGGCCTCTTCTCCCCCCGCGAGATCGACGTCGGCACCCGCCTCCTCCTCGAACTCATCGAGGTGAACCCCACCGACGACTGCCTCGACCTCGGCTGCGGCTACGGCCCGATCGGCCTCACCCTCGCCCGCCTCGCCCCCGAGGGCCAAACCCTCCTCGTCGACAAAGACCTCGTCGCCATCGACTACGCCCGCGCCAACATCGAGGCCAACGCCATCCCCAACGCCGAAGTCCTCCCCTCGAACGGCCTAGCCGCCATCGCCCCGGACCGCACCTTCGACCTCATCGCCACCAACCTCCCCGCCAAGATCGGCAACGAGCTGACCACCCTCCTCGTCGCCGACGCCTGGTCCCGCCTCCGCCCCCGAGGCCGCCTCTACCTCGTCACCCTCACCGGCATGCGCAAGTTCGTCCGCCGAGTCATCGAAGAACAGTGCGGCACCTACGAGAAGGTCAAGCAGAGCCGCACCTACACCCTCCACCGCGCCATCCGCCCGGCGAACTAGCGACGCTCCGACTGCACCCGGCCGCTAGGCCGGTCCGGAAAGCGGGCGTGGGGCGTCAGCCCCACAGGCATATGGGGTGGGTGGGAGGGCTTACCTAGAAGAATCGTCGCGAGCGGAGCTCGCGACCATAACGGCGCCTCGCACCGCTCCGGCTGCGCCCTCGGCTGCGCTGCTGTCCGTGGTGGAGGGCGCGAAGCGTACCTCGCGATCGGGGGCGCGGGGGGCCGAAGGCCCACCGCTGAGGATTCGGGTGGGTGGTGGGATAGATCGAAGTTTCGCAGACTCGTCCGAAGGCAACCTCCGCCGCTCCCGCTAGGCCGACCGAACTCGACCGCTGGGTCTTCAGAGAAGCGGGGCGTGGGGCGGCAGCCCCACAGGCATACGGGTGGGTGGCCCTTCTCCTCGCGCCAGCGACAACCCCACCGCTACCCTCCTCCAATGTCCGACGCCCCCGTCTACGCCTCGCTCCGCGGCCAGCGCGCCCTCATCAGCGGCGGATCCCGCGGCATCGGCCGCGCCATCGCCCTGCGCCTCGCCCGCGAGGGCGCCCACATCCTCGTCACCTACGCCCGCAACGAAGAAGCCGCGCTCGCCACCGTCGAGGAATGCCGCGCTCTCGGCGTCGACGCCGTCGCGCACCGCGCCGACGTCGGCGACGAAAACGAGCTCCGCGCCCTGTTCAAAACCCTCGAGGACTGGACCCCCGGCGGCAGCGATCCCGGAATCGACATCCTCATCAACAACGCCGCCCGCGGCCTCGAGCGCCCCCGCCCCGCGCTCCAGCAGCGCCAGGGCCACCTCCACCGCACCATGGACGTCAACGTCTTCGGCCCCTGGCTCGCCGTTCAGCTCGCCACCCCCCTCATGGAGTCCCGAGGCGGCGGCGCAGTCGTCAACCTGCTCTCCCCGGGCGCCGAGCACTACATGAAGGACTACGCAGCCGTCGGCGTCAGCAAGGCCGCGCTCCGCTCGCTGACCATGTACCTCGCCGTCGAGCTCGCCGCGCTCGACATCCGCGTCAACGCCGTCTCCGCCGGCTGGGTCGAAGGCTCCGAGGGCGATCGCACCTACAAGGCAGACGTCGCCAACCAGGTCCGCCCCCACGTCCCCGCCGGCCGCAACGTGGCCCCCGAGGACATCGCCGCCACCGTCGCCTGGCTCTGCTCCGACGAGGCCCCAATGCTCGTCGGCCAGACCCTCTACCTCGATGGCGGCTTCGCCGACGCCGCCTGGCGCGGCCTGATGGAGTAGCCAGCTCGGCTAGCGTCGTCGGGTACGGAGGGACGGTCCCGATGTCAGGAACAGGTCGAATCCTCGGCGCGATCCCGTACGTCTTCTGCGCCGACGCCGCGGCGACCTCCGACTGGCTCGTCCGCGTGCTTGGCTTCACGGAACGCGAGCGCTGGTCCAACGACGCCGGCGCTGTCACCAACGTCGAGCTGGTCCTCGGGGGCGCCGAGGTCTGGCTCGACGGACCCGTCCCCGACTGGAGCGAGGGCCGCGGCACCTGGGTCGGACTGAAGACCGATAACGTCGACGCCATCTACGAGCGCCTGCATGAACTAGGCGAGTCGACCGATCCCCCGGTCGAACGCGGCTTCGGCGTCCGGATGCTGACCGTCGCCGATCCCGAGGGCCGTCAGTGGGGCTTCGTCGAACGGACCGAGGACGCCAGCTAGCGACGTCCTCCTACCCCGCCGCCTCAGCCAACGCCGCGTGATACCCGCTCGGCCGGTGCGGCAACGGGAACCGCCGAGACGGGTCGACACACACCTGCCGCTCGCGCAACGTCTCGAGGGCTAACCGAGTCTGTCGCCGCGGCAGCCGGGCCGCCGTCCATGCCAGTTGCTCCCCGAATCGGTCGCCCCAGCCCGGCATCGGGAGGTAGACCCGCTTCCGCCCGGCGGCCGTCCCCCACCCACGCACCACGTCCGCGACGTGCACCCGGTCCGCCCCGCAGACATCGAACGACCGCTCCGCCATCTCGTCGTCGTCGATCGCGATCTTGATCGCCTCGAGCACGTCGCTCACCGCCACCGGCTCCACCTCGGTCCGCCGCCAGCGGAACAGCGGTACCACCGGCAGCCGGTCCACCGACCGCCGCAGCGCCTCGAACGGCGTCGCCGTGCCCCCAACCACCATCGAGGTCCGTAGCACCACCCACGCCAGCTCCGACTGGCGCACCGCCAGCTCCGCCGCCCACTGCGCGACGAGCTGCCGCGCCTGTGCCTCCTCCGCCGCCGCGACGTTCCCGAGGAAGATCACCCGCTCGACGCCGGCGCCCCGCGCCGCGATCAATGCGTTCTGCACCGACTCCAGCTCGTTCGCGACCGGGTCCCCCGCCCGCTCCATCACGTGGTCGAGGTACACAAGGGTGCGCACCCCGCGCATCGCACTGTCGAGCCCGCGCCCCTCGAGCACGTCGCCGGTCACCGCCTCGATCCCCTGATCGCGGTAGCGCACCGCGTCGTACTCGCTGCTCACCAGCGTGCGCAGCGGCCGCCCCTCCAGGGCGGGCAGCAGCGCCCGCCCGCTCCAGCGGCTCCCACCAACAACGAGGATCATGACCCCACCCGGAGGGTGATCGGCACCGCTCGAAGTTCGAGCGGTCGCCAACCGCTAGCTGGTGATCGCACCCGTCTCGGCGCCCGAGACCAGCCGTGCGTACTTGGCGAACACACCGGTGTCGTAGTTCGGCTCGCGTGGCGTCCACTCCTCGCGGCGCCGCGCCAGCTCCTCGTCCGACACCTCGACATTCAGCTGCCGGTTCGGAATGTCGAACGAGATCGTGTCCCCCTCGCGCACGAGGGCGATCGGCCCGCCGTCCGCAGCCTCGGGTGCCACGTGCCCGGCCATCAGCCCGCGCGTCGCGCCGGAGAAGCGCCCGTCCGTCAGCAGCGCCACCGTCTCGCCGAGGCCCGCGCCCACCAGCGCCGCCGTCACCCCGAGCATCTCGCGCATCCCCGGGCCGCCCTTCGGGCCCTCGTTGCGAATCACCACCACGTCGCCGTGGTTGATCTGGCTGGCCAGCACCGCCTCCATCGCGTCCTCTTCACGCTCGAAGACGCGCGCCGGCCCCGTGTGATCCATCCGCTCGTGCCCCGCCACCTTGATCACGCAGCCCTCCGGTGCCAGCGACCCGTGCAGGATCACCAGCCCGCCGGTCTCCTTCAGTGGGTCGGACAGCGGCCGGATCACCACCTGCCCCGGCGTCTCGACGGCCTGCTCGGCCTCCTCCGCGATCGTCTTGCCGGTCACCGTCATCACGTCGCCGTGCAGGTAGTTGCCCTCGAGCAGCCGCGACGCCAGCAGCGGCGTCCCGCCGGCGCGGTCCCAGTCGAGCGCCACGTACTGCCCGCCCGGCCGGAAGTCGCCGATCAGCGGCGTCCGCTCGCTCACCTCGTCGAAGTCGTCGATGTTCAGCTCGACGCCCACCTCCGCGGCCAGCGCCATGAGGTGCAGCACCACGTTCGTCGAGCCACCCGTCGAGGCGGCGCACATGATCCCGTTTTCGAACGCCTCGCGCGTGAGGATCTCCTGTGGCAGCTGCCCCCGCTGCAGCACGTCCATCACCAGCTTGCCGGCGTCGTAGCCCACGTCCTCTTTGTGCGGATCCGTCGCGCCGCTCGTCGCGCTCGCCATCGGCGAGAGCCCCATGAACTCCATCACCGTGGCCATCGTGTTCGCCGTGAACTGCGCCCCGCAGGCGCCCGCGCCCGGGCACGCCGCGTTCTCCAGCTGCTCCAGCTCCTCGTCGCTCATGTCGCCGGCCGCGTGCTGGCCGATCCCCTCGAACACGTCCTGGATCGTCACGTCGTGACCCTGGTACGTCCCCGGCGCGATCGAGCCGGAGTAGAGCACCAGCCCCGGGATGTTCAACCGCGCGAGGCCCATCGCCCCGCCTGGGATCGTCTTGTCGCAACCGACGATCACCACCGCCGCGTCGAACGAGTACCCGACGCCGCACAGCTCGATCGAATCCGCGATCAGCTCGCGGCTGATCAGCGAGGCCTTCATCCCCTCGGTCCCCATCGAGATCCCGTCGGAGATGGAGACCGTGTTCACCTCCATCGGCGTCCCGCCTGCGTCGCGGATTCCCTGCATCACCCGCTGCGCCAGCGCGCGCTGGTTGAAGTTGCAGGGCATCGTCCCGATCCACTCGTGGGCGACCATCACCAGCGGCTTCCGCAGGTCCTCGTTCGAGTACCCCACCGAGTGGAAGTACGACCGCGCCGCTGCGCGGTCCGGTCCGTCGACCAGGGTGTGGCTCCGGTGTCGTGGGTCGAACGCCATCGAGGGCTCCTGAACATGCGGTCGCTGGGGTAGTGGGTGCGTCATGTCGAGGCGCCAGCGCATCGTACCAAGCACCCTGCTCCCGATCGCACCGCCGAAGACCAGCGCGGCGGCCGGCGCGGGCACCGGCGCCACCGCCGGCCCACACCTCCCGAGGGGCCGTGGCGCCTGTCGGCGGTCATCCCTATGATTCGGCCGCCTCGCTCAAACAGACCCCGCGTCGAAGGCGTGCCCGATGTACAACAAGATCCTCCTCCCCCTCGACGGGTCAGAGCTGTCCCAGCAGGCGATCCCGCACGCCATCGAGCTGGCCAAGAGCTTCGGCGCCAACGTCGTCCTCTTCCAGGTGATCGACTCCGTCTCGCAGATCATCGCCGAGACCACACCCGCCACCATCGAGCCCATTCCCAGTGGCCAGCTCACCGTCGAGATCGCCGAGAGCGCCGTCCAGGGCCAGCGCGAGGCTGCCGAGGCCAATCTCGCCGCCGTCGTCGGCCGCTTCGTGCAGGCGGACGTCCCCGAGGCCCAGCTCAGCATCGAGGTCGCCGAGGGCCAGGCCGCCCCCACGATCACCGACGCCGTCGAGGAGCTCGGCTGCGACCTCGTCGTCATCGCCACCCACGGCCGCTCCGGCCTCGGACGCGCCCTGCTCGGCTCCGTCGCCGACCACGTCGCGCGCCACACCCCGACCGCCGCCGTGCTCCTGATCCGCCCCCAGGGCGAGGATTAGAGCGCGAGGACTAGCCACCGGCGACCCTCCGTCGCGGCGGCGCCTAGTCGCCGCCGGCCGCCCGTCCGAGGTCGCTCGCACCTGCGAGGCCACTCGCAGCCTTCGCTGGCGGCTCGCGCGAGCTGAAGATCGTCGCCCCGCCGACGATGTACACCAAAACGAGCGCGAGGAAGGCCCCCTCGTACCCGTCGAACGCGTCGAAGTACAGCCCAACGAGGATCGGCCCCGCCGACCCGAAGATGATCGTGAACGGCACCCCGACGCTCCGCACCGCCCCGATGTGCCGTCGCCCGTAGTACTTCGCCCACAAGAACTCACCGAGCGGAATCGTCCCCCCAAACCCAAACCCCCACGCGAAGAACCCGAGGAACATCACCGGCAGCGACTCCGTCTGCGCCGCGATCAGCATCAGCGCCGCCCCCGTCCCCGAGGACATGAACGCCCCGGTCGACAGGTGCCTGGCGTGGAACCGCTCCAACCCCCAGCCCCAGAAGAACTTCGACACCAGGTTCGCGAACCCGTTCACCGCGAACCCGATCGACGCCTCGGTCCGCGTGAAGCCCGCGTCCGTCATGAACGGGATGCCGTGCAGCAGGATCGACGACATCGCTGTCAGGTTGAGCCCGAACCCCAGCGTCAGCAGCCAGAGCCCGCTCGTCCGCACCGCCTCCGCCCGCGTGTACGAGTTCGCCGCATCGGCGTCGGCCGCCCCCACGCTCGCCGCTGGCTGCCCCCGATCCGCCGCCCCCGCCGGGTCGTCGCCGTCCGGCAACATCCCGTAGTCCTCGGGACTCCGCCGCATCACCAGCGCCACCGGCACCAGCATCACGAGGATCGCCACCGCCAGCACCACGTACGCGTCCCGCCACCCGATCGAATCGACCACCTGCGTCATCGTCACCGGCGTGATCAGCCCCGACAGCGAGATCCCGATCGAGCCGAGGGCGATCGCCCACCCCCGCCGCCGCACGAACCACTTCGACAGCGTCACGTTCACGACCAGCGGCCCGACCAGCGACACCCCCGCCCCGCCGGCCAGCATCGACAGCAGGATGAACTGCCACAGCTCCTGCTGCCGCGACATCCCGAACAGCGCCGCCGCGTAGCAGGCCGTCCCCACCAGCATCAGCGGCCGCGCGCCGTGTCGGTCCACCAGCGGCCCGATCACGAACCCGGCCACGCCGCCGAACACGAACGCCGCCGAGCCCCCGAACGTGTACTGCGTCGCCGTCCACCCCAGGTCCTCCGTCATCGGACGAAGGAACACCCCGCCGATCTGCCCGCTCGCCCCCATCGAGGCGAACTGAGCGATCACCGCGCCCACCACGATCCACCAGCCGAAGAACGGCCGCCGCCGCGTCCCTACCCGACTCGCCGTGGTCGCCACTCGCCTCCCCGAGAACCGCGCCACCCTACTCCAACGGGTGCGGGGACGCCGCGCGAGGCGTCCGAGGGCCCAAGACGCAGAACGACCGCGACTCTCGTCGCGGTCGTCATTGAGGTCGGACCGGGCTGCGCGCGATGCGCGAAGCGGTCTACCCGCGCGGCAACCCGAGGCCGCGAGTCGCGACGATGTTGCGCTGGATCTCGCTCGTCCCGCCCGCGATCGTCGACGGGATCGACGACACGTAGCGACGCGTGAATCGCGCCTCCATCGGTGCCCGCTCCTCGGCCTCGTCCCAGAGGTTGGCGTAGAGCCCAAACACCTTCGTACCGGTGTGGGCGACGCGCTGCTCCAGCTCGGACATGAACAGCTTGGCGACCGAGGCCTCGTGGTTCGGCACCTGCCCCGCCGCCTGCATCGAGATGATCAGCAGCGAGAACTGGAACCCCACGTTCGCCTCGATAAAGCGGTCCGCGACGTAGCCGCGCACCGACGGCACGTGGCCGAGCCGAGACTGCGCCTGCGCGTCGCCCTCGGTCGCCTCGCTGATCAGGTTGCGGACCGTGTTCTGGATCCCAACGGCGTTGGCGATGCCGGAGCGCTCGAAGTCGAGCAGCGTCATCCCCACGTACCAGCCGCGGTTCTCCTCGCCGACGCGGTGGCTAACCGGAACCCGCACGTCCTCGAAGAACGTCTCGTTGAGCTCCGTCCCCCAGTCCATCCCGACGATCGGCCGCACCGAGAGGCCCGGCGTCTCGAGGTCCGCCATGACGAACGAGATCCCGCGATGCTTCGGCGCCTCGGGGTCGGTACGCACGAGGGCAAACAGCCAGTCAGCAGACTCGGCGCCGGTCGTCCAGATCTTCTGCCCGTTCAGCACGTAATCGTCGCCATCGCGATCGGCGCGCGTCTGCAGCGAGGCCAGGTCGGATCCGGAGCCCGGCTCCGAGTACCCCTGACACCAGACCACCTCAGCAGAGAGGATCTTGGGCAGGTGCTCCTGCCGCTGCTCCTCGGTCCCGTGCACGATTAGCGTCGGCCCGAGCATCGACACGCCATGGGGACTGGCCGCCATCGGCGCCCCCGCGTCCGCCATCTCGTGGTTGAAGATGAACTGCTCCATCGCCGTCAGCCCGGCGCCGCCGTACTCCTCCGGCCAGTGCGGAGCGACCCACCCATGCTCGTTCAGCGCCCGGTTCCACCCCATCGCCGCATCGCGGATCGACGTGTCCTCGGACTTCCGGTCCGTCTGCCAGCTCACCGAGCGCCCGCGCCCCCGGTACCGATCCGGCAGATTCTCGTTGATGACGGCGCGCACGCGCTCACGAAACGCCGCCTGCTCTTCGCTATCCGACCAGTCCATTCTCGACTCCTACCTACAGGCCCAGATCGTACCCAACTCTCGTCCAGCTCCACCGCCGCCAGCCGTGCACACGGTGGACTCGGGGCGTCAATCAGCTTGGCGAGCCACCTCGAGCCGGCGTCGCAGCCCGTTCACCAAGTCGGAGACCTGCTGCGGGATCTCTCCCTGCTCGACGCAGATTTGAGCAGCTCGCAGTGCGAGATCAGGTTTGTCGAGTTCCCCGCCGTTGGATTTGGCACGGAACAGTCGAGCGAGCCCGACATCCGTCTTTACCTGGGAGATTGCTGTCTCAACGTCCGCTGGGATCACCAGCTCGGGCGGAGGTTCAGTTTCATCGCCGGCGGCGAGTGAGTTCAACGCCGCCGCGAGGACGTCGGCACCGAACACATCCTCGAAGACACCGCGGTCGCCGCTGACCGTGCGCCAAAACGTGACATCGCCGGGCTCCAGTCGGAGGTCTTTCTCCGCAGCTCGTTCGTCCGCCCAAGATTGGGTCCACTGGTCCGCTGCGTCCACCGCAACAGCCGCCGCGATTCCGAGCTGTTTCAGGGTGTCGAGTTCCTCGTTGAGACGTGCCTTCTTCCTCGACCCTCCGAGGGAGACGATCTTGATGCCGTTCGCCTCGGGCTCGAAGCCCATCGCGCGGAAGAGGTAGGGTAAGGACTCTCGTTCACTCGCTCCTTCGGGGAACAGGACGAGATCAAAGAATCCGACGTCAGCCGGGAGGATGCCGAGGCCTCGGCGCATGGGCCCAAGGTCGGTCACCCGCTGTGCGGTGCCGTTCGAGACCTGGTACGCGGTTCCTCTCCCTTCCGTGTGTATCCAATACGGGGAGTTCGTAAGTACGAGCAGCTGCTGGTTCAGTTGCTCAGAGATCCCTACTAGCTCTCGTCGCAGTCGACGCTGTAGGCGTGGATGAAGTCCGACCTCCGGCTCGTCGAACATCAAGAAAGCGCCAGGAGCTGCCGTGTACATTGCGGTCAGCCACGCTAGCGTGCGGCCAATCCCGTCGCCGACGTCCGATAGGGGGATCGACGTCGTCTCCGAGTCGAGAACAACTCCTACGGTTCGCTGATGATCGATGAAGGGGGCACGGATCGACCGATATTTAGGGAGCACGTCAGCGAACGAACTCCGAAGCGACTCAAAGATGCTCGGTTCGTTTGACTGGAGATAGTGGATACATGCCGCGAGATTCTCCGCGAACCGTCCGATTCGTGGCGTGGCCGCGGCCGGGTTACTGATCGATACTCGCTCGAACGGACCGTGATAACGGAGGTCCTGCGTGAATCGCTTCATCTCATCCGAGTCGGTGTGTCGGCTGTCCCGCGTGCGTAGGACTTGAGATCGGTCGGCCAACTCATTCGTGAAAGAGAACTCGACAGTCCAAGGCTGACTACTCGGACTGTCACTGAGTCTTAGCGGTTCAATGTGTGCACCAAGGTTGGTGCCAATACTGATCGCTTCGGCTACCGATGATTTCCCGGCATCATTCGGTCCCACAATAACGTTGTAGCGACCAAGCTCATCGATCGTGCAGTCCGTGAGTCCCTTAAAATCGGTGATTCTTACCCCGGTTAACGTCATAGTGGCAATCGGAAGCGGATCATGCTCAACCATCCTCTCTTCGACCGAAAGCCTGGCGGTACGAGCACGCCATCGCCTGATCCCTACTTCGGGAGTCTAGTGGGAGGCGTGACCCGCGGTTCTGTCGACATCCCCTCAGACGACTTGCGCAGTCGGCAGCCTGGTCAAATCACTCCGGCGCCAGCCAGCTCCTCCAGCTCCCCGTCGGACATCCCGAGGAGACCTCGGTAGATCTCGTCGTTGTGGTCCCCGATGCCCGGCGCCGGCGAGTAGATCCGCCCCGCCGCGTGTGACAGCCGCGGGTACGGCGCCGGGACGGTCACCGGCCCCACGTGCGGGTCCTCGATCTGCACGAGGTCGTTCCGATCCGCGATGTGCGGATCGGCAAAGATGTCCGCGATCGAGTTCACTGGCCCGTACGGCACCCGGAACTCCTCGAGCCGTTCGTACAACGCCTCCGCGTCGTACTGCGCCACCCACTCCCGCATCAGCCCGTGCAGCTCCTCGTGGTGCGCGTACCGCGCATCGTGATCCACGAAGCGCGGGTCCCGAGGCAGATCCGACATCTCCATCGCGTCGCAGAGTCGCTGGAAGATCTGCGGGTTGAGCGCCAGCAGGATCACCCACTTGCCGTCGCGGGTCCGGAACTGCTCCCCGGGGATCGCCCAGGAGCGAACGTTGCCGCTGCGCTCGCGAACGATGCCGTTGCGACTGAACTCGGCGGCCATCGGCCCGCTGAAGCGGAGGATCGATTCGTAGAGCGAGAGATCGACCAGCTGGGGCTCGTCGCAGTCCAGGTGGTCGCGGTGGTAGACAGCGCCGAGGATCGATAGCGCGCCGAAGGTCCCCGAGGTGTAGTCGCCCATCATGTAGCCCGGATGAACCGGCGGCTGGTCCGCCGGCCCCGTGACGTAGATCAAGCCACCGATCGCCTGCCCGATCCGGTCGTACGACGTCCGGTCCCGGTACGGCCCCGTCTGCCCGAACCCCGAGATCCGCACGAAGATGACCCGCGGGTTCGCCTCAGCCAGATCCTCGAACCCCACCCCCCACCGCTCCATCGTCCCCGGCGAGAAGTTCTCCACCACGGCATCCGCCTCGGCGACCAGCCGCTTGAAGAGCGCCGCCCCCTCGGGCATCCGCAGGTCGAGCGAGACCGACTTCTTGTTGCGCTGCTCTCCTGCCCGCGTCGAGTTCTCCAGCGCCTGCGACTGATCCTTCAGCGCCGGCAACTCCACCCGAATCACCTCGGCACCGAGGTCCGCAAGCAACGTCCCCACGAACGGTCCGGCCACCACCTGCCCCGCATCGATGATCCGCAGCCCAGCCAGCAACCGGTCATGCCCATGCGCGTCGCTCATCCTGCTCGCCCCTCCGGCTCTGGATCCGTCCCACGCGATTGGCCGATAGACCGCTGCTCACAGATCACCTAGCGATCCCCATCACTCCCACTCTCCGGATCGATCGACCGCCGCGCACGCCAAGCTCGCCGACGGCACGTTCCACGATCTGCCAGAAGGCTTCGCCATTACCGGCGCCCCGCGGCCCGGCGGCGCATGCCGACGGTCCCGAAGCCAGCTCCTCTCTGCACCATCCCACATCGCTCAGGACGATCTCCCTGCCGCCACCGAGGCGTGTCAGCCTCCGAGGAAGCTCCCGGCTTAGGTAGGGGTTGTAGGGGGCGAGCCCCCTCGCGCGGAAGCGCGACCAGAGCAGAGCCCCTTCCCGGGCGCAGCCCCCTGCTGGAGGTGCGGGGGCAACGCCCCCCAGATCCGATCGACCCAGCAGTTTGAGCGAAGCACGCTGGCAGCCGCCCACGCTGAACGACTTCGCAAGATCCGGCCCACCTGCGGTCGTCCGCGATCACCGAACCGCCGACGACCCCCAGTTCTCGCCATACACCCGCAACAAGTTCTCGCCGAGGAACTTGCGCACGTCCTCGTCGCTCCACCCCCGCTCGACGAGCGCGGCCGTCACCGCCGGCATGTCCTCCATACTGTCGAGGCCAATCGACCTCGCGACGTCCGGGTGCGCCGCCTTGAACGCGGCCGACGACTCCGGGTACGACACCGCCAGCTGCGCCCGCAGCTCCACCGGGTACGCCCCCGGGGTCGCCTCCGAGTCCGTGCCAAATGCCACGTGATCGACGCCAACGAGGTCCACCACATACTCCACGTGCCCCACGAAACTCTCGAGGTCCGGCGGCTGCTCCCCGCCCGTCCAGTTCGCCG
This sequence comes from Dehalococcoidia bacterium, assembly GCA_028279505.1. Classification (GTDB taxonomy): domain Bacteria; phylum Chloroflexota; class Dehalococcoidia; order UBA2979; family UBA2979; genus UBA6627. Next base: position 16,595 of record JANQNP010000058.1, read on the forward strand.
GCGCGAATGGTGTGCACCCGATCACCCCGCCCCGCTCCGCACACGCCTTGATCAGCTCGTCGGTGATGTTCCGAGGCGACGGCGCACGCGACTGCGGATTCGAGTGGCTGAAGATCACCGGCTTGTTCGACGCCTCGATCGCCTCCATCGACGTCCGGTGCCCCACGTGCGACAGATCCAGCTGGATCCCCACGCGATTGATCTCCTCGATCATCGCCCGCCCGAGCCGCGAGATCCCCGAGTTCGCGGGCTCCAGGCACCCGTCCCCCAGCAGGTTCCGAGGGTTGTACGTCAGCTGCACCGCCCGCATCCCCAGCCGCCAGAACACCTCCGGCAGCCCGAGGTCATCCTCAAAGATCCCCGCGTCCTGCGCCCCGATGATGAACGCCACCTGCCCGTCCCGCTTCGCCGCCCGAACGTCCTCCACGCTCGTCGCGAACCGCAGCCGCTCATCCCGCGCCACGAGCTGGTAGTACCCCTCGATCCGCCGGATCCCCGCTCGCGCGTCGTCGCCCGGGTGCGGCATCGTCATCTGCAGCGCCGTCACCCCGGCCCGCTCCAACCGAGGATTCCACCCCTCGCAGAAGAACGACGTCGCATCAATCACGATCGACTCGGCGTGGAGAGCGGCGGCGTCGGTCGTGGGAGCTCCTCGGGGATCGGTGCCTCGTGAAGATGGGGAAACGGGCAACGAACGTCCAGTGAGATGGGCTTCGAGGCTCCGCCTATCTCGCGTCGCCGGCTCCACTGCAACCGTCGAGCGCGATGGGCGAGATGCGACTCGGTCCGCGTCGTTCCCGTTGCCCGCCGAACCTTCGCCCCAAGGTCCGACCGCCGACCCGCCACGCACGAACGATCGCGCCCGGCGGCGCATGCCGACGGTCCCGAAGCCAGCCTCTCCGAGCACCATCACACCAAGCTGCGCCAGTCCTCCCGCCGCAACCGAAGCCCATCAGTCTCCGAGGAAGACGCCCGGCTTAGGTAGGGGTTGTAGGGGGCGACCAGGAGCCCCCTGCCGGGGGGCCGGGGGCAGCGCCCCCGATCCTCGACCGCAAAACGTCTCGCGCAGCACCCCGTCGGCCGCCCACGCCATCGCGCGCTCGTATCGTCCGAGGATCCCCACCCGGCCAGAGGGCCACCGCTGCCCAGGCGCCCCACCTCCGCTACAGTGCACCGGCCCCACGCATCGAGGCGCGAAGCGCCAAGAAGGAGCCGAAGGCTCCGAAGCGTCGAGAAGGAGCCAGAGGCTCATGACCGAGAATCCAAACCGCGACCGCCGCCGCAGCCGCTGGATCTTCGCCTACGAGGACGAAGAACCCACCTTCGAGGAACGCAAGACCGAGGCGGCTCGACTCTCCTCTCAGCTCGGCACCGAACTCACCGCCCCCCAGATCCCCACCCCCGAGGACCTCGAGCTACGCAAGCCGCGCGTCACGATCCCGGACGCCATCGCCGAGTTCACGCGCACCGACAACTACGACCGCGCCATGCACACCTACAGCTCCTACGGCCTCAACCGCGAGGCCGCCATCCGAGGCGAGTACCCCAACCCCGTCGACGCCGTCGCCCACCCCCGCACCGAGGAAGACCTCGAGCGCCTCCTCACCTGGGCCAGCGACAACAACATCGTCGCCATCCCCTACGGCGCCGGCAGCTCCGTCGTTGACGGCACCAACCCACCCGACGGCGCCGATGCCGTCGTCACCATCGACATGGACCACTTCGATCAGGTCCTCGAGATCGACGAGACCTCGAGGGCGGCTCGCATCCAGGCCGGCGTCTACGGCCCCTTCCTCGAGGACCAGCTCCGCCCCGCCGGCTTCACGCTGCGCCACTTCCCGCAGAGCTTCGCGCTCAGCACCCTCGGCGGCTGGATCGCCACCCGCTCCGGCGGCCACTACGCCACCAACCACACCCACATCGACGAATTCGTCGAGTCCACCCGCATGCTCACCCCGAACGGTTGGTGGGAATCCCGCCGCCTCCCTGGCAGCGGCGCCGGCACCAGCCCCGACCGCGTCGTCATCGGCTCCGAGGGCATCCTCGGCGTCATCACCGAGGCGTGGATGCGCATCCAGGCGCGCCCCACCTTCCGCGCCACCGCCGGCGTCACCTTCTCTACGTGGGAGAGCGGCTACGAGGCGGTCCGACAGATCGTCCAGGCGAAGCTCTGGCCGGCCAACCTCCGCATCCTCGACCCGCTCCTCGCCGGCGGCAGCGCCGGCCTCGACGGCGAGACCACGCTGCTCATCATCGGCTTCGAGTCCGCGGAGCTCTCCCAACGCCAGCCCATGGCCGCTGCCGTCGAAATCGCCCGCAACTGCGGCGGCCACATCCCCGACGACGAGATCCTCGTCGACGACGGCGACGGCAAGCCCACCGGCCGCGCCGGCGCCGTCGGCGCCTGGCGCGACGCCTTCATCCCCAAGGGCGGCGGCCTCCAGGCCGGCCTCGGCTTGGTCGGCGGCACCATCGAGACGTCGATCACCTGGGACCGCTGGCCCGACTTCGATCACGCCATGCGCGAGTCGTTCCGCAGGGTCCTCGACGAGGAGTGCGGAGGCGGCACCGTCAACTGCCGGTTCACCCACGTCTACACCGACGGCCCGGCGCCCTACTACACCTACGCCGGCGCCTACAAAGGCGGTGACGCCGACGCCCAGGAACGCGCCATCAAGCACGCCCTCTCCGAAACCATCGAGAAGAATGGCGGCACGATCACCCACCACCACGCCGTCGGCCGGCTCCACCGCCCCCAGTACGACCGCCAGCGCCCCGACCTCTTCGCCGACGCCCTGCGCGCTGCCAAGAAGTCGGTCGACCCCAACGGCATCCTCAACCCCGGAGTCCTGATCGACCCCTAGGTACGACTGGGCGCGGTGATCGACCTGTAGTCGAGCGCTCCCACCCGCCCGCCCGCGTCTGCAGCTGGGGAAC
>JANQNP010000066.1 GCA_028279505.1 Dehalococcoidia bacterium
GATGCGCGATGAGAGGAGCAGGCCGCCCGCGACGAGGAGCAGGGCGGCCTCGATCAGCGGGGTGGCGACGCGGGTCTCGGAGAGACCCGACATGGCGAAGCCGAAGGGGGCGGGGGCCTCGGCGCCGGTGCAGGCATCGCGAGCCACGCAGGCGAGGTCGTAGGCGACGACGGTGAGCGCGAGGCCGGCTGCGGTCGCGGCGAGCCAAGGGAGGCGGGCGCCGGGTGTCTGGCGGGTTCGCGAGGCGAGGACAGCGCCGACCGCCGCCAGCCCGGCGATTGGCTCGATGCCGCCCTGGATCCGAATCAGCACGAGCGGGTCGGTCAGCGCCTCGGGGGACTCGACTGCGACGTAGACGAGTCGACCGCCGACGACGAAGGCCAGGCCGCCGTTCCAGAACAGGTCGCCGAGCTCGTTGCGCGGGAGTTGGAGCAGTCCGCTCAGGGGACGCACCGAGATCGCGAGGGCGGCGGCGGCGATGAGCAGCGAGACCCATTCGCCGCGAACTGCGATCCAGTCAGGGACGGCTGGCACTACTCGGCCGCACCGGCGCGCGCTTCTTCGATCAGCACGCGCAGTCGCGCCTCTGAGATCGGGCCGGCGTGCTTCGCGACCAACCGGCCTTCCGCGTCGAGGATGTACGTCGTCGGCAGAGCTTGGACGACATAATCGCGGTCGAATGAGCCGTCATCGAGGGCGTGCGGGAAGTCGAGGCCGGCCTCCGCCGCATACTCGGCGGCCGATGCGGCGGTGTCGTCGCTGACGATGCCGAGGAACTGGACGCCCTCGGGCGTGAGGTCGCTGGAGACTCGCTCGAGGGTCGGCGCCTCCTCGCGGCAGGGCGGACACCACGAGGCCCAGGCGTTCAACACCAGCGGCTGGCCGCGCATGTCGTCGCTGCTGACGGTTGTTTCGCCGTCGATGAGGGTCAGCTCGAACGGGGGCGCGGTCGTGCGGTCGGGGGCCTCGGGATCCGCGAACGCAAATCCGGCGGCGGCGAGCAGGAGCACGAGCGTGCCGCCGGCGGCGAGCAGGCCGCGCGCGAGGCGCTGGCGGAGGGCGGTTCGAGTGGCCTCGGGGGGTGGCGCGCTCATCGAGGGATCGTACCGGGCAGAGCGGGGGTGGTCAGCGCTCTCTGACATCCCCTTCGTGCTCGCCGAGTGGTTCCCACGGTGTCGCGTCGGGGCCGCGTCCGGCCAGCGGGCGGTAGACCCGCCGCCATCGGGCTTCGCGGATCAAGCGGGTGAGCAGGACGAACGTCCGATCTGCATCGCGCCGCAGCTCGAGGACGACCGTTGGCCCTCGGGCGACCCGCTCAATCGCGAGCCGGCCGTCACCCGGTCGCACCCGCACGATGCGGAGCAGGGGGAGGGTGCGCCGGCGGCGGTCTCCGTCGAAATGCAGGTGATGGTTGCTGAGGTACAGGTCGCCGGTGTCGAAGGTCCACGGCTCGAATCCCGGGAGACGAGCCGGCGCTGACGGTTGGAGGCGACTCGGGATGATCCGTCGAAGCAGCGAACGGAGCTTCGCCGCGCCGGATGCGAACGGTTCGAGACCACGGCGGCCTGCGGTCCAGGTGACATCCTTCAGCATGTAGTGGACTTGCTCGCCGGGCAGGAGCGCGATCGAGGTATTCAGGACAGGTAGCGTCTCGTTGTCGGCGCGCCAGTACCGGCGCAGACGATCGAGGCGCTCCCGATCGCTTCGCGCTGTCGGCCACCGCAGACCGAAGCGGCTAGCAAGCGCCTCGAGTTCGGCCTCCTCATCGGGTGACAGCCTCGTGTCCCCGAGCGCCAGCGATTCGGCATGTTCGAGCACCGGCATCGCCGCGAGGTGGTGGATCCGCTCAACGTGCGCGTCCGAGAGGAGAAGGGCCTCGCGCAGTTCGGCGAGGAACGCCTCGTGATCGGGGCGCATCTCGAAGCGGCTGAGCCGATCCTCAAGCGCGAGGTGATACACAGCGCCGGCAGCCGCGTCGTGCAGCTCGCGGGCGCGCCGATCCGAGATTCCGAGGATGCGGCTCAGGTGGACCAACTCAGCGACCTCGTCGTCGGAGATGCGATCCGCATCCAGGCTGTGCTCGAGGTAGCGGTTGAAGAGCGCCTCCAGCTCGCCCGACATGACCAGTCGTAGATCGACGTTGAAGCGCTCGTCGACCGCGCTGCGCACGTCCTCCGGAACGTCGCGGATCCGCGGCGCACGTGCGAGCACGTTCTCGAGTTCGATCAGCGCCGCGCGCGCCGACCGCATGGTTGGCCCCCAGGGGTCCTTACGCGTCGGCACGGGCGAGGCCACGAACGGCGCAGCCAACTAGGGTTCTCCGATCACTGGGCGTTCGCCGCCATGTCCTCGCGGATGAGGCGGCGGATCAGCACGAATGCGGCGGCGAGGTCCTCGTTGCCCGCGAACACCAACGGCCACGGCTTACCTCTGACCTTGAGCACGAGGCGATCCGCCTCGCGGCGCAGTTCTCGGATCTTCGTGATGGGGAGGACCTCGATGGTGGTCCTCCCCGTGAAGACGACGTTGCGGTTTGTGACGGTGAGGTTCCCTGAGTCGATGACAACGGAACCATCGGTCGAACGATCGTCGGGCAGGAGTCGTTCTTTGAGCGAGCTGAAGAGCCAACGGAGCAGGTCTGCGATCTCCGCCGCCGCCGTGCCGACTTCTGGGTGTTCGACCGGTGGCGGTGGCAGGTCGCGCTGTTGCACGCCGGTCACGGTGAGATGGGCGATCTCACCCGCCGGCAGTTTGACTTCAGGCCTCGCGTTGGAGAGCGGTAGACGATCGAGCTCCCAGTGCAGGCGCAGTCGCTCGATCCTGGTCCGGTCTGGGCCCTCGGGCGGCCAGTCGACGCCGAGGTTGTTCGCCAACTGTTCGAGTGCGGCGGCGTCGGTCGGTGAGAGGGTCAAGTCAGCGGCGAGCTCTCGTTCGGCCTTCCTGATCGCCTCCAGCGTGCCTTCCGTCGCTGCCAGTCGCGCGCGCTCGTCGGAGAGGAGGAGTTGGTCTCGAAGCCGCTCCAGTGACTCACGCTCGGCGTCCGTTAGGACACGATCGGTCAGGTAGCGATCAACCGCGGCTCGGTAGCGCTGGGCCGCCGCGTCGTCGTGGAGTTCACGGGCCTCTCGATTGGTGAACCGGAACTGCTCCTTGAGGTGGACGAGTGCTTCGACCTCGGCGTCGGAGACTTCGCCGTCCGCGACGTAGTGTGTGAGCAGCCGGGCGAAGAGGGACCGCAGCGCGGGGGGCAGGTCGCCCGGTTCCACGCGGTAGCGATCCTCGATCGCGACAATGTCGGCGACGGTGATGTCCTGGGCTCGCTTGACGGCGGCGAGGAGATTGACGAGCGCCGCCTCCGCGCCCGACGGGTTCGGCAAGCGGAGCCCACGGTCGAGCAGTGGCAGATCCGGCACGGGCTGCTGCACGAACGGCTTCACGGCGGCTCCTCGCCGGGAGCTTACCGGTCCCTGTCGGCGCTTAGCGCACGGCGATCGAAACGGGCGGCCGTGAGGCCGCCCGTTGGTCGTCGGTCCGAAGCCCTCGAGGGGTCGGGCTAGCCGCGGGGGAGTCCGAGGCCGCGGGTGGCGATGATGTTGCGCTGGACCTCGGAGGTGCCGGCGGCGATCGTCGCGGAGACGCTGCTGACGTAGCTGCGCGTGAATTGCGCGCGCATGGGCGCGCGGTCACGCTCCCAGAGGCCGGCGTGGAGGCCGAAGGCTTTCATGCCGGTGTTCGAGAGGCGCTGAACCAGCTCGGAGTTGAAGAGCTTCGACGTGGAGGCCTCGTAGTTGGGGATCAGGCCGCTGTCCTGCATCGAGATGATGCGGAACGAGAAGTTGAACATGACGTCGGTCTCGATGAAGCGGTCGGCGATGTCGCCACGGAGCGACGGCGTCGAGTCGAGCCGTGAGTTCGCCTTGCCCTCGTCGGTGCCGACGTACTCGCGGAGCGCCTCGAGGCTGCGACGGGCGTCGACGGCGCCGGTGATGTTCGAGCGTTCGAAGTCGAGCAGCGTCATGCCGACGTACCAGCCGCGGTTCTCTTCGCCGACGCGGTTGGCGGCGGGGACGCGCACGTCCTCGAAGAAGGTCTCGTTGAAGCCATGCTCCCAGCCCATGTTGATCAGCGGGCGAACCGAGACGCCGGGCGTGGTCTGGTCGAGCAGGAGGAACGAGATGCCTCGGTGCTTCGGGGCGTCGGGATCGGTGCGAGCGAGGACGAACAGCCAGTCGGAGTGCTGGGCACCGGAGGTCCAGATCTTCTGACCGTTGATCACGTACTCGTCGCCGTCGCGGACGGCGCGGGTCTGGAGGGAGGCGAGGTCGGAGCCGGAGCCCGGCTCGGAGTAGCCCTGCGCCCAGATCACGTCGCCAGAGAGGATGCCGGAGAGGTGCTCCTTCTTCTGCTCCTCGGTGCCGTGGACGATGAGCATCGGGCCGAGCATCTGGACGCCGGAGCCGCCGACGCCCGGCGCGCGAGCTTCGGCCATCTCCATGCGGTAGATGAACTGCTCCATCGGCGAGAGGCCGGCGCCGCCGTACTCCTCGGGCCAGTGGGGGGCGATCCAGCCTCGCTCGGCGAGGGCGCCCGCCCATTCTTTGGCCGCGGCGACGCGGTCGGGGTCGTCCGACTTACGGTCGGCGTCCCAGCCGCCCTCGAGCGACGGGTCGCCGGGGGTCTTGTAGCGCTCGGGCAGTTTTTCGCTGAGCATGCTGCGCACTTCGGCGCGGAAGGCGGCCTGCTCCGGGGTGTCGTTCCAGTCCATGTGGTTCCTCCATCGGGGGCGTGAGGGCGACTCGGCGCACGTCTCAGCCGTCGAGATTCTACAACGCTCGTTGGTAGCTGCCCGCGCAGGCGCGTAGATTCGCGTGCGCGGCCGAGTCGTGGCCGGCCACACCGCGAGGATTCCCGCATGACCGAGGCGCCCGTGTCCGTCCCGCCGATCGAGGGCCACTGCGACGATCGGTTCGCGGCCGTGCGCGAGGCGTTCGAGCGCAACTTCCTCGAGTACGACGAGGTTGGCGCGGCGGTTTCGGTCACGATCGAGGGCGAGCCGGTCGTCGATCTGTGGGCGGGCCACCTCGACGCGGCACGGACGGTGGTCTGGCCTCGGGACTCGCTCAGCGCGGTGTGGTCGGTCGGTAAGGCCGTGACCTCGATGGCGGTGCTCAGGCTCGTCGACGAGGGACGCGTGGACCTCGATGCTCCGGTTGCCCGCTACTGGCCAGAGTTCGCGCAGGCGGGCAAGGAGACGCTGCCGGTCGAGTACATCCTGTCGCACCGGGCGGGGCTGATCGCCGTCGGCAGGGATCTGCCGGCCGGGGTGAACCTGACCTCGTGGGAGACGATGACCGAGGCGCTGGCCGAGCAGGAGCCGTGGTGGACGCCCGGCGAGGGGCACGGTTACCACGTCAACACGCTCGGGTTCCTGCTCGGCGAGATCGTGCGCCGCGTCGACGGGCGGCGGTTGCGCGACTTCGTCCGCGAGGAGTTCTGCGAGCCGCTGGGCATCGAGTTCCCGATCGGCACCACCGAGGCGGACGACGTTCGCACGGCGGAGTGGATCAACTACGAGCCGAGTCCCGACGATCCACCTCGGCGGCCGTGGCTCGAGGTCGACAAAGCGACGGCGACCGGTCTCGCCCTCGCGCGGTTGCAGGCCTACGGGAACCCGCCGGCGCTGCCTGACAGCGGGACGAACTCGCGGCTCTTCCGAGGGGCCGAGTACCCCTCGACGAACCCGCACAGCAACGCGCGATCGATTGCCCGCCTGTTCGGCGCGCTGGCGACCGACGGCGAGGTGGGCGGGGTGCGGATCCTGTCACCGGCGATCATCGATCGGGCGAACACGATCGAGTCGGACGGGGAGGATCTGCTGCTTGGGCGACCGACGCGGTTTGGCCTCGGATTCCAGTTGACGCTGCCGGAGATCCGCCCGTTCGGGACCAACCCTCGGGCGTTCGGTCACTACGGGAACGGTGCGGTGCTCGGCTTCGCCGATCCGGACGCACGCCTCGGATTTGGGTACGTGTGCAACCGGGCCGGTCGCTCCTGGCGCGATCCGCGCAACAACGCGCTGATCGACGCGGTCTACGGGGTGCTCGCCGCGAGCTAGTCGAGGCCCTTCAGCATCTTCAGGCCGGCGTGCAGACTGCTGCGCGCTGCGCGGAGTTCCGAGTCGGTGGGTTCTCGCCCGGGGGGCAGGTGTTGGAACCCGAGGCCGTCGACCAGCGCGACGACCGCCGTGGCGGCGATGCTGGGATCCACGTCGGGGGGTAGATCGCCGCCGATTCGGGCCGCCCCGAAGGTTTCGACGATCGGGCCCAGGACCGCGTCGTGGAGCGCGCGCATCACTTGGTCGGCGTCCTCGGGGGCGAGCTGGGGTGCGTCGGTTCTCGCGATCCGCTGGAGGTCGACCGGCGGGTGCTCGAGCATCCAGTCGGCCATCCGGAAGACCGCCCGCGGGAACCGGGCTCGCCCGGCGGCCGCGGCGAGGTCGGTTCGATAGCCCTCGAAGTAGGCGCTCAACGCGCGGCCGAACAGCTCCGACTTGCCTCGGGGGCAGTGGTAGTAGAGCGACGCCGGTTTGATCGATAGCTCGTCGGCGATCGCGCGCAGGCCGACGGCGGCGTAGCCGTCGGCGATGAAGCGGCGCGCGGCGACCGCGGCGATGCGGTCGAACGATGTGACCTTCGGCATGGTGTCAGTCTACCTAACGAGTGGTAGGTTCGATCGCGACCTAACGACTGTTAGATAGGAGTCCGAACATGACCGAACCGACGTACAGCTTCGTCAGCGTCTCGACCGCGCAGCCGGGCCGGCTGGACGAGCTGGTGGCGCTCGCTCGGCGACCGAGCGAGTTGATGGACGGGAAGGTGCCGGGGCTGATCGCGCGGCAGGTCGGCGTCGACCGCCAGCGCAACACGGTCGTGGTCTGGACGACCTTCGATCGGCAAGAGTCACTGACGTCCTACCTCGAAACGGCCGAGGGCAAGGCCGAGCACGGCGAGGACGAGGACATGAGCGCGGTCGCGACGTTCGAGATGTACGACCTGCAGCCGGTGAGTGGCCGGCTCGAACCGTTGCCGGCGTAGTGTCCGTCTCGCGGGCGGCTGCGACGTGGCGAGAGCCGCGCGGGAGCGGCCGCGTCGCTACCCCCTCGGGAGGCCGAGCCCGCGGGTGGCGATGACGTTGCGCTGGATCTCCGAGGTGCCGGCGCCGATCGTCTCGGACACCGTCGCGAGGTAATAGGTGCCCCAGCGGGCACGCTGCGGCGTGTACGGGCCGTCCTCGTCGTAGAGCATGCCGTAGAGGCCGAGCGCCTTGATCGCGGTGTTCGAGGTGCGCTGATGCAGCTCGCTCGAGAAGAGTTTCTGGGCTGAGGATTCCGTGTTCGGGATGATGCCGCGGGCCTGCATCGTGATGATGCGGTTCGAGAACTGGCGGGCGACGGTGGTCTCGGTGGCGCGGTCGGCGAGCTGGTCGCGGAAGGCGGGCTCTCGCTTGAGGCGCGAGCGGCCGGTGTCCGCCTCGGCCTCGGTGGTGACGAACTCGATCAGGTCGTTGAGGCGGTTCTGGAAACCGACGGCGGAGCCGATCGAGGAGCGCTCGAAGTCGAGGTGGGTGGCGCCGACGTACCAGCCGCGGTTGATCTCGCCGACCGCCGCGGAGACGGGGACGCGCACGTCCTCGAAGAAGACTTCGTTGAACTGGCTGGCGCCGGTCATCTGACCGAGTGGGCGGACGGAGATGCCGGGCTTGTCCATCTCGAACAGGAGGTAGCTGATGCCTCGGTGCTTGGGCGCCTCCGGGTCGGTGCGGACGAGGGCGAAGATCATGTCGGCGGTCTTGGCGCCGGAGGTCCAGATCTTCTGGCCGTTGATGACGAAGTCGTCGCCGTCACGCTCGCCGCGGGTCTGGACCGAGGCGAGGTCGGAGCCTGAGCCCGGCTCAGAGTAGCCCTGGCACCACTGGATCTCGCCGCGGACCATCGGCGGCAGGTACTTCTGCTTCTGCTCCTCGGAACCGTGCACGAGGATCGTCGAGCCGACGTCGTGGACGCTCTGGATCGGGGCGCGCATCTCCGTGAAGACCTCGCGGAGGATGAACTGCTCGATGGCGGTCATCTCGGCGCCGCCGTAGGCCTTCGGCCAGGCCGGGGCGATCCAGCCGCGGTCGAGGATCGCCTGCCGCCACTCCTTCATCCGCTCGGCGCGCTGCTTGCCGAGGGGGCCGCGGTGCATCCCGCCGAGGGTGCCGGCGAACTCCTGGTCCTCCGCGAGGTCGTCGGGGAGGTGTTCCTCGACGAATGCCGTGACTTCGGCGCGCCAGGCCGCCTGCTCGGGCGTGTCGTTGAAGTCGACCATGGGTGCCTCCCTCGCGGGTGTCGATCGCGGGCATTGTAGGCGGCGTGTCGAGGCGGATCGGTACGGCGGGGTGCACTCTCCTGTTACGAAGGGCTGCTAGGGTTCGAGGCCGAACCTTAGTGCGGGAGGGGATCAGCATGGGCGCGCTCGACGGCAAGGTAGCGATGGTGACGGGGTCGTCACGCGGGATCGGCGAGGGGATCGCGCGACGGCTCGGGTTGGAGGGCGCGAAGGTCATCGTGACCGCGCGGACCGTCGAGGTACGCGATGAGCGGCTGCCGGGGACCGTGAACACGGTTGCCGAGGCGATCCGGGCGGCCGGCGGTGAGGCGACCGCGATCTCGGCGAACCTCCAGAAAAAGGAGAGCCGCGAGGAACTGGTGGCCGCGGCGCTCGAGGCCTACGGGCAGGTCGACATCCTCGTGAACAACGCGGCGATTCTCGTGCCTGGCGGGACGATCGAGTTCGATGAGCGGTACTACGACCGGATGTTCGAGATCCTGGTGAAGGCGCCGTTCCACCTCTGCCAGATGCTGTTGCCGGGGATGATCGAGCGCGACGGCGGGTCGATCCTCAACATTTCGTCGGGCGCGGCGATTCACCCGAAGCCCGGGGTCAGTCACGCGGACGGCGCGGTCTACGGGATGACGAAGGCGGCGATCGAGCGGTTCACCACCGGCCTCGCGGCCGAGATGTTCGATCACCACATCGCGGTCAACGCGCTGTCGCCGAGCAAGGTGGTGGCGACGCCGGGGCAGATGTTCGGGCGCCAGTACACCCAGGAGATGCTGGACAACTCGGAGCCGGTCACCGAGATCGCGGAGGCTGCGTTCCAGCTGATCGACGGGGATCCGAAGACCGTCACCGGTGGCATTCGCTACACCGCCGAGGTGCTTGAAGACTTCGGCGCGACGCCGACCGACATCGGGATGCCGGTTCCGCCGCCGAACTGATCGCTCGTCGTCCGGAGCGGCGTGTCGAGGGGCTAGCGCTCCTCGATCGTTGCGTGCTCGAAGGTGAAGCGGATCGACTCGACCTCGGTCCAGTCGCCGTCCGCGAGGCGGGCCGCGACGACCACGGCACGGAGGCAGGGTTCCTCGGAACCGTCGTCGCGACGGCGGGTGGCGTCCTCGATCGCGACGTACTTCACCGCGGACTCGGTGCCGAGGCCGGTCAGGTCTGTGGTGAGGTTCATGACGCCTCGGAAGGTGGCGCGTACGAGCTGGTCGGCGGGGCGGGTGTCGCGCTCGTAGTTGTAGTGCGCGAAGGTCACCTCGAGATCGGGCAGGCCCTCGGTGGTGTGCACGCCGCGCTCCGGGAAGCGGTCGCGGGAGCTGAACCGCAGCTCCTTGACGAAGCCGTCGTGGAAGGCGTTGAAGTACTCGACGGCGGCGGTGCCGGACTGGACGTCGGTCACGTCGAAGTGCATGGCACCTCGTTACCTCGGCGGGTGGGCAGCGGCGGAGTGCAGCCCTCGATGGGGAGCTGTCCGCCGAGCGGTGGGATGGACGCTATCCGGCGGCGCGGTGCGCAGAATCGGGAAGGGCCGCCGCGGGCGCCCAGAACTCGAGGATGGCGAACTCCACCGTCCCGTTCTCGTCCCGGAGCGGCTTCCACGACGCGCTGACGCTGACCCACCGGCCGTCCTTCTGGACTAGGTCGACCTCGCCGCGCTTCAGGTGCTTACCAGCCAGGACGTCGAGCCAGGCACCCTCCCGCCACTTGCGCTGAGCGGGCGGGCAGAGGTCGGCGCTCGAGGAGAGGGCGCGCAGCTCGGGGGCGGTGTAGCCGGTGAGTTGCGTGGCGGCCTCGTTGGTCCAAACGATCCGCCGGTCGGCGTTGAGGACGAAGATCGCGGTCGTGGCGGTCTTGAGGGCGAGTTCGCGGGCGCGATCTGCTTCGTCGGTCGGGTCGGCGGCGTCCTCGGGAATGCGGAATCCGACGCCGCGGATCGCCTCGATGACGGCTCGGGCGCCGGCGTTGCGCAGGCGTTGGCGGAGCCGGTACACGGCGGTGCGCACGAAGTGGACGTCACCGGGCTCGTCGTACCCCCAGGCGGTGCGGACGAGTTCGGCGGTCTCGACGACGCGGCCGCGTTGTTGCAGCAGCGCGACCAGGATGTCGAACAAGGTTCGTGAGAGCTGGATTTCTTGTTCTCCGACCCACGCCTGTCGCGTGGATGGTTGCACCCGCACGCCGGCCGGACCTCGAAGCCACTCGTCCACTCGCTCACCTTCCTTTCGGATAGGTTGCGTGTTCTGCGAGGGGTGGACGGGCGTGGCTCGATGTGGCCCGCACGAACCCCTCTCTGCCGCGTAGCCTAGCGAGGTTGACGCCGCCCTGCCCGATCGCGAGCACGTGGGAGGTGGAGATGATGCGCGCCCTGGCTCGGTTTCACTGGTCTGCGTCCCGGCGCGGTGGCCTAGAACCGCCGAGTCCATGAACGACGGCGGCAGTCGCTGGGCAGCCGAAGACGTCTTTGACCACCTGGCCACGCCGAGCCTTGTGATCAACGAACTCTGCACGATCGTCGCCGCGAACCTCGCGGCCGCGAGTCTGCTCGACGTTAAGCAGTCAGAGCTGGTGGGGACGCAGCTCGTCGAGCGGTGGCGGCCGCAGGATCATGAGCGGCTGCACCGGGCGGCGAACGGCCTGTTCCTGACGCCCGGACGCCGGACGGTGATCGAGTGGGTCGGCCTCGTAGGGGTCGACGACGAGTGGTCGCTGGTCACGGTTGCGATGACCAGCCTGGAGACCACCCTGGAGCCGATGATCCTCTGCGAGGTGATTCCGCCTATTGCGTCGGGGCAGCCGGCTAGCCGCTGATCGTGTCCTTGTAGGCCTCGCCGCCGAGCATCACCACGCGGATGCAGTCGCGGTCCTGGAGGATGGTGACGTCCTCGAGCGGGTTGCCGTCGACGATCAGCAAGTCGGCGAGTTTCCCCGGCTCGAGCGTGCCGACGTTCTCGGCATCGTGGATGCACTCCGATGCGGTCCTCGTCGACGCGACGATCGCCTCCATCGGCGTCATCCCGATCTGGGTGAGGTACTCCAGCTCCTCGGCGTTGGTGCCGTGCTTGCCGACGGCGGCGTCGGTGCCCATGGCGATCTTGACGCCGGCCTCGTGCGCCGCGCGGATGCTGTCGGTGTGCGCCTCCAGCACCTCCTTCGTCTTGCGCAGCGATTGCGGGAGCACGGTGCCCGGGCGCTCCTCCTCTTTCTTCAGCACCCCTCGAGGGGCGTGGAGCGTGGGGACGAGGAAGGTTTCGCGCTCCTTCATCTGCGCGATCACCTCGTCGTCGAGGTAGATGCCGTGTTCGATGGACTCGACGCCGGCGACTACGGCGTTCTTGATGCCCTGGGTCGCCTGGGCGTGCGCCATGCAGGTCTTTCCCTGGGCCGCCGCCTCCTGAACCATCACCGCGATCTCTTCGATGGTGAACTGCGTCGCGCCCGGTTCGTCGGATGGTGAGAGCACGCCGCCGGTTGAGTGCACCTTGATGAAGTCCGCGCCGGCACGGAGCACGGTGCGGACGACTTTGCGCACCTCCTCGACGCCATCGCAGATGGAGTCGGGGATCTCAGCCGGGTGGCCGGGCCGCCCCATTCGCACGCCAGCCGGGAGCAGGCCGTCGCCGTGACCGCCGGTCTGCGAGAGCGCGGCGATCGAGAGCTTCATCCGCGGGCCCGGGAAGAGGCCCTCCTCGATCGCCATGCGAAAGCCGACCGGCGTGCCGCTCGCGTCACGGACCGAGGTGACGCCGGCCTCGAGGGTTTCGCGCGCGTTGCCCATCGACTGGTAGCCGTGGAGCGAGGGCGGTGTCAGCGCGCGCTCCTGCATGTTCGCGCCGAACTTGCCGCTGTACATGTGGACGTGCGCGTCGATCAGGCCGGGCATCACCGTCGCCCCGCCGACGTCGAGGACGGTCGCGTCGCTCGGCCTCGAGAGGTCGGAGCCGACCTCGGAGATCCGACCGGCGTCGTCGATGACGAGGGAGGCGTTGGCGACGGGGTCGGCGCCGGTGCCGTCGATCAGGGTGGCGCCGGTGATGAACTGCATGGCGGAGCCTCTCTTGCGGGTGGGCTGGGGTGCGTTCGCGCGAGCGAGCGGTGACGAGGGCGCCGGACTAGCCGGCGGTGCCTCGTCCAGCGATCTCGGCGCGGTCCATCCGGAGCACTCGCTCGGCGAAGCGCCATTCGCCCTGCACGCGGCGCGCGACGTCGTGGTAGGTGCCGATCGAGGTCACCGCGGGGCCGTCGCCGCTGGTGGCGCCGAGCAGGGCGCGGGTGCGGAGGCGGATCTCGTCGGTCTGCTCCTCGACGATCTCGATCGCGCCGAAGAGGTGCAAGCTCATCGATTCGTTCTTCTGGCTGTTCGCGGCGTTGCCCTGGACGAAGTTGGTCAGCTCGGCGTGACCGCGGGCCGTGATCACGGGTGTCGCTGCGTCCTGGACGAAGACCTGGAACAGGCCGTCCTCGGTGAAGGTCTCGACCCACGAGGCCTGCTCGCCGTAGTCGATCGCGTTCGCGTAGCGGCCCATCAGGCTCGTGATCTCCAGCCGTGCTTCGGTATCCATCGTCTCGCCCTTCGATCTGGTGTCGGGATTGCTGTTCGCCGGAGCGGTCGCACCGGTGCGGGGGCGGATTCTACGCGTTACGCTGCTCCGCTTCCGCCCGAGGAGGCACCGCCATGTACATCCCGCGCGCGTACGAGCTGAACGAGCCGCAGGCGATCGCGGACCTGATCGCGGCCAACTCGTTCGGCTTGCTCGTCACCGCCACGGGCGAGATGCCCGTCGCGACGCATCTGCCGTTCATGTTCGACGCCGACCGAGGGCGATCCGGGACGCTGGTCAGCCATATGGCGCGTGCGAATCCGCAGTGGCAGGAGTTCGCGAGCTACGAGGATGGCGGCCTTGCGCTGGCGATCTTCAGCGGTCCACACGCCTACGTGTCTCCGACCTGGTACGGCGACGGCGGCCCGACGGTGCCGACGTGGAACTACGTCTCCGTCCACGCGTACGGGCGGCCGCGGATCATCGACGACGCCTCGGAGGTGCGGGATCTCCTCGAGCGTCTCGTTGACGCGAACGAGGCTGGGCTCGAGCCGGCGTGGCGACTCGACAGCCAGGAGGACGGGTACCTCGAGCGGATGATGCGCGGGATCGTGGCGTTCGAGCTGCCGATCGAGCGGCTCGAGGCGAAGGCGAAGCTGTCGCAGAACCGGCCGGACGAGGCGCGGCTCGGCGCCGCGCGTGTCCTCGAGGGGTCGGGGAGCGGCGAGGCGCGGGCGGTCGGACGGCTGATGCGGGAGGTCGAGTCACGCCGCTAGGCCGGCGATCTGCTGACCTCGATGATCGGTAGGGCCGTCTCCGCGCACAGCGTGTAGGGTGTCGCGGCGGGGTTAGACGGAAAGCGCTGAACGTGCGTCAGTCGCCGCGTCCCCACGCCGGCTGTCTCCCCGACTCCGCGCCCTCAGACCCGGCCGTGCTGGCGACCGGGGCGACCGATCCGACGCCGAGTCGAGCCGACAGCGAGCGCTCTGAGACGACCCTGCCGTATGTGGCGGGCCTCGATGGGTTGCGCGCGATCGCGGTGGTGGCGGTCCTCCTCTACCACGCGCGGGACATCGCCGGACTGCCGGCGGTGCTGCGCCCGGCGAGCGGGTTTCTTGGCGTCGAGGTCTTCTTCGTCCTCTCCGGGTACCTGATCACAGCGCTGCTCCTCGCCGAGCACGCGCGCGGCCGTGGGCTGGGGTTGTTCGCGTTCTGGCGGCGGCGGGCTCGCCGGCTACTGCCGGCGCTCTACCTCCTGCTGGTCGGGGTCGTCGTCGCGACCGCTGTCCTCGGCGAGTCGATCGAGGCGATCCGGCGCGAGCTGGCGGCGGCGCTGCTCTACGTCAGCAACTGGCTGCTGATCACGGACGGTGGCTCGTACTTCGAGTCGACCGGCCGGCCGTCGCTGCTCCGCCACCTCTGGTCGCTCGCGGTCGAGGAGCAGTTCTACCTGCTGTGGCCGGCGGTGGTGCTGATCGGGATGCGGTGGTTCGGGCGGTGGCCGCTCTTCGTGCTGACCGTCGCGGCTGCCGCGGGGTCGACGGCGCTCGCCTGGATGCTGTTCGACCAGCTCGAGCGGTACGGCGACGTCACGGCGATCTACTACCGGACGGATGCACGGGCCGCCGGACTGCTGATCGGTGCGGCCGCCGCCTTCGTCTGGCGGCCCTGGCTGCGCACGCCGTCATCGATCGTCTGGGGGCGGGCGTTCCGCTGGGTGCTCGACGCGGCCGGCATCGTGGCGCTCGCGGTGGTGATCGGGGCGCAGTACGCGTTCACGGACCAGCTCGTCGATTGGGACGCCCAGCGCCGGCTGTACCAGGGCGGGTTCCTGATCACCTCGATCCCGACGATCGTGCTGATCGGGGTGGTGGTGAACCCGGGGAGCCGGCTTGGCGCCGCGCTCGGGGGCCGCGCCCTGCGCTGGGCGGGTACCCGGTCGTACGCGCTCTACCTCTGGCACTGGCCGGTCTACCAGCTCACGCGTCCTCGGGTGGACGTCGCCCTCGATGGGTGGGACTCGCTGGCGCTACGCCTCGCGGTGACGGTGCTGCTCGCGGAGCTGTCGTATCGCCTCGTGGAGCGGCCGGTCCGCGAGCGGCGGTTCGTCGCGACGCTGACCGGCGGCTGGTGGTGGCCCTCGCGCGGGTCGGCGATGCGACGGGCGGCGAACGTCGCCGCCGTGCTTGCCGTGGCCGCGATGACAGTGACGCTGACGGCCACCGATCGAGGCGAGTCGGCCGCGGACCGCGGTGCGGCTAGCGGGTCGGTGGCGCCGCTCGACGCGGGACTCAGCCCGGCGAGGGCGGCGAGCCGGCATCTGGACGTCGATGACCTCGTTGCCGGCCGGCCCTCGGTGGTTGGGGATTCGCCAGCCGGATTGTCGCGGGAGCCGGCCGCCTCGCCTGCCGATGGTCCGACCGAGGAGACACAGTTGTTGCCGGCGTCGCAGGTCGCGGCGGGGGCTGAGCCGGTGGTCGAGCCCTCGGTGGTGGCGAGCCCGACGGCGGTTGTCGAGCCGCCACCGGCGACGAGGGTACGCAGCTCGCGGACGGCGGCGATGACGGTGGTGGGGGATTCGGTGGTCCTCGGGGCGTCGAACGAGCTGGCGAAGATCGGCGCCGGCGTCTCCGTCTACGGCGAGGTTGGGCGGCAGTGGTTCCAGATCGCCGCGGAGTTGCGGGCGCTTGCCGAGGACGGGGTGCTCGCCGACATCGTTGTGATCCAGCTCGGGAACAACGGGACGCTCACGCCGGAGATCTTCGACGAGGTGATGGCGCTGCTTGCCGATGCGGAGCTCGTGCTGTTCGTGAACGTGCGCGTCCCGCGGTCGTGGGAGGCCGACGTGAATGCCGAGATCGCCTCGGGGGTGGCGCGGCACGCGCCTCGCGCTCGCCTCGCGGACTGGCATGCGCTCTCGGACGACCATCCGGAGTTCTTCCTCCCCGACGGCGTGCATCTTCAGCACCCGGGTAGCGAGGCGTTGCGGCGGCTGATCGAGTCGGAGGTCGCGCGGTAGCCGCGGGTCGGCGGGCCTCGAGCGGTCGTGGCTAGGCGAAGCGGGGGGCGAGGCGCGGGTCGACCTCCTCGCCGAGGAGCAGGGCCGCGCCGAGGCGGCCGATCTCGTCGGAAGACTTCGCGCCCTTGCCGTTGCCGCCGACTGCGACGCCGAGCCGCTCGCTGACCATCCCGACGTAGGGGTAGCCGGACGCGGTCATCGTGTAGACGCAGGTCGAGGTGTGTTTGGGCGCGTCAGCGAGGGAGGGGATCAGCGCGTTGAGCTGACGGTCCGCGGTTGCTCGCTCGTCGTCGTCGCCGTCGGTCGACTTGAACCAGTTGCTGATCTCGGTCGGGGTGCGCAGCGGGTTGTGCCAGGCGTCGACGCCGATCTTCACGTAGGTCTCGCCGTCCGGGTAGGTGACCGGCGGGAGCAGGTAGGTGGTGGGCGCCTCGGACGGGACGTGGATGATGCTGGGCATCGACGCCAGTGAATTGCGGAGGGTGGCGTCGAGGCGCGCGAACACGAGGGTGCGCGCCTGGACCTCGAGATCGAGTGGGCGGATCAACAGGTCGTTGCTGTAGGCGCCGGCGGCGAGCAGGGCGCGGCGTGCGAGCACCCTCGTCGCGTCGTCCGTCAGCACGTCGACGGCGTCGATTGCGTCGGTCACGGTGACCGCGGTCCGCGGGAGGACGGTCGCGCCGGCGGCTTCGACGAGGATGCGCTGCGCGCGGGCGAGCGCTCGCGGGTTCACATGGCCCGCCGGCGGACCCTCGACGAAGCCGCTCTCGTTGGCTCCCGGGTGGAGGAAGGGGAACCGTTCGCGGATGCCGTCGTCGGAGAGCGCCTCGGCGCTCGCGTTCGCGGCAGCGCCGACCTGCATCGAGGCGGCGACGAAGTCGGTGCCGCCGGTCGAGCTTTCGAAGCGGCCGGGTTCGTCGTACTTCGTCTCACGGAATCCCTCGACGCCGATGCCGAGGTAGGCGTTCGGGTGGTGGAACGTGACACCCGAGGCGGTCTCGATCTCCTCGTAGCGGCTGATCGCCGCCTGGGCGAGCTGGGACCAGAGCGGGTCGGCGTCGAGCACGCGGGTGATCCGCGCCTCGTCGTAGTGGCTGCCGAACGGACCTCGATGGGTGGCCGGCTCCTCGGGCTCCGGCGGGGCGAGGAGGGCGACCTCGTGGCCGGCCTCGGCGAGGTGGCGCGCGCCGGCGGCGCCGAAGAGGCCGCCGCCGATGACGGCGAAGTCGAAGATGTGGTTGGGGCCGTAGACGGTCATCCGCAGAGGTCCTGTCGATCGACGGTCGTGCCGGGCGCCGAGGTTGAGGCGCTGCGACCGGGCCCCGACACGATACCGAGCCGCTGCTAGGCTGCGGGCTGCGTGAGAGGAGTCTGATGGAGGTCATGAGCCTCCGCCTCGGCCTGAGCTGATCGGGGACGACGCCCCGCCAGTGAGCCGGAACAAACGCCTACCCGTGGCACGTGTCGAGTGGCGCGTGACAGTGGCCGGAGCAATGGGCTGTCGCCCGAACGCCGGCCTCGGTTCGGACCGGAGACTGAGACGTCTCCGCGAAGCTGGAACGGGAAGTAATCGCCCTCGTTGAGCCGAGCGCGGTGAATCGGCCCCTCGTCCCGGCAAGCCTGGAGCCCACGCGAGTTCGCGTGGGAGAGCAAACGGAACCCGACGCCTCCGTCGTCATCAATCGACGACCGGGGAGCGTTGCTTGGGTCGGCGCGAGGAAGATGCAGGCTTCAACTGCATCCGATGTCATCGCGCGGTGCGACCGCTGGGACGTGGCTCGTATCGCAATCACTGTCCGTTCTGCCTGGCCTCGGTCCATGTCGATCGACGGCCAGGCGATCGACTGGCCGATTGCCTCGGCCTGATGGACGCTGTCGCCGTCCGCCGGTCGAGGAAGGGGCTTCAGCTCGTTCATCGCTGTCGCCGTTGCGGTGCGGAGCGACGGAACCGCATCGCGCGGGGTGAGGATCAGCCGGACGACTTCGGGCTGATCGCTGCGCTCTCCTCCCGCGGCTCCCAGGATGGGGAGCCGGAGCGCGCCGGGGCTCGGCGCCGCGGCGGCCGAACGCGGTGAGCTGAGCGGCCTCGATTGCCGCTCAACGGGAGCGTGGATGGAGATCCGACGGTTCGATGAGCTGGGGGCGTTCACCGCGCGGGTCTCGTCGCACCTCGAGGCGCGGGAGGCGGAGCACAACCTCGAGCTGGGCATCCTCGCGGCGATCGCGGCCGGGCGCTACGACGAGCACGCACCGTTACTTGTTTCGATCGAGGACGGCGGCTCGGTTCAGGGCGTCGCGATCCGGACGCCGCCGCACGGGTTGTTGCTGTCCTCGGAGGTGACGCGCGCGGGCGCCGAGGCGTTCGCGCGTTGGCTGCTCGACCTCGACGATTCGGTCGCCGCGATCCCCGGGGTGCAGGGCGAGCGAGGCGTTGCCGCCTCGTTCGTCGACGCGTGGCAGCGGGCCGGCGGGGCGCCGATGCGCGTGCACCGCGAGGAGCGGATCTACCGGCTGACCGAGGTTCGGTCGCCGAGCGCTCCACCGTCGGGGGCGATCCGACCGATTCGCCGGGGCGACCGACCGTTGCTCGTGGAGTGGTTCGCGGCGTTCGCCGTCGACACCGGCGACCCCGACCCGATGGATCCGGAGGTGGCGGTCGATCGGTTGCTCGAGGCCGAGTCGGCCTCGTTGGGGCTTCATCTCTGGGAGCGGGACGGGCGGCCTCGGTCGATGGCCGGACACAGCGGTCCGACGCCGAACGGGATCCGCGTTGGGCCGGTCTACACGCCTCCGGCGGAGCGCCGTCACGGGTATGCCGGCGCGCTGGTGGCCGGCCTGAGTCAGCGGTTGCTCGACGGTGGGCGGGAGTTCTGCTTCCTGTTCACCGATCTGGCGAACCCGACTTCGAATCGCATCTACCAGGCGATCGGGTACGAGCCGGTCTGCGACGTGACGCAGTACCGCGCCGTGGACGGCTAGACCTCGTCGAGTTCGAGCTGGACGGCGCCGCCACGAACGCTGATGTCGAAGCGGTCGGTGGCGGTGGCGTGGCCGGGGGTCTCCCACTTCGATCCGCGCAGGCTCCAGGAGCGGCCGGAGTCCTCGCCGTCGATCACGAGGTGGCTGAGCATGCCGCGCAGCGAGAGGCGCGCTTCGCTGCCTTTCGGGCGGTGGAGGTGGACGTGACGGGCTCCGCCGTACATGTGCAGCCTGACGTGACCGTCGGGTGGGCCGAGCACGACATCGGTGTCGCCAGAACCGCCGACGATCTCGAGGTCGGCGATCGACACGTTGCCCAGATCGGCGGCGATCCGGCCGCCGCCGCCGCGGAACTGGATCGTCCACTCGACGGCGGCGTTCAGGGTGATCAGGCCGTCGGTGGGGCCACCTCGACGGGGTGAACGGCTGCGGATGCGGACGGTGCCATGGTCGTCGACGGCGGCGCGGGCGCCGCCGCCCTCGAACTCCGCGCGGAACAGTCCGCGGAGGTCCGGGTCGCCGTTCAGGCGGAGCAGATCGCCGCCGCCGACGAATTCGAGGCGGGCGTGGCGCCGCCCATCGAGCGGGGTGGAGAAGGTCCTGACCTCGGTGGTGGGGGTGCTCTCTCTGGCTTCGCCACGGAGCCGGCGCGCCTCATCGCGGGTCGAGGCGATGCGCTCCTCGGCGTCAGCGAGCAGGAGCGCGATCTCGTCGGTGGAGTAGGCCTCGAGGATCGCGTCCTCGGCGGCGGGGAGCTGGCGAAACGCCTCCTCGAGGGTTGGCAGCCGATCCGCGGCGAGCGCGACGACGACGCGACGTCGATCGGCGGGGTCGGCCGCGCGCTCGACGTAGCCCGCTCGCTCGAGGCGGTCGACGACGCCGGAGACGCCGCCGCTGCTCAGGCCGGTGACCTCGCTGAGCCGCCCGGGCGTCGCGGCGCCCTCGAGGAACAGCAGCGTGAGGCAGGCGAAGTCGGCGTGGCTGATGCCGAGGATGGCGGCGAGGGCGTCGGCGTGCAGCGTGGTCTCGTAGCGGAGGCGGGCCGAGGCGGACGCGAGATCGACGAGCAGCGCATCGCGGTCGGTGCGGTCAGAGTCGCGCTGATGGGAGGGCGTTGACACGCGGAGAAACTTTCTTAGACTGCGATCATCTCGCATTGCGAGATATTAACCGATCCGGCCACGCGCGACGAGCGGGCCGCCCGGGAAGGGCACGACTCAATGTCTCGCAGCGCCATCGAAACCGCACCCCTGTCGATCGTCGATGTCACGAAGGTTTACCCGGGGGACGTGCTCGCGAACGACGAGGTGTCGCTCGAGATCGAGCCGGGCGGGGTGTTTGGGCTGCTGGGACCGAACGGAGCCGGGAAGACGACGCTCGTGAACCAGGTGATCGGGCAGATCCGCCCGACCTCCGGTTCGATTCACCTCGGCGAGGTGGACTTGACCGCGGACGCCTCGGCCGCGCGGGCGCTGTGCTCCTACCTGCCGCAGCAGTCGCCGCCGATCCAGTCGCTGCGGACGCGCTTCGCGATCGAGTTGCTGGCGCGGATCCGGGGCGTCGACCGCCGGCAGGCGCGTGCCCGTTCCGAGGAGTTGCTGGCCGCGCTGGAGCTGGAGCCGTGGGCGGACCGCCTGGGCAGCGAGCTGTCCGGCGGCGTGCAGCGGCTGGTCGGCTTCGCGATCGCCGCGGCGGCGCCCGGCCGGATCGTGGTGCTGGACGAACCGACGAACGACGTCGACCCGCTGCGACGGCGGCTGCTCTGGCGCGAGATCCGGCGGCTGGCGGACGGCGGGTCTTCCGTCCTGCTGGTGACGCACAACGTGCTCGAGGCGGAGCGCGCGGTCGACGAGCTGGCGGTGATCGATGGCGGCCGGGTCCTCGCGAGCGGGACGCCGGCGGCGCTGAAGGAGGACGCGCGCGACTCGGTGCGGCTGGTGGTCTCGCTCGAGCCGGAGGCTGAGGCGCCCTCGGTGCCGGCGTTCGGCGACCAGCAGTCGGTGACCGGGCGGCGGCTGACGGTGCTGTTGCGCGAGCGGGACGCGGTGCACGCGTTGCACTGGGCGCGGTCGCTCGTCGAGGGCGGGGTCGCCGAGGAGTACGAACTTGGCGCGACCACGCTCGAGGACAGTTACGCGCGCCTCGTTGGTCCGCAGCCCGATGCCGAGGAATCGCGATCCGAGGAGGAGGTACCGGTCTCATGACGATGTCACCGGCTGGCATCGAGGCCGGCCCAACGAACCAGGGGTGGAGCACGCCGCGGGTTGCCGGCCTCGGGTGGTGGCTGCGCAGCTACCTGCTGATGCTCCGCTGGGAGCTGGCCAACCTGCGGCTGGTGTTGCCGCTGCTGGTGATCGTGCAGGTCGCCCTCTACGGCGGCGGCGTGATCGGGCTGGGGTTCTTCTACGACGTCGTGCCGTCGCGGCAGGCGCTCTACTTCGCCACCGGCGGGACGCTGATGGCGCTGATCACGGTGGGGCTGACCTTCGTGCCCTCGATCGTCGCGCAGCGGCGCGCGGACGGATCGCACGACTACCAGTGGGCGCTCCCGGTCCCGCGGATCGCGATGCTGCTCGCCACGCTCACCGTCTTCGTCATCGTCTCGGCGCCGGGCGCGACGATCGCCCTGGTACTCGCCGAGCTGCGCTATGACATCGAGCTCCAGATCAGTCCGATGTTGCTGCCGGCGGTGGTGCTGGTGCTCGTTACGACGACCTCGGTCGGCGCGGCGATCGGGCACGTCACGGCGCAGCCGGCGGTCACGAGCGCGATCGGCAACCTCTTCTTCATCGCGATGTTCCTGTTCTCGCCGATCAACTACCCCGCCGAGCGGCTCCCGGTTTGGCTGCAGGTGGCACACGAGTGGCTGCCGTTCGAGCACATGGCGAACGCGATGCGCGGTGGACTGACCGCCGACCTCGGCGTTGATGTCGGGCGGTCACTTGTGATCCTCGGTGGGTGGGCGGTCGCGGCCTGGGTGTCGATGTACTGGGTCCTCGGCCGGAGTCGCTGACCGCCTCGAGGTGTTAGCCCTCGGGGGTGGGCGATCCACATACATTGCACGATGTATGTAACTCTGGCATCGTCTGGCGATGGAACGGCGGACGCAGGCGGAACGCTCGGCAGCGACGCAGCAGATCCTCTGCGACGCAGCGATCGAGCTGCTGATCGAGCGCGGCTGGGCGGCGACCACCGCGGTCGCCGTCTGCGAGCGCGCAGGAGTCACCCGAGGCGCGCTCATCCACCACTATCCCAACCTCGCAGCGCTGCTCGCGAGCGCCCTCGAGTCCCTGTACGCCGACCTCACCTCGGGGCCGCGCGACCGCAGCTCGCTCGCCGCGACCATCGAGGGCATGTGGTCCACCGTCGCCGACCGTCGCTTCAAGGCCGCCTTCGAGGCGTGGTCGGCGGCGGGCAACGACCCGGAGCTGGCCAGCGAGATCGGACCGGCGATCGACCGCTTCTCGCGCCTCGTCTCGCACGAGGACCCGAGCGGCGACCGCCCTCGCCGCGACCCCGACACCGCCGCGTTCCTCTACACCGCGCGCGAAGCCATGCTCGGCCTCGCGCTCGGTCGCGCCACCAACGGCGGCGAGCCGCTGGCCCACGAGGCGACCGTCCTGAACCGACTCCGATCCGAGGCCGCCGCGCTCGACGCGCGCGCCGCCTGACCGACACAGCCAGCGACCCCTCCGAGGACAGGAGCACCACCGATGACCACCGCCAGCGCCACCTCAGGAATCCTGATCGAAGCCGAGGAGTTCGACGAGTTCGGCGGCTGGGTCCTGGACTCCCAGTTCGAGCTGGTCATGGGTTCGCCCTACCTGCTCGCCCACGGCATCGGCCGTCCCGTCGAGGATGCGACGACCGAGGTCGCCGTCGATGAGGCCGGTGACTACGAGGTCTGGGTCCGCGCCAAAGACTGGGTCCCCGGCCACAGCCCCGGCCGTTTCGAGTTGCTGATCAACGGCGCCCCCGTCGGCGGCGAGCTCGGCGCCAACGGCAAGGACTGGTCGTGGGAGTCGGTTGGCACGGTCGCACTCACCGAGGGCACCGCGAAGCTCGCCCTCCACGACCTCACTGGCTTCAACGGCCGCTGCGACGCGATCTTCCTCAGCAAGGATGGCGCGACCCCGGTCGATGGCGCTGACGACGAGGCCTGGGCATGGCGGCGCACCATGCGGGGCCTGCCCGTCGAGCCGGAGTTCGGGGGCGACTTCGACGTGGTCGTCGTCGGTGGCGGCATCGCCGGCTGCGCGGCGACGGTCACCGCGGCGCGCCAGGGCTGCCGCGTCGCGCTGATCCAGGACCGCCCGTTCCTCGGTGGCAACGCGAGCAAGGAGATCGGGCTGATCCCACGCGGGGAGACCGGCGGCCTGGTCGCCGAGCTCTCCGCCCGCACGCCTGAGGGCGATCTCGTCGCGCAGCAGATCCTCGAGGCCGAGCCGAACGTCTCGATCTTCTTCGAGCGCCGTGTCTACGACGTCATCACCGAGGGCGATGAGATCACTTCGATCGACGTGCGCCAGGCGCACACCGGCCGCGAGACGCGCTTCATCGCCCCTATCTTCATCGACACGACCGGCAAGGCGATGCTCGGCCTCCTCTCGGGCGCCGAGATTCTGACCGGTCGCGAGAGCCGCGACGAGTTCGGCGAGTTCTACGCGCCCGAGCAGCGTGACGACGAGCACCACGGCAACACGCTGTTCTTCCGCACGAAGATGGCGGACGGCCCGCGCGAGTTCCCGGAGGTGCCCTGGGCCACCGAGATCTCGAAGGACTACGCCAACCTCAGCGGCCAGCTGCTTGAGCCGAGCAAGGACAACGCCCCGGGACCGTCGGCCAACCCCGACACCGATGTCTTCGAGTACAACCCAGGCGACGGCGAGAGTTCGGCCGTGATCCATCAGTTCCCGGCGACCCACTTCTGGGAGTACGGCCAGTTCCTGGATCTCATGCGGGAGGGCGAGCACGTTCGCGACTACCTCATGCGCGCGCTCTACGGGACCTTCTCGAACGTCAAGAAGCTGGAGCCCGAGAAGTACGCCAACCTCGAGTTCGACTGGGTCGCCTTCGTTCCCGCCCAGGGTGAGTTCAACCGCTACAAGGGCGACTACGTACTCACGGAGAACGATGTGCGCAGCCACACCTTCTTCCCGGACGCGGTGGTCCAGAACAACGGCGGCTTCTGCGTCCACATCCCGCACCAGCCGGGCGAGGGTCGCTACGACTTCCGGCTCAAGGACTGGGTCTGGGACGTACGCGACAACCAGCCGTACGCGATTCCGTTCCGCTGTCTCTACTCGGCCAACGTCTCCAACCTGATGATGGCCGGGAAGCACCTCAGCGTGACCCGCGTCGCCGGCACCTCGACGAAGCTCATGGGCAACGGCGGCCAGCACGGCGCCGCCGTGGGCGCGGCGGCCGCACTTTGCATGAAGTACGAGACGGTCCCGCGCGGGGTCTACGAGTCACACATCGAGGAGCTGCGCGAGATCACGACCGAGCTCACCGGTTGCGACCACCCCGACTACGCGCTCCCGCGCACTGAGCCGCTGACCGCCCGCCAGTCAGCGGAGCTGCACTGCCAGAACGTCGAAGCGGGGAACATCCCCGGCGTGATGGCGAGCTTCGTCGGCAGCACCTTCATGAACCTGCGAGCCGCCGGCCTGCTCCCGCCAACCCCCACGACGGAGTGGTCGCTGCTGACCGAGAAGCCCGACGGTGACTCGGTCCGCTTCCGCATCCGTTACGCCAACGACACAGAGGCCTTCGAGCTCGACACCCGCTGGCAGGAGATCGGCCCCGACTGGAAGATCGTCGAGGCTCAGCCGGTCGCCTCGGGATAGCACCACCCGGCGCGCGGCTCGCCTACCGAGGCCGCTCCCCGTAGTCGGAGAACGGTCCGTCGCGCCGACGGATCGTCTCGCGGAAGCCCAGCTCGCCGAACTGCTCGCGCCAGCGCAGCGCCTCCTCGGTGTTGCGCGTGACGCCGTCAAAGAACGTCCCGAGGAGCTGCGTAGTGCGCAGCCCCATGTTCTCGAACGCCTGGTTGATCAGCAGCTTGTTCAGCGCCAGCTGGTTCGCGGGGATGTTCGCGAACCGTCGCGCATACGCCTCGGCCTCCGAGGCCAGTTGGTCCTCGGGCAGCACGCGCGACACGAGGCCGATTCGGTACGCCGTCGCCGCATCGATCTGTTCACCCGAGAGCAGGAACTGTTTCGCGTGCTCGAGCCCGAGCCGGTACACCCAGAGCATCGTCGTCGGCGTCCCGTACACCCTCGAGGGCGGGTAGCCGATCAGCGCGTCCTCGGCCATGAAGATCTGATCGGCGCAGAGGATCAGGTCGGTCCCGCCACCGAGCGCGTAGCCGTGCAGCTGCGCGATCACCGGCTTCGGGCACTCCCACAGCTTCATGAAGCGCTTCATGTTCGCGCCCATGAACTGCAGGTCTTGGACCGGATCCCACGCGCCGTCCCGTCGCTCCACCCGAGGCGCCCCCCACCGCCGAGGCCGCTCCGGCCGGTTGTCCGGGTCGGGGTTGAGGTCGTAGCCAGCAGTAAAGGCGCGTCCGGCGCCGCGCAGGATGATCGCCCGCGCCTCCTCCGACGCCGTCGCCTCATCGATCCCGTCGGCGATGCCCTGGATCACGTGCTCGTTGAGCGTGTTCAGCTTTTCGGGCCGGTTCAGCGTGATGAACGCGATCCCGTCGCGCTCCTCGTAGAGCACTGGTGCGGGGGAGGTCATTGGCGGGCTCCGCTCGATCGATCGGGGTTCAGTCGGACCGTCACGGCGCGCTCAGACGGCGACGGTCGTGCCGGTATCCGAGGCCCGCTCGATCGCCTCGAGGAGGCGGTGACGCTGGACCGCCACATCGAAATCGGCGTCGAACGGATCGCCCGAGGCGAGAGAGTCCGCGAAGCGCGCGTAGGCGGCAGCGACGTTACGAGGCGGGCCCGGTGGGGTGCCCTCGGGAACGACGTGGTACTCGTCGGGGACGCTGAGCTCGGCCGGTGCGTCCGTGCCCTGCGCGCCATGGAGGGCGACCGGGCCGATATTCAGCGCGCGGGCGCTGAGGAACAGCGAGCCCTCCCGCCCATAGATCTCGAGGCGCCCGCCCGTGGGGCTCGAGGGGACCGCGGCGATCTGAATGCCGACGGCAGCCCCACTCTCGAGGCGGCCCGCGACGGTGATGTTGTCGGGCGCGTCAACGGGAATCGCGGCGCCGGTCTCGGTGTTGCGCCACTCGGGGATGCGAGTGGTGACGCGCGCGGCGACCTCGGTGACTTCACCGAGGATGAAGCACATCGCGTCCATGGCGTGGCCGCCCTGGATGGTGAGCGCGTTGGCGCCGTTGGCGCGCACCGCTTGCCAATCGCGGCCGAAGCCGCGCTCGATCACGGCCTGCGTCATGACGCTCAGATTGGCCGAGAGCACCTCGCCGATGTAGCCCTGCGCGACCAGGTCGCGCGCGTACCGAACTGCGGGATCGCTGCGGGCCTGCAGGCCAACCGCGGTGGCCAGGCCGCGGTCACGCGCGAGGTTCGCCATCTCCTCGGCTTCGGCGAGGGTGGCTCCGAGCGGCCACTCGCAGAAGGTCGGCTTGCCCGCCTCGAGGCTGGCCATCACAAGCTGGTGGTGGACCGGCACGCGCACCGAGACCGCGACGAGATCGACTTCGTCGCTGCTGGTGAGGTCGTTCATGTCGTGGAACGCAAGGCGCGCCCCGAACTTCTCGCGCGACGCCTCGGCGGTGTCCTCGTGCGCGGTGCAGACGGCCGCGAGTTCGTAGTCGGGGAGGGCATGGAGGGCGGGGACGTGTGCGTTCGCGCCCCAGCCGCTACTGCCTTCGGTGACGCTAGCGCCGACGATGCCAAGGCGTACCGGGCGGGCCATGAGTGCTCCGTTCTGTGGGTCTGAACTACAGGTGCTGAAGGAGGCCGCCGTCGATCGTGAAGACCTGGCCGCTGACATACCCGACCGCGGTGCCGGCGAGCCAGACCGCCATCGGGCCGACCTCCTCGGCGGTGCCGGTCCGCTTCATGATCGGGAACCGGGTCGCGCGCATCGCCTCCTCCTCGGACGGATCGAGGCGGTCCTGCATCCACTCCATCCAACCGAGCGAGATGCCGTTCACCACCGTCCCGGTCGGACCCAGCTCCTGCGCGAGCGACCGCACGAGGCTCTGCACCCCCGCGTGCATAGCACCGTAGGCACTGGTGTTCGCGACCCCGCGCTCGCCGAGCACGTGGCTCACGAGGATCAAGGAGGTGGGTGGCCGCGTCGCGTCCTCTGCGGGGTCCGCCGGCGCGAACGCCTGCGCAGCCGCCCGCGCCACCGCGAACGGCACGAGGAAGTTCGCCTCGGCGAGTCGGTTCGTCTCCTCCGAGGTCGTTTCGGCGATCGGCTTCGCCATGAACAGATCGGTCGCGCTCACCGCGACGTCGACCCCGCCCAGCTCGTCGCGCGCCCGCTCGACCGCGGTCGCAGCGTCGACAGCGCCACCCACGTCCGAGGCCGCGACGACCGTCGCGCCAGCCTCGCGGAACGCGTTGGTGATCGCCGCGCCGGCCGGGCTGTCGGCTCCCACCACGACGGCCCGCCGCCCCGAGAGGTCGAAGTGCTCGATGTCGGTCGGCATATGGGCTCCTTCGTCGATTCGCTGATTGCAGACGCTAGTTGCGGTTCGAGGTGTCGGGGACGTCGAGGCGCAGCGGCTCGGAGTCCGGATCGATCTCGGTCCAACCTGACCCGGGGAGGTCGAGGCCGGTACTGATCTCGCCGAGCGTGAACTCGTCGAAGCCGCCCTCTCCGGTGCCGCCTTCCTCCACGAGGAAGCTGACGCCCGCGATCACCGGCGTGTCGGGGCCGAACAGGCTCGCATCGAGCCCGCTGCCAGGCGTATCGCCAGGCAGCTCGATCGCCAGCCGTCCGTCGTCGGTGATCCAGAGGCTCGCCTGATCCACCTGGAACGTCGCGTTGAACGCGTTCGAGACGCGCGGGAAGTCGGACGACCCGAAGACGGCCTCGGCGTACGACTGACCGCCGGCGACTGAGTAGTAGGCGCCGTTGTATCCGTTGTCCGCCTGCACCGCAGCCCCGAGTGCAAACGCGTAGAAGAACGACAGCGTGTCCGGGTCGACCGACACGCCGTCCTCGAGCGCGAGCGTGAGCCAGAGGTCGCCGTCGGAATCGGCGAGCGCCGCGACCGCGTCGAGCGCGAGCTGTTCGATCCGCACATCTTCGGGCTGTGGCGGAATCGTGGCTGCCACGGTCGGCTCGACCGTCGGTTCGCTGGTCGTCGCGGCGCTCGCGGGCGCCTCGACCTGCGGTGTCGCCTCTTCGGCGTCGGACCCGCCGAGGAACGACGTCGCGGCGAGGACCGCCACGAGAGAGCCCATCCCGGCGAGGATGATCGTGAGGAATCGCCCCCCGAGACTCGAAGGCAACACTCGCTCAAACAGCGGCAGCCGGTCTACCCGCTGCGCCTCGTCGTACTCGAGCAGGCCCTCGGCGTCGACATCCTCCCCGTACTCGTCGCGGTAGCTCTGCAGCCGGGCCTCACGGCGCGCCCGTGCCGCCTCGTCTAACGATTCGCCCCACTCCTCGACCGCGCGGTCGACGGCTTCCAACGGGTCGCCGCTTTCGCCCTCGGCCGGCGTCTCAGCCGTGGGCTCGCTCGCGCTGCCCATTCCCGGGAGGTCCGCGTCGACGAGGTCGTCGCTCTCCTCCCATCCCGGCAGGTCGGCCTCGACGAGTTCTTCCTCGCCGTCGTTGGTTGGGTCGGGCTGGAACGGTTCGCCGCTCGGCTGGTACTCGGCCTGCCCGCTCGGGTCGCCCGTCACGTGCAGCGGCAGGTTGGTCTTCAGATCGTCGAAGACCGGGTCCGACGGGTTGTTGTCGAACGTCTCATCCGACTCTCTCGGAGCGTCTGAGGGGCGGGGGAAGCCGAAGCTGTCGGCGATGATGTCGCTGGCGACGCCCGGTGACTCCGTGATCTCACTCAGCGTCTCAGCGAGCTGGTCGCCGGCAGAGCCTTCCGAGGTCTCGGGTACCTCGGGCTCCGGCACGGGAGCCTGCGGCGCGCCCTCGGACGGTCGCGGTGGGCTGTCCATCCCGGGCAGGTCAGCTTCGACGAGCTCTTCGCCGTCCTCGGTCGGTGGTTCGTTCGTCATCGCGACGCTCCGAGGTGTGCTCGGCTAGTCCAGCTCTCGGAGCGGCCGGTACCCGGTTGGACCGACGCCGCCAGCGAGGCCGCCACCGTCGATCGTGAAGCTCTCGCCGGTCACGTACTTCGAGGCGTCGGAGGCGAGGTAGACGGCGAGCGGGCCGAGCTCCCACCACTCGCCGAGGCGGCCGACGGGGACGAACTTGCCTCGGTTGCGACGGAGGTTCGCCTCCTCCTCGTCCTTCGCCGGGGCCTGCGAGACGAAGCCGGGGATGATGACGTTGGCGCGGATGTTGTGCGGCCAGAGGATCACGGCCTCGGACTTGGTCAGGGAGATGACGCCGCCCTTGGCGGTGGGGTAGGCGAAGCCCTTGTTGCCTCGGAGGGCGGTGCCGGAGGCAACGTTGATGATGACGCCACCCTCGCCGCGCTCGACCATGTGCTTGCTGGCGGCTCGGCCGGAGTAGAAGGCGCTCTTCAGGTTGACGGCGAGCTGCGACTCGAAGACGTCGTCGGGGTACTCCCAGAACTCGTACTGCCCGACGGGGTCCCCGATGCCTGCGTTGGCGAGCATGATGTCGAGCTTGCCGAAGTGCTCGACGCAGCTGGCGACGAGGGCGTCGACCTGCGAGGAGTCCTTGACGTCGGTGCGGATCGCGATCGCGTCGCCGCCCGAGGCGCGGATCTCCTCGACGGTTGCGTCGATCTGCTCCTGGGTGCGCGCGGAGCAGACGACCTGCGCGCCGGCCTGCGCCAGCGACTTCGCCATCGCCTTGCCGAGGCCGCGTCCGGCGCCGGTGACGACGGCGGTCTTGCCGTCCAATTGGAGTGTCTCGAGCATGGATTCCCCTCCGCTGAGTCGGACGTGAGTCTACGCGCTGGGTCCCAGCGGAGGCTGGTTCCGGGCGAGGACGATGCGCGGCGTTGTTGCAGGCGATCGATTGGACAGGCACGCTGCCCGCCCCAGCCACACACGCACTCGAGCGAGTCCCAGGACGATGACCAGCCCGATCACGGCGAGCCCGCAGTTCAAGGGTGCGACTCCGCGCCTGCGGGCGCGGCGCTACCCGCCGGCGGGTTGGCCTCGGCCGCGTCGAGCCGCCCTCGAGGTTCCGTGGAGCGTCGAGGCGGAGGTGGCCGCCGAGCTGGACCGGGTCGCGGCGATGGCGCCGGAGGGGCCGCCGAACGAGCCGCCCGCCGCGCCGCGGCGGGCGGGCTCCGAACGACCGCTGTTCCTCGCGGTGGCGTTTGCCGGGCTCCTCGTACCGCTGAACGCGACGATGATCGCGGTCGCGTTGCCCGAGATCCGCGCGGAGTTCGGGGTGAGCCGCGGGGCGATCGCGTGGCTGCTGTCGAGCTACCTGATCGCGATCACGGTCGCTCAACCGATCGTGGGGTCGCTAGGCGACCAGCTCGGGCGGGCGCGAGTGCTGCGGGCGGGCTTGCTCGTCTTCTTGATCTGCTCGCTCGCCGCGGCGGTGGTTCCGACCTTCGAACTGCTGGTCGTCTGCCGGGTCGGGCAGGCCGCGAGCAGCGCGACGTTCATCCCGACGGGGATGGCGATGCTGCGCTCGGTGGTGTCGGTGGATCGCCTCGGTGGGCGGATGGGCCTCTTTGAGGCGGTAGCCGGCACCGCGGCGGCGGTGGGGCCGCTGGTCGGGGCGCTGCTGCTCGCGCTCGCGAGCTGGCGGCTGGTGTTCCTCATCAACGTGCCGTTCGTCGCACTCGCGCTCTGGCTGCTGTTGCGACTGCAGTACCGCGACCGCGAGTCGACGGAGCGACCGGTGATCGACTGGATCGGCGCCGCGCTTCTGGTCGGGATCCTCTCGGGGATCACCTGGCTGTTCGCCGAGTTCGACGCCGAGGTAGCGGACGCCACGCTGGTCGCGGTCTCGGCGGCGGTGGTGGTGCTGATCTTCGCGTTCGTGGGCCGGCAGGCGCGCGGTCGCGTGTCGATGGCGCCGTGGGGGCTGTTCCGCCGGCCGAGCTTCGCGGCCGCGATTACGTATGCGCTGATGACCAACTTCGTCTTCTACGTGGCGTTGCTCTCGATCCCCTTCTTCATCCGCGAGGTGCAGAACGGGAGCGAGGCGCGGAGCGGGCTGCTGCTGACGGCGATGTCCGTTCAGTACGCGGTGATCGCGCTGTTCGCCGGGCGATTGGCCGACCGCCTCGGGCGTCGGGTGCCCACGCTGGCCGGGGCGCTGCTGATCTTGAGCGGGGTAGTGATGGTCGCGGCGGGGCTCGAGCCGGACGTGCCGTTCTGGTACCTCGCTGTTGCGCTGGCGCTGATCGGGTCGGGGATCGGCCTCGGTGTCAGTCCCGCTACGACGGCGGCGCTGGAGATCGCGCCGCGCGATCAGGCGGCGGCGGTGGGTGGGACCGATCAGATGGTCACGTACGTGGGCGGGATCCTCGGTGCCGGCGTCGTTGCCGTCGGGCTGGATCGCTCGGGCGCGGCCGCGGACATCGATCTCTTCCGAGCTGTGTTTGTCGTTGCCTCGGTGATCGCGGCGCTTACGGTCCTCGCCGCGCTTGCGATCCACACAAGGGTGGTTGAGGTGCCGCGGCGGTCGGCGCCATCGAGCGCGCCGGCCCGGACCTGAGTTGCTAACTTGACGGACCGCCAACGATCCGTCGGAGGCCTCTGCCGAGGGGGCGGACCAGGATACCGAGTGCGGCAGCCGGAACGATCGCCTTAACGACGATTTCCCATGCCGGGAACGTCAGCGCGACTCCCTCGCGGATTGCCACGACGAATGCGCCCACCGAGAGGCTGATACTCCCGACCGTCGTCAACGTCGCAGACATCGACCATTCGGGCCGGAGTCGCTGCTTCCCCCGATCATCTCGCTCGCGAATGAGCTTCAGGTTGACGAGGAGTTTGATCACCCAGTGAGCGCCTTCGTTCAAGATCAGCCTGATCTGGGCCGTCAGACCGGCTGCTCCAAGCGCGGCTCCGGCCGTCGCGGCAATGGCGATTGGGTGTGAGAAGAAGTCGAGCATCGTGCGGTACCGATAGGTGCCGGCCGAGATCGCCACGCCAGACTCGGTGCTCAAGCTGACCTCGACCTCGCCGCGATCCCCTGTTGGAACCTGGACCGAGATCTCGGCGTCACCCTGGCTGCCGATCGACGCTTCGAGGCCGCCGAAATCGACCGAGACCACGCCGTCAAGGCCCGTTCCCGTAATCGAGACTGTTCCACCGCCCTCAGGCGGACCTCCCTCGGGGGCGAGGTCGATGACCGCGGGGTCTTGAGCGGGAGTCCTTTGTTGTACATCCGCGACTCCGGTCGCGCTGGCGGTCTGTCGTGTCAAGCAGCCGCCGTGCTGTTGATCGCAGACGACCTCGACGTCGAGTCGATGGTCGTCTGCCGAGCGATCTGCCGTCAGCTCAAAGACCGCGATGCCGTCGCGCATCACGCCAGTTCCGGGATCGTGTCCGACTCCCGAGGTCAGGTTGACCTGCACGCCATCCGAGACCGCCACGTTGCGAGCGTCGTGAACGACTATGGTGAGTTGGAACTTCTGACCGGGGACGACGGGCTCATCCGGAAGTCGGAGTTCGACCGAGTGCGGCGCGTAGCTGCCAACCAACACCTCGAGTTCTGCGCTCGCTGTACCGGAGATCAGGACGTGTCGGTCTTGGCCTGGGAGCAGCGGCACCACTGTCAGCCGACAGATGCCGTCGCTGTCCGTGCCTCGCGAGCAGGGGCTAGATTCGCCATCGGGCCCGAAGTTCAGTTCGGCGACCGGCGCACTTGCTTCTTCTGGCGGCGTCAAGACGACAGCGCCGGATACCGGAGCCCCTTCTCCGTCCCGTACCTCTACTTCAACGCGACGGCCGGTACTGTCCGGCTCCAGCATGACGCTCTTGGGTTGAATCGTGATACTCACGCTCGGTTCGACGAACGTACCGTTCTCGTTCGAGCGTGTAGCAGTTCCACCCAACCCGGCAATCCCGATCCCAGCGGTGACCGTCGGATTGCCGGGAGTAGCGCTTACGAGCGCAACACTTACTCGCCCATTCTCGATCCCGTCGTCGTCACCAAAGCTCCCGTCGGCCGCGACGATTGAATCGGAGTCGTTCGCAGTGAACCGGCCCACGGTTGAAACGAACGCGACACGAGGCGCCGAGGAGGCAACTTCGTAGACGAGGCGCGCCTCTCCGTCCGCAACTGCGGTGACATCTGTGACGGGCGCAAGGAACTCAAGGACTACGAGGACAGTCCCGACTGCGGTGTTAGCCGGAGCACCGCCCGCGGCCCAAGTCTCCCGAGCGGTCGTCTGATAGCCGTTGAGAGTGAAGCTGAGCGTGTCCCCGTCCGAGGGTTCGCACGCTGAGCTCGGCCCGATTTGCGCTACCCAGTTCCCGTCCGGGTCCGCTGTCACCGTCGCGCAGGTTGTCCCATTTGCGCTGATGTCGACGACGTCACCTGGTCGCAGGAACGAGCCGTAGGCTACGAACGGGGGATTGGTCTGCGCTCCAGCGGCGGACTGGACCAGTAGGAGCGCCGTTGCTGCCAGCGCGGCTGCCGACAGCGACACGGTGGTTAGGACAGCCGCGATCATGTGCTTCATGGGGCATCGGCGTTCAGCGCCGGAGACTCTCGGAGAGGACAGATCCTAGTCGCGGCAAGAGCAGATAAGCGGCTCAGGATCTGACGTTCTCGTCAGATATTGACCCGTGGCGAGAGATCGAAACGGGCGGCTCGGATCCCGAGCCGCCCGTTGCGTGTCGGCGGGTTGGGGAGGAGAAAGCTAGACGGCGACTCGGTCGCGGAGGCCCTTGGCCGCCTTGAATGCCGCGACCTTCTTCGCCGCGATCTGGATGGTCGCTCCGGTTGCCGGGTTGCGACCCTCGCGGGCACCGCGGCGTCGCGTCTCGAACTTGCCGAAGCCAGCGATCGTCACGTCGCGATCGGCGTCGAGTTCGACTGCGATGATCCCCTGGCCGTCTTCCACGCTGAAGATCGCGTCGACGACTTCGAGCGCCTTGGCGCGGGTGAGGTCCGTCTTCCCTGCGAGCTTCTCAGCCATTTCCGTCTTGTTCATCGATCCTCCTAGGTCTGCCTGGGCCCCGCCTTGGTCCCAAAATGCCCGTCCTGACGGGCTCAATTGAGGATCACCCTAGCGCGCGACTGACCGAATGTCGATGGGGATCAGGTAAAAAGCTGCGCGGGTGATCGCTTAGCGGGATCGGCGGATCCTCGGTGCTACACTTCGGGCACGATGGCCGAAAACGCCCCGCCCCCATTGGTCCGCGACCTGCAGGAGGCGCTCGGAGCCGAGGCCGTCCTCTACGAACCCGAAGATCTGCTCCCGTACGAGTACGACGCGTCGATCGATCGCCACACCCCGGACGCGGTCGTGCTGCCGCGGACGACCGCGGAGGTCGCCGCGGCCTCGCGGATCGCCGAGGAGCACGGCGTGCCGGTGGTTCCGCGCGGATCAGGCACCGGCTTCGCCGGTGGGGCGATCTCCGTCCTCGGGGGCGTGTTGATCGTGCTCACGAGGATGAACGCGATCCGCGAGATCGACCCGGCGAATCGCATCGCGGTCGTGGAGCCGGGGGTGATCAACCTCGATCTGCAGGCGCAGCTGGCGCCGCACGGGCTGCTGTACGCGCCCGATCCCTCGTCGCAGCGCATCTGCACGATCGGCGGCAACGTCGGGACCAACTCCGGCGGTCCGCACACGCTGGCGCACGGCTCGACGGTGAACCACATCCTTGAGCTTGAGGTGGTGCTGCCGGGTGGTCGTGTGACGCAGCTTGGCTCGCGCCAGCTCGACGCGCCGGGGATCGACCTCCGCGGGCTGTTCGTTGGCTCCGAGGGGACGCTGGGCATCGTGACGGCGGTGACGGTCCGCCTCGTGCGGACCAACGAGGCGATCCGGACGATGCTCGCGATCTTCGACACCGTCGACGATGCCTCGAATGCGGTCTCCGAGGTGATCCGTCGGCGCGTGGTGCCGATGGCGATGGAGATGCTCGACCAGGAGACGATCAAGGTCGTGGAGCCGCGCGTGAACGCGGGCTATCCGCTGGACGCGGGAGCCGTGCTCCTGATCGAGGTCGAAGGGCTCGCCGAGGCAGTGGCGCACGACGCCGAGATCGTGATTGACGCCTGCCGCAGCCAGGGCGCGCGTGAGGTGCGCACCGCCGAGGAAGAGGCCGAGCGCGAGGCGCTATGGGAAGGGCGCAAGTCGGCGATCGGGGCGCTCGGGATCTCCGCGCCGGCGTTGTATCTCCTCGATGGGGTGGTGCCCCGCACGCGGTTGCCGGAGGTGCTGGGCCAGGTGCTGGCGCTGAGCGACGAGTACGGCTTCAAGTGCGCGAACATGTTTCACGCGGGGGACGGCAACCTGCACCCGACGGTGCTCTTCGACCCTCAGGAGGAGGGCGCGACCGACCGGGTGCTGGATCTCGGCGGGAAGATCATGCGCCTGTGTGTGGACGCCGGCGGCTCGATCACCGGTGAGCACGGGATCGGGACCGAGAAGCGCGAGTACATGAGCTGGGTGTTCAGCGAGGAGGACCTGGAGGCGATGGGGCGCGTTCGGCTCGCGTTCGATCCGGACGGGCGCTTCAACCCGTGCAAGATCCTGCCGATGGGGCACGGCTGCGCGCAGGGTCACTTCGCCCCGATCAAGCAGCACCTGGGGGCCGGCAGCTATGTCTGACCGGCACCGAGCTGACAACGGATCCTCTCGACCAACGGAACCGACCTGCCGGTGACCAACGTCCCCACCGCACCCGGTGACCTGGATGGCCTGCGCGCCGCGCTGCCGTCCGACGTCCAGCGCGAGCCCGAGGGGTACGTGATCGATGGCGTGACGCCGGCGCTGGCGGTGCGGCCGCGCAGCGACTCCGAGCTCGCCGCGACGCTGCTGGCCGCCGATCAGGCGAAGCTGGCGGTGGCGCCGCAGGGCGGCCGCACGGCGATGACTCTGGGGCGCCCACTCGAGCGGTACGACGTCGCCCTCGATACGACCGCGCTCGACCAGGTGGTGGACTACGCACCGGAGGACCTGACGATCACGGTCGAGGCGGGGATGACCCTCGCGGCGTTGCAGGCGGCGCTGGCCTCGGAGGGGCAGTACCTGCCCGTGGATGCGCCGCCGAGCGACCAGATCACGATCGGCGGCCTGCTCGCGACGGCGCGGTCCGGTGCCTGGCGGGGGCACCTCCCGGCCGCGCGTGACCTCGTGCTCGGCGCGACCGTGGCGCTCTGCGACGGGTCGCTGACGAAGAGCGGCGGGCGTGTCGTGAAGAACGTCAGTGGCTACGACATGCACCGCATGCACACCGGGGCACTGGGCGCCCTGGGTGTGATCGTCGAGGCGTCGTTCAAGCTGTCGCCGATCCCGGGCCAGCAGGCGAGCTTCGCGATCGACTGCGGGTCGCTCGCGAACGCCGGTGTGGTGGCGCGCACGATCTGGGACCAGAACCTCGCGACGCGCGCGATCACGATCCTCGACCCGGAAGCGGCCGCTGCGGTCGGCCTCCGGCGGTCGCCCGCCGTCCTCGTGGAGTTCGCCGGGGGCGAGGCGGTGGTCGTGCGGTCGAGCCACGCCGCCTCGGAGGTGGCACGCGCCGAGGGCGCGCTAGCGGAGCAGGTCGACGACGACGCCTGGGCGCGGCTGCGCGCGCTCGCGTATAGCCAGGGCGACGGCGTCGTGATCCGCGCCGGGGTGCCGGCGACCGAGGTGGCGGCGCTGGTTGGGCAGGCCTCGGCGATGATGGGTCCGGCGTGGGGGCACCTGGCCGCCGGTGCAGTGTGGGCGCGCCCGGCCGCGGACGCGCGTTCGCTCGAGTCGCTGCGCTCGACCACCGAGGCGGCCGGCGGCTATCTGCAGCTCGAGTCCGCATCGCGCTCAATGCGCGAGTCGTTCGATCCGTTCGGTGGTGGCGACGCAACGCTGGTCAGCGCCCTCAAGGCCCAGTTCGATCCCAACGGCACGTTGAACCCCGGCCGGTGGGGTGCAGGGAACTCCTCGTGACGAAACTGTCTTCCAGTGACTCCGCATCGCCGACGACGGTGCCGCTCACCTTCGTCGGCCCCGACATCCCGACCGAGGAGGATCTCCGGAACTGCATCCATTGCGGCTTCTGCCTGCCGACGTGTCCGACCTACGTCGCGACCGGCCACGAGCTGGAGTCGCCTCGAGGGCGACTGCACCTGATCGACGCGGTCCGCGATGGTCGCATCGATGCGACCGATCGCGTGCTCGGCCACCTGGACCTCTGTTTGCAGTGCAGGGCGTGTGAGACCGCCTGTCCGTCGGCGGTGCCGTACGGACGGATCATGGAGGACGCGCGCGCTTCGATCATGGCGAACGCGCCGGAGCGGCAACCGCGCAGCTGGCGGCTCCGCTCGCTCGCGCTGCGGCACGTCGTCGCGAACCCGGCCGTGCTTCAGCTCGCGCTGATCCCGGCGCGCATCTACTCACGATCCGGGCTGCAGCGGCTCGTCCGTCGCCGCCTCGCCTCGAAACTGCCGGACGCCCTCGCGCGGCTTGAGTCGCTGGCGCCGGAGCTCAATCGCGCGCCGTTCCGCCGCCGTGGCAACATCGCCCGGCCGCGCGGGGCGACCGCGCGGGTCGCGCTCCTCGGAGGCTGTGTCCACGGCGAGTTCTACCCGCAGACCCATGTCG
This sequence comes from Dehalococcoidia bacterium, assembly GCA_028279505.1. Taxonomy (GTDB): domain Bacteria; phylum Chloroflexota; class Dehalococcoidia; order UBA2979; family UBA2979; genus UBA6627. The sequence continues at coordinate 37,747 of JANQNP010000066.1, forward strand.
CGACGATCCGCTCGCTGGCGGCAGTGGGCGCGGAGGTGGTGGCGCCGCCGGAGCAGGGCTGCTGTGGCGCGCTGCACTCGCACGCCGGTGATGTCGAGGCGGCGCGCGAGCTCGCTCGCACCAACATCGCCGCGTTCGAGGCGGCCGAGGTCGACGCCATCATCGTCAACGCCGCCGGCTGTGGCGCGGCGATGAAGGAGTACGACCACCTGCTCCGCGACGACCCGCTCTGGGCGGAGCGAGCGGCGCAGTTTGCCGGCAAGGTCCGCGACGTGACCGAGTTCGTTGCGGACCGCCTCGAGACGTCCGATCTCGCCTCGAAGCTCGGGGCGCTGGACGTGGACGTGACGTTGCAGGACTCGTGCCACCTCGCGCACGCGCAGGGCGTACGCGATGCGCCGCGCGCGATCCTCGAGGCGATCCCCGGCCTGCGGCTGCAGGAGATGCAGACGCCGGATCGCTGCTGCGGTTCGGCCGGCATCTACTCCGCCGTGCAGTCGGAGATGGCGGCGACGGTCCTCGAGGCGAAGATGGCCGACATCGAGGGCACGGGGGCGAACATCATTTGCACCGCCAACCCGGGCTGCACGATGCAGATCCAGGCCGGGGTGCGCCGCACCGACCTGGACGCCGAGGTGCAGCACGTGATCGAACTCCTCGACGAGTCGCTCCAGCGCGGGGCGCGCGTCTAGCCCGGCGCTCTTTCACCCCACGCGGCCCGTTCCCTCGGGCTCGAAGACGAGCCACGCCAGCCCTCGGTTGCCAGCCCCTCGATTGGTGTGACCGCAGCTCCGTGCGATGTCGTTGCGGCGTTGGAGAGCTACGTGTTAGATCTGTCGCTATTCTGCATGTAATAGCGAATCACTTCGCTGGCGCCGAGGCTGGAGGCGCTCGTGGGTCGATATCTGCTGCGGCGCGTCGCGATGGCGGCGCTGATTCTCTGGTTCATCTCCATCACGGTGTTCACGTTGATGCGGTTGATGCCCGGCGATCCCGCGTTGCTGCAGCAGGGCCTCAACGCCACCCCGGAGCGCGTCGCCGCCGTCCGCGATCAGCTCGGTCTCAACGACCCGATCATCGTGCAGTACGGCAACTGGCTGATCGATTTCCTCACGCTCGACCTCGGCGAGTCGGTGCTGAACCAGGTGAGCGTCACCGAGGAGTTCAAGACCCGCTTCCCGGCCAGCCTCGAGCTGATGTTTCTCACGCTGGTGTGGACGGTCGTGCTCGGCATCCCGTTCGGCGTGATCTCCGCGATCCGTCGCAACCGAGGCGCGGACTACGTGGTCCGGTTGTTCGCGATCATCGGCCTGGCGATCCCGTCGTTCTGGATCGCGACGCTGGTGCTGATGATCCCCGCGCAGCGGTGGGGCTACGCGCCGCCGCTCGACGGGACGGTCGGGTTCTTCGAGCACCCCTGGGACAACATCCGGCAGTTCGGTCCGCCCTCGCTGGTGCTCGCGTTCGCACCGATGGCCAGCGTGATGCGGCTGACGCGCTCCTCGATGTTGGAGGTGCTGCGAGCGGACTACATCCGCTCGGCGCGCGCGAAGGGGCTCGATGAGCGTGCGGTGGTCGTCCGCCACGCGCTGAAGAACTCGGTCATCCCGGTGATCACCGTGATCGGCTTGCAGGCGGCGAACCTGCTGGGCGGCGCGGTGATCATCGAGCAGATCTTCAACATCAACGGCATTGGGCAGTACGTCTTCCAGTCGATCCTGCAGAAGGATTTCGCCGTCGCTCAGAGCCTCGTGATGTACACGGCAGCGGCCGTCGTGTTCATGAACCTCGCCGTCGACGTCGTCTACGGCCTACTCGACCCGCGGATTCGCTACTCGTGACCGCTCGCCGGGGGCCGCTGAGGTGGTTGCGCCCTCGATGGTGGCGAGCGACCGCCGGCCGGTGGGAGCAGGCTCGTGGCTGACGCCGCCTCGGTCGCCCCGACCGCGCTGCGGCGGGAGGCGTCCGGCCTGCGCCGCGGCGTGCGGAACAGCCGCACGCTGTTCCGCCGGTCGCCGCTGGGAGCGTTCGGGCTCCTGCTGATCGTGCTGCTCGTCGTCGCGGGGATCTTCGCACCGTGGATCGCGCGGTACGAGGTCAACGAGTTCGCCGGCCTCCCCTCGGAGAGCCCGAGCTCCGAGTTCTTCTTCGGCACCGACAAGTTCGGGCAGGACATCTACTCGCGGGTGATCCACGGGGCGCGGATCTCGCTGCAGGTGTCGTTCCTGTCCGTCCTCGGAGGGACCGCAGCCGGGCTGGTGATCGGCGCGATCTCCGGGTACCGCGGGGGGCGGGTCGACACCGTGATCCAGCGGCTGGTCGACACGGCGATCGCGTTCCCGGCGCTAATCCTGCTGCTGATCATGGTGCGGCTGCTCGACCCGTCGCTGAACAACGTGATCCTGGTCATCGCGATCGTGATCATTCCGCCGAACGCGCGGGTGATCCGCAGCGCGGCGCTGGTGGAGCGCAACAACGACTACGTGATGGCGGCAAGGGCGCTGGGCGCGACCGACACGCGCATCCTGATCCGGCACATCATCCCGAACGTCTTCCCGCTGGCGATCGTGCTTGCGACGACGTTGCTGGGGACCGCGATCCTCGCGGAGGCGTCGCTCTCGTTCCTCGGGTTGGGGGTGCCGCCGCCGAACCCGTCTTGGGGCGCGGACATCAGCGCGTCGCGGACGGCGTTCCCGATCAACGTGCCCGCGGCGTTCTTCCCTGGTCTGGCGATCACGCTGACCGTGCTCGGATTCAACCTGCTCGGCGACGGCTTGCGAGACATCCTCGACCCCCGGTTGCGCGGGTTGTGATGCGGCTCGCCGGCGTTGAACGCCGCCGACGGTTGCCGTCCGAGGAGGTAGCTGGGCGGAGGCTTAGTCCTCACCAGAGAGTGATTTCGTTATCACATATGCTATCGACAAGCTGGCAGCTTCCTGTCAGAAACAGGCGCAGCCAGGAGCTCTAGGAGGGAACAGGTGAGCGAACACGGGTACTGGAGCCGCGGAGCGCGGCAACGGATCTCGCGGCGGCGCGCGCTGCGCGGCGCGGGATTGGGGATCACGGGTCTGGCGGGTGCCGTCCTCGTGGGGTGCGGGGGTGACGACGACCCGACGGCGACCGCGACGCCGGCGGACGACAACGGCGGCAGCTCGTCGCCGACGGCGGCGCCGACCGAGGCACCGGGGACGCCGGTGCGGGGTGGCGTGTACCGCGGTGGGTTCACGGGGCCGTTCGCGGGCGTCGATCCGCACAACTCGGTCTACGGTGGCTCAGGGATCGTGCCGCAGGTCTACAACTATCTGTTGCGAAACGAGAGCGTGCTGCGTCCGGATATCGGCATCGTCTACGACCTGGCGACGAGCCATGAGCTGTCGCCGGACAACGTGACCTGGACGTTCACGCTGCGCGATGACGCGATGATCGCGCCGAACAGCCAGGGGGTGCCGGAGCGCCCGCTCGACGCTGAGGACGTGGTCAAGTCGTTCGACCGGATCGGGTCGCCCGACGCCGGCGCGAACGGATTCGGGTTCTTCAACCGCTGGGTCGAGAGTTATTCGGCGCCGGATGCGACCACCGTGCAGCTGGTGACGCGGGCGCCCTACGCCTGGGTGCTGGACGAGCTGGGCGACGCGCTGAAGGGGGTGATCGTTCCTCGGGAGTGGCTCGCGAGCGAGGACCTGAAGGGCACGGCCGTCGGTGCCGGGCCGTTCATCCTCGAGGAGCTAACCGAGGGCGAGCGGGCGGTGATGGTGCCCAACCCGAACTTCTACAACTCGGAGCTGCCGTACCTCGACGAGTACCGCATCCTCACGTTCAGCGACCTGGCGACGCAGCGGACCGCGTTCACGACGCGTCAGCTCGACACGTTCTCGTCGCAGGACATCACCGAGGCCGATGAGCTGGTACGGACGATCGACGACGTCGTGCTCGAGACGACGGCCGGCACCGGCTTCAAGTCGTTCTGGATGCGGACGGACGCGCCGCCGTGGGATGACGAGCGGATCCGCCGCGGTATGAGCCGAGCGATGAACCGCCAGCAGTACATTGACATCATCGGCAAGGGGCAGGGCGAGATCATCGGCATCATGAGCTACGCGCTCGCGCCGTACGCGCTCGACGCGGACGAGGTGAATGAGCTCCAGCCGTTCGACGCCGCCGAGGCGAAGAAGCTGTTCGACGCGGCCGGGGTGAGTGAGATCTCGTTCACCTACCCGACGAGCAGCAACACCAGCGACTTCGTGAACATCCTGGTGCAGCAGATGGAGCAGATCGACATCACGGTCAGTCCAGATCCGCAGGACGCGGGGACCTGGGTGGCCGGTTACTTCACGAGCGCGCTGGAGGCGAGCCTGTCGCTGAACCAGTCGTACAAGACCCCGGACTTCATGCTGCAGTTCTATCGAAGCGGCGGGATCACGGGGAACAACAACTACGACACGAAGTACTACAGCGACGCGACCGACGCGGCGGTGGACGATGCCGCGGGCGAGCTGGACGAGCCGGCGCGGATCGAGAAGTACCGGCAGGCGCAGCGCGACATCATCGCGACCGACCCGGCGATCTTCCACTTCTACGGTCAGCTGGAGAACACGCTGTACTACAACGACATTCGGAACCTGAGCCCCGGACCAGGCGTGATGGAGAACGCGCTGACGCGGACCTACTGGGTGGACGCTTAGTCGATCGGATCGGCAGCGGACGGACCGAGCGGGGGCGCCACTAGCGCCCCCGCTGCACGTCGCGAGCTACCTCGAACGGCGTCTCCGGCTCATCGAGGAGTGTCGGGCGATTCGTGGATCGAGGTCTCCGGGTTGAAGGCGAGCCAGCCGTAGTACTCGGTGAGGAATGAGGTCACGAAGGTGAGCTGGACGCCGGCGAGCTCGCCGGCGACGGCGAGTCCGGTCGCGGACCAGCGCGAGCCGGTCTCCTCGTCAGTGATGACGCCCTCGGCGTCTCGCGCGAAGGTCAGGACGCGGCCGTCGGTGAGCGCTCGGTGGTAGGCGAGCACGGGCTGGCCGTTGCCATCCTCGAGGATCACGACCGGGAGTCCTCCGACGGTGTCCTGCATCGGCGCGTCGTCTGGCCGCGCCTCGAGCGGGAACGCGCGCGCCTCGTCGCCGGCGCGGACGCCGATGACGAGGGCGCTCGCGCTCAGGCGGCCGTCGGGGATGTCGACGAGCGAGGCGAGGAACGGCTCGCTGAGGAACTCGTCGCCGAGCGTGTTGTTGCGGACGTAGCTGGCACCGGTCTCCGTCGAGGGGACGGTGGTCGCGGGGTGCGCCTCGACCCACGCTGACCACGTGGTGGTCTGGAGCGGGCGCACGGTGAGCTGTGATCCAGCCAGCGGCCCGGCGATCGCACGACCGTCGAGGTGGGACCAGGCAGTGCCGGTCGACTCGTCCCACATCGTGAAGACGCCGTTGTAGATGCCGGCGACGCGGAACCGGAGAGCGTCGCCCTGGACCACGGGATCGAATCCGATCCCGGAGGAGCAGATCACTCAGAAGGTGACGAGGTATGGCTCTCCACCGAGCGTGTCGTTGGCGACGTGGTGCAGTGTCATCATGAACAGCGGGTAGGCGCGCGCCTCGTTGTTGTGGACCGCGCCGAGTACGAGGTCGTCCGGTTGCATCCAGGCTGCGTCGGCTGCGGCGACGGGGACGACCTCGTTCAGCGCCGGGAACGGCTCGAGGTCGCGGTCGAAATGCTCTTCGTCGAATGCCCGCGACCCGACCGTGGTCGCGGGCAGCGGCGCTCCGGTGAGCCCGTCAGCCCGAGGTGTCGGCGCGGCTGTCGAGGTGGGCGACGCGTCAGACGGGGCCTCGTCGCCGCAGGCGATCACGGCGACGGTCGCGAGCAGCATCACCAATACCCGCGCGTTCATCGACCGAGTATCGGCTCTTCGCACATAGGGGCGCGTGACGCGGCGCACCGGTCGAACCGATCGGACGACGAGGCGTCGACCGGATGGGGGGTACAGTCGCACCCCTTGGCCAGCCGATAATCGCCGGGTGACCTCGACACGCGACGCTCGACTCCTGGCGCTGCTTGCTGCGATCGCGACAGCGGCGCTGTGGGCGTCACCCGCGGCGGCGCAGACGACGCCGCAGATCAGCGGCCCGATCCCGCCTCAGGGTGGCGTCGCCCTCGTCAGTTCGAGTGCCGACGCGACGCCGCAGCAGGTGGTCGCCGCCTCGGAAGACGCGGGGTGCACGGCGCGGTCGGTCTGGATGGCGCGGGACGGGGAGCTCGTCGGGTACGTCGTGGGCGCGCCGGGGTTTGTGAACGGTGGCTTCTCCTCGCTGGTGCCGGCCGGCGCGCTGCTGTTGCTCTGCGAGGGTCCGGCGCCCGTGGCGCCGCCGACGGTGAACGCGCCCGGGTTGTCGTGCCCGCTGCTGCCCGCGAACAACATCTGGAACACGCGCGTCGACGACCTCCCGGTCCACCCGCAGTCCTCGAGCTGGGTGTCCACGATCGGCGCGAGCAAGTCCTTCCACCCCGACTTCGGCTCGGGCGAGTGGCCGCCGGGGAGCGGGTCGCCGATCGGCATTCCGTACATCGAGGTCAACGGTGCGCCGAAGGTGGCGGTGTCATTCGGCTACGCCTCTGAGAGCGATCCCGGCCCCTACCCGATCCCGGCCAACGCGCCGATCGAGGGCGGGCCGAACAGCGGCGGCGATCGCCACGTGCTGGTGGTCGATCGCTCCGATTGCACGCTCTACGAGCTGTTCGATGCCCATCCGCAAGGGGGCGGGTCGTGGACAGCGGGCTCGGGCGCGATCTTCGATCTCACCTCGAATGATCTGCGGCCCTCGGGATGGACGTCGGCGGACGCGGCGGGGTTGCCGATCCTCCCGGGGCTGGTCCGCTACGACGAGGTGGCCGCCGGCGAGATCACACACGCGATTCGCTTCACGGCGCCGCAGACGCAGAAGGCCTTTGTCTGGCCGGCGACTCACTTTGCCTCGAGCCTGACGAGCGCGGAGTACCCGCCGATGGGCGCGCGGTTCCGGCTGCGGGCGGACTTCGACATCAGCGGGTACCACCCCGACGTGCAGGTGATCCTGCTCGCGATGCAGCGGTACGGGTTGATCCTCGCGGACAACGGATCGTCGTGGTTCTTGTCCGGTGCGCCCGATGAACGCTGGGACAATGACGTCCTGCGACAGCTCAAGGATCTGCAGGGCAGCGACTTCGAAGCAATCGATGTCAGCTCGCTGATCGTCTCCGACGGGAGCGGCGAAGCGCGCCGCTGACGCGATCCGTCTTCAGCTCTCGTTCGTAAGGTTGGGTATCCGAGGCGTGAACGGCTGTGATATACAGCCGTTACGTCTGAGCGGGATCTGTTCAGAAACCCAGAGGGGCTGGAGGCATGAATGGCTGACGGACGCAACTATTGGCAGCGTCGTCGACTCTCTCGACGCAGCATGCTGCGTGGAGCCGCGGTTGGTTCAGCAGGCGTCGCAGGCGCCGTGTTGATCGGCTGTGGCGATGATGACGATCCGACCGCAACGCCGACCAACGGGAACGGCGGGGACGACCCGACCGCGACCGCGACGGCCGGCAACGGTGGTACCGACCCGACCGCGACGCCCGATGGCGGCGGCGGTGACATGATGGCGGTCGCCGGTGGCGTGCGCAGCGCGATCTCCGCGAACGTGTACGACTCCGTCGACGCTCACCAGTCAGTGGCAAGCCCGTCAGTGGGTGTCCTCTCACGCGCGCAGTCCAAGATCCTGCGCTTCGCGAACCCGAACACCGGCGAGCTGGTCGGTGATCTGGCCGAGACCTGGGAGGTCCCGAGCGCCAGCGAGGTGGTGCTGAACCTGCGCCCGGGCGTCAAGTGGCACGACGTTGGTCCCGGCGCCGAGAACCCGGCCGCGTCGCCGGGTCGCGACCTCACCGTCGAAGACATCGTCTACAACATCGAGCGCCAGCAGAGCGGGACGTACGCCGACGGGACCGAGACGTCCTTCGGTCGCAGCTCGTACTGGCAGAAGATCGCCAACATGGAGGTCTCGGACAACGCGATCCGGATGGAGCTGACGGCTCCAGACGTGACGTTCGTCCAGGGTCTCGCGAACGAGTTCAACCAGATCGCGCAGCCCGAGCTGCTCGAGGCCGTTGAGTCGACGTTCTCGGAGATCTCGGCTGACAAGGTGCTGGGCACCGGCCCGTACATCATCACGGAGTGGATCCCCGGCGAGCGCATCTCCGGTGTTCGCAACCCGGCCTACTACGACAGCGCGCGGCCGTACCTGGACGCCTTCGTCTGGGGCCAGGCGTTCGAGGACCCGACGGCCTACCGCATCGGTTGGGAACAGAAGCAGGTCGACACGTTCACCGACCCGGACCCGACGACGACGCAGTCGATCCAGGCCGCGAACGCGGACGAGTCGTACCTGAGCTTCTCGGGTGTGGCGAACACTGTCGCCGCCTACACGAACCCGAACGTCGAGCCGTGGAACGACCCGCGCCTCGTCAAGGCGATCGACCTGAGCATCAACCGGCGCCAGCTGATCCAGCAGCTCCACAACGGGCTCGGCAAGGTCAGTGGCCCGGTGACCTGGCTGCAGGAAGCCTGGGCGCTCCCAGAGGAGTCGTTCGAGAACCGGCCCGGCTACCGCACCGACGGTGCCGGCCGTGAGGACGACATCGCCGAGGCCAACAAGCTGTGGCAGGCCGCTGGTGGCCCGGACCTCGGCACGATCGACTGGGTCGTGGCCGAGACGTGGGCATCGCGGTCGTCCTGGACGATCACGCCTGAGCTGATCGCTGGTGGCTTCAACGACGCCTTCCAGACCGACCAGTTCCGTGGCAAGACCGGCCCGTACGGGGAGATCATCCCCAGCTGGTCGGCAGGTAACTTCGAGCCGTTCTTCGCCTGGATCCCGAACATCGAGATCCCGGACGCTCGCGCGGACATGATTACCTACTACAAGTCGGACTCGCCCTCCAACATCTGGGGCATCAACGAGCCCGACCGGATCGACGCCCCGCTCACGGCCGCGCTGGCCGAGCTGGACGACGAGGCGGCGTTCGAGTTGGTGGCTGGCGTCCAGGAGTTCATCCTGGAGAACGGTCAGTTCGGGCGACATATCGCCTACAACTACATCGCCCCGACGCTGGCGTGGAACTACCTGCACCTCACGGGCCCCGCGCCCGGCGAGGGCTGGAACTTCCTCTCCGGCAGCCTCGGAGCACTGGACGAGTGGATCGACCCGAACGACCCGTCGTTCGACGGTCGAGAGTCACCGACTCCCACACCCGTCTAGGTTCGGAATCGACACAGGGCGGCCGCGCAATCAGCGCGGCCGCCCTGTTGTTTCCGTCGTTCGGCGTCGCCGGCGACTGGTGGCTGGGGGGCATCGATGGCGCAATACGCCATTCGCCGCGTCGTCCTCAACTTCTTCGTGTTGTGGCTCGTGGCGACACTCGTATTTCTCGCGATCCGGGTGTTGCCCGGAAACTACGCAACGCAGCAGTTTGCCGGTCTGAACCTCGGTGGTGTCACCCCGGAGGCGATCGCCCAGGCCGAACGCACGCTGGGGCTCGATAAGTCGATCCCCGAGCAGTACGTCGAGTTCATGACGGACACAATCACACTCGACCTCGGCGAGTCGTTCCGCACGAAGCAGTCGGTCTGGTCCGAGTTGGGCGATGCCCTGCCGTACAGCCTCGAGCTCGGCATGCTCGTCGTGCTCGTTGGCTTCTCGGTCGCGATTCCGGTTGGTGTGATCAGCGCCGTGAAGCAGGACCGATTACCCGATTACGCGCTTCGAGGTCTGGCGATCACCGCGCTCGCGGCGCCGGTCTTCTGGACCGCGTCGATCGCGGTCATCTTCGTGCTGAAGTGGGACCTCTTCAAGATCGACGTCGCGAATCAGCCCCACCTCTGGGAGGACCCCAAGGGCGCGATCCAGTGGTACCTGATCCCGATGTTCGCGGGCGGATTCGCCTCGACGGCGAGCACGATGCGGCTGCTGCGTTCCGAGCTCCTCGAGGTGTTGCGCCAGGACTACGTCCGGACCGCGCGGGCCAAGGGGTTGGCCGAGCGCACGGTGATCATCCGGCACGCGATGCGCAACGCGTTCCTACCGGTGCTCACGGTGATGGGATTGACGTTCGCGACGTTGATCAGCTCGCAGATCGTGCTCGAGTCGATGTTCAACATCCCGGGCGTCGGCCGGATGCTGTTCCAGTCGATCTTCATCCGTGACTACCCGCTGTTCCAGGGCCTCGTGATCATCACCACGTTCGTCATCGTGTTCACGAACCTGGCGGTTGACCTGCTCTACGGATTCATGGACCCGCGGGTGAGGCTCTCCTGATGCAAGACACTGCTTCTCCAGTCCTCACAGTTCCTGAGTCGCGCAGGCTGTCGGTTCCGGGCGTTTCCTGGTTCACCGGGTTCGCGCGCAAGAAGCCGATCGGTGCGGTCGCCCTCGTGGTGGTCGTGCTGCTGGTGCTGATCGCAGTCTTCGCACCGTTCATCGCTCGCTACGACCCGAACTTCGTGTTCGAGGAGGTCAACCCCGACTACAAGACCAGCCCGACGCTCGCCGAACTAGCGGCGAATCCGGACATCGGGTCGCGGTTGGTGGTCAACGGCCTCGAAGGGCCGAGCTGGGAGCACTGGTTCGGGACCACCCGTTCCGGGCACGACATCTACGCGCGCGTGATCCACGGGTCGCGTCTGTCGTTGATCGTTGGTCTGGGCGCCTCCGCGATTGCGGTGTCGCTCGGCCTCGTGGTTGGCGTGGCGTCCGGGTTCTACCGGGGCGCGTTCGACATCGTGTCTCAGCGCCTCGTTGATGCGTTGCAGGCGTTCCCGGGCCTGGTCCTACTCCTGTTGCTCGTGCAGGTATCCGAACCCTCAGTGCGGAATACCGTGTTTGCGATGGGCGTGATCGGCGTACCGACGACGACACGGATCATTCGCTCCTCGACGCTGGTGGTGCAGAGCACCGACTACATCGAGGCGGCACGCGCGATCGGGGCGACGAACTTCCGGATCTTGTTCCGGCATATCCTCCCGAACATCGTGTCGGTGGTGCTGATCGCGTTCTCGATCGGCATCGGCGCCTACATCATTTTCGAAGCGACGATCTCGTTCCTCGGCGTTGGGCCGCGGGGCGTGGTGTCGTGGGGCAAGATGGTGAACGAGGGTCGCGCGAACCTCGAGCTGCACCCGTGGTTGACGGTGTTCGCCGGCAGCGCGATCGCGCTGGTGGTGATCGCGTTCAACTTCCTCGGGGACGCCGTCCGCGACGTTCTCGACCCGCGGCTGCGAGGGACTTAGGCCGGAGCGGCACTGGTTCGAACTCAGACAGGCCCGGTCAACCGACCGGGCCTGTTTCGTGTCGTGCGCTCGCCGGGTGGCGGTAGGGCGCCTCGATGGGGGTTGGGCCTCGAATGGTGCGGGGCCGCGGATCGCCGCGTCTACACGAGGCCGGCGAGCTGCCAGAGGCTCGCGACCGCGACGACCAGGAGCAGCACCCCGAGCAGGTCGAGTGCGATGCCCACGCGGAAGATCTGCGGGGCGGTGAAGAGGTTGGTGGAGTAGGCAATCATCGTCGGTGGGGTGCCGATCACGAGCGCGAAGTCGATCGAGGAGGCGATGGCGACGGTCGCGACGAGTAGCGCCGGTTCGAGATCGAGGACGCCGGCGAGGGGGATTGCGATCGGAATCATCATCGCGGCGCTAGCGGTGTTCGAGGCGACGGTGGTGAGTACGAGCGCGAGAAGTGCGACCGCGCCGAGGGCGGCGAGCGGCGGGATGCCCTCGAGGATGTCGAGGTTCGAGGCGATCCAGTCCGCCGTCCCGGAGTCGACGAGCGCGACGCCGAGGGCGAGCCCGCCCCCGAAGGTGAGCAGCGAGGCCCAGGAGATGCGGCCGAGGTCTTCCTGCCTCACGTAACCCAGCACGGCGAGGGTGATTGCTCCGAGGAGGGCGATGACTCCGGTGTTGAGATCATGCTGGGTCTGCATGAGCCACAACATGATCACCCCGACGAAGACGGCGAGGACCGCGAGTTGATCGCGGGTGGGGGATCCGGCCTCCTCGAGCTGGTGTGCGGCAACGGCGCGTGCGGCGGCGAAGCGGGCGGCGTCGAGGTGGACGCCGAAGCGCCACCAGAGATACGCGGCCATGACGGGGAGGAAGAGGACGACCATGGGAAGGCCGAAGGTGAACCACTCGACGAAGCTGATGTTGCGGCCGGCGAATTCCTCGAGGAATTCGATGGCGAGGGGGTTGGCGGGGGTGCCGATGGCGCTGCCGACGCCGCCGATCGTGGCGGCGTAGGCGATGCCGAGGACGAGCGCGCGCTGGTAGTGGCGGCCGGCGTCGTCATCGAACGGTGCGGTGACGGCGATGGCGATCGGGACGAGGACGGCGGCCGCGGCGGTGTTGGACATCCACATGGAGAGGAACGCGGAGACGGCGATCATCGCGGCGAAGAGGGTGACCGGGCTGCGCCCGAAGCGGGCGACGAGGTTGATGGCGGCGAGGTGATCGAGGTCGACGCGGCGCATGGCCTCGGCCATGAGGAAGCCGCCGAAGAAGAGCGCGATGATCGGGTGGAAGAAGGGGGCGAGCGACTCCGTGGCGGTCTGGGTTCCTGCGACGGAGAGGACGACGGGGACGGCGAGCGCGGTGACGAAGAGTGGCAGGGCCTCGGAGACCCAGAGCACGACGACGAAGGCGAGCAGGGCGAGGATGACGGCCGCCTCGACGGGTGGGCGTCGGGCGACGACGAGGGAGTCCGTCTCCTCGTCCCAGCGGACCGGGGGGATCGCCTCCTCGCGGCCGTCCGCGAGATAGAGGCGTACGGCGACGTCGGCCAGCTCCGGGCGGATTGGATTGCCGTCGACCTCGATCTGGAGATCACCCTCGATGCGCTGGTTGACTGTCAGGCCGTCGGGGAGCGAGAGCTCGACGGTGGCGTCGCCGGCGGGGCTGGTGAGGGTGAGCGGGCCATCCTCGAAGGCGACAGGCTCGGCAATGACGGTGGTGTCGAGGTAGTCGATCTCGAGTCGGGCGGGTTCAGCGGGCCAGGTAGTTGGTGCGAGCTGGGAGGCGGCTGCGGCTGCCACGAGTGCGATCGCGACGATCAACCAACGCGTGCGGCCGCGGCGCAGGGGCCGGGATTCCGGTTCGACGATGGGTTCGGTGCTCACGGGCCTCGCTCTGGTCTGTCGCTCGCGACATCATGCCTGCCGTCGTTCTTGGACGCCGGGGACCTCGGTCGGGTTGGCGCAGGGCGGATGCGTTCGGGCGAGTGCCGGTCATCCTGGTGCCACATCTGCAGCCACGAGTTGCACCGGGGAGTCGATCTGCCAACGCCCTTCAGCAACGCTGCGGGTGGCGACGACCTAGGGCTCCAGAGCGTTGGCCAGTAGACGCACGGCCTTGATTAGCGATCGCAGGCTGCTCAGCCTAGTTGCTGTGGGCGACGTGAACGACCATCCGAAGGTCGATGCAGCGGATCCGCTAGACGTGGAAACACGCCCCGCTGAGGCATCGCCTGAAGCCCTCAAGCACCGCTCGAATGTCGCTTTCGGCCTCATCGAGGCTGTATACGAGCGGGCGCCCGCCTGGGAACGATATCTTCGACTCGAGACTGAATTCCACGTGCACCTCCAAGGACGGACTTCCTGGTGCCTCGTATACGTGGGGGAGTCCGGCGAACGAACCGCTGCGGCCGGTGAAGAGTCGGTAGTTCGCACTCGGCGAAGTGACGATATCGGGCAGGCTCCCATCATCTTCGTTGGCCTCGGCGAGAAACTCCGCCCAGCGCCCTCCAAGGTACGGCTGCAGCGCCTCGATCGCTGCGATGTGTACATCGCTGACGCCTTTGAGCGAGGTGTCGCGCCGACGCGCGAAGAGATCCGCGCTGCGCTCAAGCGGAGACTGAGCGAGGTCCTGAACCTCCCCGGACTCCTGCCGCGCAAGGACCGCAACCAGCTCGTCCAACGCCGCCCGAAGGTGGCCGAAGGCATCAAGCAGGATCGAGCGGAAGGTCGCAGGGACGTCGAGACCGGCGAACTCGATCTCGGCGATGAAGAGTCGCTCGGGGTCAGCAGCTTTCAGGATCTCCGGTGCTTCGTGGATCGTGACGATGGGCACCTGATCCATTTCGTGGGACTTCTGGATGGCTTCGAGCTCCGTCAGGCATTCCAGTGCCCGGTCCATACGTTCGAACGCGCCATCGAGTGGGTGCATTGGATGCCCGACGACTCTGACATGAATCAGACTCGGTACTGCTAACCGGTCCCCACCTCGAACCTACGTGCCACGGGGTCGATCGCCTAGTACTGACGACTCGGTCGAACGCCGGGACATCTGTATCGGTTGAGTCGCCTGTCTTCAGTTGAGTGAGCTGACGCTGTCACGATCGGGCCACGGCGCCGGGCGCGGGCGTGGTCGTTCGCGGGTGTCTAGGGTGCCTGGGCGGCGTCCCACCACGCGAGGACTCGGGTTGCGAAGAAGGTCAGCCACTTCGAGGGGTGGCCGGGGGCGACGTCGACTTCGAACCAGACGCGGCCGGGGTGGCGGGTCTCTTGGAGCCAGGTGCCGTCGGGCTGGCGGGCGGAGCGGATCTGCTCGATGGCGTCGGTCATGCGCGGGTCGGGCGGGGTGGTATCGACGAGGGAGGCGGAGCGGAAGTAGTCCGCCGCGTTGAGGACGCTGTAGCGCCAGCGGAACGGGTAGGCGAAGTGGGTTGCCCACGGCGCGACGGGGTCGCCCGTGCTGAGGCGGCGGAAGAGTCCGCGTTGGAGGAGGTATTCTTCGCCGGCGCGTCGTGCCTCGCGGGTGGCTTGCATGCCGCCGGTTGCGGCCTCGTGGGCGAGCAGTCCCTTCAGCGAGTTCAGCGTGGAGTGGAACGAAGCGCGGGTCGAGCCGTTGACCCACTCGCAGTTCCAACCGCCCTCGGACATCTGGTGTTCGACGAACCAGGTGGCGAGTGCGTCGACGTCGGCGCCGAGCCAGAGGCCGTTGGCGAGCGTCCAGGCGTTGATGCAGCAGTCGACCTCGCCGCTCCAGTAGGGGCGGTTCTCGTACTCCCAGCGGCTGTTCGCGGCGAGCTTCTCGGCCGTGCCGGCGAGCCGGGATGCGTCGAGGCCCCACTCGCGCAGCGCGTTGAGCGACCAGGTGGTGGTGGTCCACGGCTGGCCGGCGCCGTCCTGTGCCTCCGGACCCTCGAAGTCGAATCCGGCGGGGAAGAAGGCGCCTCCGGCCCACTGGCCGTCGTCTTCCTGGAGGGCGAGTAGGCGGGCGCCAAAGCCCTCGGTTGCGACGCGTGCCCGGGTTGCGCGCCAGATCTTCTCGGGAGCGTCGAGCAGATCGCGCTCGACCTGCCAGCGGAGTGCCGGGTCTGAGTCGAGCAGCCAATCGATCAGCGATTGGTCGCTGTCCGACGGGCTCCGCCGATTCTCTGCCACCGCGAGGACCTTCCGCTTTCGCGCGAGCCGTTCAGGCGAGCTGTCGGCGACGTGATGAGCCGACGCCCGAGTGAGTGTCAC
Source organism: Dehalococcoidia bacterium (assembly GCA_028279505.1). Classification (GTDB taxonomy): domain Bacteria; phylum Chloroflexota; class Dehalococcoidia; order UBA2979; family UBA2979; genus UBA6627. Next base: position 53,278 of record JANQNP010000066.1, read on the forward strand.
GTCCGTTCGCCGGCAGCGTACTCGCCTGGCGGATCGAGGAGGTCAGCTCGGCCTCGTCGCGATCATCAGCCGCGAGCGCGACTCGGCGACCGGGTGTCTGGGGGTGCCGGGGCAACGGCGTCAGGGGCGGGGCGTGGCGCCGGGTCTGCTGGTCGTTGGGGCTGGCGTGAGCTGGCGGGTGAGGGTGGCGACGGCAAGGAGGGCGGCGACCGTGATGAGCGCGGTGGTGGCTCCGATGGGGAGGTCGGTGGCGGTGAGGGCGCCGATGGTGGCCGGGGCGAGGAGGCTGGCGGTCCGGGTGCCCGCGGTCAGGGCGCCGAGGCCGGCACCGGGGCGGCCGCGGCGGCGGGCGGCGAGGTCGTATAGCGCGGGGAAGAGCGGGCCGGTGCCGAGCCCAGAGACGAGGTAGGCGGCGAGGACGACGTGCTCGCTGGGGCTGAGGCCGGCGATGAGGATGGCCGTTACAGCGAGGAGGACGGCGGACCGGACGAGCCGGGTGCGGCCGAGGCGTGCCTCGATCCAGTCGCCAGCCATCCGCCCGGCGGTCATGCCGAGGGTGAACGCGAGGTAGCCGAGGCTGGCGAAGCCGGCGGTGGTGTCGAGGTCCTCGACGAGGCGGATCGCGGCCCAGTCGGCGGGGACGATCTCGGCGGTGAAGGCGGCGG